>NZ_CP060828.1:5850000-6583750 GCF_014489635.1 Streptomyces roseirectus | reverse complement strand
TATCCCCGGGGTTCGTACCTGGTCGACATGCGGCAGCCCAAACGGGGCCTGGCGAACGCCCTGTTGGCCGACGGGCGGGACATCAGCGGCAAGGTGTCGGCGATGTACGACATCTCGGGCTGGAGCCTGGGCCGCCTGTGGGGTGCGACGGTCACCCCGGTCACCGCCGGACGGCTGCCCGCCGCGCGGGCCATCTCCGGTGCGGCGCCGGTGAGTTCGGTGCCCGCGTACGGGAACCTGCGGCTGCGGCTCGACGACGCGCAGGCGTACGCGGCCCTCAACTCGCTGCTGCGGCAGGGCGTTTCGGTGCGGCGCGACGGAGCCGACAGTGTCGTCGTCCCGGCGTCCGCGCGCCGCAAGGCCCTGGCCGTCGCCCGCGCCCACGACGTCGCGTTCACGTCGACGCCGTTCACCGGGGCGGCTCCGCTGCACCGGGTCCGGGTCGCGGCGGCCGGTACCGCCGGGGAGTTGTTCGCGCTGCGGGAGATGGGCTTCGAGGTGACGCCGGTCTCCACGGAGGTGCTGAACGCCGGGTTCGACTGGGGTTCGGTGGACGTGCTGTTCGCGTCGGCGGGGCTCGATCACGGGCGGCTGGACGCGGGGGCGCGGGCGGCGCTGGACGCGTTCCTCGCCGGGCGCGGGATGGTCGGGCGGGGCATGGTCGGGGCCGGGGTCAGCGCCGGGGCCGGGGTGCTGGCGGTGACCGCCGTCGAGGGCAACGGGGACGCCAACGGGGTGGTCAGGGTGGTGAGTTCGCGGCCGGGGTACGCGTTCGTGTACGCGCCGGTGTGGTTCACCGGGCTCGGGGCGGGGGTGCGCGTCGAGGAGAGGTACGCCGCCGGGAACCCGCTCGTCTCCGGGCACTGGCGGGCGGGGGCCGACGGCGCGGGCGGGCCCGCCGACGCCGCCGGGCGGCCTTCGGTCGTCAGCGGGCGGCATGCCGTCCTGTTCGGCACGGAACCCCTCTTCAGGGCTCACCCCAAGGGGGAGTTCCCCCAGGTCGCACAGGCATTGTTCACCATGGCACACGCAAGCAGCGGGCTGGTTGAGGAGAGCGGATGACGCTGGAGATCCACGGCACCGTCCAGGACGGTTTCGAATCGGTGCGGGAGGAATTCGCCGCGTTCGTGGCGAGCGAACGGCCCGACTACGAGGGCCAGTTGTGCGCCTGGGTGGACGGCCGCAGAGCGGTCGACCTGTGGGCGGGCGAACAGACGGAGCCCGACTCGTTGTTCGGGGTGTTCTCCTCGACCAAGGGCGCGGCCCATCTCGTCGTCGCGCTCCTGGTGCAGGACGGCACGCTGGAGCTGGACCGCAGAGTCACCTACTACTGGCCGGAGTTCGCCGCCGAGGGCAAGGGCCAGCTGACCCTGCGGGACCTGATCACGCACCGGGCGGGGGTGGTCGGTCTGGACGCCGGGTTCTCGGAGGCGGAGCTGGCCGACGACCGGCTGATCGCCGAACGCCTCGCCGACCAGCGGCCGTTCTGGCGTCCGGGCACCGCGTTCGGCTACCACGCCCTGGTGATCGGGGCGTTGACGGGTGAGGTGGTGCGGCGGGCGACCGGGCACACGCTCCAGGAGGTGTTCGAGGAGCGGGTGCGGGCGCCGTACGGGCTCGACTTCTTCCTCGGGCTGCCGGACGCGCTCGAACCGCGCTACCGGTCCGTGCAGCCGATGATGCCGACTCCCCGGCAGCAGGCGGAACTCGACGCGGTGCCGCGCGACCCGCACTCGCTGGCGTCCATCGCGTTCAACGGCCATGTGCCGGACTCCGGTGACCTCCTCTCGCACGCCAGCTCCCGTGCCGTGCGCGCGAAGGGGCCCGCCTCGGCCGGTGGGGTCGCGGCCGCGCGGGGGCTCGCCGGGATGTACGCGGCGGTGCTCTTCGAGGTGGACGGGCGTCCGCCGCTGCTGAAGCCGGACACGCTCGCCGAGGTCGGGCAGATCCACTCCACCGGGTACGACCTCGTGGGCCGGGCGCACAAGTCGTTCGGCCTCGGGTTCCAGGCGGTCGCCGACACCGCGTACCCGTTCCTCGGCGCCGGTTCCTTCGGGCACAGCGGTGCCGGTGGCTCCCAGGCGTTCGCCGATCCGCGCGGCGGGCTGGCCTACGGGTACACCCGGCGCCGGATGGCGTTCCCGGGCGGGGCGGCACCGGAGAACGAACGGCTGGTGCGGGCGGTGCACGAGGCGGCGCTGGCGAGGTGAGGGGGGCGGTGGGACACCGCCTGCCGATCGCGCGGGGGCCGTACTCCGGGGTTGCGGAGTGCGGCCTTCGCACGTCAGCGCCTGGTCACGTGCACCACCACAGGAACCGGTTGCAGGTTTCCGAGGGTGACGGCTGGGGGGAGGGCGCGGCGGGCGACGGGTCGGCGGAGGGGGTGCCGGGGGCCGGGTTCGCGGGGGTGGTGTCCGCCGGGGTCGTGGAGGCCGGGTCGGCGGGGGTGGTCGCGGGGGTGGACCCGCTGGGCGAGGGGGACGTGCCGTCCGAGGCGGAGGGGGACGCCGAGGGCGAGGGCGAGGCCGACGCGCTGGGGTCGGACTGCGCAGGTGAGGAGGGGTCGTCCGACGGGAGCGCCGGATCGCCGGGGGCCGGGGAGGCGTCGTCGACCTCGGCGGACTCGCCGCCCGCCGCCGCCGGGTTGCCCGAGGGGCGGCCGGGGGCGTCCATGCCGAGTTCGGCGAGGCCCGCGCCGCCGGTCAGCAGGAGGACGCCGGCCGCGATCATCGCCGCGCGGCGGCGGCGTCTTCGGTGCGCGGACGCCTTGCGATCGCGACGGCTCGCGCCGGGCGCGGGGTGCGTGGGGTCGTCGTCCGCGCCGTCCGCGTCGGCTGCGGTCGGTCCGGTGGGGGGTGTGACGCCTGTCACGCCCGGAGTACCCGTAGTACCGGCCGTAGTACCCGTAGTACCGGCGTCCCCGATGGGTGCCGTCGGCTGTGGAGCCTGCTCGTACCCGTACGACGTTTCGGCGGTGGCCCCGCAGCCCGGACAGGCGAGTGCGCCGTTCAGGTGGCGTCGGCAGGTGTGGCAGTAGTCCATGACGCGGGAAGACTAGGTTCCCGACACGTGGAGTTCCTAGAGGGTCCTGTGGAGGTTTCGTGGGAACAGGCGACCGAAACCTGATGGGCCGGATCGAAACTGTCGAAACCGTTATGCGTTCGACCCATTGACACTCCCCTCACGCCGTCCTTACTGTCACGCCAGCATTTCGAACGTGTGACGAAATCTCGAACAGCTGAGGGGCAACTTCCGTGCGTATCACCGGAATCAGCACACACGTGGTCGGGACGCCGTGGCGCAACCTGACCTACGTCCAGGTGCACACCGACGAAGGGATCACCGGAGTCGGCGAGACCCGGATGCTGGGCCACACCGACGCACTGATCGGCTATCTGCGCGAGGCCGAGGCCAACCACATTCTCGGCTCCGACCCGTTCGCAGTGGAAGACCTCGTACGCCGCATGAAGTACGGCGACTACGGGCGCGCCGGCGAGATCGTGATGTCCGGCATCGCGGTCGTCGAGATGGCCTGCTGGGACATCAAGGGCAAGGCCCTCGGCGTCCCGGTCTGGCAGTTGCTCGGCGGCAAGGTGACCGACAAGGTCAAGGCGTACGCCAACGGCTGGTACACCACCGAGCGCACCCCCGAGGCGTACCACAAGGCCGCGCAGGGCGTGATGGCGCGCGGGTACAAGGCGCTGAAGATCGACCCCTTCGGCACCGGCCACTTCGAACTCGACCACGAGCAGAGCCTGTACGCGGTCTCGCTGATCGAGGCCGTGCGCGACGCGATCGGCCCCGACGCGGAGCTGATGCTGGAGATGCACGGCCGGTTCTCGCCGTCCACCGCCGTGCGGCTCGCCAAGGAGCTGGCCCCCTTCAAGCCCGCGTGGCTGGAGGAGCCGTGCCCGCCGGAGAACCTGAAAGCTCTCGAAAAGGTCGCGGCGAAGGTCGACATCCCGGTCGCGACCGGTGAACGCATCCACGACCGCATCGAGTTCCGCGAGCTGTTCGAGAGCCAGGCCGTGGACATCATCCAGCCGGACGTCGGCCACATCGGCGGCATCTGGGAGACCCGCAAGCTCGCGGCGACCGCCGAGACGCACTACATGCTGGTCGCCCCGCACAACGTCGGTGGCCCGGTGCTGACCGCCGCCTCGCTCCAAGTCGGCTTCACCGCCCCGAACTTCAAGATCCTGGAACACTTCAACGACTTCGCGGACGCGGAGATCAAGAAGGTCGTCAAGGGCGCCCCCGAGGTCGTCGACGGCTACTTCCAGCTGTCGGACGCGCCGGGTCTCGGCGTCGAGCTGGACGTGGACGCGGCGGCCGAATTCCCGCAGCAGCAGGCCCGGTTCGACCTGTGGGCCGAGGGCTGGGAGCAGCGCAAGCCGAAGGGCACGCAGTGAGCACCCAGGTAGTCGTCCAGGCGCCCGGCGAGCACCGGGTCGAGCCGCACACCCCGCGTCGGCCGGAGGCGGGCGAGGCGCTGGTGCGGGTCCACGCGACCGGCATCTGCGGCAGCGACCGCGAGGTGTACCAGGGCAACCGGCCCGAGGGGTACGTCCGTTACCCCCTCACGCCGGGGCACGAGTGGTCCGGGACCGTCGAGTCGGTCGGCGCCGGGGTGCCTTCAACTCTCGTAGGCCGCAAGGTCGTCGGGGAGGGCTTCCGCAACTGCCAGGTGTGCGACCGGTGTCACGCCGGCGAGACGACGCTGTGCACGGACGGCTACGAGGAGACCGGGTTCACGCAGCCCGGCGCGATGGCGACGACGCTGACGCTGCCCGCGCGGTTGCTGCACGTCCTGCCGGACGACGCGGACCTCACCGCCGCCGCGCTCCTCGAACCGGCCGCCTGCATCGCCGCCGCCGCGATCAAGGCGAACGCGCTGCCGGGCGAGCGGGTGGCGGTCGTCGGGACCGGGACGCTGGGCATGTTCGCCGTTCAGTTCCTGAAGGCGGGCTCGCCGGGCGAACTGCTCGTCGTGGGCACCCGGGGCGACCGGGAGGCGCTGTCGCGGCAGTTCGGCGCGAGCGACTTCCGTACGCGCGATCAGGAGCTGCCGGACGACTTCGACGTCGTCATCGAGACGGCCGGTTCCGCGTCGGCGGCCCGGACCGCGGCCTCGCTGCTGCGGCGCGGGGGCCGGCTGGTGCTGACCGGGATCCCGGCGGCGGGTGCGGACGGGCTCGACCCGACCGACCTCGTCGTGCGCCAGCTGGAGGTGCACACCGTCTTCGGGGCGCCGCCGGACGCCTGGGCGCACACCGTGCGGGTCTTCGGCGCCGGGCTGCTGGATCCGCTGCCCCTGGTCACCCACGAGCTGCCGCTCGCCGAGTTCTCCGAGGCGATCGAGCTGGTGGGGTCCGGGGATCCGAAGGTCGGCAAGGTGCTGCTGAAGCCGTAGCCCCCAAGTCGTACGCCGGTACGGGGGCGACCTGACGGTCTCCGTACCGGCGTACACCCAGTACGACTCAGGTATCACCCCGCGCGTCACCCCCCTACCCCGAGCCGCGAACCTCGTCCGAAATATCGAACCCGGAGATCGGTCCCGCCAGGGCATCGCACCTCCAGGACAACGAAGGAAAGCCAGTGACCGACGCTTCCGCTCCGGCAGCCCGTCGCCCCGGTGAGCCCGTGCTCGCCGCGCTCGGCCTGGGTGCGCCCGCCCTCGACCCCGCCGACGCCTCCGCCCACACGTTCCCGGGCGGTGGCCGCTGGCGCACCGAGGTCCCTTCCTGCGAGGGTCCCGAAGCGCTGGCCGTCGTGCTGAAGGAGGCTTCGCGCCTCGACGTCCCGATCCACCGGATCAGCCAGGGCAGCGGCGTGTGGATGCTCTCCGACGCCGAGATCACCGAGATGGTCGAGGCGACCGCCGAACGCGACATCGAGCTGTGCCTGTTCACCGGCCCGCGCGGCACCTGGGACATCGGCGGCTCGACCCGGACCGACTCGCGCGGCGGCGGGCTGCGTGCCCGGGGCCACGACGCGGTCGCCGGGTGCGTCGAAGACGCCGTCCGCGCCACCGAGTTGGGCGTCAAGTGCCTGCTCGTCGCCGACGAGGGCGTGCTGTGGACGCTGCACCGCGCCCGTGAGGCGGGGATCATCCCGGCCGACACGACGCTGAAGGTGTCCGCGCTGATCGGCCCGGTCAACCCGGCGGCGTACGCGGTGTACGAGCGCCTGGGCGCCGACTCGGTCAACGTGCCCAGCGATCTGACGCTGGATCACCTCACCGAGATCCGGCGGGTGTCGGGCGCTCCCATGGACATGTACATCGAGGCCCCCGACGACCTCGGCGGCTACGTGCGGATGTACGAGGTGGCCGAGCTGATCCGGCGCGGCGCACCGCTGTACCTCAAGTTCGGTCTGTCCAAGGCGCCTTCGATCTACCCGTGGGGCACCCACCTGCGGGACGTCACCCTGGACACCGCCCGGGAGCGGGTGCGGCGCGGCCGGCTCGCCCTGGACCTGCTCGCCCGGCACGGCGCGGACGGCGAGATGGCGCCGCTCGGCTCCCGGCTGCCGGGGACGCTGAACCGCTTCCCGACCGGGGACTGAGCCGCCGTCCGATGCTTGCACGACCCGGCGCCTGACGGGGACGCCGGTCTCTCAACGACGAGAAGAACAAGGATTGATCACCATGCGCAACCGCAGAGTCGTACTCTCCGCCATAGCCGGTGCCGCCTCCCTCGCCCTGACCCTGTCCGCCTGCGGCCAGAGTGGTGAGGGCGGCAGCGAGGAGAAGTCGGGCGACACCAAGGGTGCCCTGGTCGGCATCTCGATGCCGACCAAGTCGTCCGAGCGGTGGATCACCGACGGCGCGAACGTCGAGAAGGACCTCAAGGCCAAGGGCTACAAGACGAAGCTGGTCTTCGGCGAGGACAAGCCGGACCAGCAGGTCTCGCAGATCGAGACCCTGATCGCGCAGGGCGTGAAGGCGCTGATCGTCGCGGCGATCGACAACAAGTCGCTGGACAACGTGCTCCAGCAGGCCGCCGACGCGAAGATCCCGGTCATCGCCTACGACCGGCTGATCCTCGGCACCAACAACGTCGACTACTACGCGTCGTTCGACAACGAGAAGGTCGGCCAGCTGCAAGGCCAGTACCTGGTCGACAAGTTGGGGCTCGCGAGCGGCAAGGGCCCGTTCAACATCGAGCTGTTCGCCGGTTCGAACGACGACAACAACACCCGGTACTTCTTCAACGGCGCGATGAGCGTGCTCAAGCCGTACATCGACTCGAAGAAGCTGGTGGTCAAGTCCGGCCAGACCGAGCTGACCAAGGTCACCACGCTGCGCTGGGACGGCGCCACCGCCCAGCGTCGCATGGAGGACATCCTCACCTCGACGTACACCTCGGGCCGGGTCGACGCGGTGCTCTCGCCGTACGACGGCATCTCGATCGGCATCATCGCGGCGCTGCGCTCCGACGGTTACGGCACGGCCGCGAAGCCGCTGCCGGTCATCACCGGCCAGGACGCCGAGATCGCGTCGGTGAAGTCGATCATCGCGGGCCAGCAGTCGATGTCGGTCTTCAAGGACCTGCGCAAGCTCGCGCAGTCCGCGACCGACATGGTCGACGCGTCGCTGAACGGCAAGAAGCCGGAGATCAACGACACCAAGTCCTACGACAACGGCAAGAAGGTCGTTCCCGCCTTCCTGCTGAAGCCGGTCAGCATCGACAAGACCAACTACGAGAAGGAACTCGTGCAGAGCGGCTACTACACGGCGGACCAGCTCAAGTAAGCGTCGGCCCTTAAGGATTGGAAGGCACGACCATGGCGGGACCCGTCCTGGAAATGCGCTCGATCGTCAAGACCTTTCCCGGTGTCAAAGCGCTCTCGGACGTCACACTGACGGTCCGTCAGGGCGAGGTCCACGCCATCTGCGGGGAGAACGGCGCCGGCAAGTCCACCTTGATGAAGGTGCTCTCCGGCGTTCATCCGCACGGGAGTTACGAGGGCGACATCCTCTTCGAGGGTGAGCCTTGCGAGTTCAAGGACATCCGGGCGAGCGAGCAGCGCGGCATCGTCATCATCCACCAGGAGCTGGCGCTGTCGCCGTATCTCTCGCTGGCGGAGAACATCTTCCTCGGCAACGAGCATGCCAGGGGCGGGTTCATCGACTGGCGTGAAACCCTGCGGCACGCCACCGAGTTGCTGCGCCGGGTGGGCCTCACGGACCACCCGGACACCCGGGTCATCGACATCGGCGTCGGCAAGCAGCAGCTGGTGGAGATCGCGAAGGCGCTCTCGAAGAAGGTGAAGCTGCTGATCCTCGACGAGCCGACGGCGGCGCTCAACGACGAGGACAGCGACAAACTCCTCAACCTGATCCTGGAGTTGAAGAACCAGGGCATCACCTCGATCATCATCTCCCACAAGCTCAACGAGATCCGCAAGGTCGCGGACTCGGTGACGATCATCCGCGACGGCCGGTCCATCGAGACGCTGGACGTGAAGGCGGCGGAGACCACCGAGGACCGGATCATCAGCGGCATGGTGGGCCGCGACCTCGACCACCGCTTCCCCGAACGCTCCACGTACGACGGGGACATGGGCGACGCGCCCGCGCTGGAGGTCAGGGGCTGGACGGTCGCCCACCCGATCGACCAGCACCGCAAGGTGGTTGACGATGTGTCACTTCACGTGCGGCGCGGGGAGATCGTCGGTATCGCGGGCCTGATGGGGGCCGGCCGTACCGAGCTGGCGATGAACGTCTTCGGCCGCACGTACGGCCGTTACCTGGACGGCACGGTCCTCAAGGACGGCACGGAGATCCGCACGAAGACGGTCTCCGAGGCCGTCGAGCACGGCATCGCGTACGTCACCGAGGACCGCAAGCACTACGGGCTGAACCTCATCGACACCATCAACCGCAACATCTCGCTGACCGCGCTGAGCAAGGTCGCGAAGCGGGGCATCGTCGACGAGCACGAGGAGCAGCAGGTCTCCGAGGGCTACCGCAAGTCGATGAACATCAAGGCGCCGACGGTGTTCGAGCCGGTGGGCAAGCTGTCCGGCGGCAACCAGCAGAAGGTCGTCCTCAGCAAGTGGATCTTCGCGGGTCCCGAGGTGCTGATCCTGGACGAGCCCACGCGCGGGATCGACGTGGGCGCCAAGTACGAGATCTACACGGTCATCGACCAGTTGGCCGCCCAGGGCAAGGCGGTCGTCTTCATCTCCTCCGAGCTGCCCGAACTGCTCGGCATGTGCGACCGCATCTACACCATGGCCGCCGGGCGGCTCACGGGTGAGTTCTCGCGGGCCGAGGCCACGCAGGAAGTGCTGATGCGTCAGATGACGAAGGACAAAGAGGTAACGCGATGAGCACGGACGTGACCGACAAGAGCCCGGCAGCGGCTCCGCCCGGCAAGGGCGGGGGTTCCGGGGCCGGCGGGAATCTCCTCCAGCTGGTGCTGAACGGCCTGCGCCGCAACATGCGCCAGTACGGCATGCTGATCGCCCTCGGCCTGATCATCGTGCTCTTCCAGGTCTGGACGGGCGGCGACCTGCTGCTGCCGCGCAACGTCTCCAACCTGGTGCTGCAGAACAGCTACATCCTGATCCTGGCCATCGGCATGATGCTGGTCATCATCGCCGGGCACATCGACCTGTCGGTGGGGTCGATCACGGCGTTCGTCGGGGCCTTCGCGGCCGTACTGACCGTGCAGCACGGCGTGTCCTGGCCGCTCGCGCTGGTGCTGTGCCTGCTCATCGGGGCGGTCGCCGGCGCCGTACAGGGCTTCCTCATCGCCTACTTCGGCATACCGTCGTTCATCGTCACCCTCGCCGGGATGCTGCTGTTCCGCGGTCTCACGGAGATCCTGCTGGAGGGCCAGACGCTCGGCCCGTTCCCGGACGGCCTGCAGAAGATGGGCAACGGGTTCCTGCCCGAGGTCGGCCCGGACACCAACTACCACAACATCACGCTGCTGCTGGGCATCGTCCTGATCGCGTTCACGGTCCTCCAGGAGGTCCGGGACCGCAGGCGGCAGCAGGAGTTCTCGCTCGACGTCGTGCCGTTCAACCTGTTCCTGCTGAAGCTGGTCGCGATCTCGGCGTCGATCCTCGCGGTCACGATGCTGCTCGCCAGCTACAAGGGCGCGCCGATCATCCTGCTCATCCTCGGTGTGCTGGTGGTGGGTTACGGCTACCTGATGCGCAACTCGGTGTTCGGCCGCCACATCTACGCGATCGGCGGCAACCTCCCGGCGGCGAAGCTGTCGGGCGTCAAGGACAAGAAGGTCACCTTCCTTGTCTTCCTGAACATGGGCGTGCTCGCGGCCCTGGCGGGTCTGGTGGTCGCCGCCCGTCTGAACGCGGCGTCTCCGAAGGCGGGGCTCAGCTTCGAACTGGAGGCGATCGCCTCCTCGTTCATCGGTGGCGCGTCCATGAGCGGCGGTGTGGGTACCGTCCTCGGCGCGATCATCGGTGGTCTCGTCCTCGGTGTGCTCAACAACGGCATGAACCTCCTGAGCGTCGGCACCGACTGGCAGCAGGTCATCAAGGGCCTCGCCCTGCTGGCGGCCGTCGGGTTCGACGTCTGGAACAAGCGCAAGTCCGGTTCGTAACCATCTCCGGGCCTCACCCCTAGGGGGTGGGGCCCCACCCTTAAGGGGAGCCGCAGATATGGAACTGAACAGACGCACGGTCATCGCGGGCGCCGCCGCGGCGGGCATCGCCGCGACCACCCTCGGCCCGGCGGCCGAGGCGAGCACGGGTACTACGGGTACTGCGGCCGGGGGCGGCCGGACGCCGACGAAGAAGCTGTTCGGCACGCTGGCCGACGGCACCAAGGTGTACCTGTGGTCGCTGGCGAACGGCGGCACGAAGCTGAAGGTCCTCTCCTACGGCGGGATCGTGCACTCGCTGGAGACCCCGGACCGGCACGGCCGCTACGCGAACGTCTCCGCCGGGTTCGACAACCTTGAGGACTACGCCGCCAAGTCCCCCTACTTCGGCGCGCTGATCGGCCGCTACGGCAACCGCATCGGCAAGGGCCAGTTCACCCTGGACGGCAAGAAGTACCAGCTGTCCGTCAACGACGGCGACAACAGCCTGCACGGCGGCGCCAAGGGCTTCGACAAGCACACCTGGAACGTCGAGCCGTTCGTCAAGGGCCCGGACGTCGGCCTGCGGCTGTACTACACCAGCGTGGACGGCGAGATGGGCTACCCGGGCACGCTGCGCACGAAGGTGACGTACACGCTCACCAAGCACGGCGACTGGATCATCGACTACGAGGCCACCACCGACAAGGCCACCGTCGTCAACCTCACGAGCCACGTGTACTGGAACCTCGCGGGTGAGGGCAGCGGCACGATCGAGAACCACGAGCTGACGATCGCGGCCTCCCGCTACACCCCGACCGACGCCGGCCTCATCCCCACGGGTGAGCTGGCCAAGGTCTCCGGTACCCCCTTCGACTTCCGCAAGGCCAAGGCGATCGGCCGGGACATCCGCGCCGGGCACAACCAGTTGATCCTCGCCAAGGGCTTCGACCACAACTGGGTGCTGGACAAGGGGATCACGGCGAAGCCGGTGCACGTGGCGACGCTGCGCGACCCGGGGTCGGGCCGCACGCTGAAGATCGCCACCGACCAGCCGGGGCTGCAGTTCTACTCCGGCAACTTCCTGGACGGCACCCTGACCGGGACCGGCGGCGACACCTACCGCCAGGGCGACGCGCTCTGCCTGGAGACGCAGCACTTCCCGGACTCGCCGAACCAGCCGAAGTTCCCGTCGACGACGCTGCGGCCGGGGCAGACGTACCGGACGCGGACGGTGCACTCGTTCAGCGCGCGGTGAGTCCTGCGGCGCTGAACAGGCTTTAGCCATACGGACGTCGCCCACAGAAGACTCACAACTTCTTACCGATTTCTCAGTGGGTGAACAGCGTCACCGAAGCCTCCGTATGTAAGGGCGGCCCGTGCTTCTCCGCACGGGCCGCCCAGTCGCGACGGGCCCGGTCGTCCCCAACGGGCCCGCCCTTTACGGAGGTTCCATGGCCGACAACGTCACCTCGTTGTTCCGCAGCACGACGGCCCACAGCCCGTCGATGGCCGCGTTGACACGGGAGGGCGGGGAGGGCACCGGCCCGGTCGACTTCTGTATCCCGTGCAACCCGTACTTCCCGACGCCGGCGATGTTCGACGAGATGTCGGCCCGGTTCCGCGACATCATCACGTACTACCCGAGCGGCGCCGACACCATCACCTCCGAGCTGTGCAACCTCCTCCAACTCCCGCCACAGGCCGTGGCGATGGGCAACGGGTCGACCGAACTCATCACCTGGATCGACCACTTGCTGGTCCGTGAGTCGCTGGCGGTGCCGGTGCCGACGTTCGGCCGGTGGACCGACCAGCCCATGGAGACGGGCAAGCGGGTCGACATGTTCCCGCTCCAGGAGGCCAACGGGTTCGTCCTCGACCTCGCCCAGTACGCGGAGTTCATCCGCGCCCGGGGCACCCGGGTCGCCGTGATCTGCAACCCCAACAACCCCGACGGCGGCTTCCAGCACCGGCAGGCGCTGGTGCAGTTCATGGACTCGATGGCCGACCTCGACCTGATCGTCATCGACGAGTCGTTCCTGGAGTTCTCCGACGCCGAGCAGGAGCCCAGCGTCGTGCAGGAGGCGATGCTGCGGCCCAACGTGATCGTGCTGCGCAGCCTCGGCAAGAACTTCGGGCTGCACGGGATCCGGTTCGGGTACCTCGTCGCGAACCCGTCGCTCGCGGGCAAGGTACGCTCGATGTTGCCGAAGTGGAACCTCAACTCCTTCGCGGAGTACGTGGTGTTCATGCTGAAGGACCACGGGCCGGAGTACGCGCAGAGTCTGCTCCAGGTGCGCAAGGACCGGCTGGAGATGGCCAGTCAGCTCTCCGCGCTGCCGGGTCTGACGGTCTATCCGTCGCAGGGGAACTTCCTCTTCGTCCGTCTTCCGGTGGGGGCCGAGGGGACGGTGGTCCGGGACCGGCTGCTCACCGAGCACCGGGTCCTGGTCCGGGAGTGCGGCAACAAGATCGGCTCCTCCAGCCGCTTCCTGCGGCTCGTGGTGCGCCCCCAGGTCGATGTGCGCCGTCTGGTGTCCGGCCTGGAGCAGGTGCTCTACGGGACCCGCAGGGGGGCGCCGGTGCCCGAGCTCGCGCCCGCCGTGGGGTACAGCTCGGGGACGGCCGCCGTCGACCGGCTGGTCACGAACGGCGCCGGCATGCAGGGACTTGCCGCTCAGGCCCTCGCGGCCGGCGCCCCGGCTCCGATGGCGGCGGCCGTCGGAGCCGGACTTCCGGCGCCGATGCCGTCGTCGATGCCCTCGCCTTCGCCGATGACGTCGCCGCTGGCGCCGGCCGCGATGGCGCCCGCGATGGCTCCGGCCGCCGGGGGGCCGACGCCGGTTCCGCCGTCGCCCATGGCGCCGGCCGCGGCGATGGCACCGGCGGGGATGGGGGCTTCGGGGATGGCGCCGCCTTCGATGGCTCCGGTGGGGCAGGCGGGGCAGGCTGGTCCGATGGGGCTCACGGGTCCTGTGGGTGCCGCTGGTTCTGCTGGTTCCGCCGGTCCTGCGGGGATGTCCGCGCCGATGGGGGCGCAGGTGCCGCAGCAGATACCCATGCCGTCCAACGGCGCGGGGATCCCGATGCCGGCGCCCCAGTCGGCGCCCGCTCCCGCGCCCGCTCCGGCCCCGGCCATGTCGCCGGCCCCCGGCGCACCGCCCGCGATGACGCCGCCCGGCGTGCCCGCCCGGGGTGGCCTCACGGCGGCCCAGGTGCGGGGGACGAACGGGTTGACGCCGGCTCCGGCCACGGGGTGGCCCAACGCGGGGAGCTGGCCGAACGCGGCGGGGATGGGGCAGGTGGGGTAACTCCCCTGCGGGGTAGTCCCTACGGGGCCGGCTTGCGGGGTCGGTGGGGGTAGTCCCTGAGAGCTACGGGCGGTACCCGTAGTACCTGGTACCGGGAGGGGTGCGGGGTACTACGGGTGCCGTCCGTTCATTGCGCCGTCGGCCGGTCAGTACGCCACCGGCCAGCCCGAGCTCCAGTTCAGGAGGTTGATGCCGAGCTTGGGGGTGCCGTTGTCGTCGGCGTCGTAGTAGTGGTAGACGATCAGGTCGCCGTCGGTGTCGTTCATGATCGACTGGCCGCCGGGGCCGACGACGCTGCCGTGCGACTCCAGGACCGGCGTCCCGCCGTTGTTCATCATCGAGACGCCGTTCTTGTCGACGTACGGCCCGGTGACGCTGGTGGCCCGGCCGACCTTGACCTTGTACGTCGAACTCGTCCCGGCGCAGCAGGTGTCGTAGGACGCGAAGAGGTAGTAGTAGCTCCCCCGCTTGACGACGAACGGCGCCTCGACGGCCTTGGTCCCGGTGGGGCGGGACGCGATCGAGTACCTGGTGGTGTTGCTCGCGAGCTGCTTGCCGGTCCCCGGGTCGAGCTGGATCATCTTCAGACCCGTCCACCAACTCCCGAACGACAGCCACCACTTGCCGTCGCCGTCGACGAAGAGGTTGGGGTCGATGGCGTTGTAGTCGCTGGAGGTGGCGGACGTGTAGACGGTGCCCTGGTCGGTCCAGGAGCCCGGAAGTCCGGTGGCCGAAGTCGCCAGCCCGATCGCCGATTTGTTGGAGCCGAACGTCGAAACGGCGTAGTAGAGCAGGTACTTGCCGCCCCGGTAGGAGATGTCCGGCGCCCATGCCTCGGTGGCGCCGTACGACGACCACCAGCCCGGCTTGCTCGCGAAGGCGTCGCCCCCGGAGCTGAAGGCGATCCGGTCGGTGGACGTCCGGTACGAGATCCCGCCCCCGGTCGCGTACACCAGGTACCGCCCGCCGGACGTCCGGATCATCGTCGGGTCGTGGACGACCGTACTCCCGGTCACCCGCCCGGGGTTGGGGTAGGCCGACGCGGTGGTCGGCATCAGTGCGAGCAGAAACGCGGCGGGCAGGGCCAGCAGGCCGGCCCGACGGGAGATGCGGCTCATCCGGACGCTCCTTGAGGTGGGGGGAGTTCACCGTTCGGCCGACCGAACGGCAGTCGCGTCATCGGACGCGACCGTAGAATCGAACCCCTTGCGCGTCAACGCTCCCGGCCCCCCTCGAAACTCTTCGAAACACGGGGACTCCACACCCCGTCCGGCGACCCACCCAACACGCCTGGCCTGTACACGACTTGACGACCCGTCACTTCACCCCTCCGACAGCCCGCCAACAGGAACCACCCCCGTAGGCCGACATCACCGAGGGCAAGACCGGCTCCCCCTGAAACTGGCCCTCACGGTCGTGGACGACGACACCTGCGCACCGCTCGGCAACGCGCTGGCGGAGATCCGGCACGCGGACGTCCTCGGCGACTCCACGGCGACGGAGGCGCCGCGTCCGGCCTCCTCACCCTTGCCGCACTGGGGAGTTCACCCACGGCGGGGTACACCGGCGCGCTCACGCTCGGCGTCGAGCGGTAGGCACCGGCCCGGTCGACGCGCGAGTGGTCGACGCGCGAGCGGCGGGCGTGGGAGCAGCGAGCGCGCGAGCGGCCCCGGTCCGGACCGGGGCCGCTCCATGGGGCGTCACTTCGCCGGGCACTCCTTCCACGCGACGTGGTAGATCGTGGACAGGTCGCCGTCCGTCGAGTCCATGGTCATGAAGCTGACCTTGCCGGGCGACTGGGTGCCGGCGGTCACCCGCAGCTCGGTGTTGATGTTGAAGTTGCGCTGGACTCCGCAGGGCGCCCAGACCAGTTGGGCCCACTCGGTGGAGTCGGTGGCCTGCCAGTTGTCGGTGAGGGAGCCGTTGAACGTGTGGCTCTTGAACGCCGTCTGGGAGGACCCCTGGAAGTAGTACGAGGACCGCTGCAGGGCGCTCGCGCCGCGCTGGAGGGACGCGAAGCCCCGGTAGTCGACGCTCGCGATGGCGTAGGTGAAGCCGCCGGGGACGTGGACGACCATGCTGAGCTGGCAGTTCTTGCGGAACGCTGTTGGGTCGGAGTTGCCGCCCGCCTGCGCGAGGTAGTCGCTGTAGGTGACGGTGAACGCGGTGTTGTCCTCGGAGACGGCGACGGCGGTGGTGCCGGCGGGGCAGCCGGAGCCGTTCACGGTCGCGAGGTTGATGACGATCTTGTCCGGCGGCGGGTCGATGAACGCCGGGTCCGCCTCGGCGGGTAGCGCCGTGGCGAGGAGGGCGGCTGTCGCGCCGCCCAGCAGAAGTGCACCGGTCTTCATGGGCTCTCCCGTGAATCGGTCCGTGGGGGGTGGTCACGCCTCGGCCAAAGCTATGGAGAACCTGTGCGGTTTCCGTGAAGACCGGGGCGAACGCATCGTAGGGACCGGGGAGTTCGGCGCCTACGTCGAACTCCGGCCATTCACAGAAGTACCGTTCACACCTGAGAGGTACAGGTGTAGTACGCGCGTATTACGGGCCTCAGGGGTTCTCCCAGGCCGCCGGTTCCGCCGCCAGCGCCCGTACCGGACCCGGCAGCGCGTCCGCCGCGAGGTCCGCGATCGTGACCCCCTCCAGGACCCGCCGCACGTTGGCCCGCAGCGCGATCCACAGCGGGAGCAGCGGTTCGGCGGTCCCCTTGTAGGAGAGTTCCGTGGGCCGCTCGCCCCGCACGGAGACGATCGGCCCGTCCACCCCGCGCACGACGTCGGCGACGGTGATCGCGGCGGCGTCCCGCGCCAGCCGGTACCCGCCGCCCCCGCCGCGCCGGCTGTCGACGACCCCCGCGCGGCGCAGATCGCAGAGGATCCCTTCCAGGAACTTGTGCGGGATGTCCTGCGCCAGGGCGACGGTCTCCGTCTTCACCGGGTCGTCGCCCTGGCGTACGGCGATCTCCAGTACCGCCCGTACCGCGTAGTCCGCCCGTGCCGAGATCCTCATGCGCCCATTGTGGGGCTCAGGCGAGGCGGATGACGTTCCAGGACAGCGGCTCAAGGACGGCGGTGAGAGTGCCGTCCGTCAGCGCGGTGCCCTCGGCCGCGTGCGGGGTGACCCGCTCGGGCTCGGCGAGGGTATTACGGGCGTCCGGGTCGGCGTCCGCGAGCACGCTGTGCTCGACGACCCTGTCGACCCCGAGCCCCCCGAGAGCCACCTCCAGCGGTAGCCCCTCGGTACGGCTCCGGTTCACCGCGAACACCGTCACCGAGCCGTCGTCCGCGCGCACGGCCGTCGCGTGCAGCAGGTCCGTCTCGCCGAACTTCTGCGTGTCGTACGTCGGCGAGTCCACCCGTACGTCCAGGACCTCGCCCCGCCCGTACGTCGAAGCCTGCGCGAACGGGAAGAACGTGGTCTGCCGCCAGGCGGGCCCGCCGGGCTCGGTCATGATCGGGGCGATCACGTTGACGAGCTGGGCGAGGCAGGCGACGGTGACGCGGTCGGCGTGCCGGAGCAGGGCGATGAGCAGCGAGCCGAAGACGACGGCGTCCATGACGCTGTAGTTGTCCTCCAGGAGGCGGGGGGCCTCGGCCCAGTCGCGCTCGCCGGAGTTCTCGATCTCGTGCCACTCGGAGATGTACCAGACGTTCCACTCGTCGAAGGAGAGGTTGATCTTCTTCTTCGACTTCAGCTTCGCGCCGATGTGGTCGGCGGTGGCGACCACGTTCTCGATGAAGGACTCCATGTCGACGGCGGAGGCCAGGAAGGAGTCGATGTCGCCGTTCTCGGGCTGGTAGTAGGCGTGCAGGGAGATGTAGTCGACGAGGTCGTACGTCTCCTCCAGGACGGTCGCCTCCCAGGCGGCGAAGGTCGGCATGGACTGGCTGGAGGAGCCGCAGGCGACGAGTTCGACGCCGGGGTCGAGCTGGCGCATCGCGCGGGCGGTCTCGGCGGCGATCCGGCCGTATTCCTCGGCGGTCTTGTGGCCGGTCTGCCAGGGGCCGTCCAGCTCGTTGCCCAGGCACCAGAGTTTGATGCCGAAGGGCTCCTTGTCGCCGTGCGCCACCCGTAGTTCCGCGAGGGCAGTACCTGAGGGGTGGTTGGCGTACTCCTGGAGCTGGAGGGCTTCGGCTACCCCTCGAGTACCGAGGTTGAGGGCCATCATCGGCTCCGCCTGCGGGCCGAGCTTGCGCAGGAAGCCGATGTACTCGGAGAGGCCAAAGCGGTTGGTCTCGGTGGAGCGCCAGGCGAGGTCGAGGCGGCGGGGGCGCTCCTCCACCGGGCCGACCGAGTCCTCCCACCGGTAGCCGGAGACGAAGTTGCCGCCGGGGTAGCGGATGGTGGTGACACCGAGTTCGCGGACCAGGTCGAGGACGTCCTGGCGCAGGCCCTCGGCGTCGGCCGTGGGGTGGCCGGGCTCGAAGATGCCGGTGTAGACGCAGCGGCCGAGGTGTTCGACGAACGATCCGAAGACCCGGGGGCTGACCTCGCCGACCGTGAAGGCGGGGTCGAGTGTGAAGCGGGCGGTGCGCATGTCTTCCTTTCGCACGGCTAGGCCACCGTCGGCCAGCCGTCCCTTGTCCAGTCCAGTCGGTTCAGTCCCAGCTTCGGAACGCCGTCGTCCTCAGCGTCGTAGTAGTGGTACGCCAGCCAGTCCCGGCCCCGGTCCCGGAAGACCGACTCGCCTCCCGTGCCCACGTACCTCCCGTGGCCCTCCAGTACGAGGTCCCCGCCTCCCTCCAGCATCGGACGACCCTGACGGTCCACGTAGGGGCCGGTCACCGAGGTGGAGCGGCCCACCCTGATCTTGTACGTGGAGTTCACTCCGGCACAACAGGTGTCGTAGGAGGCGAAGAGGTAGTAGTACCGTCCGTGCCGCACGATGGACGGGCCCTCGACGGCGTACGGCGCGTCGGGGCGGGTCGCCAGGTGGTGGACCTCGGCGCCGGGGACGGCCCGGCCGGTCCTCGGGTCCAGTTCGACCATGCGGATGCCGGTCCAGTACGACCCGAAGCTCATCCACAGCCTGCCCTGGGCGCGGATCAGCGCCGGGTCGATGGCGTTGTAGTCGTCGGTGCGTTCGGAGGTGAACGCCTTGCCGTGGTCGGTCCAGGTGCCGGGCAGGCCGGAGGGCGAGGTGGCGAAGCCGATCGCCGAGTGGTTGGTGCCCCAGGACGACACGGCGTAGTACAGCCAGTACCTGCCGCCGCGGTAGGAGATGTCGGGCGCCCAGGGGTCGCCGGTGTCGTTGTACTCGTACCACCAACTCGGGGGCGTGGCGAAGGCGTTGCCGGCGTCGTCCCAGTGGACGCGGTCCTTGGAGAGGCGGGTGCCGATCACGCCGCCGGTCGAATAGGCCGCGTATCCGCCGGACTTGAGGCGGATGACGGTCGGGTCGTGGATGATCTGCTGGCCGGTGACCGGCTGCGGGTCGGGGTAGACGGGGGTCGCGCTCGCCGTCGCCGGGGCGAACGCGAGGAGGACGGCGGCCAGGACGGTCGTCACTCTCAGACGCACGGCGGTTCCTCTCACTGTCCCGCCAGGCCGGTGTGCGCGACGCCGCGCACGATCTGGCTCTGGAAGAAGACGAAGACGATGATCAGCGGCAGTCCGGCGATGAGGCCGCCGGCCATGAGCTGCGGCCAGACGATGCCGAAGGCGTTCTGCACGGTCGCGATGCCGTTCGGCATGGTCATCAGGTCGGGGTTGTTGGTCACCATGTACGGCCACAGGAAGTTGTTCCAGGAGGCGATGAAGGTGAAGATGCCGACCGCCGAGAGGGACGGCTTGGACAGCGGCAGCACGATGGTGAAGAAGATCCGCCAGCGGCCGGCGCCGTCGATGAACGCGGCCTCCTCCAACTCCCGTGGCAGGGACTGGAAGAACTTGTAGAGGATGTAGACCATCGCGGCCGGCGCGCACTGCGGCAGGATCATGCCCCAGTAGGTGTCGACCATGCCGAGCGACTGGACGGTGGTGAAGAGCGGCACGCCGAGGATCGCCGGGGAGAACATCAGGCCGGCCATGGTGATCCCCAACAGGGCTGATTTTCCCCGGAATTCGGTGCGGGCGAAGCCGTAGCCGGCGAGCGCGGAGACGGCCAGCACGATGACGGTGACGCAGACCGACACCACGACCGAGTTCACGAACCAGTTGGGGATGTTGCCGGCCTCGAAGACCGCCTTCCAGGACTCCAGGGTGAAGTCCTCCGGGATCCAGTGCGGGGCGGCGACGGACTCCTCGGGTGTCTTGAGGGACGTCGACAGCGCCCAGGCGAGCGGGGCGAGCCAGAGCAGGGAGAGGCCGGCCGCGACGACGGTGAGCGCGATCTGGCCGGGCGTCCAGGTGCTACGGGGCTTGCGGAGCACGGGAGTTGGTGTGCTCATCGGGTGCCCGCCTCCTCTCGGCCGCGCAGCAGCCACATCCGGGCCAGCGCGACGGCGGCGACGATGACGAACAGGACCATGGAGATCGCGGAGGCGTAGCCCACGCGGTAGCTGGTGAAGCCTTCGTCGAGGGTGTACTGGACGAACGTCCGCGTCGATTCCTCCGGCCCCGGCCCGAACTGGTACATGACGACGGCCTGGTCGAACACCTGGAGGGAGGCGAGGACTTGGAGCGCGATGACGAGCCCGGTGATGTTGCGCAGGCTCGGGACGGTGACGTACAGGAGCCGCTGGAAGGCGTTCGCGCCGTCCAACTCAGCTGCTTCGTAGAGGTGTTGGGGTACGGCCTGGAGTGCGGCGAGGTAGAGGAGGAACGAGAAGCCGACCGTCCACCACAGGGTCGCGACAACGATGGCGAGGAGTGCCGTCGACTTCTGGGTGAGCCAGGGCGTGTCGAGGCCGAGGACGTGGTTGACCATGCCGTTGGTCGGCTGGAACAGCCACCACCACAGGTTGCCGATGACGGCCGAGGGCAGCAGGAACGGCGCGAAGAAGCACAGCCGCCACAGCCACTTGAAGTGCGCGGCGTGGTGGGCGATGAGCGCCATCAGCAGGGCGATCACGACGATCGCCGGGACGACGTACAGCGTGAACTCGACGCTGTGCCACAGCGAGGACCACACGAGGTCGTCCCGCAGTGCCTCGCGGTAGTTGGCGAGTCCGACGAAGCTGGTGTGGTCGCCGGAGATGTTGGCGTCGGTGAGGCTCAGGTAGAGGCCGCGGACGACGGGCAGGAGCACGAACAGCCCGTACAGCGCGAAGAACGGGGCGACGAACCAGCCGCCGTGCTGGAAGCGGCGCCCCCAGCGCAGGCGCGCGGACTCGGCGGCGGTGGCCGAACGCGGGCGCGTGGTGCGGGTGTTGAGGAGTCCGGCGCTGCTCATACGGCAACTCCTGCGCGTGGGCGGGTAGTTCTCGCGGGACCGGTGCTGCTCATGCCTTCGCCTCCTGTGCGGCGGTCAGCCCGTCCATCGGGTTCTTGGACTCCAGCAGTTCCTCCAGCGCGCGTTTCAGGCGGCGGGCGGCGTCGGCGGGTTTCGTGGAGCCGAGGTTGGAGGCGGCGACGATCGGGCCGACCCGGTTGGCGAGGACGCCCGTCGATCCGGCGAACCAGATGTGGGGCTCGGTCGCGGGGTGGTCCATGGCGGGCCTGGAGTACTCGTTCTGCGGGCTGAGCTCGAGGTAGGCGGGGTCCTCGAACGTCGGGAGGTAGGCGGGGATGTGGCCGCCGCCGGCCCAGGCGGTGGCGTGCTGGACGAGGTAGGCGGCGAGCAGGTGGGCGCCGTCGTTGGCGGCGCCGCCCCGGTCGGACTGGTGGGGCAGGACGAAGGAGTGCGACTCGACGTGGGTCGCGGGGCGGCCGAAGACGGGCGGCAGCGGCTGCGCCCCGAACTCGACGCCGGCGCCCCCGTAGTAGGGCACCGACCAGTTGCCCTCCCAGGCGAACGGCGATCCGGCGATGAACGCCTCGCCGTCGGAGGAGCCGACGGTGACGTAGCCGTCGGTGACGTGCCTGCGCAGGAACTCCAGTACCTCGGTGGCTTTTTGGGTGTCGAGGGTGACCTCGGTGAACGCGTCGTCGAAGTAGGTGCCGCCGAGCTGCTGGTAGAAGGCGACGAAGAACCACCAGGAGAAATTCTGGTCGTTGGCGTGCAGGCCCAAGGTCTGTACGCCGGGCCCCAGTTGCTTCTTGGCCGCCTTGAGGACGTCGAACCAGGCGTCGACCGACGTCGCCTCCGGGAGGCGGTCGTCCGCGTCCAGCAGGCCGGCCTTGCGGCAGACGTCCTTGCGGTAGAAGTTGAGCTGGGCGTGGATGTCGAGCGGCAGGGCGTACAACTCGCCGCCGACGAGGCCGCGTTGCCACAGCACGGGGTTGAAGTCCGCTTCCTTGACGCCGTACTTGGCGAGGAGGTCCATGTCCCAGGGGTCGAGCAGGCGGCCCGGGGCGAAGCCGGGGACCCGGCCCTGGTGCATGACCCCGAGGTCGGGGGCGCGGTTGCCCGCGGCGGCCATGGCGAGCTTGGTGTAGTAGGGACCGCCCCAGCTGAGGGTGGAGTCCTTGACAGCGATGTCGGGGTGCGCCTCGCGGAAGGCGTCGACCATGGCGACCATGTTGGCGCCGTCGCCGCCCTGGAAGAGGTTCCAGTACCGCACGCGCGCCCGTGCCCCGGAGGCGAGCGCGTCGGCCCCGCTGCCGAGGGCCGCGAAGCCGAAGCTCCCCGCGACCGCGAGGCCGCCCGCGGTGGCCAGAAGTTGCCTGCGATTCAGGCCAGGTCGTCCCATTCCCTGCCCTTGCTCTTCGAGATCCGTCAACAATCGTTCGAAATATCGACTAATGCCCGTAACTTCGAACAGGGACCGTAGGTTCCCATCCGCCCCACGTCAATGGGTCCGGCACGACTCCCGTGTTTCCGGCGCCGGTTTCCACCGCTCCCTCATGACGCGGACACGGCTACCCGCGTAGTCTCGAACAGACTGCCGTACGGCAGTCAGAAGGGGGCACTGATGGACATCGCGGGCGCGGCCCGGCTCACCTCCGCGCTGCGGCGCGCGAGGACCGGCTCGGCCATGCGCGAGCTGACCGCCGGCCTGCTGGACCGGCTCGGCAGACGTGCCCGACGACCCTCGGACGTACGGGAGTTGTGCCGCGCGCTGTGCGAGGAGATGACCGTCCGGCGGGGCGGCCGGCGCGTCGAGGTCCGGTTCGAACGCTTCCCGGACGAGATCGAAGTGACCGGCCTGTGGGTCGAGTTCGAGGAGTTCGACCTGATCATCGTCGAGGAACGGGCCGAAGAGGTCCAGCAACTCGTCATCCTGGGCCACGAGTTGTGGCACCTGCACGCCCGCCACCGGCACCGGCACACCGCCCTGGACGCCCTGTCCGGCTGGGAGGGCGTGCCGCTGACGGCCGCCGCCCGCGACGGCTCCCGCGAGGTCGACGAGGCCGAGGCCGACAACTTCGGCCACCGGCTCGCGGCGGCTGTCCGAGGCTATCTGGGGCCGGGCGGCGGTGAGCCGGGGCCCGGTACCGCGCAGCGGCTCCTCGGGTACCACAACAGGCGCGGGGGCCGCGGCCGATGACGTTCGACCCGGTCTCCGTCTCGTTCTGGGTGCCGACCGTCATGCTGTGCGCGGCGCTCGCGATCAAGCTGCCGACGATCCTGCGGCTGTGGCGCGACCCGCTGCTGCGGGCGGTGGGCGGGCTGCTGCTGCTCGCGTGCGCGGTGTTCGTGTTCGTCGCGCCGTCCACGATCCGCTGGACGAACCGGGTCACCGGAGTGCCCAACATCGCGGCGCCGTGGTGCTATTCGCTGCTGACCGCGTTCGCCGGCTCGTGCCTGCTGCTCATCATCGCCTGGCGCAACGGCCTTTCGGACCTGACGGACTCGACGCGGCGGGCGATGCGGTGGGTCATCGGCGTCTACTCCGGCGTCATCGCCCTGCTGTGGGTGCTGTTCCTGCTCGCCGACGCGCCAGTGGAGCGGGTCCGCGATCTGGACACCTACTACGCCAACACCCCTTATATGCGTGAGGAGATCGTCCTCTACCTCCTCGCGCACTGCGTCGCCGTCCTCATCTCCAGCCGGCTGATCTGGAACTGGGTGCGCACCGAGGGCCTGGACGCGTGGCTGCGCTCGGGGCTGGTGTTCCTGGTCATCGGCTACGCCCTCAACCTGGTCTTCGCCGCCCTCAAGATCACGGCCGTCGTCGCCCGTTGGACCGGCCACGACCTGGACCGGCTCAGTACGACGCTGGCGCCGCTCGCCGCGTGCGTGTCCGCGGTCCTGGTCGCCCTCGGCTTCATCCTCCCGCACACCGGCCAATACCTGAACGAGCGCTGGCTGTTGCACCGCGCCCGCATCGAACTGCGGCCCCTCTACACGCTGTTGCGCACCGCGCACGGCTCCGGTGTCCCCTTCACCCTGCGCGCCACCCCCGAACTGCGCCTGATCCGGCGGGAGACGTTCATCCGCGACGTCCTGCTCACGCTGACCCGGCACCTGGACGAGGAGGAGTCGAGCCGCGCCTACGACGCGGCCGTCGCACTGGGACACCCCGCCGAGCGGGCCCGCGCACTGGCCGGCGCCCTCGCCGTGCAGGACGCGGTCGCCCGCCGGGCCGCGGCACCGCACTCCGAGGGCACCGGCCGGACCGACCCGACGAACCTGCTGCAGACGATCCTCGCCGTCTCCCGCGCCCTGCGCCGCACCGACGACCTCACGGCGGTCCGCGCCCGCGCCGCCTCCTGGAAACCCGCAGAAAGCAACCGCCCATGACCCCTACCGCCGTAGTCCTGGGCGGCTCACTCGCCGGGCTCCTCGCTGCCCGCGCGCTCGCCGAAACGGCCGAAGTGACCCTGGTGGAGCGGGACTCGCTGCCCGCCACGGCCGCTCCCCGCAAAGGGCTCCCGCAGGCCCGGCACGCCCACCAGCTGTGGTCCGGCGGCGCCCGCGCCCTCGCCGCGCTCGTCCCCGGCATCACGGACCGCCTCGCCGAGGCGGGCGTGCGGCGGCACGCGGTCACCGCCGACATGGTGGTCCTCTCCCCCCACGGCTGGTACCGCCGCTGGCCGGAGTCCCACCACATGCTGCTGGCCGGCCGGGACCTCCTCGACGCGACGGTCCGCGCGGCGGTGCTCGCCCATCCGCGCATCCAACTCCTTCAGGAGACCGAGGCGTTGGGGCTCACCGGCACGGCGTCGGCGGTCACCGGGGTACGGGTCCGGCACCGCGACGGGACCGAACGGACCCTGGACGCCGGCCTGTTCGTGGACGCGACCGGCCGGGCCTCCCGAACTCCCCACTGGCTGCGGAAACTCGGGCTGCCCGAGCCGCCCCGCCGCGAGGTCGATTCCGGCGTCGCCTACGCCAGCCGGACCTTCCGCGCACCCGAGGCCGCCCGCGCGTCGTTCCCCGTGGTCAACGTCCAGCCCGACCCCCGCACCGGTGAACCGGGGCGCGGCGGGGTGCTCCTGCCCATCGAGAACGGCACCTGGCTCGTCACCCTGTTCGGCAGCAGAGGCGCCGAACCCGGCAACGACGCCGGGGAGTTCGCCGCCTACGCCCGCACCCTGCGGCACCCGGTCCTCGCCGACCTGATCGAGCGGGCGACGCCGCTCACCGACGTCTCCTTCACCCGGACCACCGCCAACCGGCGTGTCTTCTACGAGAAGTCGCGCGCCTGGCCGGACAACTACACGGTTCTGGGCGACGCGTTGTGCGCGCTCAACCCGCTCTACGGGCACGGCATGTCGGTCGCGGCCCAGGAGGCACTGATCCTACGGGACTTGACACTCCGTCATGGTCTGTCCGGGCCGGGGCTGTCGAGGCGGATCCAGAAAGCGCTGGCGCGTCCGGCGTCGGCGGCCTGGGAACTGGCCCTCGGCATGGACGTCTTCTACCCCGGGGCCACCGCGACAGGCCCCACCTTCCGCGACCGTGCCCTCGCAGCCTACGTCGGCCGACTCCTGCTCACAGCCACCGGCAACGGCCGCGTCGCCCGCCGGTTCACCGACGTGACCGCGCTGGAGCGAGGGGGGCATGTCCTCCTGGCCCCCTCGATGCTGCTCGCCGCCGCGGCGGGGCCGCTCAAACCGCCGCTGACGGATGCGCCGTTGACGGCGGAGGAGAGGAAGCGGGCGGGGTTGGAGTGAGGTGGGGGTGGGGTGAGGTGGGGGTGGGGTGGGAGTGGAGTGAGTGGAGTGTCCGGGGGGGGTGTCCGGGGGGTGTTCTCGGGGCTGACCGCCCGCCCGGAGGGGTGGCCGGTCGGCGCGCGGGGCGGGCGATCGGCCGGCTCGCAGGGACGGGTGGTCGGCCAGCACCGCGCGGCGGCGAACTTCCCCGCGAACGGGCGCCTGTTGGCTCGGCGGGGCGGTCAACCCCGCCCGAGCTTCTGCCAGTTGCCCCTGCGCGGCGGCCGGCACACTCCACTCAGCGGCCACCCCGCTCTCGGCGGTCAGCCCGCGAACGCCGGTAGCGCGAGGCCCTTGCCCGCGCCGGGTACCACCAGGAGGGAGCCGGCGACGGGGTGCGGGTCCGTGAGGCCGATGCGGGCGGTGGTGATGTAGAGGTCGGTCAGGTCGGCGCCGCCGAACGCGCAGGCGGTGACGCGTGGCGTGGGGAGGGAGATCACCCGGTCCAGCGTGCCCTGGGGGGTGTAGCGGCGGACGGCGGCGCCGTCCCACAGCGCGACCCACACGCAGCCGTCCGCGTCGACCGTGAGGCCGTCCGGGAAGCCGGCGCCGTCCTCGATCGTCACGAACTCCCGGCGCCCGCCGACGTGTTCGCCGTCGTAGTCGAAGACGTCGATCCGGCGCGTGGGCGAGTCGACGTAGTACATCAGCGTCCCGTCGGGGCTCCAGCCGGTGCCGTTGCTGACGGCGACGTCGTCAAGGACCGTCTCCACGAGGCCGGTCGAGTCGAAGCGGGCCAGCGTGCCGCCGCCCGGCGCCTCGTCGTAGCGCATGGTGCCGGCCCACAGCGTGCCGTCGGGGGCGACGGCGGCGTCGTTCGCGCGGCGGCCGGGGACCGGCTCGCGGTGCAGCCAGCGGAAGGAGTCGTCGGGGTCCAACAGGCCAACGCCGTCACGGAGGTTGAGGACGAGCCCGCCGCCCGCACGGGGTTTGGCGGCGCCGACGTGCTGGCCGGTCGTCCGGACGCTCTGCCGCCCGCTCGCCGGGTCGTACGAGTACAGCCGCGACCCGAGGATGTCGAGCCACAGCAGCCGTCCGGCGTCCGCGTCCCACGTGGGCCCCTCGCCGAGCGTCGCCTCGGCCCGTACCGCCACCTCGAAAGACATCACACCACGCTCCGGTATCCGAGCCGCTCCGACAGGTCGACGGCGCCCTTGGCCGCCAACTGCTCCAGTTCCACCCGGCGTTCGTCGCTCCACCGGATCATCGGCACCGAGATGGACAGCGCCGCGACGACCTGCCCGGTACGGTCCCGGACGGGCGCGGCGACACAACTCACGTCCGGATTCGACTCCCTGCTCTCCACCGCGATCCCCCGCTCACGGATCACGGCGAGCGCGTCCCTCAACGCGTCAGGTTCCGTGATGCTGTTGGGCGTCATCCGCACCAACTCCACGTCCACGGGGAGCCGTACGCTCAGCTCGTGCTCCGAGAGCGAGGCCAGCAGCATCTTCCCCACCGACGTGCAGTGCGCGGGCAGCCGGCGCCCGGCGGCGGAGACCATCCGCACCGCGTGCGTCGAGTCGACCTTGGCGATGTAGATGACGTCCGTGCCCTCCAGGATCGCGACGTGCACCGTCTCGTCGCAGGTCTCGGCGACCGACCGGGCGACGTTCTGCCCCTCCGCCGCGAGGTCCAGCTGCTCCGCGTACCGGCTGCCGAGCTGGTACGGGCGCACGCCGAGCCGGTACCGGCCGGGCTGGCCCGGCACCGGGACGATGTACGACCGGGCGGCGAGCGTGGTGACGAGTTCGTGCACGGTGGTGCGCGGAAGCTGGAGCCGGCGCACGATGTCAGGGGCGGAGAGCGTCCCGTCCCCGTCGAGGAAGAGCTCCAGTATGTCCAGAGCCCGGGTCACGGCAGGTACCAGACGTCCCATGGCCGGCCCCCTCCCTTGGTGTGTTCGATATTTCAACAGGCGATCGGGATAACGAACACAGGCTAATCAGAAGCCACCGACCGGGCAATGGTCGTGAAAAGACCCGGCCCACATCGGCGACGATGGGAGGTATGCCGCATCCCTTCACGCCGCTCGACTTCCAGCTCGTCCTGCTGCGCCGCATGGCCGACCACAACCCCGGCCTGGTGGACGACGCGCGCCGTCAACTCGGCGTCTCCGCAGGGGAGATGCGCGAGGCGAACAAACGCTGGCAGGCGATGCTCCACGCGCCGGGCGGGCGCGCGGCGGCGAACCGCTACCGCTCGTTCCTGGGTACCCCCGAGACGACGGCCACCCGGCGCATCGGCGATCTGACCTGCGAGTCCTGGCTCTGGCCCGTCACCCTGTGGCCCACCCTGCGCTTCGAGGTGCTGCTGTCCCCTACGGGGGCGGTCTGGAACGAGTGGCTGATCCGCGCCCCGGGTACCCCCTCCCCCACCCTCAGAGCCATCCCCGACCTCACTCCCTGGTCCTGCACGGTCGACGAGGCGGCCACCGCCTTCGCCCCCGCCCACCCCCTGGAGGGCACCGCCCCCACCCGCTGGGGCCTCGCCTTCACCGCGCCCGACGAGCAGGGGGTACCTCGGGAGGTGGCGGCGGAGTTCACATGGGGGTTGTTGCAGCGGGTGTCGGTACGGGGGTGAGGGCGGTCACGCCCGCTCCAGGATGGCCGCCACGACGCCGTCCACCGAACCGGTGTGCAGCGACAGGAACAGGTTCGGTTCGACCAGTTCCAACTCCATCACGCAGGGCTGTCCGTCGTCGCCGTCGACGAGGTCGACGCGCGCGTACAGCAGCTCCTCGGACCCGGGCACGGCGGCCAACGCCTTCTCGGCGGTGGCGAGTTCGGCCTCGGTCGGCTGCCAGGCGGTCAGCCCGGGATGCGCGACCTTCTCCGCGTCGTACGCCGTCCCGGGCGCGAGGACGGGCCCCTTGCGGCTGGCGTGCAGCAGCCGGCCGCCGAAGAACTGGAGGGCGCGCTCACCGCTGACGTCGATGCCGCGCACATACGGCTGGACCATCGCCGTGAACCCCTCCGCGTGCATGCGCGCGATCTGGCGGACGGCGGTGTCGTGGTCGTCGGGGGTGTAGCGGGCGGCGAACCGGGCGCCCGCGCCGGAGGTGGGCTTGACGACGTACTCCCCCTCACGGGGCAGGTGCTCCAGGTACTCCTCCTCGCGGGGTAGCTCCGGAGTCTCACCCGGCGCTACATACCTGGTAGGGACGGTGGGGACACCGGCCGCCGCCAGCTCGCCCAGGTACCGCTTGTCGGCGTTCCACCTCACGACCTCCGCCGGGTTCGCAAGCCGCGTCAGGCTCCCGCACTCGCCGGCCCAGGCCAGGAACTCCGCCGACCGCCAAGAGTAGTCCCAGGTCGAGCGTATGACGGCCAGATCGAACGACGCCCAGTCCGCCCCGGGGTCGTCCCAGGCCACCGCCTCCGCCTCGGCACCGGCCGCCCGCACCGCCTCCACCAACCCCGGAAGATCACGATCGACGGCGACACCAGGTCCGGGACGGCAGGTGACGAGCGCGACACGAGGCATGAGGGACCCCTACTTCCGTACGACGGTATGGCGGCACGACGGTACGACTGCAAACGCCCCGCACTGTACTCCCGGACCCGCCCTTGACCTTGCCCCTCGGGGAAGCCCCAGCATCGACACCGGAACGCACCCGAGCCCCTAAGGGCCGAACCCCGAGGGACCCGTATGCCCCTGCTGACGATCGGCGCCTTCGCCCGAGCCTGCCGGCTCTCCCCGAAGGCCCTGCGGCTGTACGACGAGCTGGACCTGCTGCGCCCCCTACGGGTGGACCCGGAGACCGGCTACCGGTACTACGCGCCGGAGCAGTTGGCCCAGGCCCGCCTGGTCGCCTGGCTGCGCCGCCTCGGCATGCCGCTCGCCCTGATCCGCGAGCTGCGGGACCTCGCCCCGGCGGACGCCGCCCGCGAGATCCGCGCGTACTGGGCGCGGGTCGAGGCCGAGACCGCCGTCCGCAGGGACCTCGCGACGTTCCTCGTGGACCACCTCTCCACGCCGCCCGTGCCCGTCGACCGGAAGGACCTCACCATGCTCGAACTCCGTTACTGCGCCCGCTCCGACCGCGGTCTCGTCCGCCCCGCCAACCAGGACACCGCCTACGCCGGCCGGCACCTGCTGGCCGTCGCCGACGGGTACGGCGAGGCCGGCGGGGCGGTGAGCGGTGCCGCTGTCGACGCCCTGCGCGTCCTCGACACCGACCTCCTCCCCGCGGGCGGCGTCCTCGGTCTCCTGGAGGACGCCGTCACCGGCGCCACCGAGGCCGCCCGCAACGCCGCCGAGGGCGGTGAGGGCAGCGGCACCACCCTCACCGCCCTCCTGTGGACCGGCACCCGCCTCGCCCTCGTCCACATCGGAGACTCCCGCGCGTACCTCCTGAGAGGTACGGGTCTCTTCCGCATCACCCACGACCACAGCGTCGTCCAGTCCCTCCTGGACGAGGGACGTCTCACCGAGGAGGAGGCCCGGTCCCACCCCGACCGGCTGCTCCTCCTGAAGTCCCTCGACGGAAGTACTACGGGTACCCCCGACCTCCGCCTCCACGACGCCCACCCCGGCGACCGCTACCTCCTGTGCTCCGACGGCCTCACCCGCACCGTCCCCGAACCCACCCTCCACCACGTCCTGACGACGTCCCCGACCCCCGAAGCCGCCGCCCGCGCCCTCGTCGACGCGGCGAACGCGGCGGGCGGCGAGGACAATGTGAGCTGCGTGGTCGCGGACCTGGTGGAACAGGCGGCGTGACGCAGTAGGCGCCCAACTCGGCGTCTGTGGAACCGAGTTCGCTCAGCCGGCCGCGTTCAGCGGTCGTCCTCCGCCGGCTCCCAGTCCAGGAGGCGCACCTTCGCGACCGTCCGGACGTGCGCACGCATCGCGGCGGCGGCCTTACGGGAGTTGCCGTCCGCGATCGCGTCGAAGATGGCCTGATGCTGGGCCCACGACCGGCTCGGCCGGCCCGGCTGGCGCAGCGACTCGGTGCGGCTCTCGGCGATCTGCTCGGCGATGGACCGCATGAACTCGGCGAGAAGCGCGCTGTGCGCCGCCGCCGTCACCGCGGAGTGGAAGAGCCGGTCGCCCTCGATGCCGTGGTCGCCGGCCTCGATCTCCCCGGCCATGTGCGCGAGCGCGGCCCGCATCGCCGCGAGGTCTTCCTCCGTGCGGCGTTCCGCAGCGAGTTCGGCGAGTTTCGTCTCCAGCGCCTCGCGTGCCTCCAGCACGTCCGGCAGCCGCCGGCGCCGCTCGACCATCCGCTCGACCGGCTCGGCGTCGAGGCTGTCGCGCACGAGGTACGTCCCGCCGCCGTGCCGCGCCTCGACGAGGCCCTGCACCTCCAGGACCACGATCGCCTGCTTGACGGAGGCCCGGCTGACCCCGAGCCGCTGCGCGAGGTCCCGCTCGGGCGGGAGACGGTCCCCGGCGCGCAGTCCGCCTTCGGCCACGTACTGCCGCAACCGGTCGAGCACCTGCTCGTACAGGCGCTGTTTCATCATCGGCCGCAAGGCGTCGTTCACGGGGTCCCCCTCTCGGGCCGGAGCCTAGCATCGGGCGGTTTGCGCGATGCGGCCCTGTGGACAAGTGGCTCAGTGGGCAAGTGGACGAGTGGTTCAGTGGGCAAGTGGACGAGTGGCTGAGCCAATTCTTGCGCACCCTCTTGACGGCCGCCGGGCGGCGCACTCTAATCAGCCGACGCAAGAAAGTGGCTCAGCCACTGGACCACTCACGAAAGTGGCTCAGCCACTCAACCTTCTGCCCATCCGGCCACTCAGCCACTCGTCCACTCAGCCGCCCGTCCATTCAGCCACTCAGCCATTCAGCCACTCACCCACCCAGCCCCTGAACCACTCCCCCCTCCCTCCCCACCCCTGTCGCCCCGGGACCCAACGACGGGAGCCCGTATGTCCCCCGAACTCATCTCGATCCTCGTCCTGGTGGTCGTGTTCGTCATCGCCACCACCCGTTCCGTCAACATGGGCGCGCTGGCGTTCGCCGCGGCCTTCGCCGTCGGTGAACTCGTCGCCGACCTCGACGCGGACGGCATCTTCGCCGGCTTCCCCGGCGACCTGTTCGTCGTCCTGGTCGGTGTGACGTACCTGTTCGCCATCGCCCGCGCCAACGGCACCACCGACTGGCTGGTCCACGCGGCGATACGGCTCGTGCGGGGGCGCGTCGCGCTGATCCCGTGGGTGATGTTCGCGCTGGCCGGCGCACTCACCGGCATCGGCGCGGTGAGCCCGGCGGCGGTCGCGATCGTCGCGCCGGTCGCCCTGAGTTTCGCGACGCGGTACGGGATCAGCCCGTTGATGATGGGCGCGATGGTCGTGCACGGCGCGCAGGGCGGCGGCTTCTCGCCGATCAGCATCTACGGCACGATCGTCAACGGCATCGTCGAGCGCGAGAAGCTGCCCGGCAACGAGATCGCCCTCTTCCTCGCTTCGCTCTTCGCCAACATCGCCATCGCCGGCGTGGTGTTCTTCGTGTGCGGGGGACGGAAGCTGTGGCGGCAGGGGGTGGTGCTGGAGGGGGACGCGGGTACTACGGGGGTGACGGGGTCTACGGGTATTACGGGTCCGTCGGACGCCGGTGCCGTGAGTCCCGCGTCAGCCTCGGGTATTACGGGGTCATCCCTTAAGGGGTCGAACACCCCCACCAAAGTCGTTCCCCACCCCGATGCACCGAACACCTCCCCCTCCCCCGGCGCCGTCCGGCTCACGCCCGCCCGGGTCGCCACGCTCGCCTCGCTGGTCGCTCTCGTCGTGGCCGTGCTGGTCTTCGACCTGGACGCGGGGCTGACCGCGATCACGCTGGCGGTGGTGCTGAGCACGGTGTGGCCGGCGGACAGCAAGAAGGCGGTCGGGGAGATCGCGTGGTCGACGGTGCTGCTGATCTGCGGGGTGCTGACGTACGTCGGCGTGCTGGACGAGATGGGCACGATCACCTGGGCCGGTGAGGGGGTCGGCGGGATCGGGGTGCCGCTGCTCGCGGCGGTGCTTCTGTGCTACATCGGCGCGCTGGTCTCGGCGTTCGCCTCGTCCGTCGGCATCATGGGCGCGCTGATCCCGCTGGCGGTGCCGTTCCTCGCGCAGGGGGAGATCGGCGCGGTCGGGATGGTGTGCGCGCTGGCGGTGTCGGCGACGGTGGTGGATGTGAGCCCGTTCTCGACGAACGGCGCGCTGGTGCTGGCCGCGGCGCCGGACGTCGACCGCGAGCGTTTCTTCCGGCAGTTGATGATCTATGGGGGGATCGTGGTGGCGGTGGTGCCCGCGGTGGCGTGGCTGGTGATGGTCGTGCCGGGCTTCGGGTGACTTTCGACACCCGTAGGACCCGTAGGACCTGTAAGAGACTCGATGTTCTCGACGCCGGTAGTACCCGTAATACCCACACGCCGAATGCAGAACGCCGAACAGCTAAGGAGTACGACGCGTGTCCCCTCTCTTCCCCGCCCTGACCGACAAGCCGTCCGACCGGCCGGCCCTCGCCTTCGGCCCACATTCCCTGACGTACGCGCAGCTCGCCGGAGCGGCCGGGGCCGTGGCGCGGCGGCTGGCGTCGGGGCGCCGGGTCGCGGTGTGGGCGACGCCGGAGCTGGAGACCGCCGTGGCGGTCGTGGGGGTGCTGCTGTCGGGCGCCACCGCCGTGCCGCTGAACCCGAAGTCGGGTGACAAGGAGTTGCGGCACATCCTGTCGGACAGCGCCCCCGACCTGGTGCTGACCGCGCCGGGCACCCAACTCCCGGAGGCTCTGGCGCAGTTCGAGCGCGTCGAGGTCGACGTCCGCGCGACCGGCACGCTCCCCGCCGACACCTTCGGCCCTGGCTCCCCCGCCCTCGTGGTCTACACGTCGGGCACGACGGGCCCGCCGAAGGGCGCGGTCCTGCCCCGGCGTGCGCTCGCGCACACCCTGGACGCGCTGGCCGATGCCTGGCAGTGGACCGGCGCGGACGTGCTGGTGCACGGCCTGCCCCTGTTCCACGTGCACGGCCTGGTCCTCGGCACGCTGGGCCCGCTGCGGCGCGGCGGCAGCGTCCGCCACCTGGGCCGCTTCTCCACCGAGGGCGTCGCGCGGGAGCTGAACGGCGGGGCGACGATGCTGTTCGGGGTGCCGACGATGTACCACCGCATCGCCGAATCCCTGCCGGACGAGCCGGAGTTGGCGAAGGCGCTGACCAACGCGCGCCTGTTGGTGAGCGGTTCGGCGGCGCTGCCCGTGCACGACCACGAGCGGATCGCGGCGGCCACCGGGCGCCGGGTCGTCGAGCGGTACGGCATGACGGAGACGCTGATGAACACGAGCGTCCGCGTGGACGGCGAGGCCCGCGCCGGGACCGTCGGACTCCCGTTGCCCGGCGTGGAGTTGAGGCTCGTCGAGGAGGACGGCGGGGCCATCGAGGAGTTCGACGGGGAGAGCGTCGGCGAGATCCAGGTGCGCGGCGCCAACCTGTTCACCGAGTACCTGAACCGCCCGGACGCGACGGCCGCCGCCTTCACCGCCGACGGCTGGTTCCGCACCGGGGACATGGCGGTGCGCGACCCGGACGGCTACGTCAGGATCGTCGGCCGCAAGGCCACCGACCTCATCAAGAGTGGGGGTTACAAGATCGGGGCGGGCGAGATCGAGAACGCGCTGCTGGAGCATCCGGGGGTGCGGGAGGCGGCCGTGACCGGGGAGCCGGACGCGGACCTCGGTGAGCGGATCGTCGCGTGGATCGTGCCGAGCGACGCCGAACACCGGCCGTCGGCGGCCGAGTTGGCCGACCATGTGGCGTCCAGGCTGGCCCCGCACAAGCGGCCCCGGGTCGTCCACTACCTCGACGCGCTGCCCCGCAACGACATGGGCAAGGTCATGAAGCGGGCGCTGACCTCGTGACCCGCGTCTCCGCCCGCGAGATCATCGCCCTCGTCACCGACTCGTTCACCGAACTCCCGCCGCCTGTCGAGGAGTCGGCGCCCGACGGGCCGCTCGGCTGGGCGGGGTACGACGCCTCGCGCGTGCGTGCCGCCGAGCGGACCGGCGAGAGCGAGTCCGCGGTGTGCGGCACCGCCGATGTCGAGGGCACCCAAGTCGTCCTGATCGCCTTCGAGTTCGGTTTCCTCGGCGGCTCCCTCGGTGAACGCACCGGGGACCGCCTCGAATCGGCCTACCGGCACGCCCGCGCGCACCGCCTCCCGGTCGTGCCGCTCGTCGCCACGGGCGGCAGCCGCATGCAGGAGGGCATGCTCGCGCTCACCCAACTCCAGCGCGTGGCCCGGGAGTCGGCGTTGACCCGGGCGGCGGGCCTGCCTCAGATCTCGGTGCTGCGCGACCCGACGACCGGCGGCGGCTGGGCCACCCTGGGCGCGGGCGCGGACGTCGTCCTCGCTCTCCCCGGCGCCCAAGTGGGCTTCGCCGGCTCCCGAGTCCGCCCCCCGGACGCCGACCCGTCCGCGTACACGGCGGAGGCCCAGGTCGCGGCGGGCGCGGCCGACGCGATCGTCCCACCGGAGAAGCTGCGGGAGACGCTGGGCCTGTGGCTGCGCCTGCTCACCCCACGCCCGATCGAGCCCGCCAGGTCACTGACCCCGCGCCCGACCGAGCCCGCCAGGTCGCCAAGCCCCCGTCCGGCCGAGCCCACCCGGCCCCCGGCCGACCCCGCGCAGTCTCCCAACTCCCCCTCCCTCAACTCCCCCTCCCTCAACTCCCCCTCCCCCAGCCCCGATCAGCCGCCGGCCCCGCTCTCCGCCACCTCCTCCCCACCCCCCATCACCCCCGCCCCCGTCCCCACCCCCCTCGGCGCGACCGACCTCCCCCGCTCCGGCTGGGACGCGGTCCAGCGCGCCCGCTCCCCCCAACACCCCCGCGCCCACGCCTACTTGGACGCCTACTTCACCACCCGGGCGCACATCAGCGGCGACCGCTGCGGCGGCGTCGACCCCGAGGGCATCGTCTGCGGCTTCGGGCTGCGCGCGGACGGCCGCACGGTCGCGTTCGCGGCGCAGACGGGCGCGGCGACGAGGCCCGCCGGATACCGGACGGCCGTTCGCCTGATCAGGCTGGCCGAGCGGCTGCGCGTCCCGGTGCTGACCCTGGTGGACACCCCCGGCGCCGCCAACGACGCGGCGGCCGAACGGGAGGGCGCCGGCGCGGCGATCGCCGAGCTGTTCGGGGCCGTCGCCGAGGCGAGCACCCCGATCACGACGCTCGTCATCGGCGAGGGCGGCTCCGGCGGGGCGCTCGCGCTGGCCGCCCCCGGCCGGACCTGGGCGACGCCGGACAGCTACTTCTCCGTCATCGCCCCGGAGTTGGCCGCCGCCATCCTGAAGCGCCCGGCGGCGGACGTCGAGGCGACGGCCGACCAACTCCGGATCAGGCCGCAGGACTTGGCCGAGCTGGGCGTGATCAGGTCGGGGGAACAGGTGTTCTGACGGCCCGTGAGGGCCGGGAAGCGTTCACAAGAGGATCACATGAGAGCGCGGGACAACCTCAAGTACCGTACGTGACAATGGGAGTGCACGGCGAGACGTATGACGGGGGCGCCATGGAAGGACTCGTGGAGTTCAAGACGGAGGACGGCGCCGTGGTCGCCGTCGAGGCCGTCGAGGAGCGGTCCGGTTCGCGGCTGGTGTCGCGGGACGGCGGCGTGCAGGCGGCGAGGACGTTCGAGGCCGCGCTGGACGGCGTGCGGACGGCCGCGCAGTCGGCGCTGCGGGTGTTCCGCGAGGGCGCGCTGAAGCCGGACGGCGTGGAGATCGAGTTCGGGGTGAAGCTGTCGGCGGAGGCCGGCGCGATCATCGCCAAGGGCACCAGCGAGGGCCATCTGGTGGTGAAGCTGACCTGGGGGTCGTCGCCGTCCGACACCCCGGCCCGATGAGCGGAAGTGAGCGGCAGGAGATGAGCAGCGCCGCGTGGCACGCCCGGGTCGAGGCGGACGGCCGGGTCCTGGGCGCCGGTTTCCTGGTGACCCCCGACACGGTCGTGACCTGCGCGCACGTCCTGGACGGCCGGGTGGAGGGGCTGGCGGTGTCGTTCACCGAGCGCCCCGGCACCGACCCCGTACCCGTACGACTTCTGGCACACGGCGGCTGGCGGGGGCAGGCGGCGCACGATCTGGGGGACGTCGCCGTACTACGACTCGAGAGTGACGTCCCGGTCACTCCCGCGGTGCTGGCCCCGCCGGGCGCGGCGCACGGGAAGGCGGCGGACGGGGGTCCGCGGAAGCTGGTCGTCTACGGGTTCCCCGCAGGTTTCGACGAGGGCACGCTCGCCGAGTACCGGGTCACGTCACGGCAGTTGATCAGTGACGAGTGGATTCAGCTGGAGGCGTGGCAGCAGGGCGGGCAGCCGCTCGCGCCGGGGTTCAGCGGGGCGGCCGTCATGCTGGACGACACGGGTGAGGTCGTCGGGATGGTCACGGCGGCGGCCGGTGGGCGCGGGGTGTTCAACGGGCGGATGATGCCGACCGAGGTGATGAAGCGGTACTGGCCCGGCCTCGACGGTCTGATCCCGGTGCCGGGCCACCGTCCGGCGGACCGCACCCGGCTGTACCGGCTGGTGGAGCGGGCCGAGGCGGCGGGGCTGGCGTGCGATCCGACGCAGCTCTACAACGCCGTGCGCGATCCGCTGGACCCCCGGCCGCCGGCGGGCGGTTTCGACTCGCTGCGGTCGGCGGCGCTGTTCGTGCTGTCGGAGCTGGAGGGCGAGGAGGCGGCGGCGACGGTCGCGGGGTTCGCGGAGCGGCTGGAGGCGCTGCTGGCGGCGCCCGTGCGGCCCGCCGCGCCGGCCGACGCGCCACCCGAGTGGGCGCCGATCCTGGTCGACCTGCACCACAGCGGCGCCGGGGACGACCGGGTGCGGGTGGAGGTGTCGGCGTACGGGGGCGGGCGGCGCCACCAGATCGGTTCGGACACCGTGCCGAGGGACAGGCTGCCCGCGTACGTGCAGCAGCAGATCGAGGCGGCGTTCTCGTTCCTGACGCCGGGCGCGGACGAGCTGATCGCGTTCGCGCTGCCCCGCAACTGGCTGGATCTGCCGGTGGATCGGTGGCCGATCGGCCCCGACGACGAGACGCCGCTGGGGTGTTCGTACCCGCTGGTGGTCACCGATCACACGCGCCGCAGGAACAGCACCCGGCACGTCCTGACCCGCGCGTGGAGCCGCCGCCTGGACGGTGCGGCGGGCTCGCCGGTGCACCGCGTGGAGTGCGGAAACCCGGAGGAGCCGGGGAAGTTGAGGCTGCGGCTGCGGAAGCCTGACGCGTGTCTGGCGGGGTTCTCCACCGCCCCGGCCGCGCCGCGCACCCGCCCGCACTTCGACGTCACGCTCACCGCGCCCGCGCCGATCGTCGTCTGGTCCCGGGAGGGCTGCGACAGCGGTGTGCGCGAGGAGTGCGCGGGCGGGGCGGGGTGCACGGGGAAGACGTTCCTGGACCATTTGGACGAGCGGGTGGCCGGGGTGCGGCCCGCCGAACTCCCGCGCCACATCATGGAATTGCGTGAGGAGGCGGCGGCCGAGGAGGAACACTGGGCGCGGGGCATCCAGCTCCTGTGGGACGACCCCCGCCTGTTCACCGACCTGCCCGCGGCCCACAGCCACTCGCCGGTGGCCTGACCGATCCGACACACGAGAAGAGCACGACTCGCATGCCCCACTGGTCCGTCTACACCGGCTCGAACCAACCCCACGCCGGTATCGGGGAGTTGCCCGCGCCGCCGCCCTGGCGCGCGTTCGACGGCTCCCCGGTGCTGCCCGCGCCGCGCGACACCGACGACGAGACGGCCGTCTCCCCCGACCGGGTCCACCGCGCCCGTACGTACGTCGCCACCCCGGAGAGCGTCGAACTGGTCAACGCGGCCCTGATCCTGCGCCGTCCACTGCTGGTCACCGGCCCGCCCGGGACCGGCAAGTCGTCCCTCGCGTACGCGGTGGCACGGGAGTTGGGGCTCGGTCCGGTGCTGCGCTGGAACATCACCAGCCGCAGCAGCCTCGCCGACGGCCTGTACCGGTACGACCCGCTGTCGCGGCTGTACGCGGCCCGCAAGGACGGCGCGCACGACGGCGTCGAGGACCATCTGCGCCTGGGCCCGCTGGGTACGGCCCTGTTGCCGTACGAGCTGCCGCGCGTCCTGCTGGTCGACGAACTCGACAAGAGCGACCTGGACTTGCCGAACGACCTGCTGAACGTGCTGGAGGAGGGCCAGTACGAGATCCCCGAACTCCTGCGCGCGGCAAGGGAGTCGGTGGACGACGGCCCGACGGTGCGGGTGCTCGCGGACGGCTCCGAGACGCCGGTGGAGATCAGGCGGGGCCAAGTGCGTTGCCGTGCCTTCCCGTTCGTGGTGCTGACCAGCAACGGTGAACGCGAGTTCCCGCCCGCGTTCCTGCGGCGCTGTGTCCGGCTGAGGCTGCGCCGCCCCGACCGGGAGCAGCTCACCGAGATCGTCCGCGCGCACCTCGACACCCCGCCCGCCGAGGCCCAGCCGCTGATCGACCGGTTCCTGGAGCGTGCCGCGAACGGCGACCTGGCGACGGACCAGCTCCTCAACGCCCTTTATCTGACGGGCGTCACGGGTCTCGACGCGGCCGACCGGAGCGAGCTGGCGGAGCGGCTGATGCCCTATCTCGACGCGGTGGCGGACGCGGATGGACTCTGAGGGCCCCCTCGCGCGGCTGGCCGCCCTGCTGGACGCCGCCGCCGAGGGCACGGACGGTCCGACCCCGCGTGAGCTGGCCGAAGTGCTGTGGCTCGCCCGGCAGTTGAGCGACGACGTCCCCGCGCACGACCCGGACCCGCAGCCGGAGCCGGAGCCGCGGCCGCCGTCCGAGCCGCGGGACCCCGTCGCGCCCTGGCCCGCGCAGTCGGACCCGGAGGTGCGGCTCCCGCCCGTGCCCGACCCGCCGCGCGTCCCCCTGCACCTGCCCGCCCAGGACCGCACCGAGACCCGAACGGCCGCCTCCGGCAAGCCACTTCGCGTCCCCGTCCCGCCGATGCTGCCCCGCCCGCTCGCCCTGCAACGCGCGCTGCGCCCGCTGAAGCGGACGGTTCCCGCGCCGCACGCGCGGCTGCTCGACGAGGCCGCGACCGTCGACCGCATCGCCCGGCTCGGCGCGGACCCGGAGGTGTGGCTGCCGGTGCTGCGGCCGGCGCGCGAGCGGTGGCTGCGGCTGTGCCTCGTGCACGACACGGGCCCCACGATGCCCGTATGGCGGCCCCTGGTACGGGAGTTGCACACCACCCTCGCCCAGTCGGGCATCTTCCGCACGGTCTCCCTGCACGCCCTCACCCCCGACGGTCACGCCCACGGGGTCACCGCGCCCGCCGACGGGCGCACCGCGATCCTCGTCCTCAGCGACTGCATGGGCCCGCAGTGGCGCCCCGGCCCGGACGGTGAACGCTGGTTCCGCACCCTGCGCCGCTGGGCGTCGCACGCCCCGCTGGCCGTCGTGCAGCCGCTGCCCGAGCACCTGTGGCCGTCGACCGCGCTGCCCGCCGAGCCGGGCCTGTTCGTCGCCCCGACGGTCGCGGCCCCGGCCGCCTCCCTCACCTTCACCCCGTACGACCCCGACGTCAGCGAGCCAACCGGCGCTGTTCCCCTGATGGTTGTGGAGCCGGGCGCGCCCTGGCTCGCCAACTGGGCGGCGCTGCTGACGGATCCGGGAGGCGGGCGGATCCCCGGAGCGGCGGCCTGGCTGCCGCCGTCACCCGAGGCCGCCGAAGAGGCCACACCCATCGGCGAGTTGACGGCCCGTGAGATCGTGCTGCGGTTCGAGGCCACCGCCTCACCGGAGGCGTTCGCGCTGGCCGGACACCTGTCGCTCGCGGCACCCTCGGTGCCGGTGATGCGGCTCGTGCAGCACGCGGTGCAGGAGGAGCCCCGGCCGCAGCACCTCGCCGAGGTGATCCTCAGTGGCATGCTCACGGCCGTCGACGGGCCCGCCGGGTCGTACGCGTTCCGGCCCGGCGTCCGCGAACTGTTGCAGCGGACGCTGCCCCGGACCGTGCGCGGCCGTACACGTGAATTCCTCGCGGAGATCGGCGAGTTGATCGACGAGCGGGCCGGGTTCACGCCGGGGGCGTTCCGGGCGCGCGGCGGGAGCGGGGAGGAGGACGGGGAGGCGTTCGCGACCGTGCGCGGGGAGACGGTCGACCGGCTCGGGGGGACGGCCGAGAGCGCGCCGCTCGGCGGACGGTACCGGGTGCTGGGGCAGCGAGGACCTGGTCAGCGGGTGCGGGAGGCGGTGGACACGCGGACCGGGGAGCGGGTCGCCGTCCACCTGTATCCGCCGCAGCCGGGGCACCTGGAGCGGTTCGCGGAGGACGCGCGAGCGCTCGCCGGGGTCGACAGTCCCCATGTGGCGCGGGTGCTGGATCACGGTGCGGAGGGTCAAACGCCTTATCTGGTCGCGGAGTTCGTGGAGGGGGTGACGCTGTCCGAGCTGATGCTGGGCAGCGGTCCCGGGGTGTCGCTCGCGGTGTACGCGGCGCTCGTGGCCGACGTCCGCGCGGGGCTCGACGCCCTGCACGCGGCCGGTCTCGTGCGTGGACAGGCGGGCGGCAACGGGCTGTTGCTACGTCCGGACGGCACCGTGCTCATCAGCCGGTTCGCGCTGGGGCAGGAGGCGGTGGGCCGGAGCGCGGCGGGGGACGCCGTCGAATTCCACCGCCTCGCTGAGGAGTTGACGAACCGTTCGCCGGACGTGCGGGAGTTCAGGGAGCGGCATCCGAGGCGGACGGAGGCGGCCTTGCGTGAGGCGCGGACGTCCGATCGGCTCCAGATCCGGATGACGTCGCCGGTGCGGGTCACGCGCGGGTCGGTCTCCCGGCACATCCACGCCCCCGAGGTGAGGGCGCTGCTGGAGAAGCTGCTGTCCCACCGGGGTCGCCGGGTGACGTACGAGGAGCTGGCGGGCGTCCTGCCCGAACGGCGTCAATCCCCGGGGCGTGTCCGGGAGTTGGTGGCCGAACTGGTCGTCGGCTACCTCGGGCCCAGTTCGATCGCCCAAGTCACCGACGGATACGCCCTGTTCGCCCCGGACGCGGAGATCCAGCTCACCCAGTCCGTCCGCTTCGAAACGCTCACCCCCCTCACCCCCGAGTCCCGTATCACTCTTGAGTACGCGGTCGACGAGGTCCTTTCCCGGGGCGGCCTCACTCCCGCGCAGTACGAGACGCATGTCCTCCCTAGGGGCTACCGCGTCGAGATCTCCCCGGACACCTATCTCGTCCCGCTCCTCGCGGCGGCCGTCCGCTGGCTGCCCGGCCCGCTCGCCACGCTCCCCGAACCGCCCCGGCTCCAGGTCGCGTTCGACGACGCCCCCGCTCCCCCGGCCACCCCCGCGCAGGTGACCGTGACCGTCCCGCCCGCGCTCTACGAGTCCTTCATCGACAGCTCCGCCGCCTTCGGCCCCCACCGCTTCCGCCCCCTGTACGGCGACGCCCCCGACTCCCCGCCGCTGGCCTGGTACTGCCCGCTCCCGGCGCCGCGCCCCGAGGACGACGAACGGGACCTGGTGAAGGGCCCGTACCTGATCCGGGACCTGCACGAGCTGCACGTCCCGGCGCCGGGCCGCGCCGCGATCGTCCACACCCTCCCCGACGCACCCCTCACACTCCTCAACCCGGCACGCCCGTACGGGAGTCGGCGGCCGAGCCGGGCGACGTACTACGAGGTGGACCTCACTCCGCAGAGCACAACCCGGGAGCTGAGCCTGCCGAGTTCGGGCAAGGCGCGGTTCGCGGGGGCCGTGCACCTGACCTGGCGGGTGACGGACCCGGTGACGTTCGTGCGCGCCGAAGTCCCGCGCGTGGCCGACGAGTTGTTCGCCTACGTCACCCGGAGGGCGCCGGAGGTCACCCGCCATCACTCGCACAACCGTCCGCAGGGCGCGCAGCGGGCGCTGGCGAAGGAGCTGCGGGCGTGGCCGGTGCCGGGGGTGCAGGTGAGCTGTGAGGTGCGGATAGTGCCGTCCGCACAGCAGCCGGCCGCGCGGCAGGGCGCGCCCGGTCTGACGGCGCTGCTCGGCGCGCCGACGGTGCTGATCGGTTTCGACGGCCCCGTCACCCGGCTGTTCTCGGCGGCGCAGGCGCGCGAGGCGGCGCTCGCGCTGCTGGCGGTGGCCACCGAGCACCGGGATCCGCGCGACGCCCTGTCGGGCCGGCCGTTCGGGACGGCGCAGGCCCACGAGGCGGTCGTCCACCCGCTGGACGTGCTGCGCGCGTTCGCCCGGGACCCGCTCGGCCCGCTGCTGCGCGCGCGGCTCGACGAGCTGGAGCTGGCCGCCGTGCCGGACGCGCCGACGACGCACAACGCGGTCGCGCTGGTCAGGACCCTGCACGCGGCGGGGCGGCGGGTGTCGGTGGTGACGGACTGCTGCGCGGAGGCGGTGCGCCGGTACGTGGCGCCGTACCGGCTGCCGCTGGCCGGGATTCACGGGCGGGCGGACGATCCGGCGACGCTGATGCCGGACCCGGACGGCATCCGGCGGGCGCTCGGCGACGCGGGCGGGCACGCCGTGTTCCTCGGGTCGACGGTCGCCGAACTGACCGCCGCGCAGCGCGCCGGGCTGCCCTTCATCGGGCTGGCGCGCAACCGGACGGTGGAGCAGGGGCTGCGGGAGGCGGGGGGCGAGGTGGTGGTGCGGTCGCTGGCGCCGGTGCTGGAGGCGGCGCGGGCCCTGGGCAACCCTTAAGGGAGACCCGTACGACTTTTAGACGAACCTTACTTCGATCAATTCGCCACAAATCATCCATTCGGCCGCTCCCTGCCCGGCCCATCCCACCGCGCGCCCCCTCTCGCGCGCCCGCACGATGCGAAGGAGGCCGCCGACCGGCGGTCCCACGGTCGTGCTCTCGGGAGGACCTGTCCATGACCGCCAGCTTGGAGCAGTTGCGCCGCTGTCACTTCGCCGTCGACCTGGGCGCGGCGAGGACGCGGGTGTACGTGAAGGGGGCCGGGCTCGTCGTCGACCAGCCGTCGGCCGCCGCCGTGAACACCCGCACCGGCGCGCTGATCGCGGTCGGTGAGTTCGCCGAGAAGATGACCGGGCGCACCCCCGACTACATCCGGGTGGTGCGGCCGGTGTCGGGCGGGACGGTCGTCGACATCGAGATGGCCCAGCGGATGCTGCGCCACCTCCTCGGGGACAAGATCCGCCGCCAGCTGCGCTACAAGCCGCGTCTGCGGGCCGCCGCCTGCACCCCGCACGACGCCGACCCGCTGGCGCAGCGCGCGACGATCGAGACGCTGGTGGGGCTCGGGGCGCGGCGGGTGGAGCTGGTGGACACGCTGACCGCCGCCGCGATCGGGTGCGGGCTGCCGGTGGAGCGGCCCGAGGCGACCATGATCATGGTGTGCGGGGCCGCCGCCACGCAGGTCGCCGTGCTCTCCCTCGGCGCGATCGTCACCGCCGAGCGGATTCCCGTCGGGGGTGTGGCAGTCGACCACGCGATCGTCCAACACCTGCGCCACCAGCACGAGTTGATCCTGCCGAGCCAGTCGGTGCGCCCGCTTCAGCTCGCCCTGTCCGGCAACGGCCTCTCCCCGCACGGGCCTTCGTCCACCGAGATCCACGGGCGGGACGTCGCGACCGGGCTCGCGCGGTGCGTCCAGGTGGACACGGCCGCCGTCCGGGACGCGATCGAGACACCGCTGACCGCCGTACTCGACGGCATCGGACGGGTGTTGCGCAACTGCCCGCCCGACCTGGTGGCCGACCTCGCCGACCGGGGGATCATGATGGTCGGCGGTTCGGCGCTGCTGCCAGGCTTCGACCAGATGCTCCGCGAGGCCACCGGCATGCCGGTGCACATCGCCGACCGGCCCGACATCTGCGCGGCACAGGGGCTCGGCATGATGCTCGAAGGCCGCATCCAGCCCATGGAGTTGGCCCCCCTGGGCGCCTGACGCACGTGCGGCTCGACGCCCTCCTCGCCATCGGCACCGACCCCGAACTCACCGCGACGGTACGGCACATCGTGGACGCGGCGGCCGAACTCACCGGGGCCAGATACGCCGTTGTGGAGACCGGGCGCTGCGACGCGCCCGTGCTGCACGTCCCCGTCGAGGGGTACGGCCGTCTGCATCTCGCCGGCGGCCGGCCCTCCCCCGCCCTCGACGTCCTCGCCGCCCGCGCGGCGCGGGCACTCGCCGGTGCCCGGCTCCACGAGGCCGCGCGGCAGCGTGAACGCTGGATCGAGGGCGCCGCCGCCGTCACCAACGCCCTGCTGGGCGAGGGGAGTTCGGCCGACCCCCTGATGACCGTCGCCGACCGCGCCCGCCTCCTCGCCGACGCCGCCGCCGGAGTCGTCCTCCAGCCGACCCCCGAGGGCGGCATGGAGATCGTGGCCGCCTCCACGCACGACGACCCCGGTGACATCGTCGGCGCGACGATCCGGCCCGGCAGCGCCGTCCTCGCCCAACTCCTCGGCGGTGAACCGGTGTTCATCGACGACTCGGCGACCGACCCCCGGATGACCACACACGTCCGGCACCGCTTCGGGCCCAGCATGATGCTGCCGCTCCAGGCCGACGGCCGCCTCATCGGCACCCTCGCGCTCCCTCGCCGCCGCGAAGGCCGCCCCTACACCGACACGGAGAAACACCTCGCCGTCCAGTTCGCCTCCCAGGCCGCCGTCACCCTCCTCCTCGCCGACGCCCGCCACCGCCGCGCCCGCCTCGCCGTGTACGAGGACCGCGACCGCATCGCCCGCGACCTCCACGACCTGGTGATCCAACGCCTGTTCGCGACGGGGATGATGCTCCAGGCGACGGGCCGCAGGGCGGGCGGGGCCGGGGAAGCCTCCGAGGCACCCAACACCCCCTCCGGCGACGCCCGTGCCCGGCAGGCGATCGACACCGCCGTGGCCGAGCTGGAGGCCACCGTCCAACAGATCCGCACCGCCATCTTCGACCTCCAACAACCCCCCGCAGAACCCCCCTCGGGCCTGCGAGCCCGCCTCCTGCGGGAGGCCGCCGCGACCCTCGGCACCCAGCCGTCCGTACGCTTCACGGGCCCGGTCGACGCCCTGATCCCCGACCATCTCGCCCCCACCCTCCTAGCCGCTCTGCGAAAGGCCCTGGACGGGCGGACGCGTGCGGACATCGAGGTGATCGCCGACGGACGCCACGGGACGAGGCTGGTCGTGGACTCGACGGTGGTGTGGGAGGCCCCGGCGGAGTGAACCCCCTTACACAGAACTACACAGAACTACACAGAACGAGGAGTTCGAACGTCGATCGCGGTGAGCGCGAGCGCCAGCGGCCCCGGCGCGAGAAACGCCAGCGGCAACAGCATCCACGCACACAAGCCGGCCGTGACCACCGCGAGAAGGATCAGCGCACTCCCCCCGAGATCCCGCCCCGCGTCCCCAACCGCCCTACGCAGCGCGGCAGTCCAGTCGGTCACCGACTCCGGACGAGCACAAGCCCGCAACGCGACCAACAACGCACCACACCCGATCACCCCCGCCAACGCGGCAAACCCCGCACCCCCAGGCAACCCGGCCCGCGCCAACGCAAGGTCGGCCAGAAACAACAGCACCCCGGCAACAGCAACACAGCCCGCGAGCAAGTCCCCCGCCCGCAACCGCCGTCGCAGCAGCGCGAAGTAGCGGCCCGCGGTCGCCGGACGATCCTCACCCGCACCCCGCAGAACCGCACAGGCAGTGGACAGCGCGGCCGGAATCGTGACAACGGGCAGGCAGGACACAGCTGTTGCGAGACCGACGCTCATCGTGTCGGCGAACAGGGAGAACCGAGGCCCGAACAGCTCCCCCGATTCACGCGCGCCGCTCACCCCTTGAGCCCCGAACTCGCCATGCCCTCCACCAGGAACCGCTGGAAGGCGAGGAAGAACAGCACGATCGGCAGCAGCGCGATCACCGACATCGCGAACATCGGCCCGAACGAGGACTGGCTGGAGGCGTCGACGAAGGACCTCAGCGCGAGGGTGAGGGTGAACTTGTCGGGGTCGAAGAGGTAGATGAGCTGGGTGAAGAAGTCGTTCCACGTCCAGATGAACGTGAAGATGGCCGTGGTGATCAGCGCGGGCCGGGTCAGCGGCAGGATGATGTGGAAGAAGCTGCGGAACGGCCCGCACCCGTCGATCCGCGCCGCCTCCTCCAGTTCGCGCGGCAGCCCGCGCATGAACTGCACGATGAGGAAGACGAAGAACGCCTCCGTGGCGAGGAACTTGGGCAGGATCAGCGGCCAATAGGTGTTCACCAGGCCGAGTTTGTTGAAGATGATGTACTGCGGGATCAGCACGGCGTGGTGCGGCAGCATGATCGTCGCGATCATGAACGCGAACAGCGGCCCGCGCATCCGGAACCGCAGCCGTGCGAACGCGTAGGCGGCGAGCGAGCAACTGATGACGTTGCCGAGGACCGCACCGCCCGCGATCAGCAGGGAGTTGGTGAGCAGCCGGGTCACGGAGACCCCGTTCACACCGTCGAGTGCCGTGGAGTAGTTGGACCATTCGAGATGGCTGGGCCACAGGTCGAGGCTGGCGATGACCTCGTTCGCGGGCTTCAGCGACGTCATCAGCAGCCAGGCCAGCGGATACAGCATGACGAGCAGCGCGGCCAGACAACCGACGTGCAGGGCAAGGCGGTTGCGGTTCACCGCGACCCCTTTCACGAAACTCATCGCTCCCCCTCCGACGCATAGAACACCCAAGCCCGAGACGTCCGGAACAACACCGCCGTCACCACCCCGATCACCACCAGCAACACCCACGCCATCGCCGACGCATAGCCCATGTGCGACGCCACGAACCCCCGGTCGTACAGGTACATCGTGTAGACGAGCGTCGAATCCGCCGGCCCGCCCTTGCCCGCGCTGATCGCGAACGCGGGGGTGAAGACCTGGAACGCCTGGATGGTCTGCAGGACCAGGTTGAAGAACAGGACGGGGGACAGCATGGGGACGGTGATGGAGACGAACTGCCGCCACCGGCTCGCCCCGTCGACCGCCGCCGCCTCGTACAACTCCCCCGGGATCTGCTGGAGTCCGGCGAGGAAGATGACCATCGGCGCGCCGAACTGCCACACCGTCAGCAGCGCGACGGCGAGCAGGGACCAGCCCGGCTTGTTGACCCAGCCGCCGGTGCCGAGGAGGTTGTCGACGGTGCCGCCGTCGTTGAAAATGGCCCGCCACACCAGGGCGATGGACATCGACGCGCCCAGCAGGGACGGCGCGTAGAACGCCGAGCGGTAGAAGGCGCGCCCGCGTCGCATCGACTTCAGCGCGAGCGCGACGGCGAGGGCCAGGGCGAGTTGGAGGGGAACGGCGATGACGACGTACGTCAGGGTCGTCACGACCGAGCGCCAGTAGCGGGGGTCCTCGGTGAACATCTGCGTGTAGTTGCGCAGGCCCACCCAGTGCGGCGGGTTGAACAAGTCGTAGTCGGTGAAGGAGAGATACAGGGAGACGGCCATCGGCAGGAGCGTCAGGCCGATCGCGCCGAGCACCCACGGGGAGAGGAACACCCAGGCGGCGCCCTCGCGTTGGCGTTTCGGCCGGGCGGCCGCCGGGGGCGCCTCGGCGGGCCGGGCGATGGTGGTGGTCATGACCGCAGCTCCGCCTTCGCCTCGGTGACGTAGTTCTCGGCCGCCTCGCGGGGCGACATGCGCTCGTAGGACACCTGGTCGTAGTCGCGCTGGAAGGTGGTCTGCAACGCGCTGTCGCCGGAGGGCGGCGCCTGCGGCGGGTCCTTCAACTTCCCTTCCAGGGACGCCTGGTAGTCGGAGATCGTCCGGTCGAAGTCGGCGAGCGCGGGTTCGATGGCCTTACGGACCGATTCGTTGACGGGGATGCCGCGCGTGGCACCGAGGATCTTCGCCGCCCCCGGGTCGTTGATCATGAAGTCGATGAACTTGGCTGCTTCCGCCGCATACTTGGTATCGGCGGAGGCGCCGAGGAACATCGACGGCTTGAAGTACTGGCCGGGCGTGCCGTCTTCACCGGTCGGCATCGGAGCGAGGGCGACGCCGCCGTCGAGAAGCGCCTTGAACCCGCTCGCCGGAGCGTCCCAGTTGGCGTCCGTGATGGCTTTGCCGCGACCGAGCGGGGTGTTCTCGACCGTGCCGTCGAGCTGGGTGGTCTGCTCGGCGGGCGAGACGACGCCCTCGCGGCGCAGGCCGTCGGCGAACGTCCACCAGCTGGTCAAGTCGTCGACGGTGAATCCGAGTTGCCTGTCCTTGGTGTAGAGCGTCTTGCCCTGGCCGCGCAGCCAGACCTCGAAACAGTCCTCGCTCCAGCCGGGGTCGGTGGCGCCGGGTTTCCCCGTCGCCTTCTTCAACTCCCGCATGCGCTCGGCCCATTGGGTCCAGGTCCAGGATCCTTCGGGGAGCGGGACGCCGGACTCACGCCACGTCCGCACGTCGTACGCGACGGTCTCGGTGCCGCGCCCCTGGGGGATCGCGTACTGCACGTCGTCGACGCGGCCGGTGGCGAGGAGGCCCGGGTCGATCTGCGAAGTCCGCAGCGTGGCGCGCTCCTTGCCGAGGTCGAGCAGGACGCCGCCGTCCGCGTACTGGTCGATCTGCCGGTAGTCCAGCTGCATGACGTCCGGGGCGTCGCCGCCGGCCGCCTGGGTGGCGAGCTTCTGCTTGTAGGCGTCGTAGCCGGAGAACGACGTCTGGATGTCGATCCCCGGGTTCGCCTTCTCGAACAGCGCCACGGCCTTCTCCGTGCGCTCGGCCCGGTCGGGGTTGCCCCACCAGGTGTACCGCAGCACGACCTTGCCGTCCGCCGAGGCGGAGCCGCCGCAGCCGGCCAGCGCCGCGCACAGCAGCAACGCGACGGCGGCCGGCAGTCCCTTCGTCCGGTGCATGCCTGCCTCGCTCTCCTCGTGCCTCAGGTCCAGGTGAGTCCCGCGAGATGGCCGGCGACGCGTTCTCGGTCCCAGGCGCCGTCCGCGAACACCACCCGGTACCGGTAGGCGAACGACTCCCCCGGCGGCAGCTCGAACTCCTCGAAGAACGCCCAGGAGAACGAGACCGTCGGGATGGGTTCGGCGCGGACGAACCAGTGGTGCGCGGCGTCGCCGTCCGGCCCGTGCTCGAAGACGAGCGTCGAGTGGCCGTCCACGTCGTCGTGTTCACCGGTGTACGCGAGCCACGCGCTCCGCGTGCCCATCAGTTTCTCGGCGCCCTCGCCCTCCGGGGCGAACGCGACGCCGCCCGTGAAGTCGCGGGGTCCGCGCCAGTGCAGCCCGGTGTACCCGGCGAGTTCACGCCCGGCGGTGGTGGGCGAGCCGAAGGCGAGGGGGACGTCGCGGAGGTTGGTGAGCCGGATCGACCAGTCCAACGCCCAGGCGCCGGCGGCCTCGTCGACGGAGTGGACGCGAACTCCCCTGGTTTCCCTGGCCCATTCGCCGCCCCCGTTCTCGACCCAGGTCAACTCCTCGGTGAACGCGAGCTGTTGCTCGTCGGCGGTGAACTCCGTGAACCCGTCGTGCCGCATCGACCCGATGAGGTCCGGCAGGTCGAGGTACCCCTCGCCGTGCACGTAGCTGTGTCCGCCCCAGAAGTTCTGCCCCGAGAGATGACTGGCCGTCATCTGGAGCCCCTTGTGCCAGCGGTGGTCACTGGGCCGGTACCCGCTCACCAGCCGCCCGCCCAGCGTCCGCAAAGGATGCGCGTACGGTTTGCGCGCCTCGTACGCGTCGGGGTCCGGCCGGTACACGTATCTCAGGATCTCGGTGCCGTTCGCGGCCTCGACCGCGATGTGTTCCCCGTGGACGTGAGTGACGCGGATCGCCATGCGTGCTCCTGCCGAGAGACAGCCTGCCGGAAGACAGAGGGAAAGCGCTTGCTCGCGTGACCCTAGGGGCGGACGGAATGTCAGGACAACCCCTGTGCACGGACCGGACGAAAGAAACGGAAGCGAACCGTCTGCCGAAGAAGCGCAGGCAGACGCGCGAAGGCCCCGCCCCGATGACCGGAGCGGAGCCTCGACCGCTCAGAAGACGCCGCTCAGCAGACGCCGATCAGAAGATCCGGTAGGACGACCACCCACTACCCGCCTGGTACCGCGTACCCAGCGTCTCCATCCCGCCCTTCCCGGTCCCCGGGTACACCCACAGCGTGCCGTCGGACGCCTGCCGCGACAGCACGTCGGTGAGCCCGTCCCCGTTGAAGTCCCCGGTGCGGACGGCGTTCTGCGTCTGCCAGCTCCGCCCGACCTGGTACCGCGTGCCGAACGTGCCCCGCCCGGAGCCGGTGTTGGGGTAGACCCACAGCGTGCCGTCCGACGCCTGCCGGGACAGCACGTCCGGCCGCCCGTCGTTGTTGAGGTCCCCGGCGACGATGAGGTCCTGGCTCTTCCACCCGGTGCCGACCTGGTACCGGGTGCCGAGCGCGTCCATGCCGGGCTTCCCGGTCCCCGGGTACACCCACAGCGTGCCGTCGGACGCCTGCCGGGTCAGGACGTCGGTGAGGCCGTCGGCGTTGAAGTCGGCGGCGCGGGTGACGTCCTGGGTCTGCCAGCTGCGCCCGATCTGGTAGCGGGGCTTGAAGGCGGCGCCGCTCGCGTTCCCGGTGCCGGGGTACACCCACAGCGTGCCGTCCGACGCCTGCCGGGACAGGAGGTCGCCGATGCCGTCGTTGTCGAGGTCGCCGACGGTGACGGCGTCCTGGCTCCCCCAGCTGGTGCCGGCCTGGAAGCGGGTGCCGAAGGTGGCGCCGCTCGCGTTGCCGGTGCCGGGGTAGATCCACAGGATGCCGTCGTCCCGGGTGGCCGCGATGTCGGCCTTGCCGTCGCCGGTGAGGTCGTCCGGGTCGCGGGAGACGGCGTGCTGGACCCAGGCGCCGATGTCGTCGACGCGGGTGTCGACGGCGCCGGTGCGGGTCTCGGCGGGGTCGGTCCCGAGGCAGCCGCCCTGCCAGGAGCGGGAGGTGACGGAGACGAGTTCCGTGCCGCCGCCCGTGGTGCGCAGGGCGGGGCCGCCGGCGTCGCCCTTGCAGACGGTGGCGGAGCCGGCGAGGTTGACGTCCGTGGCCGTGGTGGAGGCGACGGTGAACGTCCCCGCGTGGAGCTTGTCGGGCACCCACTCCGTCCGGGTCCGGCCGAACCCGGCCTTCGTCAGCTCCTCCCCCGGCGCGGCGGGCGTGGTCGCGAGCTTGACGGGCTTGACGCCCGGATCGGTGACCTTGGCCGCGAGCTTGACGAGCACCAGGTCCCGGTCGGCGTGCGGGACGAGCTGGATCGCCGGCAAGGTGGTGGTGCCGGTCTGGCTCAGGTCGGTGCGGCCGACGGTGACCGTGGTGGCGACGGCGGGTCTGCCCGCCGGGGGCCGCGCGTCCGCCGCGAAGCAGGAGGCCGCCGTCAGGACCCAGCGCGGGTCGACGAGGGTGCCCGTGCAGGCGCTCTCCTCACCGACGGTGATCTTCGCGACGTGGTTCAGCTCCGGCGGGGCGTCGGGGCCGGCGAGCGCGTGGGCGGAGGCGGAACTCAGGACGACGAGCGCGGCGGCCGAGGCGGCGGTGCGGGAGCGTCTGGAGAGGTGCATCGAACGTGGCTTCCTGGTCACGAGATCTGTGGCTTCATGGACATTCCGCTGTGTGTTCCTCAATGCGCCCCCGTTCGTCGCCTGTTGCCGGACGTCCGCCACCGGACCTCGGTGATCGTCATCCGCGCGTCATATCAGCATGAAGAAATCGTCAAGTCGAGTGCGTAAATCCGTGCATGAGGCGACATTCCGCATGGAGCGCCGGTGATCTGCGTCACGGCCGGCGGGCTCAGAGGAGGCCGTTGTCCCTGGCGTAGAGGGCGGCCTGCGTCCGGTCGCGCAGGCCCAGCCGGCTCAGGATGCGGGAGATGTGGTTCTTGACGGTGCCCTCGCTGAGGTGCAGACGCGACGCGATCTCCCTGTTCGTGGCCCCCGCCGAGATGAGGCGCAGGACGTCCGTCTCCCGGGGCGTGAGCAGTTCGGGCGCCGGCAGCCCGGCCGCCAGCCTCGCGACGACCGTCTGGTCGAACTGCGCCACCCCCGCGTGCGCGAGCCGCACGGCCCGCGCCAGCTCCGCCGCGGGCAGGTTCTTCAGCAGGTACCCCACCGCGCCGGCCTTCAGCGCCCGGGTGACGTACTCGTCGTCGTCGAACGTCGTCAGCATCACCACCTTGCACCCGGGCAGCGCGCGCAGGAGCAGCCCGGTCGCGGTCACGCCGTCGATCCCGGGCATCCGGACGTCCATCAGGATCACGTCGGGCCGGCAGGCGGGGGCCGTTTCGGCGGCCTCGGCCCCGTCGCGCGCGCTGCCCGCCACCGCGATGCCGGGCTGGATGCCGAGGAGCGCGGTGATGCCCTCCCGCACCAGGTCCTGGTCGTCGACGACGAAGACCCGGACGTCCCGGTCCCCGCTCACCACGGGACCTCGACGGTGAGGACCGTGCCGCCGGCCGAGCTGTCGACGGCCATGGTCCCCCCGGCGAGACGGACCCGTTCGCGCAGTCCCGTCAGCCCGAACCGCTCGCCGGCCGGGTCGAACCCGGTGCCGTTGTCGGCCACCTGGAGGCGGGCCCCGCGCTCCCCGTAGACGACCTTCACGCCGATCTCGGTGGCGCCGGAGTGCCGGCAGGCGTTGGTCAGCCCTTCCTGCGCCGCCCGGTACAGCACCAGCAGCGGCCTGCGTTCGTCCCCCGCCATCTCCAGGCTGACGCGGCGGCTCCCGCCGTCCAGGTGGTGGACGAGGTCGGCGAGCGCCCGGGAGAGACCGACCGGCTCGGACTCGGCCTCGGGTCCCAGGGCGCGCACGGATGCCCGCACCTCGTCCAGGGCGCGGTCCGCCGACCAGCGGGCGTGCGACAGCGCCTGCGCCGAGCCCGGCGGATCGAGGTCGGCGAACGCCTCGGCCTTCTCCAACTGGATGCCGATCGCGGTGAGATGGTGGCCGAGGCTGTCGTGGATCTCGCGGGCCAGCCGGTTGCGTTCGCGCGCCGCGGACAGCTCGGCGACCTGGGCGAGGGTGCCCTCGAGGCGGGCGTGGGCCCGCCGCTCGCGGACGGCGACCTCGGCCATCGTGAGGGCCAGCACGACCCCCAGGGCGAACATCAGCAGGTCGGAGATGTACTCGGCCCGCGTCTGCCAGTGCGGGACCCACAGGGTGAACGCGCCCGCCAGCGCCGCCACACAGCCGACACCGAGGCCGATCGCGGCCGTGGGCCCGTACGTGAAGAACGCCAGGAACGGCACGAGGACGAACAGCACGCGCGACAGTCCGGACTCGTCGACGGCCGCGACCGCGCACAGCAGCAGCACCCGGACGGCGAACAACGCGCCCGGCGCGATCCGCCGTTCCCGCCGGTCCAGGGCGATCAAGGCGCCGAGCAGGGCCGCGTACCCGGCGGTCCTCACCCCCGGTCCCGGGCCGATCACGGCGTAGTAGACGCCCCCGAGCAGCACGGCGCCGTACATGACGACGGGTATCCAGGGCACGGGGCGCGGCATCGGGCCTCCTCCAGAGCGCCCTTGCAGCGTACGGGGGGCCGCGCCCCGGTGCCTTGCCCGTCGGGGAAACCGGTGCGAAGTGTGGCCGCAGGTCATGTGACCTCCGGCCACAGCCGACCGGGCCGTCTCTCACTTACCCAGGGTGACCTGCGGTTTCTAGATTTCGAGGCGTCATGTTCCCCACCGAGAGGAGGGCGTCGTGCTTCGCCGTCTCGCCATCGCACCGCTGCTGCTCGCGACCTCGCTGACCGTTCCGGCGGCCGTCGCCCACGAGGACCGCTGCGCCGGCGTCCGGGTTCCGGGAGCCGCGTACGCGGTCTCCAGCTGCCTGGCCGACCTGACGACCACGGGGACCGTCCGGACCGGGCACACCGACCCGGAGGACTGGAAGGGGCTGGTCGCGGAGAACACCGTCACCCCGTCCGGGGTCCCCGGGGTCCAGATCGACGGCTATTTCCCCGACACCTCCACCACCAACACCAACCACGGCTGGCACCACGACAGCCAGTTCGTCATCCGGCTGCCCAGGAACTGGAACGGCGGACTCGTCGTCGCCGGCCCGCCCGGCACCCGCGAGCAGTACGCCAACGACCCGATCATCAGCGACCAGGTGCTGGCCCGGGGCTACGCCTACGCCGGCACCGACAAGGGCAACACCGGCGCCGAGGTCCACCGGGACGGCGTCCGCCCCGGTGACGCGATCATGGAATGGCACCGCCGGACGACGCAGCTCACCGTGGCCGCGAAGAAGGCCGCCGGCCGGCACTACGGGCGCCCGCCGCGCGTCACCTACGCCGCCGGGCTCTCCGCGGGCGGCTACCTGGTCCGCCGTCAGCTCGAACAGCACCCCGAGCTGTACACGGGCGGCATCGACTGGAACGCCCTCACCTTCACCGCGCAGGGCAGCCTGCTCACCACCCTCCCGCCGGCCCTGCGCGCCTTCCCCCGCCTCGCCGCCGGCGACCGGTCCGCCCGCGACGAGATCATCGCGGCGGGCTATCCGGCGGGCTCCGAGAAACAGTGGGGCTACCTGTACCGCACCCAGTGGGACTCCCTTCAGCGCCTCGTCCGCGAAGAACTCGACCCCGGCTACGACGGCCCCCTCCAGGCCGGAACCCCGTTCTGCCCCGCGGGAACCACCCCCGGCTGCGACACGGACTACGACTTCGCCACCCGCCCGAACCCGGTACACCGCGCGGTCGAGCGCATCTCCCTCACCGGCGACATCCAGCGCCCCCTGATCAGCGTCCAGGGCACCCTCGACGCCCTCACCCCACCGGCCGCCTTCGGCGACGTCTACGCCCGCATGGTCACCGCCGCAGGCCGCGCCCCCCTCCACCGCTACCACCACATCCCCGGCGGAACCCACACCGACGGCCTCACCGCCCTAGACCCCGAGGCGTACACACCGATGCTGCCCGCCTTCGTCACGGCGCTCACCGAACTGGAGACCTGGACGCGACCGACAGCGTGAGCCGGCTCCAGAAGTTCAGGCTCGTACGTCCCGCTGCTGCACTTCCTTGAGCACTCCCGCCACCGTCGCGAAGTCGTTGTCCACGTGGAGGACGGTGTGCCCATGGTGCACGGCTGTCGCACACACCAGCAGATCGATCGCTCCAGCCGCGCGATGCAGGCCCTGCTGGGTCAGTTTGTACTGGGCGGTGTCGACCCAACGCCAGGCGTTCTTCGGAACCGGGGAGAGCGAGCAGAGCGCGTCCAGTTCCTCCGCCAGCTCATCCCGATGGGACGGGCTGATCGCCGAGTGGAGGAATTCGGCACGTGTCGGCTCGCAGAGGTGGAACACTCCGGCGGCGATGTGCCCCTCCCAGGGACGCAACGCGCCCGGAGTGCGGAACAAGTGCCACAGAGCCGAGGTGTCCACCAGATACGTGATCACTCGAAGGCCCCGCGTCGCGCACGCTTCTCCGCGTCACGCGCTGCCGCGGCCTGCTCGAACTCGCCCCGCGCGCCCCGCGCGGCCAGCTTCTCCGCGGCCTCGAGCCGCTTGATCCGCGCCACGTAGTCCCGAAGGGCCGCGTTGACGGTCTCCTTCTTGGTCGTGGCCCCCATGAGTCGCATGGCCTCGGCCAGCGCCTCGTCGTCCAGATCGATCTGCGTGACGGACATCAGACACCTCCAACATCCATAATGTATGTCACCAGGATACATCACCAACATTGAGCACGCCCGCCGATCACGAACACCCCCGAGGGAAGCGCGGCCAAGGCACGCTTCGCGTCAGGTTTCCCTGTACTTAGGCGCTCGCCGGGCGCGGGGCGGGAAACGGCCGTTTGCCCCTGGCACGATTCAACTCGGCGGTACGCGAAGCGAGTTCGGAAAGGGAGGTACGTGAGCGTGAGGGACCGGCGGGACCGGACGCGGGGCGGGCGGGCGGCGCACAGGCCCCCGCCCGGACTCCGGTCCTGAGAGGTTTCGCGCGCCGGTTCCGCGTCCGCTCGCACACCGGCGAGCACGTTCGCGTGCGCTTCTTCCACCGCCGGTCGACCTGTCCTCGTACGGGTCCACAGGCCCGGCAGCGTTGCCGGGCGCGGCGTGCCCCCGGTCGGGCCGGCGCGCTGAACCGGAGGGATGCCCCGCGGCATCCCGGCGTCTGACCCGTACAACGCGGTTCGGGTCACGTCAGCGTCAGCGGGGCGATCGACGCCACCCGCACGCCGCAGAGCGACAGCAGGCGTCCGCCATGCCCCGCACCGGCCCCGGACCGCGTCGTCCGGCACGCCCCCCCGACACCTCCTGTCACAGGGCCGACGACGGCCCGAACCCGGCGTGCTGACGCGCACCCCTGCCCGGGTGTGCCCTGTCGCGCCGCGGTCCGGCCGCTCCGCGCCCATCGGAGCCCATCGGAAAGTTGGAGCCTCATGAATGTCCTGGTCGCCACGTTATTGATCGTGGCGGCGGCGCAACTGGCCGCCATTCTCACGTTGTCGCTGCGTCCCCGGCCCACCGCGTGGGAACAGCGTTTCCCCCTCGCGGTCCACGCCCTGTGCTGCGGCGCGGCGCTGCTGGTGAGCGTGGCCCTCGGCGGCTCCCTGACGTGGGGTCTGCTCACCGCGCTCGCCCTGACGGCGCTCGGCTTCGTGGCCCACCGGCGGCTGCCCGCCTTCCGGCCCGTCGGCGCCCTGTCCGTCGTGACCTGCGCGTTCCTGAGCGTCCTGCCGGTGCTGTGGCTGGTGCCGTTCGCGATGAGGGCGATCGACTCGGGCGGGAGCACGGTGACCCTCGTCCTGGTCACGCTCAGCTCCGTCCTGACCATCGTGTGCCTCCCGTCCGACCTGCTCGACGAGATCACCGGCTCCGAAGTCCTCCTGCGCTCCCGGTGGAACCGGGCCGGAGCGACGGCGCGCCCCCGCCCGGCCGGCTTCGCCCCGATGGTCTCCGTACAGCTCCCGATCCACGCCGAGCCGCCCGAGGTGGTCATCGGCACGCTCGACGCGCTGAGCCGGCTGGACTACCCCGACTACGAAGTGCTCGTCATCGACAACAACACCGTGGACGAATCCCTCTGGCGCCCTGTGGAGGAGCACTGCGCCCGGCTGGGCGAGCGGTTCCGGTTCCTGCACGTGGAGGGGATCACCGGCGCGAAGGCCGGCGCGCTGAACTGGGCGCGGCCCCACATCTCCCCGCGCGCGGAAGTGGTGGGCGTGGTCGACGCCGACTACATCGTCGAGCCGAACTGGCTGGCGGACACCGTGGGGTACCTCGAAGACCCCGAGACGGGCTTCGTGCAGTGCCCGCACGCCTACCGCGACTACGAGTCGTCGGCCTTCACCCGGATCGCCAACGCGGAGTACGCGCTCTTCTTCGCCGCGCACATGGTCTCGCTCGACGAGCACGGGGCGGGCCTCACCGTCGGCACGATGTCCGTCATCCGGCTGGCCGCCCTCGACAAGGCGGGCGGGTGGGCGGAGTGGTGCATGACCGAGGACTCCGAACTCGCCATCCGCGTCCACGCGAGCGGGTACAAGTCGGTCTACCTCAAGCAGCCGCGCGGCCGGGGTCTCGTGCCGGAGACCTGGAACGGCTACAAGAAGCAGCGGTTCCGCTGGACCTACGGTCCGGTGCAGGAGATCCGCGCCCACGCCCGCATGTTCCGTCCCGGAGCGGGCCGGACCCCCTCGCGCCTGAACACCGTGCAGCGGATCCACCACGCCAACCACGGCCTGATCAACGCCCTGCGCGGCCTCCGCTTCGCCGGGCTGGCGCTGCCCCCGGCCATGCTGCTGTCCATGGTCGCGCACGGCGACGTGTGGCCGGTGCCGGTGACCTGGTACGTGCCGTTCCTCTTCGTGATGGCGGGCCGACGGCTGTTGCAGTGGACGGTGTACCGCGAGGTCATGGGCTTCAGCGCACGCGAGTTCGCCGGAGCGATCATGGCTCAGCGGGCCCTCTTCTACGTGATCGGGAAAGCGGCCCTGTTCTCGCTGCTGAACCGGCCGACTCTGTGGACCCGCACCGACAAGTTCCGCCAACTACAGCCCAGGAGCCAGGTGTTCAGCAGCGCCGGCGCGGAGACCGTCCTCGCCGTCCTCTTCCTCGGCTTCGCCGTCCTGGCGATCACCGCGCTGCCCTTCAGCGTCGTCTCGGTGGCCATGACACTCACCCTCCTGTACCAGGCGGTCAGCTTCAGCATGGCTCCGGCGCTGTCGTACCTGGCGGAACGCGAACTCCGCAAGGCCCGGACGCCCGCCCGCGTCCCCGAACCGGCGTGACCTGACACGACGCGCGAGCCCCCGGCCGGTTTGCGGGGGCTCGCGCGGACGACGTCGTCGGCCGGCTCAGAACTACAGCGGCATCGTCTCCCAGAACGCGCACTGGTGCTGCGCCGCGTACTGGCCGTCGTCGATCAGGGCGCTGGTACCGCCCGCCCGCAGCGCCAGCATCAGGCCCTTGTCCTGGTGATAGCCGGGCCAGGCGGGCTGCCCCGTCCGCGTGAACGTCCCCCAGTACCGCGTCATCTCGTGGGCGAGCCTGCGCTCTCCCGCGTTGAACAGCGGCGCGATGGGCGTGCCGTTGTGGAAGCTGGGCCAGATGTAGGCGAGTTCGGCCGCGTGGCCCGCGCCCCAGACGTAGCCGGGTATCTGCGTCAGGCCGGGGCCGGTCCGGTGGTCGAACTCGTACGCGTAGGTGGGGGTGTACCGCTCGAAGGTGCGGACGAGCGACCGGAGCCCGCACCCGCCGATCCCCGAGACCATCCCCGCGTCGGTCATGATCGCGCCGATGAGGTAGGCCGCTGTGAACCGGTCGGACGTCTCGGGCCAGGGGTACTGGGCAAGGACCTCGTCGGCACGGGCGCCGCCGACGCTCTGGACGAAGGCGAGGTAGGCGTCCTTGCCCGCGCCTATGTACCCCTGGGCGAAGGTGCGGCCCTCGTCACGCGTGGCGCCGACGACCACGGGCACCCGGGCGAACCTCCCGCTGTCCACCGCCTCACGCAGGGGGGTCGGGAACGTCGGAGTCCCGTCCACGAAGCCGGTCGAGAAGCCCCGGCTCGCGTCGAGGAGCGTCCCCGCCGGCGTCGTCCGCAGACAGTCGAGGACGGCCGTGTCGCCGCAGCCGGCCTGCCGGGCGAACGCCGTCCCGGCGCTCTCCGCCCGGCTCTGCGGCCCGCTGGGACAGGAGCCGCTCTGGATCATGGCGCGAGCGAACAGGCCGCGCGAGCCGGGCGCCACCAGATGACCGCAGACGGACCAGCCGCCCGCGGACTCGCCGCCGATGGTGACCGCACCGGGGTTCCCGCCGAAGGCGGCGATGTTGCGCTGCACCCAGCGCAGCGCGGCCTGCTGGTCCAGGAACCCGTAGTTGCCGGACTCGCCGCCCTCCTCGGTGAGCGCGGGCAGGCCGAGGAAGCCGAAGACACCGAGCCGGTAGTTGAGCGAGACGCCGATGACGCCCGTCTCCCTGACGAGCTTCGACTCGTCGTTCTGCGAGCCGCTGCCGTTGGTCAGGCCGCCGCCGTGGATGAAGACGTGCACCGGGAGACGGGCGCCGGCCCGCACCCCCGCCGGCCGCCACACGTTGACGGCGAGGCAGTCCTCGGTCTCACTGCGCGGTCCGTTGCCGCTGGGCAGCACCGGGCAGGGAGCGCCGAAGCCGGCCGCCTCCCGGACACCGGTCCACGGCGCCACGGCCGACGGCGGCTTCCAGCGCAGGGAGCCGGTGGGCGCCGCCGCGTAGGGAATGCCGAGGAACCTCTCGACACCCTTCGAGGTGGCGCCGCGCACGGCACCCTTGTCGGTGCGCACCACGCTCGGCGCACTCGCGGACGCCGGAGCGGGCAGCAGGCCGACGAGGGCGAGGGACATGGCCAACGCACCGCCCAACGCGGTACGGATTCTGCTGACGGTCATGAAGGGGGCCTCTCTGGTCGGGGGCCGGGCCTGAGCGGACCCGGCGTCAGACATGGCCCGCCACCCGGCCGACGGTGGCGGGTACCGGACTCCGGGGCGCGGAAGGACGGGGCGGCACACCGCTCGCGGGGGAACGGAAAGGCGCCCTGCGGGCCCGGTTCAGCGGCGTCCCGGCCGGAGCAGCGTGGACCACGGAACCGCAGGCCCGCCGCGGAACGGTGACCGGCGGCGGGGAGGCGCGGTCCGGTACGGCACGGGAGCTGCCGCCGGCCTCGCGGCACGGCCGACCGGTCCACTGCCGGCGCCGTCGAGGTGACCGGTTCTCCTCGCCCGGCGCGGTCCGGAACCCGCACGCGCACCGGCCTCGAAAGCGTGCGGCTCGATCCGACGCCGCGGGAGCCGGGCAGGGTCCTGTCCCGCTGAGTGGTGTACCGGCGCGGAGCCGGTGACTCGGCGGGCAGACACGCGACCGCCGCCCCTGCTCCGGGCGGAGGCCAGGACCCGCAGGACTGCACCACCCGGCGGGACACCACCCTGGGCAGCTCCCGCGACTTCTCCCCGCTGTCCGACCGAGCTCCATACGAGCTCCTCTTGTGCCGCCGGTGCCGGCAGCAGACCGAAGTGTTACGTGAGGTTTCGAAGCTCCGACGGCTCAGCGTCCAGCATGGAACCGAGTCCGTCTATGCCATGAACGCGTCAATCCATGGGGTGTCCTGAACTCGCCGACCACACCCGGCCACCGCAGCGCAGCCCCGCAAGCCGACAGCCCCCAGCCCCCAGCCCCCAGCCGCGAGGACTTCAGCCCCTCGGGCCTCGCCCACACCCGTTCACCTTCAGTGAAGGGACTGACGAATATGAGGTCGTCGTTGTCGGAGCCGATCCCGCCGGACTGCCTGTGGCATCCCGGCTCAGCGCGGAACACCGGGTGCTGGTCGTCGACACCCGCCCCCAGATGCCTCGCGGTGACGCGCGCCTGGCCGCCCGGGGCGATCCCGACAGCCCCGACCATCAGCGGGTGACACGTTCCTGGTTCTCCCCGCACGGCTGCCCGTACGACAATCCGAACCTCCCGAAATGCCGCAAGCCGCACGGTGTGCCCCGGTTCCAGGCCCGCACCTACAGCGGGCCGACCGGGGACCGGCCTGAGCAGTACGACCTGTTCTGGAAGGCCACCAGGACCACCACACGGAGCAGCATGACGGGCCTCCAAGGGCGCCGTACGCGCCGCCCGGCGGGCACGGAACCGGCGCCAGAGGGCCGCCTGACGGGCTCTCGTGTCCCCTGGTCGGCCTCGTGTCCCCTGCGTGTCCCCTGGATCTTGATCCGCCCGGACGACCGATGGCCGTCACCTTCGGGTGGCGGCCATCGTTGTAGCGTTTACGCAGGTCAGAAGGTTTCTTCTCGCGTAGCGCAGAGTGGGGCGGGTGGGACTCGAACCCACGGCCGACGGATTATGAGTCCGCTGCTCTAACCGGCTGAGCTACCGCCCCATAGCGGCGTGTCGCGTACATGTGTGCGCGCCGTCTGCCGCAGCATAGCCGGTCATACGATCTCCCGCTCCGGATGGTCGGCTTCGCACGGCTGCTGACCTCGCCTTCGTGTCCAGGAGGACCGCGTGGAGCGCCGGACGGTTCCACCGGACATGAAAAAGGACCCCAAAGGGGTCCTCGTTCAGCATGCTCCCCCGACTGGACTCGAACCAGTAACCTGCCGGTTAACAGCCGGCTGCTCTGCCAATTGAGCTACGGAGGACCGAGCTCCCCCGACTGGACTCGAACCAGTAACCTGCCGGTTAACAGCCGGCTGCTCTGCCAATTGAGCTACGGAGGAATGCTCTCGATCGCATCGAACGCCGCCACCTGGGTACTTGCCAGGGGGCGCCCGCTCGCTGCGACACATACATTAGCGCAAGCAGGGGGGTGCTTCGCCAATCGGTACTCCCGCCGACAGCCAGGGAAGGGTCGCCGTCATGCGCTACCGGCTGACGTTCGCCGCCGGACTCGCCGTGGGTTACGTCCTCGGCACCCGGGCCGGACGTGAACGCTACGAACAACTGAAGAAATCCGCCCGCCAGTTCGCCCAGAACCCCGCGGTCCGCAACACGGCCGAGTCGGCCGTCCACCAGGGCCGCGAGTTCGCGGGCCGGACCTTCGGGAAGGTCACCACCCGCTTCCCGGACTCGGTGGCCACCAGAGTCCGCACCCTGCGCGAGCGCAACGCGACGACGGGGGACGACGACTGGGGCACGAGCAACACATGACGGCCGCGCCCCTGGAGAGAAAGGGAAGGCCCCGCAGGCCCCGCTCTCCAGGGGCGCGAGGCCGTGCCGCGCGGGCGCGACCAGCCACAACGAGCCCCGCGCCCGAAATCGCCGGAACCCTCCGCTCACCTCACCGGCCCTAGCCAGCGCGGCGCTACGGCAGAATTCGACCCATGGGGATAGTCGCCGGGCTGGACAGTGCGCCCGATTTCACTCGCATCGTCGTCTGTGACACGGACACGGGCGCCGTACTCAGGCAGGGCTACGCCCCGCACCCGGTGGACGGCCCGGAGGGCACCGGCGGGCGTCCGAGCGACGTCGACCCGCAGACCTGGCTGCTGTCCCTGGGCGAGGCGGCCGGCGGCGGCCTCCTGGAGGGCGTGCAGGCGATCGGCGTGAGCGCGCAGCAGAACGCGGTGATCCCCCTGGACGCCCAGGGCAACACGGTCCGCCCGGCGATGACCGGCGGCGACAAGCGCGCGCAGGTCGCCGCCGCCGACCTGGTGGACGCGCTGGGCGGGCGCGGCGCGTGGGCGCAGGCGGTGGGCGCCGTCCCGCAGGCCGCGCACCCGGTGACGAAGCTGCGCTGGCTCGCGAAGAGCGACCCGGAGGCCGCCGCGCGCACCGCCGTCCTGCTCCAGGCCCACGACTGGCTCGTCTGGCAGCTCCTGGGCCGTCCGGCGCGGCGGACGACGGACCGGGGCGGGGCCTCGGGGACGGGCTACTGGTCGGCGGCGTCCGGGGGTTACCGGCCCGACCTGGTGGAGCTGGCGCTGGGTCACCAGGTGATGCTCCCGGACGTCATCGGGCCCTCGGAGGCGGCCGGGACGACGCCGGAGGGACTGCTGATCTCGGCGGGCACCGGCGAGACGATGGCGGCGGCCTTCGGTCTCGGCCTGGGGCTCGGGGACGCGGTCGTGTCGCTGGGTGCCTCCGGGTCGGTGATGGCGGTGCACCCGGAGGCGCTGGTCGACAGCTCCGGGATGATCACCTCCCTGGCGGACGCGACCGGTATGCACCTGCCCGTCGTCACCACCCTCAACGCCGTACGCACGCTGCGCGGGACCGCCGAACTCCTCGGTGTGAAGGACCTGGAGACGCTGTCCGAGCTGGCGACGCAGTCGACGCCGGGGTCGCACGGGCTGGTGATGCTGCCGTACCTGGAGGGCGAGCGGACGCCGAACCTGCCGCACACGGCGGGGACGATCACGGGGCTGCGCCGGGAGTCGATGAAGCCGGAGCACCTGGCGCGGGCCGCGTTCGAGGGGATGCTGTGCGGGCTCGCGGACGCGCTGGACGTGCTGCGCGGGCGCGGGGTCGACGTGCGGCGCATCTTCCTGCTGGGAGCGGCGGCCGAACTGCCTGCCGTGCAGGCGGTGGCGCCGTCGCTGTTCGGGGCCCAGGTCGTGGTGCCGCAGCCGGCGGACTACGCGGCGATCGGGGCGGCCCGGCAGGCCGCCTGGGCGCTCGGGGTGTCGCAGGGGACGCTGGATCCGAGGACGCCTCCGGCCTGGCAGGGAGCGGCGGCGCAGGTGCTCGACCCGGGCGACGATCTCGCCGTGGGTCAGGCCGTGCGCCAGCAGTTCGTGTCGGTGCGGGAGCAGATCCATCCCGGGGCCCTGCACTGACGCTCCCGTACATTCCAACGTGCCGCGCGGCCGCCGAGTTCCCGGTTGCGCTGTCAGCTCAAGAAGGCCACCTGATGGGTTAATCGGTTGAGGTAACGCGGGTGGAGTGTCCGACGATAGGGGCCAGGGGCAACCAGAAGGCCCCCTCGTCGAACCACCCCATCCGCCCTCTGCCGAGAGACGTAGCGTGCTCATACGACTTCTCCGGACCTATCTCAGGCCCTACCGAAAACCCATCGCGCTGCTGGTGCTGATGCAGCTGCTGCAGACCAGCGCGACCCTCTACCTGCCCACCCTGAACGCCGACATCATCGACCAGGGCGTCGTCAACGGGGACACGGGCTACATCCTGACCTACGGCGCGCTGATGGTCGCCATCTCGCTGGCGCAGGTCGTGACGAACATCGGTGCCGTGTACTACGGCGCGCGGACGGCGTCGGCGCTCGGGCGGGACCTGCGCGCGGCGGTGTTCGACCGGGTGCAGTCGTTCTCCGCGCGCGAGGTGGGCCATTTCGGGGCGCCGTCGCTGATCACGCGGACGACGAACGACGCGCAGCAGATCCAGATGCTGGTGCTGATGACGTTCACCCTGATGGTCTCCGCGCCCATCATGTGCGTCGGCGGCATCGTGCTCGCGCTCGGTCTTGACGTGCCGCTGTCGGCCGTCCTGGTGGCCGTCGTTCCGCTGCTCGGGGTCTGTGTGACGCTGATCGTGGTGCGGCTGCGGCCGCTGTTCCGGTCGATGCAGGAGCGGCTGGACACGGTCAACCGGGTGCTGCGGGAGCAGATCACCGGCAACCGGGTGATCCGCGCGTTCGTGCGCGACGCGTACGAGGAGGGGCGGTTCCGGAAGGCCAACACGGACCTGACGGACGTGTCGGTGAAGGCGGGGAACCTGCTGGCGCTGATGTTCCCGATCGTGATGACGGTGGTGAACCTGTCGTCGATCGCGGTGGTCTGGTTCGGGGCCCACCGCATCGACAGCGGCGGGATGCAGATCGGTGATCTGACGGCGTTCCTGGCGTATCTGATGCAGATCGTGATGGCCGTGATGATGGCCACGTTCATGTTCATGATGATCCCGCGCGCGGAGGTGTGCGCCGAGCGGATCCAGGAGGTGCTGGACACGTCGTCCAGCGTGGTGCCGCCGCTCGCGCCCGTGCGGGAGCTGCGCCGGCACGGGCATCTGGAGCTGCGGGGTGCCGGGTTCCGGTATCCGGGCGCCGAGGAGCCGGTGCTGAAGGCGGTGGACCTGGTGGCGCTGCCCGGCGAGACGACGGCCGTGATCGGCTCGACGGGCAGCGGCAAGTCGACGCTCCTGGGGCTCGTGCCCCGGCTGTTCGACGCGACGGACGGCGAGGTCCTGGTGGACGGCGTGCCGGTCGCCGACATCGATCCGGAGCTGCTCGCCAAGGCCGTCAGCCTGGTCCCGCAGAAGCCGTACCTGTTCGCGGGGACGGTCGCGACGAACCTCCGGTACGGCAATCCGGACGCGACGGACGACGAGTTGTGGCACGCGCTGGAGGTGGCGCAGGCCCGTGACTTCGTGGAGCGTCTGGAGGGCGGGCTGAACGCGCCGATCGCGCAGGGCGGGACGAACGTCTCGGGCGGGCAGCGCCAGCGCCTGTCGATCGCGCGGACGCTCGTGCAGCGGCCGGAGATCTACCTGTTCGACGACTCCTTCTCGGCCCTGGACTACGCGACGGACGCCGCCCTCAGGTCGGCGCTCGCGCGCGAGACGGCCGACGCGACCGTGGTGATCGTCGCGCAGCGCGTGTCGACGATCCGGGACGCCGACCGGATCGTCGTCCTGGACGAGGGGCGGGTCGTCGGGACGGGCACCCATCACGAGCTGATGGCGGACAACGAGACGTACCGGGAGATCGTGCTCTCCCAGCTCACGGAAGCGGAGGCTGCCTGATGGCCGGGCCGGCGGGACGGATGATGGCCGGGGCGGGCCCCGACAACAGATCGCTGGACTTCAAGGTGTCCGGCAAGCGGCTGGTCGCGCAGTTCCGGCCCGAGCGGGTGACGATCTACGCGCTGCTGGCGTGCGTCGTGATCAGCGTGGGGCTGAACGTCGTCGGGCCGAAGATCCTCGGGCGGGCGACGGACCTGGTGTTCGCGGGGATCGTCGGGCGGCAGATGCCGGCGGGCGAGTCCAAGGAGCAGGCGCTCGACGGGATGCGCGCGAGCGGGCAGGGCTCCGTCGCGGACATGCTCAAGTCGACGGACTTCACGCCCGGCAAGGGCATCGACTTCGAGGCCGTCGGGGAGGTCCTGGGGATCGCCCTGGTGGTGTTCCTCTTCGCGGGGCTGCTGATGGCGTTCGCGACGCGGCTGGTCAACCGGGCCGTGAACCGGACGGTGTACCGGATGCGGGAGGACGTGCAGACGAAGCTGTCGCGCCTTCCACTGTCGTACTTCGACAAACGGCAGCGCGGGGAGGTGTTGTCGCGGGCGACGAACGACATCGACAACATCGGGCAGACGCTCCAGCAGTCGATGGGGCAGCTCATCAACTCGGTGCTGACCATCATCGGGGTGCTGGCGATGATGTTCTGGGTGTCCTGGCTGCTGGCGCTGGTCGCGCTGGTGACGGTGCCGCTGTCGGCGCTGGTCGCGACGCGGATCGGCAAGCGGTCGCAGCCGCACTTCGTGCAGCAGTGGCGCACGACGGGCACGCTCAACGCGCACATCGAGGAGATGTACACCGGGCACACGCTGGTCAAGGTGTTCGGGCGGCAGCGGGAGTCGGCCGAGCAGTTCGCCGAGCAGAACGACGCGCTGTACGAGGCCGGGTTCAAGGCGCAGTTCAACAGCGGGATCATGCAGCCGCTGATGCTGTTCGTGTCGAACATCAACTACGTGCTGGTGGCGGTCGTGGGCGGGCTGCGGGTGGCGTCCGGGTCGCTGTCCATCGGGGACGTGCAGGCGTTCATCCAGTACTCGCGGCAGTTCTCCATGCCGCTCACGCAGGTCGCGTCCATGGCGAACCTCGTGCAGTCGGGGGTGGCGTCCGCCGAGCGGATCTTCGAACTCCTCGACGCGGAGGAGCAGTCGGCCGACGCCGTGCCGGCCGAGCGGCCGGCCGAGCTGCGGGGGCGGGTCGCGCTGGAGGGCGTGTCCTTCCGGTACGACCCCGACAAGCCGCTGATCGAGGATCTGTCCCTGGTCGTCGAGCCGGGGCACACCGTCGCCATCGTGGGGCCCACGGGCGCCGGGAAGACCACCCTCGTCAACCTGCTCATGCGGTTCTACGACGTCTCCGGCGGGCGCATCACCCTCGACGGCGTCGACATCGCGCGCATGTCGCGTGACGAACTGCGCGCCGGGATCGGGATGGTGCTCCAGGACACCTGGCTGTTCGGGGGGACGATCGCGGAGAACATCGCGTACGGGGCGGCGCGGGACGTCACCCGCGGGGAGATCGAGGAGGCGGCGCGCGCGGCGCACGCCGACCGGTTCGTCCGTACGCTGCCCGACGGGTACGACACCGTCATCGACGACGAGGGCAGCGGGGTCAGCGCCGGTGAGAAGCAGCTCATCACCATCGCGCGGGCGTTCCTGTCCGACCCGGTGATCCTGGTGCTCGACGAGGCGACGTCGTCCGTCGACACGCGTACCGAGGTGCTGATCCAGAAGGCGATGGCCAAACTCGCCCACGGGCGGACGTCGTTCGTGATCGCGCACCGGCTGTCGACGATCCGGGACGCGGACACGATCCTCGTGATGGAGAGCGGGTCGATCGTCGAACAGGGCTCGCACGTCGATCTGTTGGCGGCGGGCGGGGCGTACGCGCGGCTCTACAAGGCGCAGTTCGCGGAGGCGGTGGCCGAAGTGGACTGAGCCGGACGGGGGTTGGCCGGGGGCGCGGGCGCGCCCCCGTCAGTCCAGGTAGCCCCTCAACTGGTCCGCGAACGCGTGGTCCCTGAGTTTGTTGAGGGTCTTGGACTCGATCTGGCGGATCCGTTCGCGGGTGACGCCGAAGATGCGGCCGATCTCCTCCAGCGTGCGCGGGCGGCCGTCGGCGAGGCCGTAGCGGAGCTGGACGACCTTGCGTTCGCGTTCGCCGAGGGTGGACAGGACGGCCTCCAGGTGCTCGCGCAGGAGGAGGAACGCGGCGGACTCCACGGGGCTCGCCGCGTCGCCGTCCTCGATGAGGTCGCCCAGGGCCACGTCGTCCTCCTCGCCCACGGGTGCGTGGAGGGAGACCGGCTCCTGGGCGAGGCGCAGGACCTCGCCGACGCGCTCGGGGGCGAGGTCGAGCTGGGCGGCGACCTCCTCGGGCGTGGGTTCGTAGCCGCGCTCCTGGAGCATGCGGCGCTGGACCCGGACGACGCGGTTGATGAGTTCGACGACGTGGACGGGGACGCGGATGGTCCGGGCCTGGTCGGCGAGGGCCCGGGACATCGCCTGGCGGATCCACCAGGTCGCGTACGTCGAGAACTTGTACCCGCGCGCGTAGTCGAACTTCTCGACGGCGCGGATGAGGCCGAGGTTGCCCTCCTGGACGAGGTCGAGCATGGTCAGGCCGCGGCCGACGTACCGTTTCGCGACGGAGACGACGAGCCGCAGGTTCGCCTCGATGAGCCGTCGTTTGGCCATCCGTCCCATGACCACGAGCCGGTCGAGGTCCAGGGCCAACTGGCTGTCGAGGTCGGGGGTGTTGAGCAGTTTCTCCTCGGCGAACAGCCCGGCCTCGACGCGGCGGGCGAGTTCGACCTCCTCCGCCGCGGTGAGCAGCGGGATGCGGCCGATCTCGCGCAGGTACTGCCGGAACAGGTCGGAGGAGGGCCCGCCGGTGTCGGCGGCGCGCGCGGGGGCGGGCTCCGGCGGCTCGGGGGGTTCGTCGAGCGCGTCGGCCGGGGGGCCCGCCTCGGGGTGGCGCGCGGCGGGGCCCTGCACCGGCACCGCGGCCAGCGCGTCGGGCTCGGCGTCGGGCTCCGCTCCGGTACCGGCGTCGGTCTGGGTGAGCGTCTGGGTCTGCACGGGGGCGACCTCCAGGGTGATCGCTGCCAGGGGGTACGGCAGCGGTACTTCGGGGGCGGAGTGGACGGCCGCGCCGCTGTCCGTCCCGTACGCGGTGAGCGTCGGCGTGGGGGTGAGGGCTCCGTGGGGGACGGATCGGCCGCGCTCCGAGTACTCAGGCACCGCACCCCAGTGTGGGGTACGACACATCGTCGCCACGAGGGGCGTGCGGTGACTTTTTGAGTCCGGGGTGTGACCGGGCGGTGACCGGCGTGGGTCGGGGTGACGGGTGGGGCGGGACGGCCTGCGAGAATCGCGCGGTGTCCGAATCCCTGTACGAAATCCACGTCACCGTCGACGATCCCGACGTGGCGCGCCTGCGCGCGTGGGCGTCCGGCGCGGGGCTGAAGCTCACGGTGATCGAACTGGCGCGGGGCCGGATGCCGGTCCAGCCGATGCTGACGCTGGACGCCGGCTCGTACGACGCGGCGCGGGCCCGCGCGCGGGAGGTGACCGCCGGGCTGCGGGCGGCGGGGTTCGCGCCCGTGCGCGTGAAGGTCGAGTCGGCGCCGTGGGCCCCGGAGGTGCCGGACGGGCCGTGCGGGGACGGGCGTTACTTCGAGCACCACGTGAAGCTGCGGGTCGACGGGGACGCCGGTCTCGGTGAACTCGCCGCTCTGGTCGCGCCGTTCGGGGCGCACCTGTCGCGCAACGCGCGCCGGGAGGGCGAGCGGTTCGTGACGCAGCGGTGCCGGGGCGTGGACGCGGCGGGCGCTCGGGCGGCGCTGGAAAAGCTGTTGCGGGCGCTGGAGGGGTGGCCTGTGCTGTCCGTGGAGCGGGAGTTCGTGCTGGACGACAGCGACGAGTCGGTGGACGAGGGGTGGATCGCGTGAACGCGTGGGAGTCCGGGGCCGATTCGCCGCGCGGCGAGCTGGACGACGGGACGCTGCGGGCCGGTGATCTGCCGCGCACCCTGCGGACCGTCCCCGGTGACGGCCTCACGCAGAAGCTGGTCTTCGATCCGTCGATGAAGCAGCACCGCAACGCCTTCCGGGCGACCGATCCCGCCTTCGCGGATCCGGAGCGTGCCGAGGCGTGGCGGGCGGCCCGGCGCCGGGCCCTGGAGACGGTCCTGCGCGCGATCGCCGGGTCGGAGTGGGCCGGCTGCCTCGTCCTGCGCGGCAGCATGCTGATGACGGCCTGGTTCGGGGACGCGGCGCGTGAGCCCGGGGACCTCGATTTCGTCGTCGTACCGCACTCCTGGGGCCTCGACGACCCCCGGACGACCCGGATGCTCGACGGCATCACGAAAGCCGCCGAGGAGGCCGCACAGGGCTTCGACGCGGCGGGCGCGGTCGCGGAGGACATCTGGACGTACGAGCGGGTGCCGGGGCGGCGGCTGGTCCTGCCGTGGACGGCTCCCGGGCTGCCCGGCGGGCACGTCCAGCTGGACTTCGTCTTCGGCGAGCGCCTGCCGCAGGAGCCGGAGCCGGTCGAACTCCCGGGCGGGGCCGTGCTGTCGGGGGCCACGCCCGCGTTGTCGCTGGCGTGGAAGATGCTCTGGCTGACCCTCGACACGTACTCCCAGGGCAAGGACCTGTACGACGCCGTCCTGCTCGCCGAGCGGCATCCGCTGCCGTACGCGTTGCTGCACGCGGTGTTCGAGGCGGGGGGCGAGTGGCCGGAGTACCACCGGAAGGTCGTCCTGTACGAGGACGTCGTGGAGGCCCTGAGGTACGTGGAGTGGCGGCACTTCGTCGTCGAGTTCCCGCGGTTCGCCGACGCGCGGGAGGAGTTCGTGGGGCGCCTGCTGCGGGCGGTGGCGCCGACCTTCGCCACGGGCTCAGAGGGCGGCGACGCCGTGCGCCTGTAGTGCCCGGTCGTACTCCTGGAGGACCCACAACTCGTTCTGGACGGCGGCCAGTTGCGCGGGGTCGCCGGCGGTGGCGAGGCGGGTCAGCTGGGACTGGATGTCGCGGATGCGGCGCTCGACGGCGCGGCGGCGGACGGTGACGAGCTGCGCGCCCGCGTAGACGTCGTCCACGGTGCGGCGCATGATCGCCTCGACGGCCAGCTCGGTGACCATCGCGCGCACGGTGTCGTCCGGGGCGACCTCGCGTACGCACATCAGGTAGTCCTGCGGGTCCTCGATGCCGTACTCGGCGCCGCCCGCGTCGAGGATGGCCTGGCGGACGGCCGCGTAGGGGGCGCAGGTGAACTCGTCCACCCCGTACGCGTCGAAGGCCGGGGAGACCAGATCGGGGCGCTGGAGGGCGAGTTTGAGGAGTTCGCGCTCGGTGGCGTAGACGGGGTTGCGCAGTTGGAGGGCGGGGCCCCTGACGACGGGGCGAGGGGTGTCGTCGAGTTCGGCGAGGCGCTTGCGGGCGCGCTCGGGGGCGCCGTTCCCGCCGCCTCGGCGCACCAGGTAGCCGACGCGGTCGACGACGAACTCCTGGTCCAGGATGCCGACGAGCCCGGCCAGTTGGACGGCGACCTCGCGCCGGACGCTGCGTTCCTTGATCTTCGCGACGACCGGGGTGGCCTCGTCGAGCGCGGCGGCGCGGCCGCCCGGGGTGTCGAGGTCGTAGCGGGAGACGATCTGGCGCAGCGCGAACTCGAAGAGCGGCGTGCGGGGTTCGACCAGGTCGGCGACCGCCTCGTCGCCCTTGGCGAGGCGCAGTTCGCAGGGGTCCATGCCGTCGGGGGCGACGGCGATGTACGTCTCGGCGGCGAACTTCTGGTCGTCCTCGAAGGCGCGCAGGGCGGCCTTCTGGCCCGCCGCGTCGCCGTCGAAGGTGAAGATCACGCGCGCGCTGCCGTTGTCCATGAGGAGGCGGCGCAGGATCTTGATGTGCTCGCCGCCGAAGGCCGTGCCGCAGGTCGCGATGGCGGTCGTGACGCCCGCGAGGTGGCAGGCCATGACGTCGGTGTAGCCCTCGACGACGACCGCGCGGCTGGACTTGGCGATCTGCTGCTTGGCGAGGTCGATGCCGTACAGGACCTGGGACTTCTTGTAGATCGCGGTGTCGGGCGTGTTCAGGTACTTGGGGCCGTTGTCGGCCTCGTACAGCTTGCGGGCGCCGAAGCCGACGACGTCCCCGCCGATGTCGCGGATGGGCCACATCAGGCGGCCCCGGAAGCGGTCGATGGGGCCCCGGCGGCCCTCCTGGGCGAGGCCGGACAGGAGGAGTTCCTTGTCGCTGAAGCCCTTGCCGCGCAGGAAGCGCGTGAGGTGGTCCCAGCCCTGGGGGCTGTAGCCGACGCCGAAGTGGACGGCGGCGGCCTGGTCGAAGCCGCGCTCGGCGAGGAAGATCCGGCCGGTGTCGGCCTCGGGGCTGATGGCCAGCTGCTCCGCGTACCACTCGGCGGCGACCTTGTGGGCCTCGACCAGGCGGATGCGCTCGCCGCGCTGGTGGGAGGGGTTGTAGCCGCCCTCCTCGTACCTGAGGGTGATGCCCGCGCGCGCGGCGAGGCGTTCGACCGACTCGGAGAACGTGAGGTGGTCGACCTTCATCACGAACGTGATGGTGTCGCCGCCCTCCTGGCAGCCGAAGCAGTGGAAGAGGCCCTTGCTGGGGCTGACCTGGAACGACGGGGACTTCTCGTCGTGGAAGGGGCACAGGCCCTTGAGGTTGCCGCCGCCCGCGTTGCGCAGTTGCAGGTACTCGGAGACCACGGCGTCGATCGGGACCGCGTCCCGTACCGCCTTCACGTCCTCGTCGTTGATCCGTCCTGCCACGCAGGAATTCTACGGGGGTACTGAAGGTACTGAACGTCAGTGCCTTCAGTACCCCTGTACTCACATACCGAGGGTGTCCAGGCCGACGCTCGGGTCCGCGAGGGCGTCGGGGTCCACCTGGGCGCCGCTCCTGATCAGCCGCTGGATCTGTTCTGTGACGTCCCACACATTCACGTTCATGCCGGCCAGGACCCGGCCCTCGGCCAGCCAGAACGCGATGAACTCCCGCTTCCCGGCGTCCCCCCGGATCACCACCTGGTCGTACGAGCCGGGCGGCGCCCACCCGCTGTACTCCATTCCCAGGTCGTACTGGTCGGAGAAGAAGTAGGGCACCCGGTCGTAGGTGACCTCCTTGCCGAGCATCGCGCGCGCGGCGGCGGGGCCGCTGTTGAGGGCGTTGGCCCAGTGCTCGACGCGCAGCCGGGAGTCGGAGAACGGGAACGAGGCGACGTCCCCGGCGGCGTGGATGGCCGGGTCGGACGTGCGCAGGCTCGCGTCGACCGCGATGCCGCCGCCGTCCGCGCGGTCGACGAGGGCGAGCCCCGCGGCCTCGGCGAGGGCCGTGCGCGGGGCCGCACCGATCGCGGCGAGGACGTCGTGCGCGGGGTGCTCCTCGCCGTCGTCGGTGCGCACGGCGAGGACCATGCCGTCCTGGCCGACGATCTCGGTGAGCCGGGCGCCGAAGTGGAAGCGGACGCCGTGCTCGGCGTGCAGGTCGGCGAAGAGCTGGCCCAGTTCGGGGCCCAGGACGCCGTGCAGGGGCGTCGGGGCGGGTTCGACGACGGTGACCTCGGCGCCGTACGTGCGGGCCGCCGCGGCGACCTCCAGGCCGATCCAGCCGGCGCCGGCGATGACCAGGTGACCGTTGTCGCGGCCCAGGGCGGCGAGGACGCCCTTGAGGCGTTCGGCGTGGGCGAGGCGGCGCAGGTGGTGGACGCCCGCGAGGCCGGTGCCGGGGATGTCGAGGCGGTGCGGTTCGGCGCCGGTGGCCAGGAGCAGCTTGTCGTACGCGACGATCGTGCCGTCGCCCAGGCGGACCGTCTTCGCGGCGCGGTCGATCGCGGTGACCGTCTGGCCGAGGTGCAGTTCGATGTCGTTGCGCGCGTACCAGGCCGGTTCGTGGACGAAGACGCTGTCGCGCTCCTCCTTGCCGAGCAGGAAGCCCTTCGACAGGGGCGGGCGCTCGTAGGGGTGGTCGCGTTCGTCGCAGATCAGTATCACGCGCCCGGTGAAGCCCTCCGCCCGCAGCGCCTCGGCAGCTTTGGCGCCGGCCAGGCCGCCTCCGACGATGACGAACGTCTGATCCGCGTCGACCACTTGATGCCTCCTCGTAAGGGTGCCGTCACGTGCGAGCGTCCCGCACGCGACGGTCGGGGGGAAGGGGTAGTGCCCCTGCGGGGCGATCTCAGGTGCGGCCTCTCAGCCGTATGTGCAGGGCCCTCGCGGACGCGTCGGTGAGGGAGGCGATCTGGTCGACGATCACCCGTTCGCGGGAGCGGTCGTCCGGCGCCTTGACGAACAGCGCGTGGAACTGGGGGTCGAGTCCGTAGGGCGCCCGCGCGGTGAGCGCTTCGGCGAGTTCCGTGATCACGATGCGCTGGTCGGCGCGCAGGCGCTCCTGTTCGGCGCGCTGCATGACGTACCGGTCGGCGACGGCCTTGAGGACGGCGCACTCCAGGCGGATCTCGCGAGGGACGACGAGTTCGGCGCCGTAGCGCGTGAGGCGCCCGCTCCCGTAGCGGGCGCGGGTGGCGCCCTCGGCTGCGAGGCAGAAGCGGCCGATGAGCTGGCTGGTGGCGTCCTTGAGGCGGGCCTGCGCGACCGCCGTGCCGTCGTAGCCGTGCGGCCACCACTCCTCGGCGAGGAGGCGGTCGAGGGCGGCGGCGAGTTCGGCCGGATCCGTGTCCGCGGGGACGTAACGGCCCACCGCCACGCGGAAGATCTCCTCGCGCTCCTCGCGCGCGTACAGGCACGCCGGGTCGATGTGGCCCGCGTGCAGGCCGTCCTCCACGTCGTGGACCGAATAGGCCACGTCGTCCGACCAGTCCATGATCTGGGCCTCGAAGCACGCGCGGGTGCCGGGGGACTCCTTGCGGATCCAGTCGAAGACCGGGCGGTCGTCGTCGTACACGCCGAACTTCGGCGAGGCCGGGTCCGTGGGGTGGGCGCCTCTGGGCCACGGGTACTTGGTCGCCGCGTCGAGCGTCGCGCGCGTGAGGTTCAGGCCGACCGAGCCCTCCGGGGTGAAGCGCTTGGGTTCGATGCGGGTGAGCAGGCGCAGCGACTGGGCGTTGCCCTCGAAGCCGCCGCAGTCCTTCGCGAAGTCGTTCAGCGCCTGTTCGCCGTTGTGCCCGAAGGGCGGGTGGCCCAGGTCGTGCGCCAGGCAGGCCGCCTCCACCAGGTCCGGGTCGCAGCCCAGCGCCGCGCCCAGCTCCCTGCCGACCTGCGCGCACTCCAACGAGTGCGTCAGCCGCGTCCGCGGACTCGCGTCCCACACCGGGCCCTGCGTACCCGGCGTCACCACCTGCGTCTTCCCCGCGAGCCTCCGCAACGCGGAGGAGTGCAGCAGCCGGGCACGGTCACGCTGGAAGGCGGTCCGACCCGGGCGCTTGTCGGGCTCGGGGGCCCAGCGGTCCGTGGCGGGGCCGGCGTAGGGGGTGTGCGCGGGGTCGTCGGCGGGGCGGTGGTAGTCGGCGTCGGTGGTCGGGGCGTGGCTGCTGCCGGGGTCGGGGTTCGGGTCGGTGCCTTCCATGCTTCGACAGTAAGGGCACCCACTGACAATTCGCCCGCACCCCTCCGCGCTCACCCCGCGCCGGTGGCGTCCGGTGTCGGGGGATCCGGCCGGGGTTCCGCTTCCGACCCCAAGGTCATGCCGCGTTGCTGTTGCCGTTCGCCGCTGTGTTCTCGTCGTAGCGGTGGAGGAGGAGGCGGGCCATGGCGTCGTGGGTGCCGAGGGGGGCGGAGACGAGCCAGGGGGCGGCTTGGGCGGATTCGGTGGCGAAGCGGCCGGGGGCGGTGAAGTAGGAGGCGACGGCTATGCGGGTGTACCCGCGTGCGGTGAGGTCGGTTATCGCGCGCGGGACGGCCGGTTCGGCGGTGGAGGCGTAGGCCGGGACGACCGGGACGCCGAGGCGGGCCGAGAGGAGGTGGGCGGTGCGGTTGGTGTCGGCCGCGTTGTCGGGGTCGCGGGAGCCGGCTGCCGCGAGGACGACCGCTGTTTCGCGGCGTTCGGCGTCCGTCGCCCGCGAGGGCCAGCCGGCCTCGTCCAGGCGGGACACCAGGGTGTCGACCAAGAGGGGGTGCGGGCCGAGCGCGCCCGCCACGCGCGCGTGGGGGTGCGTCGCCGCCGCCATCTCCGGGATGTCCCGCTTGATGTGGTACCCGCGGCCCAGCAGGAGCGGGACCAGCACCACGTCCTCGCCCTCCAGACCCGCGAGCGTGTCCGTCAGCAGCGGTTCGTTCAGCTCGATGTGCCCGAGGTGGACCGGCAGCCCGGGGCGGAGCGCGCGCACGCGCTCCAGGAGCGCGCCGACGGTCCGCAGCGCACGCGGGTCACGGCTGCCGTGCGCGACGACCACCAGAGCGGGCGAGGCGGTGCGCCTCCGGGCGACGAAGCTGAGCTGGCTGGACATGCCCCGATCCTCGCGCAGGGGCGTTGCGGACCGGTTGCGCGACCGTCACGGGTGTTTTCCGGGGGTTCACGGCGCGCGGGGCCGGGGTGTGAGGGACACCGGCCCCGCCGGACCACCGGGGTCGGCGGGGCCCTCGCTACGCCGCCACGCCCCGCCCGCCCCGTCCGACAGGAACCACCGGGGTCGGTGACGGCCTCGCCACGCCGCTCCAGCCCGGCCGTCCCGTCCGACAGGAACCACCGGGACCGGCGGCCTCACCACGCCGCCACGCCCCGCCCGCCCCGTCCGGCAGGGACCACCCGGCGGCACCGGTCGCGCAGCGTCGGCGCGCTGAACCAAACCCGGTCAGAGCGCGTCTTGCCTGGTGGAAGGTGTCCGGGGAGGGGTGTTCATGGGGAAGCCGATGGTGTGGAGGCCGCGTCTGCCGCGTACGCGCGCCGGTCAGCGGCGGCTCGTGCAGGGGGTGATGGCGCTGTGCGTGCTGGCGCTGCTGCCGTCGACGTGGCTGTTCGTGTCGACGTCCGGGCGGTTCGGGACGACGGCTGACGCGCCGCGCAGGGACGTCGCCGTCGTCTTCGGGGCGGGATTGTGGAACGACGAGCCGTCGCCGTACCTGCGGGGGCGGCTGAACGCGGCGGTGGATCTGTACCGGGAGGGCCGCGTCAAGGTCGTCCTGGTGACCGGGGACAACAGCCGGGAGGACTACGACGAGCCGGACGCGATGCGGACGTACCTGACGCGGCACGGTGTGCCGGACGAGCGCGTGGTGAGCGATTTCGCGGGGTTCGACACGTGGGACTCGTGCGTGCGCGCCAAGAAGATCTTCGGCGTGGACCGCGCGGTCCTGATCAGCCAGGGGTTCCACATCCGCAGGGCCGTCGCCCTGTGCGAGGCCGCGGGGATCGACTCGTACGGCGTCGGCGTGGCCGAGAAGCGCGACGCGACGTGGCTGTACGGCGGCGCCCGCGAGGTGTTCGCGGCGGGCAAGGCGGCGATGGACGTCCTCCTCGACCCGGACCCCCGGTTCCTGGGCCCGAGGGAACCGGGGATCGGGCAGGCGCTCGCTAGCGGCCGGTGAAGCGCGGCGCGCGTTTCTCCAGAAACGCCGTCATCCCCTCCCGCTGGTCCCGCGTGGCGAACAGGCCGTGGAACGCGCGGCGTTCGTAGCGGACGCCGTCGCGCAGCCCCGTCTCCAGCGCCCGGTCGACGCAGTCGCGCGCGGCCCGGACGGCGAGACGGCCGTGGGAGGCGACGGTGGCCGCCGCCGCCAGCGCCTCGGGCAGGACGCGGTCGTCGGGGACGACGCGGGAGACGAGCCCGGCGGTCAGGGCCTCGTCGGCGTCCATGGTGCGGCCGGTGAGGATCAGGTCCATCGCCTTGGCGCGGCCGACCAGCCGGGTCAGCCGCTGGGTGCCGCCGATCCCCGGGATCACCCCCAGCTTGACCTCGGGCTGCCCGAACCGCGCCGACTGGCCCGCGATCACGAGGTCGCACATCATGGCGAGTTCACACCCTCCGCCCAGGGCAACCCCGTTGACGGCGGCGACCTTCGGGACGCGGAGGTCGGCGAACTCCTCCCACGCCCCGAAGTAGTCCTCGGCCAGCATCTCGGCGGCGCTCTTCCCGGCCATCTCCCGGATGTCGGCGCCCGCGGCGAACGCCCGCTCGGAGCCGGTGAGGACGACGCAGCCGACCTCCGGGTCGTCGTCCAACGGCCGTACGGTGTCGAGGAGTTCGGCGAGCAGGTCGGCGCTGAGCGCGTTGAGGACCTGCGGCCGGTGCAGCCGGACGAGCACGACGGCGTCGTACCGCTCGACTTTGAGATGACGCATCGTCAGTTCCCTTTCTAGGAGTCCCAGATAGCGCCGTACGCCGGTATCCCGCGCCGTTCGAGCCCGTGGACGACCTGCCAGGTGAGCTTCTTGTTGGAGATGCAGATGACCGCCTCCGCCCCGAAGTCCCGGTACGCGGCGTGGGCGAGTTCGACCATGTCGGGCTTGCCGCGGCGGGACGTGTCCCAGACGACCGCGTCGGGCTGCACGGCGAGGATCTCGTCGACGAGGGTGTCGCCGTAGGTGACGCGCGGATCGCGGGTGGCCCAGACGAGGCGCGAGGGCACCTCGGCGGCGAGCAGGTGCGGCAGGCAGGGCCCGATGCCGCTGCCGGTGGCGACGTAGACGACCTTCCGGAACAGCACCTCGATGTTGGCGACCCCGGCGGTGGTGATGCCCTTCACCCACACCTTGGCCGGCCGGTCGTCGATGAACTTCCCCGTCCAGTCACCGGCCCGCGAGATCGTGAGCCGGAAGCCCCGCTCCCCCGGCGACGGCACGTTCGCGAAGGAGTGCCACTCCTTGAGCGGGCTGCGGCTGACGGCCGTGGAGGACCCGGCGAACGGGGTCTCGCCGTAGTCGAAGCGGGCCAACACCACGTGCGGGGACGGCCGTTCGACCCGGACGTCCACCTTGCGCAGCCGCAGCCAGGGCAGCGCGACGCTGAACGTGACGACCGCGAGGACCGCGGGTTCGACGGGGCCCGTGGCCGTCAGGAGCGTGTGCGTCCAGAAGAGGGCCAGCGCGCTCCAGCCGCCGAAGCGGTGGATCTTCTCGAAGTGGTCGTGATGCCGGGCCCGGAAGGGCGGCAGCGCGGTCGCGACGATGACCAGCAGCAGCGCGAGCAGCACCCAACTCACCGCCATCACAGCCTCGTTGGACGTCGTGAGCGTCAGCGCGGCGAACCACGCCGTGCCCGCGAGCGCCCCGCCCACGTGCAGTCCGCCGAAGTGGTAGACCTTGCCCAGCGTCCAGCGGACCCGCAGCGGCCAACTGACCGGGGCTGAAGTCGCCACCCGGAAGAGGAAGTTGATGACGTACTGCTGGCGGACGAGGATCGCCAGCGCGAGGTTCGTGAGGACCGCGTGCGCCATGCCCTGCTCGGTCACGGGCCAACTCGCGTACAGGCAGACCGCGTTCACCAGGAACACCGTCGCCGCGAGCCGGTTGTAGTGCATCAGCCGGGGGTGCTTCAGCAGGCGGCGCGGCAGGGAGGTGAGGGGTGGGAGCGGGGTGCCGGTGCGGTTCAGCTCCGTCGTCATCGGGCCACCGCCGGTCGGTCCAGGGCGAGTTGGAGGAGTGCCTGTTTGTCGATCTTGCCCCGGTCGGTCTCCGGCAGTGATGTCAGGGGCATGACATCATCGGGCACGCAGTAGTAGGGCAGCGCGTCGGCGACCGCGCGGCGGGCCGTGTCGGGGTCGACGTCCGCCGGGCAGACGAAGGAGACGAGCGAGCGGTCGTCGCGCTTGAGGGTGGCGGCGCGCACGACGCCCGGCACCCGCTCCAACACCGAGGAGACGGAGTCGAGTTCGACGCGGAAGCCGCGTACCTTGACCTGGTCGTCGGTGCGGCCGAGGTGTTCGAGGCGGCCGTCCGGGGTCCAGCGGCCGAGGTCGCGGGTGCGGAACATGCGCCGGCCGCCACCGAGGAACGGATCGGGGGCGTAACGCTCGGCGTTCAGACGGTCGTTGGCGAGGTAGCCCGCCGAGACGCAGTCCCCGCCGGCCCACATCTCACCGGTCTCACCGATCGGCAGGGGGCGGCGGTCGGCGTCCAGGACGTACACCGTGTTGTTGGGGGTGGGGCGGCCGATCGTCAGGAGGGGGTTCCTCGGGTCGTGGCGGGACATGGTGTTGACGATCGTCGTCTCGGTGGGGCCGCAGCAGTTGAAGAACGCGGCCCGGTGCGCCCAGGTGTCGGCGAGCGGGCGCGGGCAGGGTTCGCCGGCGACGGCGACCGTGCGGACGCGGGGGCAGGCGGCCGGGTCGATGCCGGACAGGACCGTCGGGGTGGCGATGAGGACGGTCGCCGTGCGGGCGGCGGCCGTGATGTCCCGGTCGCGGACGACCAGGGTGGCGCCGTGCGCGAGGCAGCCGAGGATTTCCCAGGCCGCCATGTCGAAGGCGATGTTGAGGAGTTGGGCGACCCGGTCGCCGGGTCCGATGCCGAGCGAACCGGGTGCGGTGAGCAGGATGTTGGCGACGTTGCGGTGGGTGACCTTCACGCCGTTGGGGTGTCCGGTGGTGCCCGAGGTGAACAGGACGTAGCAGCCGTCGTCCGGCCTCGGGACGGGGAGTTGGGCCCGGTCGGGCGGCAACGGCTCGTCCAGGTCGACGAGTTGGTGCCCCGGCGGGAGCGGGACGCGGTGGGCGTACTCGCCGAGGGTGAGGACGACGCGGGTGCGTGCGGTGCGGATGACGTGGGCGAGTTGGGCGGGCGGCGCGAGGCCGACGTCCTGGGGGACGTACGCGGCACCGGACTTGAGGATGCCGAGCAGGCCGACGAGCATCGGCAGGGAGCGGCGCACGAAGAGGCCGACGTGGTCGCCGGGGCGGACGCCGGATCGGTGCAGGTGTGCGGCCAACGCGTCGGCCTTGGCGTCGAGTTGGGCGTAGGTGAGGGTCGTGCCGCGGTGTTCGGCGGCGATGGCGTGCGGGGTGGTGGCCGCCTGTCGGGCGACGGCCCGGTGGATCAGCGGGTCCGGCACGAAGGCGGCGGGGCCGGTGCCGTAGAGGAGGAAGAGCCGCTGGTCATGTGGGGTGAGATGGCGCAGAGGCATGGTCGGGGGACCTCCTGGCTGCTTCGAGTGTCGGTGACATGGCCTTGGTCTGGGGCCTGCCCGGGGGTTCGAACGCCGTGCGGGATGGTGCGGAGGCCGTGCGGGATGGTGCGGGTGCGCTGCGCGGGCCGGGTGGGGCCGCGCGGGGCGTGCGTCCGCCGGCGGGGCCGTGCGGGGACACCCGTGTCGGTCGACTGTAGCGGGGGTTCTTCAACCCTCAACCGTATGCGATCGGCCAAGTAGCGGGGGGAATGAGTCACTTGTGGCTGAAGCCGTCGCATCAGCAACTCGGGTGGGGTGCGGCGGCGACTGTGGTGGGGGGATGCGTGCCGAGTCCGTGACACCGCTCGTCACGCCGGAACGCACCGCGTCGACCCCGCCCGCTTGCGCACACCGTTCCGCACGGCGTACGGTGTGCGCACAACAGGAAGGAACGCCGTGCGCATTGAGCGAACGGTGTACGCAAGGGGAGGGAATCCGATGGACGCACACGTCAGGACCGGGCGGCGCTGGTGGATCCTGGTCGTGCTCTGTCTGAGCACGGTGGTGCTGACGATCGACAGCATGGCGCTGACCGTGGCGGTGCCGTCGATGACCGCCGACATCGGAGCGAGCGCGCAGGACACGCAGTGGATCCTCGACTCCTACGTCCTCGTCTTCGCGGGCCTGCTGCTCACCTCAGGCAGCCTCGGCGACCGGTTCGGGCGCAGGCGCGTGATGCTGATCGGGCTGGTGCTGTTCGGGGCGGCCTCTCTCGCGGCGGCGTTCTGCACAACTCCCGCCGAGGTCATCGCCGTTCGGGTCGCGATGGGCGTCGGCGGGGCGCTGATCATGCCGTCGACGCTGTCGATCCTCATCACGGTCTTCGACGAGGAGGAGCGGCCGAAGGCGATGGCCGCGTGGGGTTCGGTGTCGATGCTCGGCCTGGTCGGCAGCCCGGTGCTCGGCGGCGTCCTCATCGACCACTTCTCGTGGCACTCGATCTTCTTCCTCAACGTCCCTGTCGTGGCACTGGCGTTGGTCGCGGGCGTGACGCTGATGCCGGAGTCCAGGGCGCCCTGGCAGAAGGCGGACCCGCTCGGCGCGGTGCTGTCGGCGGCCGGGATGACCGCGCTGGTGTGGTGGATCATCGAGATCCCCAACCACGGTGCGTTCGGGGGGCGTTCGGCGCTGACGCTGGGTGTCGCGGTGGTGGCCCTCGCCGGGTTCGTCGTGTGGGAGAACGTCACCCCGGCGCCGATGGTCCCGCTCGTCCTCTTCAAGCACCGTGATTTCACGGGCGGTTCGCTGTCGCTGGCGCTCGTCCAGATCGGCAACGGCGGGCTGCTGCTGGTGCTGACGCAGTACCTCCAGTTCGTGCTGGGCTACTCGCCCGTGAAGGCGGGGCTCGCGTTCCTGCCGCTGGCGATCGCCGCGCTCGTCGGCAACGGGCTGGGCGTGAAGCTGTCGGCGCGGTTCGGCAACCGGCGGGTCATCTTCGCGGGGATGCTGGTCATGGTCGCGTGCTTCGCGCTGCTGACGACCGTCGGCGCGGACAGCGGGTTCACAACTCCCGCCGTCTCGCTGGGACTTCTGGGTCTCGGCGCCGGGCTCGCGATGCCGGCCGCCGTCGCCGCGCTGATGGGGACCATCCCGGCCGACAAGGCGGGCGTCGGCTCCGCGCTCAACGACACGATCCAGCAGGCGGGTACGGCGCTCGGCATCGCGATCCTCGGCTCGCTGCTGACCGGCGGGTACACGGCGAGGATGCCGGCGGACGCGCCCGAGGCGGCCCGGCGGTCGATCGCCGGGGCCACGGAGCCGGGGGTGCTGGGCAGCGCGCGGGAGGCGTTCACGGGGGCGATGGGGATGACGTTCGCGGTGAGCGCGGTGGGGGTGCTGGTGGCGGCCGTGGTGGCGGTGCTGGTGATGCGGGACGGCGCCAAGGAGGACGACGTGACCAGGGAGAAAGCTGAGTTGGCGGCCTGAGTCGCACGCCAGGGCCGGTGTCCCCCTCGGGGACGCCGGCCTTCCGCATTCACCCGAACGAGAACGCCGGAGGGGACACGAGGTGACGTCCGGTGGGACAGACATCCAGGGACCGAGACCCCAGGCGGATGGGACAGGAACGGGACCAGTACCTCAAGCGCTCACCTGACCAGGCCCGTTAGAAACGAGTACAGACCCACCCAGAAGGAAGGGGCACGGCATGGGCGGCGTACCCGAGGCGTACTTCCTCACCGGTTCGACGGTGCGGACCTTCAACATCGACACCGACTCCGCCGACCCGGACTTCGACCAGCAACTCGCCGACACCTGGGCGGGGTTGCCGCCGGGCTGGGAGGAGGGGATCGACGGGGCGGTGGACCTCGGCCAGGGGTACCTGTACGTGTTCCGGGGCGCCGAGTACGTCCGGATCCCGTACGAGACGCGCGAGGTCGAGGCCGACTACCCGCTGCCGATCAGCGGGAACTGGGCGGGGCTCGCGTTCGAGACGATCGACGCGGTGATGAACTGGGGCGACGGCAAGCTCTACTTCTTCTGCGGAGCCCAGTACGCCCGTTACGACCTGCCGGGCGACCGGCAGGACCCCGGCTACCCCAAGCCGATCGCCGACGGCTGGTCCGGCGTCGACGCGGGCTGGGTCGGCTCGGGGCTCGACGGCGCGCTCAACCCCGGTAACGGGCACGCCTACTTCTTCAAGGGCACGCAGTACGTGAGCGTCGACTGGCGCACCAAACGGCAGGACGGCGTCCCGCAGACCGTGTCCGAGCAGTGGGCGGGGCTCGTCGGCCCGTACGACGCGGTCTGGTCGGCGGCGGCGTCCGCGCCCTCGAAGGTGGGCGACTTCGTTGCCCGGTACGGAAGTTACGCGGACGCGAGCGAGTCGGCGACCGGGGTGCCGGCGCTGGTGACGCTGGGGCAGGCGGCGCTGGAGTCCGGGTGGGGCGAGAAGGCGCCGGGCAACAACTTCTTCGGCGTGAAGGCGAAGGCGTCCGACCCGCCCGAGACGCGTCAACTGGTGCGCACGCACGAGGTGTTGAGCCGTCCGGACGTGCAGTTCCCGGAGGTGATCTCGGTGACGCCCCGGCCCGACGGGCGTTACGACTACGACGTGCGCGACTGGTTCCGGGTGTACCCGTCCCCGGAGGAGGCGTTCTCGGCGCACGGCGAATTCCTGCGCGGCAACAGCCGTTACGCGCCCGCGTTCGAACACACCGGCGACCCGTACGCGTTCGCGCGGGCCGTCGCGGCGGCCGGCTACGCGACGGCGCCGAACTACTCCGACGTCCTCGCGAGCACGATGCGCTCGATCGAGGCGCACCGGTAACCCGGAAAGGCGGATCCGCCATGGCATACAAGCTGGCCGACCTCGGCAACCTCTTCCGCAACCAGCTCTACGCGATCCTGACCGGCGGCGACGGGTCCGTGCCGCCGGCGAAGAACTCGTTCATCACCTGGTGCATGCCCGGACTGCCGTACGAGCCCGCCGACTTCAGGTTCGCGGCGGAGGGCATCGCGTCCGGCCGCGATGTGGCGGAGCAGCGGCTGCTGCTCCAACAGGCGTACAACTTCGCGTCGTTGATCGACTACATCCCGGACGTGACGTCCGCGTACTCGACCGAGCGGCAGGAGGGGGTGTGGCGCAACGCGAGCGGGGCGCGGCTGAGCGAGATCTACGGGCAGATCCTCAAGTTCTCGCTGGTGATCGACGATCAGCTCACGGACGAGCAGAAGAAGCGGCTGGAGCGGATGCGCGGGCTGCTGCGGGTGTCCAAGACGGTGAAGGACATCATCACCGAGGAGGAGAAGCAGGTCACCGAGGACTCGCCCATGCAGAAGGCGTACAAGGCCGGGATGCAGGCGTATACGCAGGCCGCGATGGCCTACAACGCGAAGCGGACGGCCGCGCAGACCGCGACCGGCGAGGCGGGCATGCAGGCCGTCGCCGACTGGTCCAACAACGCGGAGCTGTACCGGATGCAGGTGGCCGCCGCGATGGACGACTGGACAACGAGCGGCTACAAGAACGAAGTCGAGCAGATCCACGCGTACATCGACCAGACCACCGAGAAGTCGATGCTGCTGTGGAAGCGCAACCTGGAGTCGTTCTACGACATGGGCACGCTCACCGGCGCGTCCGGTCCGGGCCAGCGGTTCTTCTACACGACCGTCGTACCCGGCGACTTCGCGACGGCGAGCGGCTGGCCCGAGTACAGCGTCTACCACAGCCAGGTCGACTCGCATCAGCACAGCGAGAACACGTCGTGGTCGGCGGGCGGCGGCTTCGGATTCGGGTTCTGGAGCGCGAACGCCGGGGTGTCCTCGCAGTCGGCGGAGTACGACTCCAACTACGCCGTCGACGACTTCTCGATGACGTTCAAACTCGCACAGGTACAGATCGTCCGACCCTGGTTCTACCCGGAGTTCCTGGAGAACCGGGGGTGGGACCTGCGCAAGGGGCACGGCTGGAACTACGACCAGATGCCGTCCGACGGCGGAACTCCCCCGCAGGGCCGGTTCATCGGCTATCCGCTCCAGGCGATCTTCGTGAAGGACGTGACGATCCGCTCGGCGTCGTTCGCCTCCGCCCTGCACACGTACGACAGTTCGTTCTCGGCGAGCGCCAGCGTCGGCTTCGGGCCGTTCCGCGCGCGGGGCAGCTACAGCCACCAGGAGTCGGACCGGCGCTACCACTTCGAGAACGACGGGACGACGATCAGGATCCCCGGCATGCAGATCATCGGCTTCGTCAACCACCTGCTGGGCAAGACGCCCAACCTGCTCGACGGCATCGACCCCGGGTCGCTGGTCTGATGGACGCCGAGGCGCTGGACGTGTGGGCCGCGTCCCCCGTGGACGCGGCGTCGATGTACGGCCTGGGGATCCACTTCTGGCACATGCTCTCGGACGCGGACCACCTGGTGTCGCTGCCGGTGACCCCGTTGGTGTACCAGGACGCGGAGTTCCGTTTCGAGGGCGCGTTGGACGCCCGCAGGGCCAACGTCCTCGCGGAGTTCGGGGAGTTGGTGAACCGGGTCCCGACCCACCCGCTGTGGCGTCCGCCGGCGACCGTGCACCTGTGGGACGTGTACGGCGAGGTCCTGGGCGCGGACCTGGCGCGCAGCGCGCTGACGGCGGACGAACGGGCGCGCTACGACGGGGCGTTGGCGTACCTGTACGACTCCGATCCGGCGACGGGGACGCCCGTCCCGTCGCCGGAGCTGCGCGCGTACCGTGCGACGCGGCAGGCGTGGCTGGACGCGGACACCGAGTACCACCGGGCCGAGAGCGCGGCGGCGCTGTCGTCCGATCAGGCCGTGCGGGACCAGTGGACGCGGGTCGACGAGCCCCGGCTGCGGCAGGCCCGGGACGACGCGATGGACGCGTGGCAGACGGTGGGCCACAAGGCCGAGGTCGACGACGCGCTGCGGGAGTCGTCGGAGCTGGCGGCCAAGTCGCCGTCGGGGGTGTGGAAACGGCACCGGGACACGTTCAACCCGAACATCCCTGGCCAGTTCTCGACGGCCCCCAACGGGCTTCGTTACGCGCCGACTTACTACTCCCCCGCCGCCGCGCTCGACACACCCTGGACAGCCGTGACGATGAACCGGGAGCTGTTCCTCACGCTCGCCCCGGGGGCGCCGAAGGAGTTCGGGGCGGCGCTGGGGTCGCGGGCCTCGGACGACTCCTTCGCCTCCCTGTCGTTCGAGTACCGGGTGGTGTCGGTGCTGCGGCCCTGGCTGGATCCGCCGATGGAGCTGTTCGGGTCGCGGGCGTGGCGATTCTCGTCCGGGGTGCGGGAGTTGAGCGACGGTGGCGCTGTGCCGCAGGGGCGTTGCCCGTCCTACGTCGAGTCGATCGCGCTCGCCCGCAAGGTTCATCTGACCCGGGAGGCGCACCAGTACACGGCGTTCGGCAGTGGGGAGAACAACTTCTCGCCGATGACGACGTGCGAGTGGGACACCGGGCGGCTGCACGTCACGATGGACATCGCGGACCATCGCTGGGAGTGGGGCGGGTCCGGTGGCACCCTGGTTCCCGGCCATCCCCGTACCGGGCTCGCGGCCCTCGGGCTCGTCGACTACGACTCCCTCGACGGGCACGCTCTCGACGTCCTCCCCTACGCCCACTCCCCCATCGCCGGGGGCCAGTTGAGCGACGGCGCCGTCTTCGCCGTCCGCACTCCCCGGCGCAAGCTGGTCAAGGTCCAGGTCGTCAGCCACGGGCCCACCCTCTCCATCCGGTTCCAGGAGTACGAGATGACGTCCTCCGCCGCCTGGACCTCCGACACGGAGGAGGACGACGTGTTCATCGCCGGACTCGTCTGCCGACGCCTGCCCAAGTGCCCTGATCCTGACGGGACGTTGGAGTGGTGAGCGCGCGGGGGGACTGGCTGCTCCTCGGGGTGGGGACCGTGTACGCCGTGCGGTTGGGGGGCGAGGGGTTCCTGACGCTCGCCCGGGTCCGGCCGACGTCCGATCTGTACCGGACGGCTCGCGAACTGTACGGGACCGCCGGGGAGTTGACGTTCCGCGTGGGTGAGGCGGCGCCTTACACCGGGGAGTTGTTCCTCGGGCGGGTCGATGTGGACGGGGAGTCTCTGGGCCACATGACAGTAGAGCCGCGGAAGGTCCTCCACCACGACTCGGTCTCCCCCGGCCCGCGCTACCTCCTCTTCGGCGACGACCAGTTGTTCCTCTGGCACACGTCCGACGCCTTCGAGCAGGGGCTGCGGGTGCGGTTCTCCGGGTGGGAGGCGCCGGTGCTGGGGGTGGACGAGGTGGTGCCGGTGACGGCGGACGGGCGGCTGTCTCCGGGGCGGCAACTCATGGTGCTGGGAGCGGAGTTGGCTGTGGTGGCCGAGGTGTATCTGAAGGTCACGCGGGAATGAGGCGGGGCCACCAGGCGGGGACGTTTCCTGGGCAGTTCGGGTCGGGGTAGGAGTCCAGGACGCCCAGCCAGACGACGGAGAACCAGAGCAGCCACGCGTTGAGCAGGGCCCCCGCCACCAGTGCCGCGCCCCGGTGAACCCGCCCGACCGAGCCGCACACGAGCACCCAGGACAGGGTCACGGCCAGCCACACGACGGGGGCGATCGCCGCCAGCGCGAGGGAGTTCGCCGCGGCGCCGGATCCCACGTCGCACGCGCTCCAGACGCGTCCGATGGCGGCCACGGAGGCGACCGAGGTCAGCCCGCCGCAGACGACTCCGATCCGAACTCCGGTTCCTCGTGACCCCGTTGCCCCACTCACTGATCTCGCTTCGCCTCTCGCGCCGCCGGTCGGGCTGAGCGACAAGGGTCGGCGGGTGGTGGAGTGGGCGTCAAGTGACCCCTGGGGGTTCTCGGGACGAAGCTGCTGGGGCGTTGTGCATCATGTCCGTATGACCGAACTCGCAGGATCCCAGCTCAGCCAGGCTCTGAGTGCTGTCGACGAGGACGCGTTGGTGGCGTTGGCCGAGGAGTATCACGCACGTACGGTGCGGTCGTTGGGGAGTCGGGAGGTGGCTGGGCATCTGGTGAAGGTCTATGCGATCGAGGCGCCGGGGCGGAGGGTGACGGAGGTGGAGGCGGGGAGTGGGCTGCGGGTTGCCGGTGAGTATCTGGCGTCGGCGCGGTCACGGGGGTCGCTGGGGCTGTCCGTGCTGCTCGTGCACGCGGGCGGCGACGGGGACTACGTGCTGGTGCAGACCTGGATCGAGGGGTACATGTCCGATCTCGCGATCTTCACCGGGCCCGCCGGGGATGCCGGGCAACTCCGGCCGGGGCGGCAGGGGTTGGCGCCGTGCGTGTGGGAGGCGGCGGTCCTGGCGCATGAGCGGGACGCCTTCGCGCGGCATGTGCTGGACGGGCGGGGCGGGGTCGAGGAACGGCTCGCGGCCTGGCGATATGACGTACTGGAGGGGGACGTCCGATGAGTGGTCCCGCAGAGGTACGGGTACGGGTGCGTCGCGCGGGTGTCGCCGATCTCCCTCAGGTGGCCCGGCTGGCCGCCGAGCACGCCGAGTTCGAGCGCGCGGCGGCCCCTCCCCCGGACCTCGCCCGGCGACTGGAGAGGCTGCTGTTCGGCACGCCGTCCCCTCGACTGCGCTGCTTCGTCGCCGAGTTGGACGAGACGGAGATCATCGGATACGCCTCGTGCGCTCCCGAGGTCTCCACGTGGGACGGGGCGGAGTACCTCCACATGGACTGCCTATTCCTCCGCGAGGGCCACCGGGGTCTGAAGGTCGGCCCCCTCCTGGTGGCCGCCGTGGTCGCCGAAGCCCGCGCGCTGGGGCTCGAACAGGTCCAGTGGCAGACCCCGCCGTGGAACACGGACGCGATCAGGTTCTACGACCGGTTGGGGGCTCGCGCGAAGGAGAAGGTGCGGTTCCATCTGGAGGTCGGGGGAGGTTCGTGATGTGCGCGCCGCCGGTTCCCGAGAAAACTTGACGGTACCTGTCAGGTATGGGGCGGAGACTCCAAGTCGTTCAGCCAGTACGACCTAGGAGTTAGCCATGTCGGGCTCGATCGTGTTCATCGTCTACGTCACCGACGCGCCGGAAGCCGCCCGCTTCTACGCGGACCTGCTTCAGATCAAGCCGACCTTCGAGTCGCCCCGGTACATCTCGTTCGACCTCGGCGGGGGCGCGGCGCTGTCGGTGTGGAGCGAGCAGGGTGAGGGGCTTACCCCGGAGGTACGCCGAACGAGCGAGGTGTGCGTCACGCTGCCCGGCGGGGCGGACGTCATCGACCGCCGGTTCGAGGAGTGGACGGCGAAGGAGGGCGTCCGGGTGGTCAGCGCACCGCGCGATGCCGTGTTCGGCCGGACGTTCGTCGTCGCGGACCCGGACGGGAACCTGATCCGGGTGGCGCCGGTGGACTGAGGCACGCGCCTCCAGGCGAGGCCGCTCACGCAGTCGCCGGAGCGAATCCCCACGTCAGCCTGCGCCGCACCGACCGCAACACCCTCCTCCAGGTCAGCCAGGCCGTCACCGCTCTCCAGGAGGAGGGGCCGGCGCTGGGTCGCCCCCTGGTGGACACGATCAAGGGTTCGACGCTGCCGAACCTCAAGGAACTGCGCCCCGGCTCGGCCGGGGCCACGGAGGTGCGGTTACTGTTCGTCTTCGATCCGGACCGCCAGGCCGTGATCCTCGTCGGCGGAGACAAGGCCGGCAACTGGTCCGGCTGGTACCGCGTCGCGGTACCCCAGGCAGAGCAGGCGTACGCGGAACACCTGAAGCGCATCGACGGAGAGGACGGGGCACGGTGACAGATCACCTCAAGGACCCGCAGGCCGTCTCCTGGGGAGACCTGGCCGAGGACTTCGCCTTCACCGACGCCGAGAAGAAGCAGATCGAGGAAGGGGCGCAGGCGATGATCCTGGCGTCCCGCGTGCACCGCCTCGCCGAACTAGCGAGGTCGATACCCTCGCCGCGTACGTCAAGGCGCTGGGCGGCACGGGAACCCCGTTCCCTTCAGAGAGCGCCTTCGCGCAGGGCCGTTTCGAAGGTGGTCCAAGTGGGTGGGGTGAGGCGGAGGTTGGGGCCGGTGGGGGTTTTCGAGTCGCGTACGGCGATGAAGGTGGGGAGGTTGGTGGCGACCTCGACGCACTCGCCGTCTTCATGGCTGTAGCTGGATTTGCGGTACTCGAACACGGACTCACAGTTCCTTACGTAGCTTGTCGAGCAACGTCACCGACTCTCGCTCACTCAGCGAGTGTACGGCGATCTTCTCGAACAGAACATCGTAAGCAGCCGCGTCCTCCCCTCCCTCCACCCAGCGCTTGTTGAAGGGTGACTCCATGTAGACGACGTCCATGGCACCCGGTTCGGCGAACGAGATGATGGTGAAAGGGCCGTTCAAACCCTGGTGGGTTCCGCCGCTGAACGGAAAGACCCGCAAGGTGACGTTCGGCGCTTCGGTCGCCCTCAGCAGTTCTTCGAGTTGCCCCCTGACGGTCGCCACCCCGCCGGGGATGTTGCGGAGTGCGGCTTCATAGATCACGGCCTGGTACGTGAGCAGCGGCTTCTCGTGAAGACGGCGCTGGCGGGCGAGCCTCGACTCGACGAACTCATCGTCCGGCTGCGTCTCCTCTGTCACCACGGACATCGGCGCACGCCTCAACGCCCTTACGTAATCCGGAGTTTGGAGCAGACCCGGCAGGTAGCCCGGCTGCCACGCCTTGATGGCCGTGGCCGCGTTCTCCAACGCGACGTACTCCTGCGCGACCCCGGACATCGCGTAGTCGTCCCACCATCCCTTGGCCCGGCGGCGTTCCCGGTCGACCCGCGCCAACTCCAGGAGCCCGCCGATGACTCCGGGGTCGTGGACGGCGTACAGCTCGCACAGCGCACGGATGTCCGGGTCCCGCATGGAGACCCAACCACCCTCCATCTTGGCCACTTTGGTCGTCGAGGCCGTCAACACCTTGGCGGCGTGGCCCTGCGTGAGGCCGGCGGCGAGGCGCAACTTGGCGAGTTCTCCGCCGAGTCGGCGCCCGAGGACCGAGGAAGTGCTGTTGCCCTGCGTCAGTTGCTGTGTGCTCACAGCGATCAGTCTGACCCGACGCCACCTCCCATGCAAACCCCGAAAGGATGAATTCCTCCTTTCCCATCTTGCGATGGAGGTTCCCGCCGCTCTACGTTCGGTGACGTACCGATCACACAGCAGTGGAGGCAGCGGTATGACCGCACCCGTAGAACCCCTGCGTCACGACCTCGCCGAGTACACCCCCTACCCCAAGAACGTCACCCACGCCCGCCACCGCACCCAGCGCCTGCTCCACGACTGGGGTCACCCCGAACTCGCCGACAGGGCGGGGCTGTTGGTATCCGAACTCGGCGGGAACGCCATTTTCCACGGCACCCTGCGCGGGCGGCTGTTCCGTGTCGAGCTGTTCCTCACGGAGAAGGCGCTCCGTATCGAAGTCACCGACGCTAGGGGCGAGTTGCTGCCGACGCCGCGTACCGCCACCCCCGACGAGAACTTCGGCCGGGGACTGCTGATCGTCGAGGAGACCGCTGACCGGTGGGGAGTCAGCGAGCTGGTCGTGGGCAAGACGGTGTGGTGCGAGCTGGACACGGTGTGAACGAAGGAAACGGCCGCCCTGGGTCAAGTCGCGTGCCAGGACGGCCGTTTCGCGTTGCAGGAGAAGCTAGTTGACGTTGACGGCGCTCCAGGCCGCCGCGACCGCGCTGTGCTCGGCGCTGCCGGTGCCGTAGAGGTCGCGGGCGGCGTTGAGGGTCGCGGTCCGCGCGCCCGCGTAGTTCGTGGAGGACGTCATGTAGACGGTGAGCGCGCGGTACCAGATCGCGCCCAGCTTGGCCCGGCCGATCCCCGTGAGCGTGGAGCCGTTGTACGTGGGCGAGTTGTAGGTCACCCCGTTGATGGTCTTCGTGCCGCTGCCCTCCGCGAGGAGGTACGCGAAGTGGTTGGCGACGCCGGAGGAGTAGTGGACGTCGAGGTTGCCGACCGAACTGCTCCAGTAGTCGGCGGAGTTGGCGTCACGGCTGGGCCGGTCCATGTACCGCAGCGCGTCCCGCCCGAACCCGGAGCGGACGATCTTCTCGCCGATCAGGTAGTCGCCCGCGTCGTTGGAGTTGGCGGCGTGGAACTCGACCAGCGTCCCGAAGATGTCGGACGTCGCCTCGTTGAGCCCGCCGGACTCACCGGAGTACGTGAGGTTCGCGGTCTTGGAGGTCACGCCGTGGGACATCTCGTGGCCCGCGACGTCGAGGGAGACCAGCGGGCCGAGCTGCCTGCCGTCGCCGTCGCCGTACGTCATGCAGAAGCAACTGTTGTCCCAGAACGCGTTGTTGTAGTTGTTGCCGTAGTGGACGCGGTTGTAGGAGCCCTTGCCGTCGTTGCCGATGCCGTTGCGGCCGTGGACGTTCTTGTAGTAGTCCCAGGTGACGTCGGTGCCGTACTGCGCGTCGACGGCGGCGGTGGCCCTGCTCCCCGTAGTACCCGTACCCCAGTGGTTGTCCGCGTCGGTGAAGAGGGTCGCGGGGGCGCGGCTGATGCAGATGCCGAAGATGCACAGGTCGGTCTTGTTCTCGGCGTCACCGGTGTAGGTGTTGCCCCGGGTCGGGTCCTTGAGCTGGTATGTCGTACCCGAGAGGGTCGTCTCCAGCGGGACCGTACCTCCGTAGAGGGACTGGCCGTCACCGGCGGCCGTCTCGATCGCGTCCCAGGCGTCGATCTGGGTACCGGTGCGCGCGTCGGTCACGACGGTGCGGGCGACCGGGTTGCCCTGGGAGTCGAGGCCGACGGCGTCGGTCTTCCACGCCAGCTTCGGGGCGCCGTGCAGGGCGTCGACGACCAGCTGGGGCTTGGCCTTCACCTGGGAGATCCCGGCGCCGAGGTGGGCCGCGCGCAGCGCGTTGACGGCGGTGTCGGCGGCCTTGGGCGCGGACACCGCCGGGGTTATGGACGCCAGCGCGATGGTGTGCCGCGTCGCCCGGTCGGCGCCCCGGTACTCGCCGTCGGGCGCGAGGTGGACCACGAAGTCGCCGCCCAGCACCGGGAGTTGACGGAAGGTGCGGTCGTAACGGACGTGCTGCGCACCGTCCTTGTCCACCACCACGTCCCGGACGCTGGTCCCCTGCGCCGAGTTGAGGCCGAGGCTCGCGGCGCGCTCGGCGACGGCGCTCGCCGCGTTGTCGACCGCCTGCGCGCGGGTGGGCCGGTCGGCCGCGTCGGCGACGGGGCTCAGGACGGCGGCCATGAGGGTGGCCGTGGTGGCGGCGATGCCGGCCGCGGCGAGACGGGAACCTCGGACGTGCTGCCTCAACGGGCTCATCTGACTCCTCGGGTACGCGTAAGTGGGGGTGGCGCTGACGCCGACTGCGATTTATAGGCGCCGCGCGTTGTCATGTCCATAGCGCGCCCGTGGGGAGCGCCGGGAGAGAATCCCTCCGTGACCCCCGCGCCGCTCCCCTTCTTCGTCTACGGCACTCTGCGCCCCGGCGAGGCCAACCACGCCCTGTTCCTGTCCGGCCGCACCCTCACCGAGGAGCCCGCGCGGCTGACCGGCGCGGTGCTGTACGACGGCCCGGGATACCCGTACGCCGTGGAGGCGCCCGGCGGACTCGTCCACGGGGACCTCGTCACCGTCCGACCCGAGTACTACCCCGACGTCCTCGGCGGGCTGGACCTCCTGGAGGAATACCGGGCGGACGACCCGGACAGCCCCTACCTGAGAGTTACCCGAGACGTCGTACGGGGCCGTGGCTCCGACGTCGTACGGGCCTGGGTCTACCTCGCCGGCCCCCGCGTCACCGCCCGCCTGCGCCGCACCGGCACCCTCGTACCGGAGGGTGACTGGCTCACCCGGCGCGGGCCCCTGCGCCAAACCGGTACCGGACGCGCGTCGAGCTGACGGTGTGTCGGTCACCCGTTCACCCCTCCCCCGGAAGGTTTTCCGCACCCCCGCCCCGAAACCCCCGTGACCTGCTGAAACACCGGCCGCGGCGCCGTACCTCCGCCACCCGTTCATCCCCTTTCTGACATCCCCTCAGGAAGCGCTCCCGCCCCGCTGCCTCTTACCTCGGAAGAGCAGAGGCACGACCGAGGCTCGGAGGAGCACCGATGCGACGTACCGTCCGGCTGCTGACCGGCACCGCGCTCGCCGTGGCCGCCGCGAGCGGGGCCGCGGCGCCCGCGTACGGCGGGGACGGCGACCGTCTGGAGGTGTACCCGTCGACCGTGGTCCCCGGCGGGCAGGTCACCGTCAACACCACCGCCTGCGGCGACGGCGGGACGGCCGCCGGGGACGCGAGCGCGGTGGGCGCCGGCCGGTTCACGCTCGCGCCGTCCACCCACGAGGGCGACGCCATCGGCCAGTTCAAGGTGCCGCCGAGCGCGCAGCCGGGGACGTACGAGATCGTCGCCGCGTGCGCCGAGGGCGGCAGGAAGGTCACCGGCGACCTCGTGGTGACGCTCGCGACGGCCCGCCGGCCGGCGTATCCGAGAGGGAGTGTGAAGACGGGGGTCGGCGGCGCGCTCGGTCCCGACCCCGTGCAGACCGCGGCCGGCGTGGCGGCACTCGCCGTCGCCGCCGCGGGCGGTACCTGGCTCCTGCATCGCCGGGCGAGAGGCGACGGGATCTGACGGACCCCTCCGCTGTCCGTCCTCCGGTACCGCATCCCCCTCCCCCTCCGGGTCCGACGCCCCTCGTGGCCCGGAGGGGGTACGGGGACCAGACGAGGAGAGGGGAACGTCCCATGCCCAGGGTCGGCAACACCGCGATAGCGGCCGTCACCGTCACCGCCCTCTGCTCGGGCGCCTGGCTGCTGCACCACGGCGCCGATGAGCACGCGCCGCCGCAGCCGTCCGCCGCGCAGGCCCGCTCCGCCGTGGTCGACCCCCGGTCGGCGCCCGCGCTGCCGCCCTCTCCCCCGGACCGCATCCGCATCCCGTCCATCGGCGTCGACGCGCCCCTGACGGGCCTGGGGCTCACCCCCTACGGGAGCCTCGACGTCCCGCCCGCCGCGAAGAAGAACCTCGCGGGCTGGTACGAGGCCGGCACCACGCCCGGCGAGACGGGGACGGCCGTCGTCGCGGGCCACGTCGACAACGCCGACGGCCCCGCCGTCTTCTACTCCCTGGGCGCGCTCCGCAAGGGCGCCGTCATCGAGGTCGAGCGCCGGGACGGGACCGTCGCCCTCTTCTCCGTCGACGCCGTCGAGGTGTACCAGGCGAGCGCCTTCCCCGACGAGAAGGTGTACGGCGCCGCCGACCGCCCCGAGCTACGGGTGATCACCTGCGGGGGCCCCTACTCCAGGACTACGGGTTATCAGGGGAACGTGGTGGTCTTCGCGCACCTGACGGGGACCCGGTGATACCCGTAGTACCCGAGGCTCAGGCCAGCCACTGCTCGTACGCCATGTTCACCACCAGCGCGAACACGACCGTCAGCAGGACGACCCGCACGAACCCGCTCCCCCGCTTCAACGCGGTGTGCGCTCCCACGGTCCCGCCGACGAGGTTGAACACCGCCATGAGCGCGGCAAGCTGCCAGATCACTGCCCCCTGCACGGCGAACGTCACCAACGCCCCCGCGTTCGTGCAGCAGTTGACGATCTTCGCGGTGGCCGACGCGCTCACCAGGTCGAGGTGAAGCACCGCGGTCAGCGTGAGCACCAGGAACGTCCCGGTGCCGGGCCCGATGAGCCCGTCGTAGAACCCGATCCCCACCCCCGCGAGCCCGATCGCCGCCAGCACCCGGCGCGGCCCCGCCGGCCCGGTCGCCGGAGCCGTGCCGAAAGCCGGCCGCGCGATCACGAACCCCGCGACCGCGAGCAGCACGACCATGATCACCGGCTTCAGGACCTCGGTGCTCATCCCGGCCGCGAGGAACGCACCCCCGGACGACCCGATCAGCGCCGCCACACCGATGCGGACGGCGAGCCGGACGTCCACCCGCGTCTTCCTGACGTACGTGACCGCCGCCCCCGAAGTCCCCACGATCGCAACGGCCTTGTTGGTGCCGAGCGCGTGCGCGGCCGGCGTCCCGGCGGGCAGTCCGAGGAGGAGCGCCGGGAGCAGCAGGAGCCCCCCGCCGCCGACCACCGCGTCGATCCAGCCCGCCGCGAGCGCGGCGAGGCAGAGCAGCAACAGGGTGGTCAGCGGTATGTCGGGCATGATCGCGACCTTACGGACGGGATGTGTGCAGCGTCCATCGACCTGAGGGAGTCCTGAGGTTCGGCGGGGCCTGGATCGCCGCGCGCAAACGCCCTTTCCCAGCCAAAGACATGCCGTCGTCCGTCGAATCGATGGCTAGAAGGGCATCTGGACCGAACCGGCTCACGGGCCCGATGCTGCCTATGTGGAACCGGTTGCTACGGATGTGGAAAAGATCGTCCGCCAGGACGCCGCCCTCCTGGAGGACGACCTGCGCGCTTTCGTCGACGCGCTCGCGGACGGCGGTGAGGGCGACGAGGGCGAGGTGTACGCCGACGCTCTGCGCCGCACCCTGTACGCCCCGATCGAGGACGCCCTCGGCTCCAAGGTGGGCCAGCAGGCGCTGCCGCCGAGACCGGACGCCCCCGGCGGCACGGCACCGCTGCGCCCGTCGATGGTGTACTGGGCGTACCGCAACTACCGGGGTTTTCCAGGCGAGTTGACCGACGCGGACGACTTCGCGGCGATCCGGCGGACCGCCGTCGCCGTCCGTATCCTGCTGAAGGCGGCCGTCGCGCTCGACGACATCCAGGACGGCAGCGCGGTCCGGTACGGCGAACCGGCGCTGCATGCCACGCACGGTGTGCCGATCGCCCTGAACACCGGGGCCTGGCTGGTGACGGCGGCGCTGCGGCACGCGGGCCAACCCGCTGCTGTGGCCGCCCTGTTGGAGAGCGTGGGCCGGGGTTTCACCGGCCAGGCCGGCGACTTGGCGTCCCGTACGGACGTGACGCGCGAGGCGCTGCTGACCGCGCCGCACGCGGACCGCGTCCGCTTCTGGGAGTCCGTCGCCGCGCTCAAGACCGGCACCCTGTTCTGGATGCCGCTGGACGCGGCCCTCGCGGCGCTCGGCGTCCGGGAGCGGGACCGGGAGGCGCTGGCCGACGCGATGCGCCGGCTGGGCCTGGCGAGCCAGCTCTTCAACGATCTCACCGACGTCGTACCGGAGTTCGGCGGCGCGAACACCCACGAGGACTTCGACGGGCTGGGCAACCGGGTGTTCCTGGAACTGCTCGACGCCGAACCACCGCGTACTGACGCCAACTTGAGTAGCGCCGACCTGCGGAGTTACGTCCTCACGCACCCCAAGCTCGACGCGACCCTCCTCCGACTCGCCGCCGACGCCGTGGAGTTGAAGCGCGCGGCGAAGGAGACGGTCCACTCGGTGTGCCGATCCCCCTACAGCGCCGCCTACTTCGACCTGACCATCGACCGCAAGGGCCACCTCATCGACCGCCTCCACCGCACGCTCGCCGAACGGAGCGGCGCGTGAACGGCTCGGCGGTCGGGCTGCTGCGGTCCCGCACCCGGGGCTGGCACGACACGCTGGAGCACACGGAGTTCGCCGTCGCGATGCTCGCGGGCTCGCTGCCGGTCGAGCTGTACGTGGGCCAACTCGCCGCCTACCGGCCGGTGTTGGCGGCGCTGGAGGACGAGCTGACGCGGTCGGCGTGTCCGGCCGTCGCGCGGGTGTGGTCGGCGGAGCTGGCGAAGGTGCCGTACCTCGACCGGGACCTCGGGCACTTCGCGGCGTCCGGGGTGCTGCCCCGGCCCGCGCTGGTGGCGGCCGAGGTGCGCGCGTTCACCGGGGACGTCCGCGAGACGGCGCGCACGGAGCCGGAGGGGCTGCTCGGGTTCCTCTATGTGCTGGAGGGGTCGACGATGGGTGCGCTGTACCTGCGCGGCCCGGTGTCGGCGGCGTACGGGCTGAGCGACGGCGCCGGGCTCGCGTACTACGGGAGCGGGGACCGGGCGCGCTGGAAGGCGGTCGCGGCCCGGCTGGACGAGGCTCTGCCGGGCGCGCGGGAGCGGGAACGGGCGGTGCGGGCCGCCGAGCGGGCGTACGCGCACACGGCGGCGGTGTCCCGGGCCCTGTCCCCGGCCCACCCGTAGACCCCGTAATACCCTCCCGGTAGACCCGTAGTACCCCTCTTCACCTGGGAAAACTGGTTTCCTCACAGGTCCCGGCGCGGCACGCTCCGGGACCTCACACCCCGTACGGGCCCCCGCTGAGGGCAGCGTTCCCCGTGGGAAACAGACGTGATGCGGCCGGGTAACCTCCGCGCCGCAGTCTCGACGTCATGACCTCGAACGACGGAGGCTCCTGATGCCCACGGACACCCCCACGATCGTGCTTGTCGGCCATGGCATGGTCGGCCAGCGCTTCCTCGAAGCGCTCGCCGCGCGCGGCCTGACCGCCACGCACCGCGTGGTCGTGCTGTGCGAGGAGCCGCGTCCGGCGTACGACCGCGTGCAGCTCACCTCGTACTTCTCGGGCACCAGCCCCGAGGAGCTGTCCATGACCGACATGGAGTTCATCGCCGAGCACGGCATCGAGCTGCACGTCGGCGACCCGGCGGAGACCGTCGACCGCGAGACCCGGACGGTAACCGCCCGCTCCGGCCTGCGAGTCGAGTACGACACCCTGGTCCTCGCGACCGGCTCCTACCCGTTCGTGCCGCCCGTGCCCGGCAAGGACGCGGCCGGCTGCTTCGTGTACCGGACGATCGACGACCTCCTCGCGATCGAGGAGTACGCGAAGGCGAGGGCGACGGTCGGTGCCGTCGTCGGCGGCGGGCTGCTCGGCCTGGAGGCGGCGGGCGCGCTGCAGGGGCTCGGACTCAGCACGCACATCGTGGAGTTCGCGCCCCGGCTGATGCCGGTGCAGGTCGACGAGGGCGGTGGCGCGGCGCTGCTGCGGACCATCGAGGAGATGGGCCTGAGCGTCCACACCGGGACCGGCACGCAGGAGATCGTCGTCGGCGCGGACGGCGCGGTCACCGGCATGAAGCTCTCCGACGGGTCCGAAGTGGCCACGGACATGGTGGTGTTCAGCGCCGGGGTCCGCCCGCGCGACCAACTCGCCCGGGACTGCGGCCTGTCGGTGGGCGAGCGCGGCGGCATCGCGGTCGACGAGCAGTGCCGTACGGTCACCGACCCGGCGGTGTTCGCGATCGGCGAGTGCGCGCTCGCGGCGGACGGCCGCGTGTACGGACTCGTCGCGCCGGGCTACGAGCAGGCGGAGACGGTCGCGGCGACCATCGCGCAGGACGAATCGGCCTTCCTGGGCGCGGACTTGTCGACGAAGCTGAAGCTGCTCGGCGTCGACGTCGCCTCCTTCGGTGACGCGCACGGCGCGGCCGAGGACTGCCTCGAGGTCGTCTACTCCGACGCCCGCTCCGGCCTCTACAAGAAGCTGGTCATCGCCCGCGACGGCACCCTGCTCGGCGGGATCCTCGTCGGCGACGCCGAAGCGTACGGCACGCTGCGGGCGTTCACCGGTTCCGTGCCGCCGGTCGCCCCCGAGTCCCTTGTCCTGCCCGCCGGTTCGAGCGGCGGCGCCCAGCTGGGGCCGTCCGCGCTGCCGGACGAGGCGGTCATCTGCTCCTGCAACAACGTCACCAAGGGCGCGATCCGCGGGGCGGTCACCGAGCACGCGTGCACCACGGTCCCCGAGGTCAAGAAATGCACCAAGGCCGGTACCAGTTGCGGCAGTTGTGTGAAGGTGCTGGGCCAGCTCGTCACCGCCGAGCTGGAGGCGAGCGGCGTCGAGGTCGACAAGGGCCTGTGCGGCTGCTTCGGGCAGACCCGCGAGGAGCTGTACGAGATCGTCCTCGCCCTGCGCATCAACACCTTCCGTGAACTCCTAGACCGCTACGGCCGCGAAGGCGCGCGGGGCGGTGACGGCTGCGAGACCTGCAAGCCGGCGGTGGGCTCGATCATCGCCTCCCTCGCCCCGGTGATCGGCGCGAGCGTCTACATCCTGGACGGCGAACAGGCCGCGCTCCAGGACTCCAACGACCACTTCCTCGCCAACATCCAGAAGAACGGCTCCTATTCGATCGTGCCGCGCGTGCCCGGCGGCGAGATCACCCCGGAGAAGCTGATCGTCATCGGCGAGGTGGCCCGCGACTTCGGCCTCTACACGAAGATCACCGGCGGTCAGCGCATCGACCTCTTCGGCGCCCGCGTCGAACAACTCCCGCTGATCTGGGCCCGGTTGGTGGACGCCGGTTTCGAGTCGGGGCACGCGTACGGCAAGGCGCTGCGCACGGTGAAGTCCTGCGTCGGCCAGACCTGGTGCCGTTACGGCGTCCAGGACTCGGTGCGGATGGCGATCGACCTGGAGCTGCGCTACCGGGGCCTGAGGTCGCCGCACAAGCTGAAGTCGGCGGTGTCGGGCTGCGCCCGCGAGTGCGCGGAGGCCCAGTCGAAGGACTTTGGGATCATCGCGACGTCCAACGGGTGGAACCTGTACGTCGGCGGCAACGGCGGCGCCACCCCGCGCCACGCGGACCTCCTCGCGCAGGACCTCGACGACACCCAACTCATCAGGCTCATCGACCGGTTCCTGATGTTCTACATCCGCACCGCCGACCGTCTGGAGCGCACCTCGACCTGGCTGGAGCGGATCCCCGGCGGCCTCGACCACGTGCGTGACGTGGTGGTGGAGGACTCCCTCGGCATCTGCGAGGAGCTGGAGTCGCTGATGGCCGCGCACGTCGCGAACTACCGCGACGAGTGGGCCGAGACCATCAACGACCCGGAGAAACTGGCCCGGTTCGTGTCGTTCGTGAACGCGCCCGACACCCCCGACCCGGTCGTCGGGTTCGTCCCGGAGCGCGACCAGATCAAGCCCGACCTGCCCCTGCTGTCGATCGGCATGCGTCCCATGGAAGGAAGTGTCCAGCGATGACCCTGGCGCCCGAGACGACCGACCTGAAGGTCCAAGTCAGCCTGGACGAAGGCTGGCTGACGGTCTGTGACCTCTCCGCGCTGCTGCCGGGCCGGGGCGTCGCCGCGCTGCTGCCGGACGGCCGTCAGGTGGCCGTGTTCCGGGACCGAGGCGGCGAGTTGTACGCGATCGACAACCGGGATCCCTTCAGCGGGGCGGGAGTTCTCTCCCGCGGCCTGACCGGCACCCACCAGGGCCGCCCGTTCGTCGCCTCGCCCCTGCTGAAGCAGCGCTTCGACCTGACGAGCGGCGCCTGCCTGGACGACGGTGACGTGAGCGTCGCGACGTACGAGGTCCGGCTCGGCTGAACCCCCGACTACCCCTGTCCGCGCACCGCCTGGAGTTCTCTCACCGGGCGGTGCGCCGACGTGTGTCCGCCACTTCCGCCGCCCTGCTTGGCAGTTGGCGCCACCGGCAGGCGCACGAAGGCGTCAAGCCCGCCCAGCGGGGCGGTGCGCAGCAGGGCCTCGCCGCCACTCGCGTGGGCCAGGCGCTGGACGAGGGCGAGGCCGAGGCCGGTGCCGCCCTTGGGGGCGTCGGGGGCCCGCCAGAACCGGTCGAAGGCGCGCCGGCGCTGCTCCTCGGTCATGCCGGGACCCTCGTCCATGACGTGGAGTTCGACGAACGGCTGGCTGAACTGCCGGGCGGTGAACCGGCGTTCGTGCTGGGCCGCGCGGCGCACGTCGATGAGGACGGTGGTGCCGGCGGGCGAGACCCGCAAGGCGTTGGAGAGCAGGTTGTCGAGGATCTGCTCGACCGCGCCGGGCACGGCGCTCACCTCGCCGGCCGCGTCCCCGGCGACCGCGAGCCGCACCCCGTGGCGCTCGTACAACGGCCGCCAGGCGTGGTGGCGTTCGGCGCGGACGGCGTCCAGGTCGACGCGTTCGCGTTCGGCGGCCTTCTCGTCCAGCCGGGCCATGGCGAGCAGGCCCTCGACCATCCGCGCGAGCCGGTCGGTCTCGGTCATCGCGGCGCCGAGGCTGCCGCGGGCCTGGAGCGCGATGTGGTTCTCCAGGTTCTCAAGTCGCAGGCGCAGCGCGGCCAGTGGCGTCTTCAGCTGGTGGGACGCCTCGCCCGCGAAGGCCCGCTGCGAGGTCAGCAGGTGTTCGAGGCGGGCGGCCGTGCGGTTGAACGTCGCGGCGAGGCTGCGGACTTCTGGCGGGCCGCTGGTGACGGCGACCGGGGTGGCGGTGCCGCCGGTCGCCAACTCGTGGGTCGCGCGCTCCAGTTCACGGATCGGGCGGCTGGTCCAGCTCGCGATGGCGAAGCCGACGACGGCCACGGCGGCGAGGACCGCGATGCCGCCGCCGAGCAGCAACAGCCAGACGTGGTGCACGCGTTCGTGGACCATCCGGGTGGGGACCGTGATGCGCACGGCGCCCTGCGGCCGGGCGCCGGGGCCGATGGGGGCGGCCACCGCGAGGTACTGCACGCCGCCGATCGTGGAGGTGCGGACGTCCTCGGTCGGTGAACCCCTGAGCGCGGCGGCGATACCGGGCCAGGAGGCGATGCGGCTCTCCTCCTCGGGCGTGAGGGGGTGGGAGGAGGCGAGCAGGCCGCCGTTCGCGTCGACGATGAGGACCTTGCCGCCGATCCGGGCCGCGCAGTGGGCCGCCCGCGCCGGCAGGTCCCGGGCCGCGCCGCCCGCCGCGATCGACAGGGCGGAGTAGGCCGACACCGACTCCGCCTCGTCCTTGGCGAGGTTGACGACGCGCTCGCGCTCCGCGCCCGAGTACACGTATCCCAGGGGGAGTTCGAGGCAGAGCAGGACGAGCGCGGCCAGCGTCAGGTAGCTGAGCAGCAGGCGGCGGGTCACCGCGCCGCCGTCCAGTCGTAGGCGGGCGCCGAGGTGTGCGGCTGGGTCTGGACGGCCAGCCGGAAGCCGACGCCCCGCAGGGTCTGGATCCACGCCGGGTTGCCCAACTTGCGGCGCAGGGTGGCGACATGGACGTCCAGAGTCTTCGTCGGGCCCTGGTAGTGGGGGTCCCAGACCCGGTCCAGGATCTGCTGGCGGGAGTAGACCGCGCCCGGGTCCTCGGTGAGCAGGGCGAGGAGGTCGAACTCCTTGGGGGTGAGGACGACGGGGTCCTCCCCGACCCAGACCTGCCGGGTACGCCGGTCGACCACCAACGGGCCCGGCGCAGACGGGGGTTGAGCGGAGACGGGGGCGGGTGGGGGCTCGTAGGCGGGGGCCGGGGTGTACGCGGGCGCCGGGGGCGGTGCGGGGGTGTACGCGGAAGGCGTGGCGGCGTACGCGTGGATCGCCGCCGACGTCGCCGTGTCGGCGTCCGGGACCGTGAACTCCCCGCCCCCGCTGACCCGTTGGGACCTGCGCGTGACCGCCCGCACCCGGGCCACCAACTCCCGCATGCTGAACGGCTTCGCGAGGTAGTCGTCCGCCCCCAGCTCCAGCCCGAGGACGCGGTCGGCCTCTTCGCCGCGCGCGCTGAGGATGATGATGGGCACGTCCGAGACGGCGCGGATGCCCCGGCAGACGTCGATGCCGTCGATGTCCGGCAGCCCCAGGTCGAGCAGGACGACGTCGCCGTGAGGGCCCCGGAGTCCTTCGCCGCCGGTGCGGACGTGCTGCACCGTCAGACCGAAGTGGCCCAGGCCCTCGACGAGGGGTTCGGCGATCGTCTGGTCGTCCTCGATGAGCAGGACTCGTACGCCACCCATGCGTTCCCGTCTCTTCCATTCGATATCCATACGTCACCGCGGATTCGCCACCGTACAAGAAGGACCGGGAATCCGTCGCGCGCTTCCCGGCCATTGTGATCGGGGCCTCAAACCACTGACAAGAAATGTCCGGTCACTGTCGGCGATTTAGTGTTCCGCTAACCTTCCGCTGGCCCGTCCTCCTCTAACGTTCTGGACACACACCTCTGACCTGCGGATTTTCTCCGCAGTACGCGTTCATCGGGAGGAATCGTGCAGGCTTTGCTGGATCGCGCGCGGTCGTTCAAGCGGCGGGTCGACTTCGAAAGCGGTGAATACCGGAAACTGGCTGAGGGGCAAAGTCCGGAGGTTCTGTTCATCACCTGCTCGGACTCGCGCGTGATACCCGCGCTGATCACCGGAGCGCGTCCGGGCGAGATATTCGAGCTGCGCAACGCAGGGAATATCGTCCCGCCGCACGACGGGCAGGGCCCCTCCGGCGAGGCCGCCACCATCGAGTACGCGCTGGAGGTGCTGGGCGTTCAGGACGTCGTCGTCTGCGGTCACTCGCACTGCGGCGCGATGGGCGCGCTGACCGCCGGCGACGACCTGTCGACGCTGCCCGGTGTCGCGGCCTGGCTGGGGCTGGCCCGGCCGGGTCTCGCGCCCGCCCTGGACTCCGTGCCGCGCGAGCCGTCCCTGCCGGACGTCGTCCAGCTGAACGTCGTCAACCAGCTTGCCGAGCTGGGGAGTTACCCGGTCGCTCGGCGGCGGGTGGAACAGGGGCGGCTGCGGTTGCACGGGTGGTACTACGAGGTGGACACGGGTCAGGTGCACGAGCTGGACACCGACGGGGCGTTCCGGGTGCACGCGGCATGAGCGGGACGCATGCGGCGCGGATGGGCCGGGGACGAAGTCGGTTCCAGGGAGTGGGAGTTGATCCCAAGACGGCAAAGTCGGCGAAGTCGGCCAAGTCACCCAAGAGCGACCTCGGTACCGAGATCACCGCCTCGCTGGTGGTGTTCCTCGTCGCCCTCCCCCTGTGCATCGGCGTCGCCGTCGCCTCGGGCGTCCCGGCCGAACTCGGCATCATCTCGGGGGTGATCGGCGGGCTCGTCGTCGGGGTCGCCCGGGGTTCGACACTCCAAGTCAGCGGCCCCGCAGCCGGGTTGGCGGCGCTGGTGGCGGAGACCGTGCTGGAGCACGGAGTTGCCATGCTCGGCGTGATCGTGCTGTTCTCCGGGCTGCTCCAGATCGTGCTGGGGCTGGTGCGGTTGGGGCGGTTCTTCCAGGCGATCTCGCTGGCCGTCGTCCAGGGGATGCTCGCCGGGATCGGGCTGCCGCTGATGTTCGGCCAGGCGTATCCGATGATGGACGCGAAGGCGCCGGGCACGCCGATCGAGAACATGGCCGGCATCCCCGGGCTCCTCGCGGACACGTTCGCGAACCCGCAGGCGCTGATCGCGGCCGGGCTCGGCGTCGTCACCGTCGTCCTGAGCTTCCTGTGGAAGAAGGTGCCGGGGCCGGTCAGGAAGGTGCCGGCCGCGCTGGTCGCCGTGGCGATCGGGATCGGCGTCGCGGCGCTGCCCGGCGTCGAGGTGAAGACGCTCCAGGTCGGCAACCTGCTGGCGTCGGTGAACGTGCCGGGTCCGGCGGAGTTCGCGGGGCTCGCGGACGCCGGGATCATCACGGCGGTCCTGACGTTCACCGTGATCGCCTCCGCCGAGTCGCTGTTCACGGCCGCCGCCGTGGACCGGATGCACGACGGGGCGCGCACCCGCTACAACCCCGAGCTGATCGCGCAGGGTGCGGGCAACACGGTCGCCGGGCTGCTGGGCGCGCTGCCCATCACCGCTGTGGTGGCCCGGAGTTCGGCCAACGTGCAGGCCGGGGCGAAGACTCGGCTGTCGCGAACCCTGCACGGCGTATGGCTGTTGGCGTTCGCGCTGCTGCTTCCGCAGGTGCTCGCGCTGATCCCGATCTCGGTCCTCGCGGGCGTACTGGTGCACAGCGGCTGGAAGTTGTTCGCGCCGGAGGAGTTCCCGAAGATGTGGCGGCAGGACCGCGGGGAGTTCGCGGTCATGACGATCACGACGCTGGTCATCGTCGCGACGGCCCTCCTCGAAGGGGTGCTGATCGGGCTCGCCGCCGGGATCGTGCTGGCCGCGCTGCGGATGTCGCGGACCGTGATCCGGCGGCACGAGGACGAGGACACGGCGAAGGTCGTGATGGCCGGCAACGCGACGTTCCTGCGGCTGCCCGAGGTGATCGAGGCGCTGGAGGGGGCGGCGGAGTCGGGCAAGCCGCGGATCCGGCTGGACCTGACGGGGGTGACCCACCTCGACCACGCCTGCCGGAGTCAGGTGGAGGAGTTCGTGGCGCAGCAGCGGGGGAAGGGGGTGCGGGTCGAGTTACTGATGCCGCACGAGAAGCGGGAGGCCGTGGAGACCCCGCAAACTTCGCAGACCCCGCAGACCCCGGCCGTCGAGACGCCGCTGCCCCTCAGGGTGCCCCCTACCCCCTCCGCCCCCTCCCCCACGGCTCCCTCCCCTACGGCCGAGTGGTTCTACCTCGACACGACCCCCATGCCCGAGAGCTACCCGCAGGAGTACGCCGCGCAGGACTACGGGTACTACGAGCCGCCCCAGGAGTCGTACGGGTACTACGGGTCACCCCAGGAGTCGTACGGGTACTACGCCAACCGCTGATCCCACACCACCCCCGTCATCCGCTCCGACACCTCCCACAGCCACTCCGCCACCCGGTCGTCCCGCGTCCGCGGTGCCCGCCACGACGGCGCCGGCGCCCCCCGCCACATCGCGAAGGACGGCCCGGTGAAGGAGTCGGGGCGGACGGCGTCGGCGGTGGCCGCGTAGAGGATGGGCAGCGCGCCGGTCTCCGCCGACTGGGCGATCGCCCGGTCCCCGAGTTCCATGAGGAGCCGGCTCCCGCGCCCGCCGACCCCCGCCGCGAGCCCGGTGGAGGCGTACCCGGGGTGCGCGGCGGCGGCCACGACGGCGGACCCGGCGTCCGCGAGGCGCCGGGCGAGGGCGTGGGTGAAGAGGAGGTTGGCGGTCTTGGACCGGGCGTAGGCGGTCCACCGGTGGTAGCTGCGCAGCCCGTTGGGGTCGCGCAGGTCCACGTTGGCCATGGCGTGCATCATGCTGGAGACGGTCACGACGCGCGCGCCGGGTTCGGCGGCGAGGAGCCGGGGCAGCAGGAGCCCGGTCAGCGCGAAGTGCCCGAGGTGGTTGACGCCGAACTGCGTCTCGAAGCCGTCCGCGGTGGTCCCGTAGGGGACGGCCATCACGCCCGCGTTGTTGACGAGGAGGTCGAGCCGGTCGTAGGGGAAACGTTCCGCGAAGCGGTGGACGGAGCGCAGGTCGCCGAGGTCCACGAGCCGCGTCTCGACGTTCGCGTCCGGTGTCTCGCCCCGCAGCCGCTCGGCCGCCGCTTTCGCCCGGGTCTCGCTGCGGCAGGCCAGCACGACGCACGCCCCTTTGCGCGCCAGCTCCCGCGCGGCGACGTACCCGAGGCCGCTGTTGGCCCCGGTGACGACCGCCACCCGGCCCTCCTGATCCGGCATGTCCCCCGTGTTCCAGCCGCGCATGGCCCGCCGCTCCCTCCTGAATGGTGACCTGCCCACATTAGGAGGGGGCCTGTCGGGACGGCGTATGTAGACAGCACGGAAACGGTGAACACCGAAAGTAGTACGGGTATGACGCACGGAGGGCGGCGCCCCCGCACAGGGCGCCGCCCTCTCCTGTGTACCGGAGCCGCCGCCGATCGGTGAGGGTCGGGGACCGTCGGCGGCTCCGGGGCCGGGGAGTGGTCAGCGGTGGTCGCTGCCCTCGGACTGGGTCGCGGCCCGGCCCGCTTCGAGGCGGGCGACGGGGATGCGGAACGGGGAGCAGGAGACGTAGTCGAGGCCGACCTCGTGGAAGAAGTGGACGGACTCGGGGTCGCCGCCGTGCTCGCCGCAGACGCCGAGCTTGAGGTCGGGGCGGGTGCGGCGGCCGGCTTCGGCGGCGGACCTGACGAGGGAGCCGACGCCGTCGCGGTCGATCGTCTCGAACGGGGAAACCCCGAAGATGCCCTTCTCCAAGTAGGCGGTGAAGAAGGAAGCTTCGACGTCGTCGCGGCTGAACCCCCAGACGGTCTGGGTGAGGTCGTTGGTGCCGAAGCTGAAGAACTCGGCGGCCTCGGCGATCTGATCGGCCGTCAGGGCGGCGCGGGGCAGCTCGATCATCGTGCCGATGGACAGCTTGAGTTCGGTGCCGGTGGCGGCCTCGACCTCGGCGATCACCTGGTCGGCCTCCTCGCGGACGATCTCCAGCTCCTGGACGGTGCCGACGAGCGGGATCATGATCTCGGCGCGCGGGTCGCCCTTGGCGGCCCTGCGGGCGGCGGCGGCCTCGGCGATGGCCCGTACCTGCATGGTGAACAGACCGGGGATGACGAGGCCGAGGCGCACCCCACGCAGGCCGAGCATCGGGTTCTGCTCGTGCAGGCGGTGGACGGCCTGGAGGAGGCGCAGGTCGTTCTCGTGCGGGTCCTTGCGGGACTCGGCGAGGGCGACGCGGACCGACAACTCGGTGATGTCGGGCAGGAATTCGTGCAGCGGCGGGTCCAACAGGCGGATGGTGACGGGGAGTCCGTCCATCGCCTCGAACAGCTCGACGAAGTCCCGCTTCTGGAGCGGGAGGAGTTCCTTCAGCGACTCCTCCCGCTCGGTGTCGGTGTCGGCGAGGATCAGCCGCTCCACCAACTCCCGCCGGTCGCCGAGGAACATGTGCTCGGTGCGGCACAGCCCGATGCCCTGGGCGCCGAACCGCCGTGCGCGCAGGGCGTCTTCGGCGTTGTCGGCGTTGGCACGCACCCGCAGCCTGCGCTTGCGGTCGGCGAACGCCATGACGCGGTGGACGGCTTCGACGAGTTCGTCGGCGTCGTCGGCGCCCGCGTGCATGCGGCCCTCGAAGTACTCGACGACCGGGGAGGGCACGACCGGCACCTCACCGAGGTAGACCTTGCCGGTGGAGCCGTCGATGGAGATGAGGTCGCCCTCCTCCACAACTCGCCCGCCCGGTACGGTCATCCGCCGCCGCTTGGTGTCGACCTCCAGCTCCTCGGCGCCGCAGACACAGGTCTTGCCCATGCCGCGCGCGACGACGGCCGCGTGCGAGGTCTTGCCGCCGCGCGAGGTGAGGATGCCCTCGGCGGCGATCATCCCGTCGAGGTCGTCGGGGTTGGTCTCGCGGCGGACCAGGATGACCTTCTCGCCGGAGCGCGACCACTTGACGGCCGTGTACGAGTCGAAGACGGCCTTGCCGACGGCGGCGCCGGGCGAGGCGGCGATGCCCCGGCCGACCTGCTCGGCCTTGGCGTGCTCGTCGAAGCGGGGGAACATCAGCTGCGCCAACTGGGCGCCGGTGACGCGTTGCAGGGCCTCGGTCTCGTCGATCAGGCCCTGGTCGACGAGCTGGGTCGCGATGCGGAAGGCGGCGCCGGCGGTGCGCTTGCCGACCCGGGTCTGGAGCATCCAGAGCTGGCCGCGCTCGATGGTGAACTCGATGTCGCAGAGGTCCTTGTAGTGGTTCTCCAGCGTCTCCATGATCGCCATGAGCCGGTCGTAGGACGCCTTGTCGATCGTCTCCAGCTCCGCGAGGGGGACGGTATTACGGATACCGGCGACGACGTCCTCGCCCTGGGCGTTCTGGAGGTAGTCCCCGTAGACCCCCTGATGCCCGGAGGCGGGGTCGCGGGTGAAGGCGACGCCGGTGCCGGAGTCGGGGCCGAGGTTGCCGAAGACCATGGAGCAGACGTTGACGGCGGTGCCGAGGTCGCCGGGGATGCGTTCCTGGCGGCGGTAGAGCTTGGCGCGGTCGGTGTTCCAGGAGTCGAAGACGGCCTTGATCGCGAGGTCCATCTGCTCGCGCGGGTCCTGCGGGAAGTCCCGGCCGGTCTCCTTCTTGACGATCTTCTTGAAGGTGGCGACGAGCTTCTTGAGGTCGGCGGCCTCCAGCTCGGTGTCGACCGTGACCTTCTTGGCCTGCTTGGCCTTCTCCAGCGCCTCCTCGAAGAGGTCGCCGTCGACGTCGAGGACGGTCTTGCCGAACATCTGGATCAGCCTGCGGTACGAGTCCCAGGCGAAGCGGTCGCTGCCGGCCTGGGCGGCGAGGCCCTGGACCGACTTGTCGGAGAGGCCGATGTTGAGGACCGTGTCCATCATGCCGGGCATGGAGAACTTGGCGCCCGAACGGACCGACACCAGAAGGGGGTTGTCGTGCTGGCCGAGCTTCTTGCCCATCCGGGTCTCCAGCGCGTCGAGGTGCGCACTCACCTCGTCACTCAGTGCCTCGGGGGCGGCGCCGGTCTCCAGGTAGACCTTGCAGGCGTCGGTCGTGATGGTGAACCCAGGAGGTACGGGTAGCCCCAGGTTGGTCATCTCGGCGAGGTTCGCGCCCTTTCCACCGAGGAGGTCCTTGAGGTCCTTGTTTCCTTCGGTGAAGTCATAAACGAACTTCGCGGTGTGCGCTGTGTTGTTCTCCGACACGGTTCTCGACTCCTCAAGGACGCGGCGGCTGCCCTGACGGCCAGGAACATACCCAGATCAAAGGCTTCCCGGCAGGTCCAGGCGCATGTCACTTGCCCGTAACCCGCCGTGAACCAGCAGATCGAAAGTCAAGCCAAGGTAATGGACAGCCAGACCTTTCGTTCACTTCTTGAATGCGGGAACCCCCACCCCCTCCACCCTAGCGCTCATATGAGCGCTATTCAACACGCATGATTTTGATCGATGAACGATCAAGGGGTGACACTCGGTGCCACCCCTTGAGGAAGTGCAGTCACTCAAGATCCGCTCATGTGAGCAGAACCCCTATCAGACGTGGTGAGAATCACTAGTACCCGAGAGCCACCAACCGCTCCTCCACCCGCTCCGGCGCGTACAGGTGCTCCACCACCATCGCCCCCGCCCCGACCAGCCCCGCCCGCTCCCCCAGCCGCGAGGTCACCACCTCCAGATGAGCGGTCGAGCGCGGCAGGGCCCGCTGGTAGAGCAGTTCCCGCACCCCGGTGAGGAACGGCGTCCCCGCGAGGTCCCCGGCGATCATCAGGACGCCCGGGTTGAGGAGGGTGACAACGGTGGCGAGGACGTCGCCGACCTGCCGCCCGGCCTCCCGCGCGAGCGCCGCCGCCTCCGGGTGCCCCGAGGCGAGCAGGTCCCGCACGTCCGCCCCCGAGGCCGCCGGCACCCCGGCCTCCGCCAGCCGACGCGCGACGGCGCCCCCGCTGGCGACGGCCGCGAGGCACCCGTACGACCCGCAGCGGCACAGCGCCTCGGCGCCCACCCGGATGTGCCCGATGTCGCCCGCGCCCCCGTCGATCCCCCGGAAGACCGAGCCGCCGACGACGACGCCGGCGCCGATCCCGGTGGACACCTTGACCAGCACGAACGCCGAGCAGTCCGGGTGCCCGGAGCGCTGCTCCCCGTACGCCATGAGGTTGGCGTCGTTGTCGACGAGCACCGGCACCGGGGGCGCCCCGGTATGGTCGGTGAAGGCCCTGGAGAGGCGGCCTCTTATGTCGTAGCCGTCCCAGCCCGGCATGATCGGCGGCTGGACGACGCGGCCCGTCTCGATGTCGACGGGGCCCGGCACCGCGAGGCCGATGCCGCACACCTCGTCCGCCCGGTGGCCCGCCTTCTCCAGCAACTCGGCGAACCAGCGCCCGAGTTCGGTGAGGACCTGCTCGGGGCCGTCCTCGATGACGAGGGTCCCGGAGTGCTCGGCCAGGATCTCGCCGGTGAGGGAGAGGACGGCCGCGCGGGCGTGCCGGGTCTCCAGGTCCGCCGTGAGGACGACGGCGTGCGCGTCGTCGAACTCCAGGGTGATGGACGGCCGTCCCCCCAGAGGTGAGTCGACCGGTCCCCCGGCGCCCTCGCGCAGCCAGCCCGCGCGGAAGAGTCGGTCGAGCCGCTGCCCGACGGTGGCCCGCGAGAGCCCCGTCAGCTGCTGGAGCGCACCGCGCGTCGTCGCCCGCCCGCTGCGTACCAGGGCGAGCAGTTCTCCGGCGCTCGCCTGACCCCGAACCTGACCCCGTGCGGACGTCCGACCGGTCATGCGCACCCCCTTGTGTTTCCCAAGCCTGCATTACATATTGAGTTTTGCGTGTTAAATAGACGTAACCCTACGGTAGCCACTACCGAACCGGCCGGTCAGCCATGTCGTCGTCGGGGAGCCCCGCGTGGATCGCACTGCCCAGCTCATCGCCCGCACCGCGGGGTACACCACTGCATACGATCCCGGTGGTACGGGGTCGCTGCACCTCAGGGCGGTAGGGGTACTACGGGACAACTGGACCGGGACCTCGACGGTCCCCTCCCGCAGCCTGTACCCGCACCAGTGGTCGTGGGACTCGGCGTTCATCGCGATCGGCCTCAGGCACGTCTCGCCGGTGCGCGCGCAGACCGAACTGGAGACGCTGCTCGCGGCGCAGTGGGACGACGGACGGATCCCGCACATCGTCTTCAACCCCTCCGTCCCGCTCGACGCGTACTTCCCGAGCCCCGACTTCTGGCGTTCCTCGGTCGCCGGGCGCGCGGCGGGCGCCCCGCGCACGGTACAGACCTCCGGCATCGTGCAGCCACCGGTGCACGCGCTCGCCGCCTGGCTGGTGCACTGCGCCGACCCCGGTGTGTCGCGGGCGCGCGGCTTCCTGTCCCGGGTGTACCCACGGCTCGCGGCCTGGCACCGCTATCTGCTGCACCGGCGTGACCTCGGCGGCGCCGGCCTCGCCTCGGTCGTCCACCCCTGGGAGCAGGGCATGGACAACTCCCCTTGCTGGGACGCCCCGTTGGCGCGGATCACCCCGGCGCCCGCGCGGTCCTTCCGGCGCGCCGACCTCGACCACGGGGCCGCCGAGGACCGGCCGACGGACCTGGACTACGGCCGCTACGTCCGCCTCGCGACCGACTACCGGGACGGCGGATACGCCGACGGCGCCGGGGAGTTCGCCGTCGAGGACCCCGCCTTCAACGCCCTGCTCGTCGCCTCCGAGCACGCACTCGCCCGGATCGCCCACGAGTTGGGGGCGACGGGCACCGCCCGGCACGCGCGCGCGGAACGCCTGACGGCCGCGCTGCTGGACCGGCTCTGGGACCCGGCCGAGGGGATGTTCTTCTGCCGGGACGTCGTCGGCGGCGGCCTGATCCGCGAGCGCGGCGTCTCCGGACTGGTCCCGCTGCTGCTGCCCGGCCTGCCGCGCGAGGTCGCCGAGGCGGTCGTACGAACGCTGGGCGGACGGCACTTCGGGCTCGGGGCGGCCACCCGGCTCGTCCCCTCCTACGACCTGCTGGGCGAGGCGTTCGACCCGCACCGGTACTGGCGCGGGCCCGCCTGGTTCAACACGAGCTGGCTGCTGGAGCGGGGGCTTCGCCAGCACGGCGAGAGCGCGCGGGCCGACGCGCTGCGCACCGCCTTCCTCCGGGCCGCCGGGGACTCGGAGTTCGCGGAGTACGTCGACCCGTACACCGGCGAGGCGTGCGGGGCGACCGGCTTCGGCTGGACCGCCGCGCTCACGCTGGATCTCCTGCACGACACGGAACTTGACGACACGTCAGCCGACGCCGTGACCGGCACGGCGGGCGGGGTCACGGGTACAGGCACGGGCGACAGGGTCGCGGGGAACACGACCGCGGGCAACACGATCGCGGGGAACAAGGGAGGGGACCGGGAATGACGGACCGGCATCATCTGCTCGTGCACGGCGGGACGTTCGCCGCCGTCGGCGACCGCGGGGACATCAGCGGCGTCGGCTCCGGCACCTCCCTGGAGGGGCTGTTCGTGCGCGACGCACGGCACTTGAGCCGCTGGCAGCTCACCGTGGACGGGGCCGTCCCGGAGGCGCTGGCACCGGTCACCGCCGGGGACACCGCGAGCTGCGTCCTCGTGCCGCGCGGCGGGCGCGGCGAGCCGCCGTCCTGCACGCTCTTCCGTGAACAGGCCGTCGGGGACGGGGCGTTCATCGAGTCGCTGCGGGTCGTCAGCAACCGTCCGGTGCCGACGACCGTGCGGCTCGCGGTCACCGCCGACGCCGACTTCACCGACCAGTTCGAACTCCGCTCCGACCACCGCACCTACGCCAAGTCCGGCGTCGTGCGCCGCCGCCAAGTCCTCGACGACGGCGTCGAGTTCACCTATCAGCGCGGCGAGTGGCGGTCGGTCACGACCGTGACGGCCGACCCCGCGCCCGACGGGGTCGAGGAGACCGGCACCGGGGCCCGACGGCTCGTGTGGGCACTGGAGTTGGCGCCGCACGGGTCGGCCGAGGTGACCCTGCGGGTGATGGCCCGGCCGCACGGGGAGAAGCGGGCGCTGCGGGTGCCCAGCTCGCCGGCCGCGCTCAGCGAACAACTCCTCGCCGCCGAGGGTGAGTTCGTCGAAGGGGTCGCGTTCCCCACCGGGTGGCCGGAGTTGGCCGCCGCGTGTGCCCGCGGGCTCGCCGACCTCGCCTCGCTCCAGGTGCCCGCCGTCGGACCCGACGGGGAGGAGCTGCGGGTGCCGGCCGCCGGGGCACCCTGGTTCCTCGCGCTGCTCGGGCGGGACGCGCTGCTCACGTCCCTGTTCGCGCTGCCCTACCGGCCCCAGCTCGCCGCCTCGACGCTACGGGCGCTCGCCGCGAGCCAGGCCACCGAGACCGGGCCGCACGCCGTCGCGCAGCCCGGGAAGATCGTCCACGAGGTGCGGCACGGGGAGCTGGCGCACTTCCAGCAGGTCCCCTACGGGCGGTACTACGGGTCCGTCGACGCGACGCCGCTGTTCCTCGTCCTCCTCGGGATGTACGTCGAACGCACCGGGGACCTCTCGCTCGCCCGGCGGCTCCAGGGCAACGCGCGCGCGGCCGTCGACTGGATGCTCGACCACGGGGGGCTCTCCTCGCGGGGCTACCTCGTCTACCGCGCGGACCAGGGCGGGCTCGCCAACCAGAACTGGAAGGACTCGCCGGGGGCGATCTGCTCCGCCGACGGGACCCGGGCGCGCGGCACCGTGATGGCCGCGGGAGCCCAGGGGTACGCGTACGACGCCCTTCGGCGTACCGCCTGGGTATCACGTACCGCCTGGGCGGACGACACCTACGCGGCGCTGCTCGAACAGGCGGCGGCCGATCTGCGGGACCGGTTCCAGCGGGACTTCTGGATGCGGGACGCCTCCTTCCCCGCGCTCGCGCTCGACGGGGAGGGGCGGCACGTCGACGCGCTCGCCTCCGACGCCGGGCATCTGCTGTGGTCCGGGCTGCTGGACAAGGAGTACGGGGAGGTCGTGGGGCGGCGGCTGCTCGAACCCGACTTCTTCTCCGGGTGGGGGGTGCGGACGCTGGCCTCCGGGCAGGCCGCGTATCACCCCCTCTCGTACCACCGGGGGTCCGTGTGGCCCCACGACAACGCGCTCATCACCCTCGGTCTCGCGCGGTACGGGTTGCACGACGAGGCCCGGACCGTCGCCCACGCCCTGGTCGACGCCGCGACCGCCACCGGGCACCGGCTGCCGGAGGTACTCGCGGGGTACGGGAGGGATACCCACGGGGTACCGGTGCCGTACCCGCACGCGTGCGTTCGCGAATCCCGCTCGGCGGCGGCACCGCTGGCACTGCTGACGGCGGTGGGAGGGGCGTAGTACCCGGAGAACCCCTGTAGTACCCGTAGAACCCTGAGGGCACATCGTTCACCCCTTGGTTCGCCATTTGCCCTGCGTTTGCCTGTTTCTGCCCCCGGCGGCTGAACACACCCCGGGAGCAGCCCGTACGAAATGGTGGCGGACCCGGACCTCCACACCGGGTCCGCCGCCCTCCTGGGCCACAGCTTCGTACGGAAGGACCTTCGGGTGCCTGTCTCCACACGCTCACGCCAACAGCCGGAACCGACCCCACCCGAGGGTGCGGGGGATGCCGCCGACCTCGGCGCGGATACGGTGGACGCCGTGAGTACCGAGGCGGAGAAGGCGGCCGAGACGGTCGAGACACCCAAGACGGCTGAGGCAGCTGAGACGGTCGAAGGAGACGCCGAGAGCACGCCGCCCGGCACACGCTTCGCCCGGCTCCGGGCCTGGCGTGAGCGGTACCCCGTCGCCGCGCGGATCGTGTGGTGGACCGGAACCGTACTGTCCGTGGCACTGGTCTACGCCGCGTTCCTGCTGCCCGTACCCGTCTCGACGTTCAAGCTGAGCACGTTCCTGCGGCTCCCCGGCGAGGCCATCGTCACCGCCGCGCTGCTGATCGCGCTGCCCAGGCGCCCCCGGCTCGTGTTCGCGATCGTCGGCGGTATCGGACTGGCCGCGCTGACCGTGGTGAACGGCCTGGAGATGGGCTACCGGGACTACCTCGGGCGGAGCTTCAACCCCGTGCTGGACTGGGAGTTGCTGGACGACGCGAAGTCGTACGTGGCGGACTCGTCCGGGAGGACGGCGGCGAACGCGCTCGCGATCGGCCTGGTCGTCCTCGTCGTGCTGCTGTTCGCGGGGATGGTCGGGGCGCTGATCCGGATCGGGAACATCCTCGGCCGGGACGTCCAACGGGCCACGCGGGGAACGCTGTTGGTGGGGACGGCGTGGATCACGTGCACGATCCTCACGGTGAACGTCGCCGGGATCCCGTTCGCCTCGTACCGGGCCGCGAACGCGCTGAACTCCCAACGGCGGCAGGTCCAGGCGACGTTGAAGGACGAGGCCGCGTTCGCGAAGGTCGCGAAGAACGACAGGTTCGGCAACACGCCCCCGGCGCAGCTCGTTCCGGACCTGCGGGGCAAGGACATGCTGTTCACGTTCATCGAGAGCTACGGCCGCAGCGCGATCGAGGACCCGGTCATCGCGCCGGGCGTCGGCAAGACGCTCACGGAGAGCACGGCGGCGCTGGCGAAGCTCGGATTCCACGCCAAGAGCGGGTGGTTGACGTCGTCGACGTACGGCGGCGGGAGCTGGTTCGGGCACTCGACGACCATGTCGGGGCTGTGGATCGACAACCAGCAGCGGTACCGCACGGTGATGGCCAGCGACCACCTCTCTCTCACCAAGGCGTTCCAGAAGACCGGCGCCTGGGACACCGTCGGCATCATGCCCGGGGTGCAGAAGAGCTGGCCCGAGCAGAAGTACTACGGGCTCGACACGGTCTACAACGCCTTCCAAATGGGTTACAAGGGGCCGAAGTTCAGCTGGTCGACGATGCCGGACCAGTACGCGCTGGAGTCCTACCAACGCCTGGAGCACGGCAAGAAGCGCGACAAGCCGCTGATGGCCGAGATCATCCTGACGTCCAGTCACATGCCGTGGGCGCCGATCCCGAAGATGGTCGACTGGGCGGACGTGGGCGACGGTTCGGTCTTCCACGAGATCCAGAAGGAGGGCCTGAAGTCCTCCGAGGTCTACAACGACGACACCAAGGCCCGTACGGAGTACGGCAAGTCGATCCAGTACTCGGTGACCGCGCTCACCCAGTGGATGGAGCGCTACGCCGACGACGACACCGTCCTCGTCTTCCTCGGCGACCACCAGCCCAACGCCAGGGTCAGCGGCGTCAACGCCAACCGCGACGTCCCCGTCTCCATCGTCGCCAAGGACCCCAAGGTCCTGGAGAAGGTGGCCGGTTGGAACTGGACGGACGGTCTCAAGCCCGCCCACGACGCCCCCGTCTGGAAGATGGACCAGTTCCGCGACCGCTTCCTCACGGCCTACGGCTCGACCCCGCACCCGAAGAGCGACTGACGTCTCACAACGGCTCGTTCATCGCGTCACGCGCCGCCTCCACGAACGCGGCCAGGGAGAGCCCGTAGGCTTCCATGGCCGCGTCGAAGCGCGCGAACGCCCCGGCCCCGCTGCGGTGGACCTCCGCGAGTGAACCGTTGGTGAGGGCAGCCGCCGCGAGCACGGCCTTGGCCAGTTCGGCGAGCCGGTCGGGCCCCTCCAACGCGATGACGCGCACGCTGTGCATGAGGGGGTCGTACGCCTCGCGCGCCTCGACGCGCAGTTGCTGAATGCGCGTCAGAAAGCTTGCGGGGTCGGTGGGTTCGTAGCGGACCTCGCCGACCTTCCAGTAGAGCTCGCTCATCTCGTGCGAGCGCCGCATCAGCTCCAGATACGCCTCCCGGCGCAACTCCCGCACCCTGCCGACCTGTTGGGCTCGCGCGGACTCCTCCGCCTGGACCCGGGCCGCGCGGACGTTGCCCAAGGTGGTGACCCACCCCGCCAGCACCGCCGTTCCCCCGGTCAGAGCCGCGACCCACACCGCACTGTCCACACCGGCCAGTGTGTGTCCGGCCCCGGCCGGTGTCGAGAACGCGTGTTCAGCCCCCCGACGTGTCCAGTTCCGCGTCCTCGCTGATGCCCGCGCAGTCGTAGGGGTCCTTGAGCCAGCCGTCGGGGAGGACGACGCGGTTGTTGCCGGAGGTGCGGCCGCGAGGGCCGTCCGCGCCGGTCGGCCACGGCTGGTCGAGGTCCAACTCGTCGAGGCCCGCGCGGAGTTCGGACAGGGAGGAGGTGATCGCGAGACGCTTGCGCATCTCGCTGCCGACGGCGAAGCCCTTGAGGTACCAGGCGACGTGCTTGCGGAAGTCGATGACGCCCTTGGACTCGTCGCCGAGCCATTCGCCGAGGAGGGCGGCGTGGCGGACCATGATGTCGGCGACCTCGCGCAGGGCCGGTCGCGCGATGTCGTCCAGGCGGCCCTCGAAGGCGGCGACGAGGTCCGCGAAGAGCCACGGGCGGCCCAGGCAGCCACGGCCGACGACGACGCCGTCGCAGCCGGTCTCGCGGACCATCCGCAGCGCGTCCTCGGCGGACCAGATGTCGCCGTTGCCGAGGACGGGGATCTCGGGGACGTGTTCCTTGAGGCGGGCGATGGCGTCCCAGTCGGCGGTGCCGCCGTAGTGCTGGGCGGCGGTGCGGCCGTGCAGGGCGATCGACGTCACGCCCTCCTCGACGGCGATGCGGCCGGCGTCGAGGTAGGTGATGTGGTCGTCGTCGATGCCCTTGCGCATCTTCATGGTGACGGGCAGGTCCCCGGCGCCGGAGACGGCCTCGCGGAGGATCGCGCGCAGGAGGTTGCGCTTGTAGGGGAGGGCCGAGCCGCCGCCCTTGCGGGTGACCTTCGGGACGGGGCAGCCGAAGTTCAGGTCGATGTGGTCGGCCAGGTCCTCGTCCGCGATCATGCGGACGGCCTTGCCGACGGTCGCCGGGTCGACGCCGTAGAGCTGGATCGAGCGGGGCGTCTCGGTCGCGTCGAAGCGGATGAGCTGCATGGTCTTCTCGTTGCGCTCGACCAGTGCGCGCGTAGTGATCATCTCGCTCACGAACAGGCCCTTTCCGCCGCTGAACTCTCGGCAGAGGGTGCGGAAGGGCGCGTTGGTGATACCGGCCATGGGCGCCAGGACGACGGGCGGCTGGACGGTGTGCGGGCCGATCTGGAGGGGCGCGGCGGTCGTGGACATTCCCCCATTGTCGCGCATGCGACGAGTGGGCCGAACGGGTGAAGCGCGGGATCTTGTATCGGTCATTAGTTAGACGCACTATCGATTCGGGCGTACAGTGGTGGGCATGCCGGAGCTGAGCCATCGCCGTCGACTGCTCGTGCTCGCGATCTGCTGTATGAGCCTGCTGATCGTGAGCCTGGACAACACTGTGCTGAACGTGGCCCTGCCCGCGATGCAGCGCGATCTGGACGCGAGTACGGCGGGGCTCCAGTGGACGATCGACGCGTACACGCTCGTCCTCGCGTCGCTGCTGATGCTCGCGGGGTCGACCGCCGACCGGATCGGGCGGCGCAAGGTGTTCATGACCGGGCTCGTGGTCTTCTCGCTCGGCTCCCTGCTCTGCTCCCTCGCGCCGAGCCTCGACCTGCTCATCGTGGCGCGGATGATCCAGGCCGTGGGCGGGTCGATGCTCAACCCCGTCGCCATGTCGATCATCACCAACACGTTCACCGACGCGCGTGAGCGGGCGCGGGCGATCGGTGTGTGGGGCGCGGTCGTCGGGATATCCATGGCCGCCGGGCCGCTGGTCGGCGGGCTGCTCGTCGACTCGGTGGGATGGCGGGCGATCTTCTGGCTGAACCTCCCCGTGGGGCTCGCGGCGGTGCTGCTGACGCTGCGGTTCGTGCCCGAGTCGCGGGCGGAGCGGGCGCGGCGGCCGGACCCCGTCGGGCAGGCGCTGGTGATCGTGCTGTTCGGGGCGCTCACCTACGCGATCATCGAGGCGCCGGTGTCGGGGGCCGGGACCAGCGTGCCGTTCGCCGTCCTCGCCGCCGCCGCGCTCGCCGGGCTGCTGTGGTACGAGCCCCGGCGCGCCGATCCCCTCATCGACCTGCGGTTCTTCCGGTCCGCGCCGTTCAGCGGGGCGACCGTGATCGCCATCAGCGCGTTCGCCGCGCTCGCCGGGTTCCTGTTCCTGTCGACGCTGTACCTCCAGAACGTCCAGGGGCTCAGCGCGCTCCACGCGGGGCTGTGGATGCTGCCGATGGCGGTGCCGACGTTCCTGTGCGCGCCGATCTCCGGGCGGCTCGTCGGCAGTCGCGGTCCCCGCGTCCCCCTCCTCATCGCCGGGGTCGCCATGACCTCCGGGGCCCTCCTCTTCGCCGCCTTCCACGCCGAGACCTCGGCCGCCGGCCGTTTCCTCGGCTACCTCCTCTTCGGCATCGGCTTCGGCTTCGTCAACGCGCCCATCACCAACACGGCCGTCTCCGGCATGCCCCGCGCCCAGGCGGGCGTCGCCGCGGCCGTCGCCTCCACGAGCCGCCAACTCGGCCAGACCCTGGGCGTCGCGGTCGTCGGCGCCGTCCTCGCGGCCGGCATCACCCCCACCGCCTACCGCGCCACCTTCTCCTCCGCCGCCACCCCCGGCTGGTGGATCATCGTCACCTGCGGCCTCGCCGTCCTCATCCTGGGCACCGTCACCAGCGGCCGCTGGGCCCGGAAGACGGCGGAGCGAACCGCCGAACGCCTGCGGGCACCGGAGGTCCGAGGGGTGGGGGCGGGCGTGGGGTGAGCATGGGGGGGTGACGGTGCGCGGATGAGTGCGGATCCGGTGGAAGCAGAGGCACCGGCGTCCGCCCCCGCCGACATGGCGCCTCGGCGCCCACTTGTACCGCCTGGGGCGCCTCGCGTCTGCCCACGGCCGCGTGGAACAGGCGGCCGTGGGCAAGCTGCTCACCGACGGCACGGCGACGGCGACGGCGACCGTGCGGGCCGGCCGGCAACCTGACCGCCCTTCCCGTCGACAGGCCCCGTCCACCCCGTCCCACCACACACAGTGACGCCGGGCCCCCGACCGACAGGGACCCGGCGTACGGTGCGGTGCGGAGCGTCAGCAGCCGATCAACCGGCTCGCGAGGTAGCCCTCGATCTGGTCCAGCGACACCCGCTCCTGCTTCATGGAGTCACGCTCGCGGACGGTGACCGCGTTGTCGTCGAGGGTGTCGAAGTCGACGGTGACGCAGTACGGCGTGCCGATCTCGTCCTGGCGGCGGTAGCGGCGGCCGATGGCGCCGGCGTCGTCGAACTCGATGTTCCAGTGCTGGCGCAGGGCCTGGGCGAGGCCCTTGGCCTTGGGGGACAGCTCGGCGTTGCGGGACAGCGGCAGGACCGCGACCTTCACGGGGGCGAGGCGGTGGTCGAGGCGCAGGACCGTGCGCTTCTCCAGCTTGCCCTTGGCGTTGGGCGCCTCGTCCTCGACGTACGCGTCGAGCAGGAACGCCAGCAGGGAGCGGCCGACACCGGCGGCGGGCTCGATGACGTACGGGGTGTAGCGCTCGCCGGCCTCCTGGTCGAAGTAGTGGAGGTCCTGGCCGGACGCCTTGGAGTGCGCGGTGAGGTCGTAGTCCGTGCGGTTGGCGACGCCCTCCAGCTCACCCCACTCGTTGCCGCCGAACTGGAAGCGGTACTCGATGTCCGCGGTGCGCTTGGAGTAGTGGGAGAGCTTCTCCTTGGGGTGCTCGTACCACCGCATGTTCTCCTCGCGCATGCCGAGGCCGGTGTACCAGTTCCAGCGCTCCTGCATCCAGTACTCCTGCCACTTCTCGTCCTCGCCCGGCTTGACGAAGAACTCCATCTCCATCTGCTCGAACTCGCGGGTGCGGAAGATGAAGTTGCCGGGCGTGATCTCGTTGCGGAAGGACTTGCCCATCTGCGCGATGCCGAACGGCGGCTTCTTGCGCGAAGCGGTCTGCACCAGCGCGAAGTTGGTGAAGATGCCCTGCGCGGTCTCGGGCCGCAGGTAGGCGACGGAGCCGGTGTCCTGGGTCGGGCCGAGGTGCGTGGAGAGCAGGCCGGAGAACTGCTTGGGCTCGGTGAACTGGCCCTTGTTGCCGCAGTTGGGGCAGTTGATGTCGGCCATGCCGTTCTCGGGCAGGCGGCCGTGCTTGGCCTCGTACGCCTCTTCCAGGTGGTCGGCGCGGTAGCGCTTGTGGCAGGAGACGCACTCGGTCAGCGGGTCGGAGAAGGTGGCGACGTGGCCGGAGGCGACCCAGACCTCGGGGGCCAGGATGACGGACGAGTCGAGACCGACCACGTCCTCGCGCGACGTCACCATGTAACGCCACCACTGGCGCTTCAGGTTCTCCTTGAGCTCGACACCGAGGGGGCCGTAGTCCCAGGCGGCGCGCTGGCCGCCGTAGATCTCGCTGCAGGGGAAAACGAAGCCACGGCGCTTGCTCAGGCTGACGATGGTGTCGATCTTGTCGGCGGCCACGGTGCTCTCTTCATAACGACGGTAACGACGACGGACGACGAAGCGAAAACGCTCGCGCGTGAAGCCAAGGGACCTGCTTCAGAGCGCCGCTTCGGAGCGAACCCTCAGGGTACCGGCGCAGACTCCCCCACCTACAAATCGAACCCGTCACCTGGCCTTTCCGAACGCTTGTTGACAACGGTTTCCATATTTGTTGAAAATGGCTTTCATGAACGTACGACGACTCATATCGGGCACCGCTCTCGCGGCGGCGGGCGCCCTCTCCCTGGCCGCCCTCACCGGCTGCTCCTCCGACAGCGCCGCCGCGGACAAGGGCGACGGCAAGCTGGACGTCGTCGCGTCGTTCTACCCGATGGCCTTCCTCGCCGAGCAGATCGGCGGCGCCCACGTCAGCGTGACCAGCCTGACCGAGCCCGGCCAGGAGCCGCACGACCTGGAGATCAGCGCCAAGCAGACGGCGAGCCTGGAGAAGGCCGACGCGATCGTCTACCTGAAGAACCTCCAGCCGTCGGTCGACGCGGCCGTCAAGCAGTCGTCCGTCAAGACGAAGATCGACGCCGCCTCCCTCACCTCGCTGGAGAAGCACGGCAACGAGGTCGGCGGCCACGCGGCCGAGGCCGACCACGAGCACAACGACGAACTCGAGGGCCTGGACCCGCACATCTGGCTCGACCCGGTCCGCTACGCGCAGGTCGCGCAGGGCGTCGGCAGCGCCCTGGAGAAGACCGACCCGGACCACGCGGCCGACTACAAGAAGAACACCGCGGCGCTGGTCACCAAGTTGAACGCGCTCGACGCCAAGTTCAAGGCGGGCCTCGCGAACACGAAGACGAAGGTCTTCATCACCACCCACGCCGCCTTCGGCTACCTCGCCGAGCGCTACGGCCTGACCGAGGAGGCCATCAACGGCCTCGACCCCGAGTCGGAGCCCAGCGCCGCGCGCGTGAAGGACCTTGAGAAGATGGCCAAGGCCGACGGCGTCACGACCGTGTTCTACGAGACGCTGGTCAGCGACAAGACCGCGAAGACCATCGCCTCGGACGCGAAGCTGAAGACGGACGTCCTCGACCCGATCGAGGGCATCACCGAGAAGTCCCGCGGCACGGACTACTTCACGGTCCAGGAAGCCAACCTCAAGGCGCTCCAGACCGCCCTGGGAACAAAGTGAGCCCGAAGTGACTTGGAGGACGGCATGAGCACCGAGCCCGTCATATCCCTGCGCGGCGTCCGCGCCGAGCTGGGCTCGCGGCCCGTCCTCCGCGGGATCGACCTCACCGTGCGGCGCGGTGAGGTCGTCGCGCTGCTCGGCGCCAACGGCTCCGGCAAGTCGACGGCGATCCGCAGCGTGATCGGCCAGGTACCGCTCAGTGACGGGGAGATCGAGCTGTTCGGCACGCCCCGCAAGCGGTTCCGCGACTGGTCACGCGTCGGCTACGTCCCGCAGCGCACCACCGCCGCCGGGGGCGTCCCGGCGACGGTCACCGAGGTCGTCTCCTCCGGCCGCCTCTCCCGCGCCCGCTTCGGCGTGCTGCGCAAGGCCGACCACGCGGCCGTGCGGCGGGCCCTGGAACTCGTCGGCATGGCCGATCGTTCCAAGGACAACGTGGACGCGTTGTCGGGCGGCCAGCACCAGCGCGTCCTCATCGCCCGCGCCCTCGCCTCCGAGCCCGAGCTGCTGATCATGGACGAGCCGATGGCGGGCGTCGACCTGGCGAGCCAGGAAGTGCTGGCCCGGACCCTCAAGGACCAGGTAGCGGCGGGGACGACGGTCCTGCTCGTCCTGCACGAACTCGGCCCCCTGGAGCCGCTGATCGACCGGGCCGTCGTCCTGCGCGACGGCTGCGTCCTGCACGACGGCCCGCCCCCGCAGGCGGTCGGCCAGCATGCCCTGCCCGGTCACGACCACGTCCACCCCCACGAGCCGCTGCACACGGGACTGCTGAGCTGACATGGACTTCCTCGACTACGCCTTCATGCAGCGGGCCCTGATCGCCGCCGTCCTCGTCGGCATCACCGCCCCCGCCGTCGGCATCTACCTCGTCCAGCGCCGCCAGGCCCTCATGGGGGACGGAATCGGCCATGTCGCGATGACCGGCGTCGGTCTCGGCTTCCTGCTGTCCTGGTCGCCGGTGTGGATGGCGACGCTGGTGTCCGTGCTCGGCGCGGTCCTCATGGAGTTGATCCGCTGGTACGGCAAGACGCGCGGCGACATCGCGCTGGCGATGCTCTTCTACGGCGGCATGGCGGGCGGTGTGATGTTCATCAACCTCGCACCGGCGGGCTCCAACGCCAACCTGACGTCGTACCTGTTCGGTTCGCTGTCGACCGTCTCGCAGTCCGACGTGACCGCGATCTGCGTCCTCGCCGCGTTCGTCGTCCTCGTCACGCTGGGGCTGCGCCGGCAGCTCTTCGCGGTCAGCCAGGACGAGGAGTTCGCGCGGGTCACGGGGCTGCCGGTGCGGGCGTTGAACCTGCTCACCGCGGTGACGGCGGCCGTCACCGTCACCGTCGCCATGCGGGTCGTCGGGCTGCTGCTGGTCAGCGCGCTGATGGTGGTCCCCGTGGCCGCGGCCCAGCAGCTCAGCCGGAGTTTCGCGGCGACGTTCGTCATCGCCGTCGCGATCGGGGTGAGCGTCACCATCGGCGGGACGGTCACCTCGTACTACCAGGACGTGCCGCCCGGCGCGACGATCGTGCTGCTGACCATCGGCGCGTTCATCGCGCTGACGGCGCTCTCGGCACCCCTCGCCAGGCGCCGCGCCCGCGCACACGAACACCCCGCCGGGGACCCCGCGGAGTGCGCTGTTCCGGCCGTCCGCAAGACGGACGACGGAGTCGGCGTCTGACCGGGCACCTACCGGGCTGGCACAATGGCCCGGCAGGTGTTCAGACGTTTGGAGGCAACCGGTGACGACCGCTGGACCGCCCGTGAAGGGTCGCTCCACCCGGCAGCGTGCCGCGGTGGCTGCGGCGCTCGACGAAGTCGACGAGTTCCGCAGCGCCCAGGAACTCCACGACATGCTCAAGCACAAGGGCGACTCGGTGGGCCTCACGACCGTCTACCGCACGCTCCAGACCCTCGCGGACGCCGGTGAGGTGGACGTCCTGCGCACGTCCGACGGCGAGTCGGTGTACCGCCGCTGCTCCACCGGCGACCACCATCACCACCTCGTCTGCCGCGTCTGCGGCAAGGCGGTCGAGGTGGAGGGCCCGGCGGTGGAGAAGTGGGCCGAGGCGATCGCGGCGGAACACGGGTACGTCAATGTCGCGCACACGGTGGAGATCTTCGGCACCTGTGCGGACTGCGCCACGAATTAGCCCCGCTTGAAGCAGCGCCGCAATTCCGTGAAGTCGTAGAACGTGCTGTTCTTCGCGACCGGCTCGCATTCCGCTTTGAAGGGCACCTCTTTCTCGTTGTAGAGCATCCGGACGAGATAGCGGGTGCCCTTCTGGTATACGTCCCACTGGATGTTGGCGCCCAGGGGGGACACGGCGGCGCCGCGCCAGGGGTTGTTGGCGTAGGTGTAGGTTTCGCCCGGAGTCGCCGGTTTCGTGCTGCCCGGCAGGCCCATCAGGGCGGCCAGGGGGATGATCTCCTCGGCGTGGGTGAAACGGAGTTCGGCGCCCAGGGAGGAGGTGCCGGACTTCTTGGCCTCCACCTGCTTGAAGAAGTCGTCCAGGAGCACGCCGGCCATTTTGTAGGTGATGTCGGAGTCCGCGAAACCGGGGCCCTTCTCGTAGAAGTCCTCGGCGTCCCCGAGATATCCGAACCAGGCGGCGTCGGTGCGGGAGATGAAGCGGTCGAGCCCCCAGCCCTTTCCGCCGGGGCTTTCCTGGATCATCGCGGGGGCGATGGCGTAGAGGTTGTAGACGGCTTCGGCGGCGGCGACCCGATCCTCGGCCTGCATGCCGTCGATGAAGCTCTGCTTGAAGATCTTCCGCAGGACGCTGTTCGCGGCCCGCTGGGTCCTCGGCTGGTCGGTGATGGACTTCAGCGTCGCCGCGAGGCGCTGGTCGTTCGCCAGGTACCCCTGGTACGCCTTGCCGCCGGCCGACTTGTGGAAGTACAGGAGGTCCTTGTCGGTGCGGGTCACGCCGATGAGCGGCTTCAACGCCGGGTCCTTCACGGCGAGTTCACCGGCGTACTCGTTCGCGCTGTCGACCGCGCGGCCCTGCCCGGAGCTGACGACGTCGATCTTCTCGCCCTTGGCGGCGACGGCGGCGAACAGGGAGGGGACGCGGGCGGCCATGCGGTCGGCGGTGGCGCGCATCTCCGCGCGGCCCCGGCCGCTGAGGTTGCCGTACCCGACCTTGTCCATCGCGGCGAGCAGCGCCCGCACCTTGGGCCCGAACTCCTCGCCCTTGCGGGTGAGTTGGCCAGCGGCGGACGCCCGGTTCCACAGCCCGAGGACCAGGTCGCCGTCCTCGCTGTCGGAGGCGGCGCGGGAGCCGTGGCGGGAGACGTTCTCGGTGAAGACGGGGACGAACCCGGCGGGGGCCTTGGAGTAGGAGGCCGGGTTCTGCTCCGGCGCATAGGGCGCCTTGGTGCCGTAGCTGTCGATGTGCGCGGGCTGCCGGCCGTCCGCGTGGGCGGCGGGGGCGGCGACGGCCAGCAGGGCGCACAGGGCCGCGACGGAAGGGGTTACGGACTTCATGGGCGGATCGTCCGTGAAGTCCGTGACCCCCGTCCACCGGTCGGGTGAAGTCCGGGTGGCTACGAAGTGGCCGAGTCGGTGGGCTCGGCGGATTCGGCGGGACGGCCCTTCATCGCCGCCTCCATCTCCAGCAGCTTCTCGTTCGGGACCGCCCCGCCGAAGCGCCGGTCGCGGGAGGCGAACTCGACGCAGGCGCGCCACAGGTCACGGCGGTCGAAGTCGGGCCACAGGACGTCCTGGAAGACCATCTCGGCGTAAGCGCTCTGCCAGATCAGGTAGTTGGAGGTGCGCTGCTCGCCGCTGGGCCGCAGGAAGAGGTCGACGTCCGGCATGTCCGGGTAGTACAGGTACTTCGCGAGGGTCTTCTCGCTGACCTTGGACGGGTCGAGCCGGCCCGCCTTCACGTCCTCGGCGAGGGCCTTCGCCGCGTCGGCGATCTCGGCGCGGCCGCCGTAGTTCATGCAGAAGTAGAGGGTCAGCCTGTCGTTGTCCTTCGTCTGCTCCTGGGCGATCTGGAGCTCCTGCGCGACGGACTTCCACAGCTTGGGCATCCGGCCCACCCAGCGCACGCGGATGCCGAGCGCGTCGAGCTGGTCACGGCTCTTGCGGATGAAGTCGCGGTTGAAGTTCATGAGGAAGCGGACCTCGTCGGGCGAGCGCTTCCAGTTCTCGGTGGAGAAGGCGTACAGCGAGATGCTGCCCACGCCCATCTCGACGGCGCCCTGGAGGACGTCGAGGACCTGCTCGGCGCCGACCTTGTGGCCCTCCGTGCGGGGCAGCCCGCGCTCCTTGGCCCAGCGGCCGTTGCCGTCCATGACGATCGCCACGTGGTTCGGCACCAGCTCGCCGGGGAGTTTCGGGGGGCGCGCGCCGGAGGGGTGCGGCTCCGGCGTCCGGTACTCGCGCCGCTGACGCCCCAGGATCCCGCGTACGACCATGTCCTTCTCGTCTCCCTCTAGCTCTTCTCTGGGTACCGCTGGCTCTTCTCGGGGTACCGCTAGCTTTTCTCGACGTACCTGAGCGAGCGCAGCCCGCGCTCCAGGTGCCAGTGCAGGTACGCGGACACCAGTCCGCTGCCCTCGCGGACGTGCCGCCCCTCCGCGCCGTCCGCCGTCTCCCAGTCTCCCGTGAGCAGCGCGCCCAGGAGGACCAGGGTCTGCGGCGAGGGTACGACGCTGCCGGGGACGCGGCAGTCGACGCAGATGGAGCCGCCGGAGGCGACGGAGAAGAAGCGGTTGGGGCCGGGCAGTCCGCACTTGGCGCAGTCGCCGAAGCTGGGGGCGTAGCCGTTGACGGCGAGGGAGCGCAGCAGGAACGCGTCCAGGACGAGGTGGGGGGCGTGTTCGCCGCGCGCGAGCGTCCTGAGCGCGCCCACCAGCAGCAGGTACTGCTGCACCGCCGGCTCCCCCTCGTGGTCCGTGAACCGTTCGGCCGTCTCCAGCATGGCCGTCCCGGCGGTGTACCGCGCGTAGTCGCTCACGATGCCGCCACCGTACGGCGCGATCGTCTCACTCTGCGTACACAACGGGAGCCCCCGGCCGACCAGTTCGCTCCCCCGGGTGAAGAACTGCACATCGACGTGCGAGAACGGTTCGAGGCGTGCCCCGAACTTCGACTTCGTCCGCCGCACGCCGCGCGCGACGGCACGTACCCTGCCATGGCCGCGTGTGAGCAGAGTGATGATCCTGTCCGCTTCACCCAGCTTCTGGGTGCGCAGGACGATGCCGTCGTCGCGGAACAGGCTCATGGGTTCATTCTCGCATCGGAAGGCAGGGGCGTTGACGGGTCGGGACTTCCGGTGGCTGTGGGGGGCGTACGCGGTCAGTGTGTTCGGGACGTGGCTGGCGTTCGACGCGTTTCCGATGATCGCGGTGCTGGTGCTGGACGCGGGGCCCGCGCAGGTCTCCGCGCTCGCGGCCGTCGGGCCCGCCGTGGGGGCGCTGGCGGCGGTGCCGCTGGGGCCGTGGGTGGAGTTCCGGCGCAAGCGGCCCGTGATGGTGGCGACGGACCTCGTGCGGTGCGCGGCGCTGCTGAGCGTGCCGCTCGCGTACGCGTTCGGGGTGCTCGGGCTCGGCCAGCTGCTGGTCGTCTCCGTGATCGTGGCCGCCGCCGACATCACGTTCACCTCCGCGAGCGGCGCCTACCTCAAGTGGCTCGTCCCCAAGGACCAGTTGCTGACGGCCAACGCGCGCTTCGAGTCGACGATGTGGACGGCGACGATGCTGGGTCCGCCGCTCGGCGGCGCCGCGATCGGGGTCGTCGGGCCGGTCGTCACGGTCGTCGGGAACGCCGTGAGTTTCCTGCTCTCGGCGCTGGGGCTGGCCCGGGTCAGGGGGCGGGAGCCGCAGCCCGCGAAGGCGCCCGCGCCGGGCTGGGGTGAGCTGGTGGAGGGCTGGCGGTACGTCCTCGCCCACCCCGTCCTGCGGGCCCTCCTCCTCAACGCGGCGCTCGTCAACGGGCTGATCATGGCCGGGGCGCCGCTGCTGGCCGTCCTCATGCTCGGCGAGCTGGGGTTCCCGCCCTGGCAGTACGCGATGGCGTTCGCCGTGCCGTGCATCGGGGGTCTGGTCGGCTCCCGGCTCGCCCGGCGCCTCGTCCCCCGCTTCGGGCGGCGCCGGCTGCTGCTGTGGTTCGGCACACTGCGGGCCTGCTGGCCGGTGGGCCTCGCCTTCGTGCACGCCGGGCCGTCCGGGCTCGTCCTCATCATACTGGTCGAGCTGGGCCTGATCACCTGCGCCGGGGCGTACAACACGGTGCTGGCGACGGTCCGGCTGGAGTGGACCCCGGCGGACCGGGTGACCCGGGTGCTGTCGGCCTGGTCGGTGAGCACGAAGGCGGGCATCGCCGGGCTCACCGCGTTCTGGGGAGTGGTCGCGGGGGTGGCCGGGACTCGGACGGCACTGGGGGTGGCGGGGGTGATCTTGCTGGCGAGTCCGTTGCTGTTGAGGGGGGTGCGGCGGGGGAGGAGGTTCGTGGAGGCGGCGTAGGGGATTGGCGGGGGCGGGGGCGGCTCCTCGCCGATGGGTGGTGGTGCAGGGGGGCTCTTCGCCGGTGGGGGGGGCGGCGTAGGGGCTTGGCGGAGTCGGGGGCGGCTCCTCGCCGATGGGGGGAACTCGGCCACGACCTGCGAAGCCGCGACGGCCGAGCGGCTACACCACTGGTCGGGACGCCACCGGTGGGCGGTGGTGCAGGGGCGGCTCTTAGCAGTGGGCGGCGGCGTAGAGGGCAGCTCCTCGCCGGTGAGCGGCGCGCTACGTGTCGCGGCGCGCGCTACGTGTCGCCGAACCGGCGCACGTACCTCGCCTGCCAGGGGGTTTCCACGGCCCGGCGGTGGTAGTGGCGGCGTACGTAGGCGACGGCCTCGGACGGGGGGACGCCGTCGAGGACGGCGAGGCAGGCGAGGGCGGTGCCGGTGCGGCCCCGGCCGCCGCCGCAGGCCAGTTCGACGCGTTCCTCCGTGGACCGGTGCCATGCCTCCGTGAGGGCGTCGCGGGCGTCCCGCCTGTCCTTCGGGAGGCGGAAGTCGGGCCAGTGGAGCCAGCGGGAGGGCCAGCCGAAGGCCGGGGGCGGGCTGCCGAGGAGGTAGACGCCGTACGCGGGCGGCGTCTCAGGCGCGGGGTCGCGCAAGCCTCGTCCGCGTATCCGGCGTCCCGACGGCAGCTCCAGCACGCCGGGTTCGGTCCTCTCCCAGGTCTCCATCCGACCATTCTGCTCACCGGGGCAACCGAATTCACGCCGTTCGCGGTCTGGAGGGCGAGGAGGGGTACCTGATGCGTGACGAGCTGGAAGAGCAGTTCCAGGAGTTCGTCCGGGCGCGGTGGTCGCGGCTGGTGCGAACGGCGTACCTGCTGACGGGGGACGCGCACCACGCGGAAGACCTCACGCAGACCGCCCTCGCCAAGGCGTACCGCTCCTGGCGCCGCGTCTCCCGCTCGGACAGCCCCGAGGCGTACGTCCGGCGCATGCTCGTCACCTGCAACAGCGACCGCTTCCGCAAGCGCCGGGTACGGGAGGCGCTGACGTCCGCGCCGCCGGACACGCCGTCCACCGCCGACCCCCACCACCACATCGACGAACGCGGCGCACTCCTCTCCGCGCTCGCCGAACTCCCGCCCCGCCAGCGGGCGGTGGTCGTCCTGCGCTACTGGGAGGACCTGTCCGAGGCCGAGGTCGCCGAGGTACTGGGCTGCTCGATCGGAACCGTCAAGAGCCAGGCATCCAAGGGCCTCGCAAAGCTGCGCACACATCCAGAGCTGACCCGGACGCCCCGGGGTGGGTCCCACGGGGGTGGGCCCGCCCGGGCGTCCGGGTCTGGGGGAGCCGAGGCGGGGGACGGGGCGGGAGCCGAGGTGGGCGGCGAGGCCGGACGGGACCTCGGGGCGAGGGCCCTGGCCGGTGTCGGGACGGCGAACTCCACTACGGAGACGCCGGTTTCGGTGAACGGGGACGGGGGCGAGGGGAAGCCGGGGACACGACGTCCGCCCGAGCCCACACCCGCTCCGCCCTGCCCCACCAACACCGCCACACCACCAACGCCCGTTGCGCCCCACCTCACCAACACCACCAAGCCACCAACACACGCCACCACCCACCCCACCCACACCGGCACACCACCAACTCACCTTGCGGCCCGCGCCGGCGGTCCGGAGACGCCGTCCGCTCCCCCACCTCCCCCTCCCCCTCCCCCTCCCCCGGCAATTGCCCACGCTTTTGACCACCACAACCCCGCCCACCCCTCACCCACCTCAACTCCCCCGACCCCTTCCTCCTCCCAGTCCCCCCTCAGCCCCCTCACCCCCCGTTCCCCCCTCACCCCCGCGATCCAGAAAGGACCCCACCATGCGTGGTGAGCAGAACGGCCACACGGGCCCGAACGCACACCTCGGGGACACCGAAACCGAGGACTGGGTAAGGGAATTGCTCGCGGAGAACGCCTACGCCATCCAGCCCCCCCAAATCCCGTACCCGGCGATCAGACGACGCGGCCGGGCCGAGCGAAGGCGACGCCTGGCGGTAGCCGGAGCCGTACTGGTGGCATTGAGCGCAGCCCCGGTGGGCCTGTTCCTCGTGAAGGCCCGCCAAGGCATCGACACCGCAGTGGTGGAACCAACCAACAACACCAGCCCAAGCCGAACACCAAGCCCCACCCCCGCCGACACCCCCGCACGCCCCGCGACCGACGCCCAGCTCCTGGACGGCATCACCTTCACCGAGGCCGCCGACGGCCTGCGCAAGTGCATCGCGTTCGACCGCCAGGGCGCAGGCCCGCCCGGCGACGAGGGCCTGGGCTCCCCCGCCGAGTACCGCATCCTCCTGGCGATGCGGAGCACCGGCGACTCCAACGTCCCCGGCGACGGCGTCTTCGTGGTCGCCGTCCGGGACGCCCCCCGCCCGGCCCGCCTGATCTGCACACTCCGCGACGGCGAGGCCCGGGGCGTCAACGCGAGCAGCGGCGGCCCCGAGGAGACGTCCCACCCGCTGACCCCCGACCCCAACGCCGGCCGCCTCTACCAGCAGTCGTTCCTGGACCGGGGCCGCTGGAAACTCCCGTTCCGCTGGGGCGTCATCGGCACACTCACCCCCGGCGTCACCCGGGTGACGGCCGAGTACGGCGGCTCCGCCCCCGTCGAGGCGACGCTGGACCACGGCTGGTACGTGGCGACCGGCACCCTGCTCCGCCAGACGACCCGGGCCCCCCACCTCAAGGGCTACGACTCAAGAGGGACCCTGGTCTACGACTCGAACGAGGACGAGACGTACCAGAGCACCCTGCCCTGACACGTCACCCGTAGTACCCGTAGTACCCGTAATACCCCTCACGACGGCGTCCGAGCGGCCGCCAGCAGCCGCGTCACATCCTCCGCCTGGATCATCAGCGCCGTCCCCACGGTCGCCAGCGTCTCCCGTTCGGCCGGTGTGTAGGGCCCGTCCGCGAGGGCGATCCGCGCGCCCTGGAGGAGGATCGACTCCCGCCCGACGGCGGCGAGGTGCGGCGCCAGCGGGTCCAGCGCCTCGTGCAGCTCTATCGCGAGTCCGGGCCCGCAGGGCGTCCCGTAGGCCCGCCCGGTGTCCGCCGCGACGGCCTCCACGAGGGCCACCAGCTGCTCTCCCGTACAGTCCTGGAACCCGGCGGCGCGCACGGCGGCCGTGGCCGTGTCCAGCGCCGTCCGGGACGAGGTCCCCCCGGCGGACAGCACCGCGAGGGCGACCGTGTGCACGGCGTCGCGGAGCATCGCGGAGAAGCGGGTGGTCGTCGGATGGTCGAGGACGTCCGTGGCGAAGTGCCGTCGGCAGGCCGCGCACTCGACGACGGGTCCGGCGTCCCCCCTGGGTAGTACGGGTACCCCCAGACACGTGAACCGGCGGCGGCCCGTGAGGCGCTGGTAGTTGCGGTCGCCCCCGCAGCCGGGGCAGAAGAACTCCCCGTCCCCTACGGGTGTCCACGCGGTCCGGATGCCCAGGATGCGGGCAACCCCGGTGGATCGGCGGTCTCGTCCCGGTCCTGGCAGCACGTCGCACCTCCGTAACCACGTGGCAACATCGCCACGTCTGCGTGATGTTAGCCACATCGATGAGGTGCAGTCAGCACCTCCGACGAGACCTCCTCGTGATCTGCACCCTGGAATGGCCGATATACGACGGGCCCCCGACCGCCAGGTACGGCGGTCGGGGGCCCTTACACGGCCGGGTGAGCTAGCGCGTCGCGCGGTTGACGGCGGAGATGACGGCCTTCAGGGAGGCGCGGGTCGTGTTCGCGTCGATGCCGATGCCCCACAGGACCTTGTCGCCGACGGCGCACTCGATGTAGGAGGCGGCCTGCGCGGACGCGCCCTCGCTCATGGTGTGCTCCTGGTAGTCCAGCAGGCGTACGTCGATGCCGATGCCCTGGAGCGCGTGGAAGAAGGCCGAGATCGGACCGTTGCCGCTGCCGACCAGCGTCGTCTCGACGCCGTCCACCTCTGCCTCGACGGTCAGCGTGTCGACGCCGTCCTTGTCGGTCGTCGACTGCCCCGCCTTGAGCTGCATCCGCCCCCAGGGGTTCTCGGGGTTGGGCAGGTACTCGTCGCGGAAGACGGACCAGATGGCGGAGCCGGTGACCTCGCCGCCCTCGGCGTCGGTCTTCGCCTGGATCAGCTTCGAGAACTCGATCTGCATCCGGCGCGGCAGGTCCAGCTTGTGGTCGTTCTTCAGGACGTAGGCGATACCGCCCTTGCCGGACTGCGAGTTGACGCGGATGACGGCCTCGTAGGAGCGGCCGACGTCCTTGGGGTCGATGGGCAGGTACGGCACGGCCCACTCGATGTCGTCGACGGTGACGCCCTTCGCGGCGGCGTCGGCCTCCATCGCGTCGAAGCCCTTCTTGATGGCGTCCTGGTGGGAGCCGGAGAAGGACGTGTAGACCAGGTCGCCCACGTACGGGTGGCGCGCGTGGACCTCCATCTGATTGCAGTACTCCCACACGCGGCGGACCTCGTCGATGTCGGAGAAGTCGATCTGCGGGTCGACGCCCTGGGAGAAGAGGTTCATGCCCAGGGTGACCAGGTCGACGTTGCCGGTGCGCTCGCCCTGCCCGAACAGGCAGCCCTCGATGCGGTCGGCGCCGGCCATCAGCGCCAGTTCGGCCGCCGCCACGGCCGTCCCCCGGTCGTTGTGGGGGTGGACGGACAGGACGACGTGCTCGCGGCGGGAGAGGTTGCGGTGCATCCACTCGAAGCGGTCCGCGTGCGTGGACGGGGTCGAACGCTCGACGGTGGCGGGCAGGTTGAGGATGATCTCGCGGCCCGGTCCGGGCTGCCAGACGTCCATCACCGCCTCGCAGACCTCCAGCGCGAAGTCCAGCTCGGTGTCGGTGAAGATCTCCGGCGAGTACTGGTACCCGAACTCGGTCTCGGGGCCCAGCAGTTTGTCGGCGTACTCCATGACCAGGCGGGTGCCGTCGACGGCGATCTGCTTGATGTCGTCCTTGGAGCCCCGGAAGACGACGCGGCGGAAGACGGGGGCGGTCGCGTTGTAGAGGTGGACGGTGGCGCGCCTGGCGCCCTTCAGGGACTCGACGGTCCGCTCGATCAGGTCCTCACGGGCCTGGGTCAGTACGGAGATCGTGACGTCGTCCGGGATCGCGCCCTCTTCCTCGATGATCGAGCGCACGAAGTCGAAGTCGGTCTGTCCGGAGGCCGGGAAGCCGACCTCGATCTCCTTGTAGCCCATCTTGACCAGCTGGTCGAACATCCGGCGCTTGCGCTCGGGCGACATCGGGTCGATCAGGGCCTGGTTGCCGTCACGCAGGTCGGTGGAGAGCCAGCGGGGGGCGGTGGTGATCCGGTTGTTCGGCCAGGTGCGGTCGGCGATGTCGACCTGCTCGTACTGCCCGTACTTGTGGATCGGCATCTGGCTGGGCTGCTGGCGGTTCGCCATGGGGCTTCAGGCTCCTCAAGGTGTCCGGATGACCGGCCGACACGCAACGCCAAAGCTCCGCGGGGAGGGGGTCGGCCTTTTCTACAGGCCCTCGCCGCGGCAGCTAAGGAGAAGCAGCCCGAAACGCATAGTGCTCCGCACTCTAGCGGAGGCACTGGTGGGGCGCGGCTCCGTCCCAGTATGCGGGACCGGTGGGACGAAAGGGGCGAAACGTGCGCCGTACCACACAGCGTCGCGGACCGCGTCCCTATGTGGGGGTATTTCACCAATCATGGTTGCGGGTAGTGACACAGGCATGACTCAGTGCCAAGGTGCCCGACATGACTCACCACGGGGGCTTCGAGCCCGTCTTCTGCACGATCATCCCGCCGCACGTCCTGGACCACGTGGCCCGCCACGAGGACTCGGCCATCGCCGAGCGGGTCGCGCGCACCCTGGAGCACGACTCCGCCCAGCGCACCCGCCGCCGCGTCAACGCCCTGCGCGGCCTGGCCGCCGCCGCGCCCACCGCGCCGTCCGGCAAGCCGAACCGCACCATCTACGACGCCGGGCACGGCACGAACCTGCCCGGCCGCAAGGTCCACAGCGAGGACGACGGCCCCTCCAAGGACGCCACCGTCAACCGCGCGCACGCCGGGCTCGGCGCGACGTTCGACCTCTTCCTCAACGTCTACGGCCGTGACTCCATCGACGGCAGCGGACTCCCGCTGGACGCGACCGTCCACTACGACCGCGACTACGACAACGCGTTCTGGGACGGCCAGCAGATGGTGTTCGGGGACGGCGACGGGGAGCTGTTCCTCGACTTCACCATCCCCGTCGACGTCATCGGGCACGAGCTGGCCCACGGCGTCACCCAGTACACCGCCAACCTGGAGTACTACGGGCAGTCCGGGGCGCTCAACGAGTCGGTGTCCGACGTCTTCGGCGCCCTCATCAAGCAGTACGCCCTCGGGCAGACCGCCGACCAGGCCGACTGGCTCATCGGCGCCGGGCTCCTCGGCCCCGCCATCGACCGGGGCGAGGCCCTGCGCTCGATGAAGGACCCGGGCACCGCGTACGACGACGACGTCCTCGGCAAGGACCCGCAGCCCGGCCACATGGACGACTACGTCCGCACCAGCCGCGACAACGGCGGCGTCCACATCAACTCCGGCATCCCCAACCGGGCGTTCTACTTCCTCGCCACCGCGCTCGGCGGCAACGCGTGGGAGAAGGCCGGGCAGGTCTGGTACGACGTCCTGACCGGCGGCGAGCTGGCGACCGACGCCGACTTCGTGGCCTTCGCCGGGCTCACGGTCGCGGCGGCCAAGGCCCGCTACGGCGAGGGCGAGGTCGAGAAGGCCGTCCTGGAGGCGTGGCAGAAGGTCGGGGTGCCCACCGCCTGAGTTCTGTACTAGACAGGACCCATGCGTATTCAGGTACGGCGCACAGGCGGGTTCGCGGGCATCGAGCGGCACGCCTCCATCGACACCACCGGCCGCCCCGACGCGGCCGAATGGCAGGCCCTCGCGGAAGTCGCGGTCGCGGGGGCGCGCACGGTACGGCCGGTCGGTGTCCCGGACGGGTTCAGCTACCAGATCACGGTGGACGGGAAGACCGTGTACGCGGCGGATCCCCGGCTCACCGACGAGCAACGCAGGCTGATCTCCTGGGTGTTGAAGGAAGGGGCCTGAACAGCGGGTTGCCGTAAGGGCGTTGACTTCGCTACCCGCCGGTACGGATGATCCGCGCATGGCGATTGACGCGGGTCATCCGATTCCCCAGTTCCCCGGCGACTTCCTCTGGGGTGTGTCGACTTCGGCGCACCAGATCGAGGGGGCGGCCGGGCGCGGGCCGTCCGTGTGGGACGCGTTCTCCGGGGAGCCCGGCAAGGTGAAGGACGGCTCGACGGCCGAGGTCGCCTGCGATCACTTCCACCGCTACCGGGAGGACGTCGCCCTGCTCGCCGGGCTCGGCGTCGACGCGTACCGGTTCTCCGTCTCGTGGCCGCGCGTCGAGTCGCCGGGCGGGCTGGACTTCTACGACCGGCTGGTGGACGAACTCCTCGCGGCCGGTGTCCAGCCGGTGCCCACGCTGTTCCACTGGGACCTGCCCGTCGGGCTCGACTGGCTGGAGCGCGACACGGCGTCCCGGCTCGCGGAGTACGCCGCCGGTGTCGCCGCGCGGCTCGGTGACCGCGTGTCGAAGTGGATCACCATCAACGAGCCCGCGGAACACACGCTGCTCGGCCACGCGCTCGGCACGCACGCCCCGGGCCGGCAACTCCTCTTCGACGCGCTGCCCGTGGCCCACCATCTCCTCCTCGCCCACGGGCTCACCGTCCAGGCCCTGCGCGCGGCCGGTGCCACCGACGTCGCCCTCACCAACTCCCATGGCCCGACCTGGCCTTCGTCCCAGGAGCAGCCGGACATCGAGGCGGCGGCCTTCTACGACACGCTCCTCAACCGACTCTTCGCCGAACCCGTCCTGCTGGGTGAATACCCCGACGGGCTGGGCGAGTTGATGCCGGGCGACGTGGCGGCGGACCTCAAGGTGATCTCCGAACCCCTCGACTGGTACGGCGTCAACTACTACGCCCCCACCCGCGTGGGCGCCCCCCAGGGCGAGGAGATCAACTTCGGCGGCGTCACCATGCCCGCCGAACTCCCGTTCTCCGTCCGCCAGATCGAGAACGTCCCCACCACCGACTTCGGCTGGCCGGTGGTCCCCGAGGCCCTGACCGAACTCCTCACGACGTTCAACTCCCGCTACACCACCCGCCTCCCCCCGATCGTCATCACCGAGAACGGCTGCTCCTACGAGGGCCTGGACGACCAGTCCCGCATCGCCTACCACACCACCCACCTCCAAGCCCTCCACCAGGCGATGGAAGCCGGCGTCGACGTACGCGGCTACTTCATCTGGTCCCTCCTCGACAACTTCGAATGGGCCGAGGGCTACGCCCGCCGCTTCGGCCTGGTCCACGTGGACTACGAGACCCAGAAGCGAACCCCGAAGGCGTCGTACGGGTGGTACCGGGAGGTACTACGGGGGCAGCGCTGAGGAACGCCGCGCACAGGGTCGCCATATCGCGCTATGGTGGCCGTATGGCTACGAAAAAGATCACCATCACGGTGCCGGAAGAGATTGTCGAAGCAGCACGGGGGCTGACCGACAACGTGTCCGGGTTCGCGGCGGAAGCGCTGGCCGCCAGGGTCCGTCACGAACTGCTCGGTAGGGACCTCCAGCAGTACCAGGAGGAGTACGGCGCCTTCACCGATGAGGAGAGGGCGGCGGCGGACGCCCTGCTGTGCGGCACGTCCGAATCCGGCGAGCTGCCCCGGGCGGAGGCCGCGTGACCCCTCCCCGCACGCTGGTCCTCGACAGCGAAGGACTCAGCGGCTGGCTCGCCCAGGACCGCAAGGTCCTGGGCGCGGTCGACTCCGCCTGGCGCCACGACAGTCAGATCGTCATCAGCGCGAACACCATCATCGAGGCGGCCCACGCCGGGACGAACATGTCCCGGCTGAACTGGATGCTCTCCCGCGTCAAGGTCGAACCCGTCACCGAACAGTCCGCCAAGGACGCCGCGAGGCTCCTCAAGGACGCCGGGCTCCATGGTCACAAGTACGCCATCGACGCGACGGTCGCCGAAGCCGCGCTCCGACAGCCCGCCCCCGTGGCGATCCTCACCTCGGACGTGGACGACATGAAGAAGCTCTGCGGCACGAAGGCCCGCGTCGTCCAGCTCTGAGCCCCCGCTCAGAACCCCAGTCGCCGGAGTTGCTTCGGGTCGCGTTGCCAGTCCTTGGCGACCTTGACGTGGAGGTCGAGGAAGACGGGGGTGCCGAGGAGGGCTTCGATCTGTTTGCGGGACTTGATGCCGACGTCCTTGAGGCGGCGGCCCTGGGGGCCGATGATGATGCCCTTCTGGCTGGAGCGTTCGATGTAGATGTTCGCGTGGATGTCGAGGAGGGGCCGGTCGGCGGGGCGGTCCTCGCGGGGGAGCATTTCCTCGACGACGACGGCGATGGAGTGGGGCAGCTCGTCGCGGACGCCTTCCAGCGCGGCCTCGCGGATCAGCTCGGCGACCATGACCTGCTCGGGCTCGTCCGTGAGGTCACCCTCGGGGTAGAGCGGCGGGCTCTCGGGCAGCATCGGCGCGAGGAGATCGGCGAGGAGATCGACCTGCTTGCCCCCGACCGCCGACACCGGCACGATCTGCGCCCACTCGATCCCCAGCTCCTTGCCGAGCTGGTCGATGGCGATGAGCTGCGCGGCGAGCGTCTTGGAGTCGACGAGGTCGGTCTTGGTGACGACGGCGACCTTGGGCGTCCGCTTGATCCCGGCGAGCTCCTTGGCGATGAACCGGTCCCCGGGCCCCAGCTTCTCGTTCGCCGGCAGGCAGAACCCGATGACGTCGACCTCGGCCCACGTCGCGCGCACCACGTCGTTCAGCCGCTCACCGAGCAGCGTGCGCGGTTTGTGCAGGCCAGGCGTGTCGACGAGGATCAGCTGCGCGTCGTCGCGGTGGACGATGCCCCGGACCGTGTGCCGCGTCGTCTGCGGCCGGTTCGAGGTGATCGCCACCTTCTTCCCGACGAGAGCGTTCGTGAGGGTGGACTTGCCCGCGTTGGGACGCCCCACGAAGCACGCGAAGCCCGCGCGGTGGGCGGCGCCGCCCGACTTCTCGGACGGCGAGGATGACTGGGAACGAACGCTCATACCCCCATTCTCCCTGATCCACGGAGCCTCGCCGCACACACGAACGGCCGCCCGCCCCGGCGGTGGCCCCGGCAGTCACCTCGCGGTGAGTTTCTGGAAACCCGTACGCAACGAAACGCCACCGAAACACATCCGTACGCGGCCGGAAACCGGAGCCGGTGACCCTCTGACGAGCCCCGACCCCGTTGGAGACCCCCGTGCCCCTCGCCGCCGCACAGGTGAACACCGGCGACACCGCCTGGCTGCTCGCCGCGACCGCCCTCGTCCTGCTGATGACCCCGGGCCTGGCCCTCTTCTACGGCGGCATGGTCCGCACGAAGAGCGTCCTCAACATGCTGATGATGAGCTTCGTGTCGATCGCCCTCGTGACGGTCGTCTGGCTGCTCGCCGGATACTCCCTGGTCTTCGGGGACGACGCCGGCGCCGGCCTGATCGGCGGCCTCGCGCACGCGGGCATGGCCGGAATCACCCCGGACAGCGTCCAGGGCACCGTCCCGACCCTCCTGTTCGCCACCTTCCAGCTGACCTTCGCGATCATCACGGCCGCCCTGGTCAGCGGCGCGATCGCGGACCGCGCGAAGTTCGGCGCGTGGCTGGTTTTCGTCCCCCTGTGGACGCTCCTCGTATACGTTCCCGTCGCGCACTGGGTCTGGGGCCCCGGCGGCTGGATCCTGGAGAAGCTGGGGGCGTTGGACTTCGCGGGCGGACTGCCCGTGGAAATCACCTCGGGCGCCTCCGGACTGGCCCTCGCGCTCGTCGTCGGCCCGCGTCTGGGGTTCAAGCGTGACGCCATGCGCCCGCACAACCTCCCCATGGTCATGCTCGGCGCCGGTCTCCTCTGGTTCGGCTGGTTCGGCTTCAACGCCGGCTCCGCGCTCGGCGCGAACGGCCTCGCCGCCGCCGCGTTCCTCAACACCCTCGCCGCCGGCTGCACCGGCCTGCTGGGCTGGCTCTTCGTCGAGCAGAAGCGCGACGGCCACCCGACGACGCTGGGCGCCGCGTCCGGCGCGGTCGCGGGGCTCGTCGCGATCACGCCGTCCTGCGGGTCCGTCTCGCTGCTCGGCGCGCTGGTCGTGGGGCTCGCCGCCGGTGTCGTCTGCTCGTACGCCGTGAGCTGGAAGTTCAAGCTGAACTACGACGACTCCCTGGACGTCGTCGGCGTGCACCTCGTCGGCGGGGTCATCGGCACGCTGCTGATCGGCGTCTTCGCCGTCGAGAGCATGACCGGCTCCACGGAGGGACTGGTCTACGGGGGCGGGGTGGGCCAGCTCGGCAAGCAGGCGCTCGCGGTGCTGGTCGTAGCCGGCTACGCCTTCGGAGTGACGTACGGGATCGGCAAGCTGATCGACAAGACCATGGGGTTCCGGGCCGACGAGGAGCACGAGCACACCGGCCTGGACCTTACGGTGCACGCCGAGACCGCATACGATCACGGCGTCCTGGGGCACGGCGCCCCGGTCAGCCACTCCACCCTCCCCTCCGCCCAGAAGGTGACGCCGTCCGCATGAAGCTCATCACCGCGATCGTCAAGCCGTACCGCCTCGACGCGGTCAAGACGGCCCTCCAGGAACTCGGCATCCACGGTCTGACCGTCACCGAGGCCAGCGGGTACGGCCGCCAGCGCGGCCACACCGAGGTGTACCGGGGCGCCGAGTACCAGATCGACCTCGTCCCCAAGGTCCGCATCGAACTCGTCGTCGAGGACGCGGACGTCGAGCCCGCGATCGAGGCGATCGTGAAGGCCGCGCAGACGGGGAAGATCGGGGACGGGAAGGTGTGGGCGGTGCCGGTGGAGACGGTGGTGCGGGTACGGACGGGGGAGCGGGGCCCCGACGCGCTTTAGGCTCCGCCGGGGATGCCGATTTTCGTCTGCGGGTTCGTTGTGGCTGGTCGCGCAGTTCCCCGCGCCCCTGAAAGGCGGCTTCGCCGCCATCTCAGGAGCAGCCACGCACCCACACTCACCCCTACTACCCCTACCCCCACCGGCAGCCACGGCACCGCCAGGAACGACGTGCCCGCCTTCTCCTCCGTGCCCGTCGCCCGCGCGGTCAGCGTGACGTGCCCCCGGTCCAACTGAGGCGCGTCACTCCAGCGTTCGGTCAGTCTCACGCTCTGGCCCGGCAGCAACTGGCCCGGCACCTTGGTGAGTTCGCGGTTCAGGAGGGTGCGGCCGAACAAGCCCGTCGCCTTCAGGCGTACGCGCGGGTCCAGGGTGACGTTGCCCGTGTTGTGCAATGTGTACGAGACCGTCGCCGTGCTGTCCCCGAACCCCGGTACCAGGGGACGGTCCTGGGCGATGCGGACGTCCTCGACTGCCAGGGCGGGCAGGGAGGGGCCCGTGACCTGCAAGTACACCCTCGCGCCGACGGCCCGCTGAACCCCCAGGGCGACCCCGGAGCCGGCCTTGTCGACCCGCTCGTCGAGGGCGACGATCGCGCCGGGATGGTCGCCGGGCTCGGCGCCCTCGGGCACGCGGATGGTGAACGGCACGGTGACGGTCCCCCGGGCCGGCACGGTGAGTTCGTTCTCGGGCAGTTCGGCCCAGGCCCCCACGCCGGTCATCTTCTCGTCCGCCGACTTGACGGCGAAGCCCCCGTCGCGGGCGGTGTTGTACGCGTCCGCCGCGTAGAGCCGGAACGTCATCGGCCGGCCGGTCCTGTTCGCGACGACGACCTTGTCCCGGACGGCGTTGCCGGGATCGGCGGAGACGTGGAAGTAGGGCCGCGCGGCGGCGGTCGTGGCGGCGGGGTAGACGGACCAATTCCCGTTGTCGGCGGCCTGAGCCGGGGCCGGCGCGCACAACAGGAGGACGAACAGCGGGACCAGGCCGAACAGTTTCCGCATGGTGACGAACTCCCCTGGAACGAAGGGCTGTCGGACGGCTGGGCGGATGCGGACCCGTGGGGTGGACGCCCAACCGTCCAGGCCCCGGCGCTCAGGTGAGCGTCAGGGTGAGGACGCCGGCATAGCTGCCCGGAGGCGTGAACGCCGGTACGTCGAGGGAGAGTTGCGCGTTGGCCGTGAACTCGCCGCCGGTCGCCGTCCCGTCGGGCGTGGACGCGAGGGTCGCGCCCGCGCTGCCGACGACACCGGCGCTGCCCGCCTGGCAGGTGCTCGGCGAGCCCGGTTTCGTCGCGCAGGCCGGCGTCCAACTCAGCTTGCCCGCCGCGATCTTGGCGCCGGGCCCGGTGAAGTCGGTGACCTTCCCCGTCAGCGACCAGCCCGCGGGCCCGCCGCGGAAGTCCTTGACGGTGACGGCCTGGAGCGCGCCCGTGGACGCGGTGCCGCTGCCGAAGTCGACGGCGGACAGCGCGACCGAGTCGCCGGCCTGGGCCATGGAGAGCGTCCCGGCCTTGACCGTGGCCGTCACCTTCTGGCTGCCCGGCGGTACGGGCGGGTCGTCGACGACGGCGTAGGCGGCCGGTCCGGCCCCCTTCGTGTCGCTCCAGGCACTGCCTTCGTAGGCGACGATCCCGGTGGTGGCGAGGTCGTTGACGGTGAGCGAACCACTGATCGCCCCACTGGAGTTGGCCGTCACGGTGGCCGTGTCCTGGGTCTGGTTCGCGCCCGCGCGCCCGGCCAGGGTGACGGTCGCGCCCGCGGTGAAGTTGCTGCCGCTGACGGCAACTGCCGCCCCCGGCGCGCCCGATGCCGAACCCAGGCTGATCGTGCGGGTGTTGGCGGGCGGATTGGCGGTGGCGGTGACCGTCTCCGAGACTCCCGCGGGCGGGTTGGTGACCGTGCAGGGGGTGTCCAGCTCCAGGATGTAGCTGGTGTGGATGTTGTAGTCGCCGGGCGAGAGGGTGATCGCGCCGGGCTCGGTGACGGTGAACGATCCGGTCATGGAGAACGACGGGAAGGGTGCCCGGCCGGGCACCGGGTCGTTCTTCTTGGGCCCGGCGACCGTGACGCTGCCGGTCTGGGCACCGCCGAGGGTGACCTTCCCGGTCGGGGTCATGATGTCGGCCGGCAGGGCGAGGTCGGTGGGGTTGCCGGCGGCCGGGGTGACGACCGTGTACGTGATGTTCACGGTGTCGCCGACCTTGGGCGCGGTGTTGTCGGCGGTGATCTTCGCGGTGGTGGTGCCGTCGATGGGCGGAAGCCCGGAGATCGCCGGGGGGATGCAGTGGGTGGCGAAGTCGACGTTCGTCACGGCCGACGCGGGGCCGGTGAGCGCGCCGCCGACGCCGGCCGTGAGCACGGCCGTCCCGAGCAGTGCGGTCCAGCGCCGTCTTCGGGTGGGTGTGGAACCCATGGGTGCCCCCTCCTTCTGTTGGGGTGAGGGCGCAGCGGCTCTTCTGCGCCGACAGGGGGCATTGACGTGGAGGCGGCCGAAGAAGTCAATGGACACGGCGGACAAAGCTGACGGTCGGTCAGCTCCGGATCTGACAGACCGTCAACTCGATTCGCAGGTGCGGGGGTTCAGCGGTGCGGGGGTTCAGTAGACGAACGACCCCGGGGCCTGCGCGGCGGTCGCCGTACAGGTGACGGTGATACCGAAGACGACCATCGTCAGGCCGCCGCCGAAGATGTCCAGCCTGTCGCCCGAGGCGACGGTGCCGTTCAGCGGGCCGACCGTGATCGGGTCGTTGATGTTCATCTCCGGGTTCGCGTTGCCGGTGAAGACCCGGTTCGAACCCGTCGAATTCGCCATCGTGAGCGTCGAGTTGATGCTGTTGGCGGTGATCTTGAGCGGAGCCTTGATCGCCGTCGTGGACAGGGTGAGGGTGGCGGCGGTCCCGGACTGGGTCGCCGTGAGGGTGGCCGAGCCACCGCCGAAGATGCCGCAACTGGCGGTGAACGTCGCCGTGGTGGGGGTGACGGCGGCTGCCGCGGGAGCGAGTGCCAGACCCGTGACCGCGAGGGCCCCGGCCAGCAGTGCCGCACCTGATCCGATTCGCTTGCCTCTCATGGAGTTTCCGGCTCCTTCCAGGGGGAGACGGACGGCCGATCGGGGCGGGAGGGTGCGGACTCCGGCCCCGGTGGGGAAAACTGACGGTCCGTCGGGATCAACGGCTCCATTCATGCGTGGGAGCCGGACGAGGGCAAGGCCCCGTTTCAGCCAACGGCGACGGTGGCGCGTACGGTCCCGTCGGGGCCCGCCACCAACACCGGCGTCCCCACGCCGCCCAGATCTTTTACGGCGTCCAAGTCCTCCGCCGCGACCTCTCCCCCGGCCGTCACCACAGCCGCCGCCTCCAACGACTCCGCCCCCGACGCCACCGCCATCGCCACCGCCGTCCGCAACGCGCTCAGCCTCAACGACGGCAACTCCACCGTCGCCGCCACATACGTCCGCCCCGTCTCGTCCCTCACCGCCGCCCCCTCCGCAACACCATTCCGCGCCCGCGCGGAACGAGCCAGCGTAACGATCTTCAGGTCCTCAGGAGCGAGGGAGTTCGCATCGGTCATGCCCAGAGCATACGGAAGGGGGTGGGGGTGGGTTGTTCGGGTACCGGGGCGACGGGGGCGGGGCGACAGGGTGAGGGGTGCCGGGGCGACGGGGGTGGGGCGACAGGGTACCGGGCGCCGGGCGACGGGCGACGGGCGACGGGCGACGGGCGACGGGCGACGGGCGACGGGCGACGGGCGACGGGCGACGGGCGACGGGCGACGGGCGACGGGCGACGGGCGACGGGCGACGGGCGACGGGGCAGGGTGGCAGATGACGGGTGACGGGTGACGGGTGACGGGGCAGGGTGGCAGATGACGGGTGACGGGTGACGGGGGCTGGTCGTTCAGGTGCCAGGGTGATGGGGATGGCGTCCCGCAGGGTGATGTGGCGACGCGGGGCCGCCGTCCCCTCCCGGAGCCGAAGCGGCGCCCGTCGTCCCGCTCGCCCGGCCACGGCGTGGGCTGCTCACCGGCGCCGGCACCCCGACGCGCCGCGGCGACGCCGCCTCGGCAGGCCGCCCCGCGAAGTCACCGGCTCCACGCCGCTACACCACCCAACGGGACGTAACCGTGACAGGGCCGCAGGGCCGCACCTCCCCGAAGCACCCCACCACCCATCCCAACCCGCCCGAGGCGGGCCCTCGTCGCCGACTCCGGCCGCTCGAAGACTCCCGCCGTCCCCAAGCCGACGCTCGCCACGATCTCCGGACAGCCCCAGACCCCCGCCTCAAGCCCCGGGCGGCCATCGTCCGCCGCAGTCTCCGGCCAGACCGAGGTCACCCCCGCCTCAGCCCAGCCCGCTCGCCGCCGACTCCAGCCGCCCGAAGACTCCCGCCATCCCCAAGCCAACGCTCGCCACGATCTCCGGACAGCCCCAGACCCCCGCCTCAAGCCCCGGGCGGCCATCGTCCGCCGCAGTCTCCGGCCAGACCGAGGTCACCCCCGCCTCAGCCCAGCCCGCTCGCCGCCGACTCCAGCCGCCCGAAGACTCCCGCCATCCCCAAGCCAACGCTCGCCACGATCTCCGGACAGCCCCAGACCCCCGCCTCAAGCCCCGGGCGGCCATCGTCCGCCGCAGTCTCCGGCCAGACCGAGGTCACCCCCGCCTCAGCCCAGCCCGCTCGCCGCCGACTCCAGCCGCCCGAAGACTCCCGCCATCCCCAAGCCAACGCTCGCCACGATCTCCGGACAGCCCCAGACCCCCGCCTCAAGCCCCGGGCGGCCATCGTCCGCCGCAGTCTCCGGCCAGACCGAGGTCACCCCCGCCTCAGCCCAGCCCGCTCGCCGCCGACTCCAGCCGCCCGAAGACTCCCGCCATCCCCAAGCCAACGCTCGCCACGATCTCCGGACAGCCCCAGACCCCCGCCTCAAGCCCCGGGCGGCCCGAGCCGAGGTCACCCCCGCCTAAGCCCAACCCCCTCCACGCCAACTCCGGTCGTCTCAAGCCCCGTTCACCCCCCGACCGGCCCCAAGTCCCCCTCCAGCACCCGTACCGGTATCGCCGGTCGGCCGAACTGGGCGAGGATCTCGTCCGCGAGGGCGGCCAGGGTCAGGGGGTGGTGGTGGTCGGAGTGGCTGTTGGTTTCGATGGAGGCGGCGAGGAGGGTGGGTGGGACGGCGCCGGCGTCGAGGAGGGGGCGCCAGTATTCCGGGGGGAGTTCGAGGTATTCGAGGCCGGGGAGGGAGGCGATTTCGAGGGGGTCGGCGAGGGTGCCGGGGTAGGCGGTGAGCGTACGCAGGTGAGGGAGGCCGACGACGGGAGCGAGGCTGAACGGCTCCTCGTCCCAGACGCCGAGGGACAGCACCTCCAGCGCGGGATGCGCGGCGGCCTCGACGCTCCGCAGAGCACGGTGATGAACCCGGGCCACCTCGGGCAACTCGTCCCGCTGCCAACGGCCGTCGTCCTCCCGCTCCCCCCTGAGGACCAGATCCGTGAGGGAGTCGGCAAGCAGCTCACCCCCGATGTTCGCCTCGTGGCTCAGAAGGACTACCTGCCCCACATACCCCTGAGGACCAGGCGTCAGATCGACGACGAGCGAGTCGCCACCCCCGTTGTCACCGAAGACGATCCAGCCGGGCGACCCGACGACACCCTGCACCGCGTCGTCGGCCCGGGTGACGGCCGCCTCCATCGCCGCGAACCGCCAGGGACACGGCCGGGTCGACACGTCGGCGACGAACACCTGGTCCAGCGGCAGGAGTTCACACCCCACCGTCTCGGCGACCCGGTCGGCGACGTCGAAGTCACCCTCCCAGTCCTCCCACCGCCCCCGTACGACCCGGTACAGCGCCTTCAACTCCTCCGGAAGTACTACACCCAGCCGCGCCTCCGCCTCCGCCAGCTCCTCCTCGCTCGCCCCGACCGCGTCCGGCAACCGCTCACGCAGCACCCGCCCCAGCTCCCCCGGGTCCGCCGTCGGCGCCGGCACCGCGCCCGGCACCGGCGCGGGCAGCCTGCGCCAGGGCGCGGGAACGGCGTCGTCCACCAGGATCAGCGCGCCGCCCTGCGGCCCGTCCGCCCCGGACTCGACGTGCGGATGCGGCCCGAACAGCCTTAGGACGGCGGCCCCTTGAGGCGTGCACTCGACGACGAACGGCACCCGCTCGACCCCGGCCTCCACGAGCGCGCCGCGCACCAGCTCGACGGCGTCCCACTCCTCCTGCATGTCCGAGAGCTGGGCCGCCTGCCCGGGCGGCGGCGACACCCGGCGCACCGGCACGCTCCACGACCCCTGCCCGACATTCCCCTGCACGTACCCACCGGGCACCGCGAGGATCGCGGCATTGCTCTCCCGGATCACCCTGAGCATCGGCGCCCAGGTCGCGAAGTCGTACAGCGCGGGCATGGGGCCTCCGGACGTCCGGCGACCAGGGCGGAATCACGAGGGTGATCCGGCGTGATCGCGAGGGTGACAAGCGGGCGAGGGCGATTATCACACCGCCCCGCACACCCCCGACGCCCGGCTCCCCGCACCCCCAGACCCCGGAGCTCCCCCGACCCCGGCGCCGCCCCTACGCCCGGTCCAGCCGCAACCGCTCCGCCCTCGGCAACCCCGCCACCACCAGGTCGTACGAGTCCTCCACCAGCTCCCGCACCAGCCGCCCCGGCAGCTCCCCGTCCAGCACGACCGTGTTCCAGTGCCGCTTGTTCATGTGATACCCGGGAGTGACGAGACCCGGGTACTCCCCCCGAAGTCGTACGGCGTCCTCGGGGTCGCACTTGAGGTTGACCTTGAGCGGCACCGCGTCGATCCAGGACAGCGCGAACATCTTGCCGCGGACCTTGAACACGGAGATCTCCGGCGAGAACGGGAAGTCCTCGACGGCCGCGTTGAAGGACAGACACAGGTCACGCAGCTCCTGCGGGGTCACACCGACTCCTTCTCCGGGTCTTCCCCTACGGGCTCCACCAGCACCGTCACGATCTTGTTCCGCCGCCCGGCCGCCGCCTCCGCGGTCAGCCGCAGCGTCCGGTCGTCCGGAAGACGTACGACCGCGGAGGCACCCGCGATGGGCACCCGCCCCAACGCCTTCGCGAGGAGCCCGCCGACCGTCTCGACGTCCTCGTCGTCGTACTCCTCAAGTCCGTACAGCTCACCGAGGTCCGTGATGTCCAGACGCGCGGTGACCCGGTGCCGGTCGTCACCCAGGTCCTCCACAGGAGGGAGTTCCCTGTCGTACTCGTCGGTGATCTCGCCGACGATCTCCTCCAGGATGTCCTCGATGGTGACGATCCCGGCCGTGCCGCCGTACTCGTCGATGACGACGGCGACGTGGTTGCGCTCCTGCTGCATCTCCCGCAGCAGGTCACCGGCGTTCTTCGTGTCCGGGACGAACGCGGCGGGCCGCATCGCCGTCGACACCAGGTCGGACTCGGTGTCACGGCTGATGTGCGTCTTGCGGACCAGGTCCTTGAGATAGACGATCCCGACGATGTCGTCCTCACTCTCCCCCGTGACCGGTATCCGGGAGAACCCCGACCTGAGAGCCAGGGTCAGCGCCTGACGGATCGTCTTGTACCGCTCGATGACCACGAGATCGGTCCTGGGGACCATGACCTCACGCACCAGGGTGTCGCCCAGCTCGAACACCGAGTGCACCATCCGGCGCTCGTCGTCCTCGATCAGCGACTCCTGCTCCGCGAGGTCGACCATCGCGCGCAGCTCCGCCTCGGACGCGAACGGGCCCCGCCGGAAACCCTTGCCGGGGGTGAGCGCGTTGCCGATGAGGATCAGCAGCGAGGGGATCGGGCCCATGATCCGCGCGAGCGGCAGCAGGACGTACGCGGCGGCCGTGGCCGTGTTCAGCGGATGCTGACGGCCGATCGTGCGCGGCGAGACGCCGACGGCGACGTACGAGACGAGGACCATCACACCGATCGCGGACAGCAGCGCCGCCCACGTCTCGCCGGTCTCCTGGAGGAACGCGTACGTCACCAGCGCGGCGGCGGCCATCTCGCAGGCCACCCGGACCAGCAGCGCGACGTTCAGATAGCGCGTCGGGTCGGCCGCGACCTGCGCGAGCTTCGCGCTGCCGCGCCGCCCCGACTTGACGGCCTCCTCGGCGCGGAAACTGGACACGCGCGCGAGGCCCGCCTCCGCGCAGGCGGCGAGCCAGGCGACGACGACCAGTGCGACGGCGCCCGCGACGAGCTGGACGCTCATGACACGGTCGGCGCGGGCGACGGGCCGGTGAGGCCCTTCTCGGCCCGCCAGCCGTCCACGATGGCCGCCTGGAGGCCGAACATCTCGGCCTTCTCGTCGGGCTCCTCGTGGTCGTACCCGAGCAGGTGCAGCACCCCGTGGACGGTGAGCAACTGAAGCTCCTCGTCCATGGAGTGCCGCGTGGGCGCCTCGTCCCCCTGCTTCTTCGCGACCTCCGGGCACAGCACGATGTCCCCGAGCAGGCCCTGCGGGGGCTCCTCGTCGTCCTTGCTCGGCGGGCGCAGCTCGTCCATCGGGAACGACATCACGTCCGTCGGTCCGGGCAGGTCCATCCACTGGATGTGCAGCTGCTCCATCGCGTCGGCGTCCACGACGATCACCGACAGCTCCGACAGCGGGTGGATCCTCATCCGCGCCAGCGCGTAGCGGGCGATGTCGAGGATCGCCTGCTCGTCGACCTCGGTTCCGGACTCGTTGTTGACGTCGATCGACATGGCGCTGGTTTCGCTACTTCCGCTTGGTCCGGCCGCCCTTGTGGCCGCCGTTCTCCGTACCGTTCTGGCTGTCGTACTTCTCGTACGCGTCGACGATACGGCCCACCAGCTTGTGCCGGACGACATCCTGCGACGACAGCCGCGCGAAGTGCACGTCGTCGACCCCCTCCAGAATGTCCTGCACCTGCCGCAGCCCACTCTTGGTCCCGCTCGGCAGGTCGACCTGCGTCACGTCCCCCGTGATCACGATCTTCGAATCGAACCCGAGCCGCGTCAGAAACATCTTCATCTGCTCGGGCGACGTGTTCTGCGCCTCGTCGAGGATGATGAAAGCGTCGTTCAGGGTGTTGTGCGTCAGCAGGTAGTCCGTGGTGACGTAGAGGCTGTCCTCCGCCGCCACCTGGATGCAGACCGTCTCCTCCCGGCCCGCCGGCTCGATCGAGTCGATGAACCGCATCGGACGTCCACCGCCACCGGCCGCGAGGTACTTGTCGCGCTTGCGGGCGAGGCGGAAGGGTTCGATGCCCTTGGGGAGACGGATGTCGATGATGTGGGCGTCGTGGCGGTAGGTGACTTCCCGCCCCTTCGCGAGGCCCGGCTTCCGTCCCTCAGCCGGCCTGCGCCGGGTGTAGGCCACCCCACCGAGCGACTGCACGAGGGCGATCACGTCGTCGCGGAGCATGATCGACGTCGTCGCGTACTGGATACGGCAGGTCCGGTCCTTCTGCGTGACCGGGCCGCCGTCGGAGTCGAGCAGGCCCTGCAGGACCGCGAGCCGTACCTCGGCGGAGTTGTGCAGGTAGGCGTCCGGCACGAACTTGGTGTGCGAGCGAGTCCGCAGGAGATCGAGTTCGCGCAGGACACGGGTGACCGGGTTCTCCAGGGTGACGACGTCTCCGGGAGCCTTGATCCGGTTGAGGACGTAGTCGGGCCCGCCCTTGTGCCGTAGCCGCACGCCGGGCAGCGCCGATTCCAGGGCGACCGCCAGCTCGGGGTCCTCCGTGGCGAACGAAGGCGTGGTGGAGCCGGTCAGGCAGCCGTCGCCCAGCAGGAGTCCCAGCGCGTAGGGGTCCATGGGGACCTCCTGCTCCGGGAGGCACACCGGGGCCGTGAGCATCGGCAGTTCGTAGCGACGGTAGTGCCCCGCCCGCAGGTTGCCGATCATCTCCTGGGTCTCCAGGACCCGCCACGGCTTGTCACGGCGCTTGTCGTCGCGCGTGCGGACGGTCCACAGGTGCTCGCCGCAGGCCAGCGTCCAGGAGCCGTCCTGGGCGGTGACCCGGTAGACGTCCTTCTCGCCCTGCGGGTAGACGCCCAGGACCGGGGTCGGCTCGCCGTTGGAACCGATGACCAGGTCGCCGACCTCAAGGTCGCCGATGGGACGCCAGCCGTCCGGTGTCAGGACGTTGGTGAAGACCGGCATCGCGCGCCCACGCATATATGCCAGCGGCGCCACCTCGATCGTCCCGGCCGCCATGAGCCTCGGGATCGAGTCGGGGTCCAGCATGTCGTGGAGGGCGTCGTAGAGGGGGCGCAGGTACGGGTCGATCTTTTCGTAGAGGGTGCCGGGGAGGAAGCCCAGGCGTTCGCCCGCCTCGACCGCGGGGCGGGTGAGGATGATGCGGTTGACCTGCTTGGACTGGAGGGCCTGGACGGCCTTGGCCATGGCGAGGTAGGTCTTGCCGGTGCCCGCGGGGCCGATGCCGAAGACGATCGTGTGCTTGTCGATGGCGTCGACGTAGCGCTTCTGGTTGAGGGTCTTGGGGCGGATGGTGCGACCGCGCGAGGACAGGATGTTCTGTGTGAGTACCTCGGCCGGGGTCTCCTGGCCGTCGCTCGTCCCGTTCTCGCTCGCCCGCAGCATGGCGATCGAGCGTTCCACTGCGTCCTCCGTCATCGGCTGCCCGGTGCGGAGCACCAGCATCATCTCGTCGAACAGGCGCTGGATCAGGGCGACTTCCCTCGCGTCGCCGACCGCGCTGATCTCGTTGCCCCGGACATGGATGTCGGCCGCCGGGAAAGCCTTCTCGATCACGCGCAGGAGGGCGTCGCCGGATCCCAGCAAGGCCACCATGGGGTGCTGGGCGGGGACAGTGAACTGTGCTCTCGCCTTCCCCTGCGCGGGGGTCTGGGCTGTGGGTGTCTGAGTCATAGTCCGGCCCGCTGGGCCTCTACGTCCTCCCGAACGCGTCTCGCCTACCACAAGGGCGGCCTGGCACGTTCAAGCCTACGCCCTGTCACTGACAACACCGAAGGGCTTTTCGCACGGGAGTGCGGGGGTGGTGGGGAGGCGGAAGGGGGTGCGGTGGGCGCCGCCGGGGACATACGCGCGCGGAGGGCGGCTGTTGCCGCCGAGCTGGATCATTGCGGCGCCGGGGGCCACGCGCGCGGAGGGCGACATCCGACCGCGGCGGCCTCCGACGGCCGGCTACGGCCGTCGCTCGCGCGTGCTCCGGACGGCTGCCCCTCGCCCTCCGCGTGTGCGGGCGGGCCGGTGGGGGCTCCGTGACCGCCGCTCGGCTTCCTCGCCCCCACGCACGGGCGGGCGGATGACGGGCTGTGCACGCCCGGTTTCCCGGACGCCTCGTCGCCCCGCGCGCACGGGCGTGCGGGTAGTCAGCGGGGTCCTGATAGTTCTGGGCCCCCGCGCACGAGGGTGCGGTTCGCCGGGCCGACCCCGTGCCCCGGGGAGTCGGCCACGCACGCGTGTGTGGGCCAGGTCGACGCCGGATACCTCCGTGCCCGGCACGGAGTCGCCCGCGCGCGGGAGTGCGGCCCGGCCGTCGGCGACTCGGCGGTGCGGCGCCGCAGGAGTCACCGACGCGCGCGGGGGCGGTCCCCGTGCGACGTCCACGAAGCGGACACCCTCGCGGAGTCGCCCACGCGCGCGGGGGGGGGCGGTCCGCCGTGTGGCCCCGCGTGTGAGTGGCCCCCCGTACGCCGGCCGGCGGTTCGGCGGTGGTCGGTGTTGTTCGTCCGTCCGGCCATGCGCGTCCGCGGGGGCGCGTGGTTCAGGCCGAGCGGCGGAAGCCGATCGTCGGTACGGCTCTGCGGAGGGGCCAGGGGCGGGCGTCGTCGGCTGACAGGACGGTGCCGAGGAAGGCGTAGCGGCGCAGGGCCTCGGGGTCCTGGTCGGGCAGGGAGCGGACCTTGCGCCACCAGGCGGCGATCTCGGACCAGCCGGGGGCGGAGAGGGAGCCGCCGAACTCCTGGACGGAGAGGGCCGCCGTGAGGCCCGCGAAGGCGAGGCGGTCGGCGAGGGGCCAGCCGGCGAGGGTACCGGTGACGAAACCGGCGACGAAGACGTCCCCCGCGCCGGTCGGGTCCAGCGCCTCGACGGCGATCGCGGGCACCTCGGCGGTCTCGCCGGTGCGCCGGTCCACCGCGTACGCGCCCTGCGCGCCCAGCGTGACGACCGCGAGCGGCACGTGTTCGGTGAGGGCGTGGGCGGCCTTGCGGGGGCAGTCCGTGCGCGTGTACCGCATCGCCTCCTCCGCGTTGGGCAGGAACGCCTCGCAGTGCTCCAGGTCGGCGAGCCCGGCGAGGTCCCACGCGCCGGTGTCGTCCCAGCCGACGTCGCCGAAGATGCGGGTGCCCTTCGAGGCGGCCTGCGCGATCCAGGGTTCGCGTCTGCCGGGGGTGAGGGAGGCGACGGCCGCGCGCGCGGGCGGCGGGCAGGTGGGGGCGGGCTTCTCGGGGGGTGCCTCGTGGCCGTGGGAGACCATCGTGCGTTCGCCCTCGTACGCCATGGACACGGTCACCGGGGAGTGCCAGCCGGGCACTGTGCGCGAGGGCGTCAGGTCGATGCCCTCGCCCTGTTCCAGCGCGTCCCAGCAGTACTCGCCATAGTGGTCGTCGCCGAAGGCCGCCGCGAGGGACGTCCGCAGGTTGAGGCGGGCCAGCGCGGTCGCCATGTTGGCGACGCCGCCGGGGCTCGATCCCATCCCCCTGGCCCACGACTCGGTGCCCCGCACGGGCGCGGAGTCGAGGCCGGTGAAGATGATGTCCAGGAAGACCGTTCCCGTCAGGTACACGTCGCACGCCGGATCGTCGGGCCTCCGCACGGCGGCCAGCGGATCCATCGGACACTGCCGGTCCGGACGGATCCTGCTCCTCGATACGGTCTCTCCTGCCGACGCGTCGGACGGGGTCACGGTGCGCTCCCTGCGAGTGGTGCCGATCCAGCCACCCCGACGACGCCCCACCGACGGTGCGCCCTCGCGATGTGCCGATCCGGCCAGTGTGCACCACCCCACCGACAACGGGCCCCACAACAGGCCCGCCACCGCCCGGAGCCTCACGGGACCCCCACATGGGAAGCGAACCGGGGGCGAGGCCGGGGCATCGGGGGACGCTCCACCCGGCATGGACAGACCGTCCGGCATGAGCAGGCCGCCGGGGCACTGGCGGAAAGCGGGCGCGCAGGCAGGCAGGACGCCCCCACACCTGCGGCTCGGCCTCGAAGCTCACGCGCGTGCGCGCACGAAGACGAGCGGGAGACGTCACGGCCTCCTGAGCGGCCCAGAACCGCGCGGCGCGCGCACGGGGACAGCCGGCCAGCCGGCCCGCGCGTGGCCAGGCCGCCCTGACGCACGCGCGTGCGCGCACGGTGCCCTCTCGCCCGTCCCGATCCTCCCGCGCGCGAACGCCGGATACGTCCGCCGCCACGGCTGACGCGCACAGCCCTCTTCACCCACACGCCCGCACACACCCCCTCCCCGCCCCGCCCTCACGCACGCGTGCACCCCGACTCACCCTCCACGCACGCGTGGAAGCTCGATTCACGCCCTACGCGCGCGTACCCCCACTCACCACCCTCACCACCGCGGCACCGAGGGCGTCTCCCACCCCGGCTCGGCCACCCGCATCGCGGCGGCGTCGTCGCGGTCGCGCAGGGTGCCGTCGTCGTCGAGCCAGCGGCGGTGGAGGAAGGCGAGCCGGTCGTGGTCGAGTTCGACGCCGAGGCCCGGGGTGTCGGTGACCGTGACGCGGCCGGCGTCGAAGGTGAGGCGCTGGGTGAGGACGTCCTCGGACTGCCAGGGGTAGTGGGAGTCGCAGGCGTGGTGGAGGCCGGGGACGGTGGCGGCGACGTGGGTCATCGCGGCGAGGGAGATGCCGAGGTGGGTGTTGGAGTGCATGGAGACGCCCACCCCGAACGTCCGGCAGATCGCGGCAAGTCGCTGGGTGTTGCGCAGGCCGCCCCAGTAGTGGTGGTCGGAGAGGACGACCTGGACGGCCCCCCGGGTGAACGCGTCGGGGATCTCGGCGAACGTCGTGACGCACATGTTCGTCGCGAGCGGCACGCCCGCGCGCGCGGCGACCTCGGCCATGGCGTCGGTGCCGAGGGCGGGGTCCTCCAGGTATTCGAGGACGTCGCCGAGTTCCTTGGCGACGGTGAGGGACGTCTCCACGGACCAGGCCCCGTTGGGGTCGAGCCGCAGGGGGTGTCCGGGGAACGCCTCGGCGAGCGCGCGGACGGCGGCGATCTCCTCCTCGGGCGGGAAGACGCCGCCCTTGAGCTTGAAGGACGTGAACCCGTACCGCTCGGTGAACTTCCGCGCCTGCTCGACGACCCCGGCGGGATCGAGGGCGGCCCCCCAGTCGTCCCGCTCGGCGGCCACGCCCGCGGGGTGCTCGGCCCACTTGTAGAACAGGTACGCGCTGTACTCGACGGCGTCGCGCACCTTCCCGCCGAGGAGCGCGTGCACGGGCAGCCCGAGTGCCTTGCCGAGCGCGTCGAGGCAGGCGACCTCGAAGCCGGAGACGACGGACAGCCGCAGCTTGTCCGCCGTCTGCACGCCCCGCAGCCCGCCGACGTCGACCTGGTCGACGACCCGTTCGCGGTCGACGTCCACCCCGTTCATCACCGTGAACAGCCCGTTGTGGTCGGCGACGGACCGCCCGAGCAGCCGCCCGGCGAACGGCCGCGCCAGCTCCAGGTACTTGGTGTCCCCGTAGGTCTCCCCAAGCCCGGTGACCCCGTCGGCGGTCTCGACCTCGATGATCAGGCGGGGTGTGTACGGCTGGTGCACGCCCTGCGTGTTCAGCAGCGGCGGGTCGGCGACCAGGATCGGTGTGAGGCGTACGTCGGTGATCGTGAGGTCCACCTGGTCATCTCCCTGTCAGCCGCCAGCCGTCATCCACATACGAAGACAGAGGCTAGGTAGCTGAACAGGTGCCGTCAACGGGTGGCCGCCCGAGCGCGCCGCATCGCGTACACCCCCGCCCCCGTCAGCAGCGCCGCGATCCCGGCGACCGTGCCGACCGTCGCCCCGGTGGAGGCGAGGCTCCCCCCGGAGGTCGTAGTACCTCCGGCGGACCCCCCGGACCCGGACGACGCCGTCCCGCCCGTGGACCCCGTACTACCCGTAGTACCTGAGTCGCCCCCGGTGGACCCCGTAGTACCCGTAGTACCTCCGGCGTTCGACGATCCCCCCGTACCCCCCGTAGTACCCGCCGGGTCCGTCTCCACCGGCGCCTGCCCCACGAAGCTCACCGGCACCTTCACGTCCTGCGACCGGTCCCCGGAGAGCGTGTGGTCCGCCCGCGTCGCCAGCACGCACGTCACCTTGAAGCAGTCGGTGTACGCGTCCTTCGCGTCGACGGTCAGCTCGACGGAGAACGTCCCCCCGGCCCCGTACGGAGTCGCCAACTCCTCCCCGTAGTCGGGCGGGTTGGAGGAGATCCACGCCGACGAGTGCGACGCGCCGGTCATGTCGACGCCCCCGACGCACGGCGTCGGCAGCTCCCCCGCCCCGTTGTCGACGCAGAGGGCGACGTAGACGCCCTTCGCCTCGTCGTACCCGGAGCCGGTGACCTTCACCGTCTGCTTGGCGACGGCGAGGCCGTTGACCGGCGTGACGGTCAGCTTCTGGCCCCCGGCCCCGGTGCCGGTCCTGGTGCCGGACGGCTCGGTCGTCCCCGGCGACTCCCCGCCCCCGCTGGTACTACCCCCGCCGGTGCCGCCCCCGGCTTCCCTGACCGTGAGCGTGAACTCCGAACTCCGCGTCGTACCCGCCGGGTTGGTGAAGACGACCCGGTAGCGGTACCCGTCCTGCGCGGCGCGGGCGGTGAAGGAGTACGTGTTGGCCGTGGCCCCCGCGATCGCGCTCCAGGTCTGCCCGCCGTCGGGGCTGACCTCCCACTTCAGGGCGGGCGCCGGAACCCCGTCGGCGGCGGCGACGAAGGTGACGGTGTCCCCGGCGTTCACGGTCTGGTCGGTCGGGGTCTGGGTGACCTTAGGGGATACCCGTAGGTCCAGCTTGACGACCTTGCTCTCCGCGTACTTGGTCAGGTAGACGGAGGTCGCGCCGGGGGCGACGGCGACGCCCGCGTGGACCGTGCCGGCGATGCTGCCCGGCAGGGCGACCGGCGCGGCGGCGGGCTCGAAGGTCGTGCTGGAGAGGATCTGGAGGGACCCGGCGCCGTCGGCGCCCTCGGCCGCCGTGCCGTAGTCCTCGCGCAGGACGAACGCGCGGCCCGTGGCCCTGTCGAAGGCCATCGCGAGCGGACGGTCCTTCGCGGTGAGCGTCTTGAGCCGCGCCCCGTTCCGGTCGTACACGACGACGTCGTCGTCACTGGTGACCCAGACGTTCCCGGTGGCGGGGTCGGCCTCGACGAAGTAGACGGCTCCGGCGCCGAGTTCGGCGGTCGCGGTGACCTTGAACTCGGCCGACCGCGTGTCGACGCGCCGCAGCACCTTCTTGCCGCCCTCCGAACCCACCGACCAGGCGACGCCGTTGGCGGTGTCGACGCCCAACTGGGCGCCGCCCTCAAGGGAGATGGCCCGCCTGACGGTGCCGGTCGCGGTCTCGACCTCGGAGAGCGTCGCGCCCTGGGCGACGAGGACGGTCGAGGCGGTCGCGGGCCCGGTGCCGGTGACGGTCGAGCCGTTCAGCCAGCTGCCCTGGGCGCGCGCGTCGCCGTCCTTGGCGGTGGCGAGGCCGCGCAGGGGGAAGTGGAAGGAGACGCCGTCGCCGGCCAGCGGGGCGATGATCTGCCGGACCACGCGCGCGGCGAGCGTGCCGCCCGCGCCGGGGGCCTGAGCGATGTGACTGAGGGCCCTGCCGGTCGCCGGGTCGAGGGCGTAGAGGCCCTGTTCGGCGACGTCGGAGGTGTCGGGGATGTTGTCCGAACCGACGTACAGCTTCCCGGAGTCGGGGTGGACCAGTACATCCAGAGGACGACCCGCCGTGGTGAACTCGGCCGCCCGGACGTAGCTGACGGTCCCGGCGGGCACGTCGACGCCGTCTCCGCCGCCGTCACCGCCGCCCGGGTTCTGGCCCTTGAAGGTTACGGGTATGCGGACGTCCTGGGAGCGGTCGCCGGGGGCGTTGTGGTCGACGCGGGTGACGACCGAGCAGGCGACCCGCGCGCAGTCGAGGCCGCCGCCCGCGGCCTCGAGGTCGAGCCGGACGTCGAAGGTGCCGCCCGCGCCCCACTTCTCGGCGACGCCGGCCGGGGCCTCGGCCGAGTCGGCGGGGACGATCCACTTCGAGGCGCCGCTGCCGCCGGTCTGGTCGGCGCCGCCGAGGCAGGGCGTGGGGATGCGGTTGTCGCCGTTGTCCTTGCAGAGCGCGACGTACACGCCCTTGGTGACGTCGTACCCGGACCCGGTGACGCTCAGGGTCTCCCCCGCCGGGTCGAGGTTCGCGGAGGCGGAGACGGTGAGGCGCTGGCCGCTCTTGCCGAGGGCGGTGCGGGGTGTGTCGGCGGCCTGTGCGGCGGGGCCCACCGTGACCGCGGTCGCCGTCGCGGCCACGAGTGCCGCCGCCCCGAGCAGTGCCGCCGGCCGCCTCAGCCGCCGGGCGGGGGTGTCGTCTGTCATGAGGTCCCTCGATGAGGTGATGAAGGTGCGGGAACGGGCCGGCCGGGTGGGGCGGCCGGCCCGTGGAACGTGCGGGGTCCGGGGCGGAGGCCGGGGTGGGGCCGTAGTACCCGTAGTACCCGCAACCCCCGCCGCCCCGCCGTACCCGTAGTACCTAGGGGCACCCCGCAGCAGGCGCCCCTAGGAGACCCGTACTACTGGAAGCTGATCGGCACATGGACGTCGTAGTTGCGGTCGTTCGAGTCGAAGTGGTCGGCGCGGGTCACGACCGCGCACTCGACGTCCTGGCCGCAGACGCTGCCGTCGTCCAGCGTGGCCTTGACGAAGATGCTGACGCTGAAGGTGCCGCCGCTGCCGAACTTGGAGCTGTTGGCGAAGAGGCCGCCGAAGGTGTTGTTGACCCAGTGGGAGGCGCCGGTGGAGCCGGACTCGTCCTGGCCGCCGAGGCAGGGGGTCGGCTTGTTGGCACCGGCCGCGCCGTCGACAACGCACAGGCCGACGTAGATGCCCTGGCCCGTGTTGTAGCCGGAGCCGCTGACGGTGACGACCTGGCCGGCGGCGGTCGCGGTGCCGGGCGAGGTGAGGGAGAGGTTGTAGGTGGTACCGCCGTCGGTGACCGTGCGGGTGGCGGTCGCGGCGGAGGCGGAGGTGGCCAGGCCCAGGGTGAGCGCGGACGCGGCGGCGACGGCGAGACCAGCGCGGGCGACGGTGCGGGCGGAGGCGACTCTCATGGGAGACCCTTCTGATCGGTCCGAGCCTGAATGACTCAAACTTAGGTAAGGCTAACCTAATTACGATCTTCCGTTGTTTGTCAATGGGAGGTAAAGCGAGTCACCTCGAACTCGGCGCCCAGCACGGCCCGTTCACCGGTCACCGCCGTCACCTCGACCATGTGCGCGCCCCGCGTCGCGGTGTCATACACCGGGAAGTCCTGAGCGAACCGTCCGCCCCCGTCGGCCACCGCCTGATACCGCGTATCCCCGTCGATCGCGACGAGCAGAACCTCACCGGGCGTGAACCCCTCGCCGGTGAGCCGCTGTTGACCACCCGCAATCAGGGTGGGGTGGACGAGGGAAACGGCGGCCGGCACAGGGGACGCCTTCTCCACCTCCGGCGTGGGGCTCGCGGCCGGTGCCCCGACGGGCTCTTCGGCAACCCCGGCGCCGACCGTCACGTCGAACACCCCGAGCCCGTCTCCGGCCGCGAACTCCCGCCCGCTCCAGGAGGACAGCAACTCGGCGCCCTCCTCGGAGAGTTCGGCCCGCAACCCGCTCCACGTCACGGCACTCCCCCGGACGACCGGCCCACCCCCGGACGCCGCCACACCGGCCAGCGTCACCGCGCGGGCACGCCCGTCCACCGCCGTACGGACATGGAGGGCGCCTTCACCGCCCGCGAGCCTGAGCGTCAACCCGGCCAGAACCAGGGCCTGTTGCCCCTCGACCCCGCCGAGCCGGACGGCACCGCCCAACTGGACCTCTCCCGAGGCCCGTTCGACGTCGACGTCCCCGCCGACCGCCGGAAAGGAGACCTCACCGGCACCCACGGCGGGTTTCGCCGCACCGAACGTGACGCCCTGAGCGGCGAGTTCACTACCGCCCACGGACCACCCGGCCCGCCCTTCGACGACTTCACCGGCCAGCGCGCCGGGACTGCCGAGCACGAGCAGGGCGCCGGTCGCCAGGGAGACGACGGCCGTTCTCTTCGCCATGTTCCGTTCCCCTCGGGGATATCGAGTTCTGGATCAGTGAAATGACGCACCGTCAGGAGGCGGCCCTACGGCGCCGCGCCCAGACCCACGCCCCACCCCCGGCCGCCAACAGCCCGGCGGAGACGAGCCCCAGGGGCAGCGCGAGCCCGGAGCCGGTACTGGCCATGGAGCCGGACGACGCGGAGGTCACAGAACCGGAGGCCCCGGAGGACGCGCTGGTCGAGCCCGGCACCGAGGCCGATGGGGCAACGCTCGGCGCGCTCGAACTCCCGCCCGTGGCACCGGAGTCGGCACCCCCGAACGTCACCGGAACACGAACCGTCTGACTCTGATCCCCGCCCCGCGTATGGTCGTTGCGCGTGATGACGGCACAACTCACCCCGGCCGCCGCGCAGTCGGTGTTCGCATCCTTCGCGCGCACCTTGAGCTGGACACTGAAGGTGCCCTGACGCCCGCTGCCGCCATAGGGTTTGGCGAGCCCCTGCCCGTAGGACGGCGGGTTGGAGGAGACCCAGACGGAGGCGCCGGACTCGCCGGACATGTCGACGCCGCCGACGCAGGGCGTGGGGGTCTTGCCGGGCCCGTTGTCGACGCAGAAGGCGACGTAGACGCCCTTCTCCGTGTTGTAGCCGGTGCCGCTGACGGTGACGGTCTCGCCCGCCGCGGCCAGGCCGGACGTCTTGGACACGGTGAGTTTCTGCCCCTCGGGACCCGAGGCCGTGCCGCTCACGGCGGAGGCGGTCGGGGCGGTCGCGAGCAGGGCGACGGCCGCGAGGGAACACACAACTCCGTGGCCGCGCACGCCACTTGCCGATGTCATGGCACACTCCCACCAGGCGAAACTAAGGAAAGCCTAACCTAAACTAACTGTCAAGGAACTGCCAAGCATCGCGGAGAGGAAAGACCATGCGGAGACGACTGGCCGCCCTGGGAGCGGGCCTCGCGCTGCTGACCGCCGCCTGCGGCACGGGCGGCGGGACGAGCGCGGATCCGGCGCCGAAGTCCGCGAGCGCGCGGGCCGCCGCCGCCCTCGACCGGCTCGCGGCGAACACCGTCGTACCGCTCGAAGGGCCCACCCCCGCACCGGAGTTGCCGGTCACGGTCGACTCCTCCGACGGCCGGAGGGTGACGGTCACGGACGCCTCGCGGATCCTGCCGCTCAACGGCGGCGTCGCGGAGATCGTGTTCACGCTCGGGCTCGGGAAGAACGTCGTCGGGCGGGACATCACGGCGACGTTCGCGGAGGCGAAGAAGCTTCCGCAGGTCACCAAGGCGCACGACGTGAGCGCGGAGAGCGTGCTGTCGCTGCGGCCGACGGTCGTGCTCGCCGACACCGACACCGGGCCCAAGGAGGCGATCGACCAGATCCGGGAGGCGGGGGTCCCCGTCGTCGTCCTCGATCCGGCGACGAAGCTGGCCGACGTGACCACGCGAACGACCCGGATCGCGGCGGCACTTGGTGTGCCGGAGGCCGGAAAGGCGCTCAACTCGCGGATGGCCAAGGAGATTTCGCAGGCGCGGGCCGGGGTGCCCGAGGGGAGCAGGCCGAAGGTCGCGTTCCTCTACATGCGGGGCAGCGCGGCCGTCTACCTGATCGGCGGCAAGGGGTCCGGCGCGGACTCGCTGCTGGAGGCGGCCGGGGCTCAGGACGCGGGCGTGGCGGCCGGGTTCGGGCGTCCGTTCACGCCGATCACCACCGAGGCGCTGGCCCAGGCGAGCCCCGACGTCATCCTCATGATGACGAAGGGGCTCGACTCGGTCGGCGGTCTGGACGGCCTCCTCCAGGTGCCCGGCATCGCCCAGACCCCGGCCGGCATGAACAAGCGGGTCGTCGACATGGAGGACGGCGTCCTGCTGAGCTTCGGCCCGCGCACACCGCTCGTCATCGACATCCTGGTGGACCGGATCCACCGGACCTGAGGCCGCCGACCTCAAAACCTGGGCCCAGAACCCGGCCTCAGAACACGTACGCCTCGACCTCCGCGAGATACCTCGCCCGCCGCTCCTCGTCGTCGTCCAGGAACGACGCGACGAAGGAGTTGCGGGCCAGCTCGCGCAACTGCTCCTGCTTCAGGCCGAGTTGTGCGTGCACCGCGTCGAAGTTGTCGCCCGCGTAACCCCCGAAGTACGCGGGGTCGTCGGAGTTGACCGTGCACAGGAGCCCGGCGTCGAGCATCGCGGGCAGCGGGTGGTCGGCGAGGGTGTCGACGGCGCGCAGGCGGACGTTGGACAGCGGGCACAGGGTCAGCGGGATCCGGTCGCGGACCAGCCGGGCCACCAGCGCCGGGTCCTCCACGCAGCGCAGGCCGTGGTCGATCCGCTCGACGCCGAGGACGTCAAGGGCCTCGGTGATGTACGCGGCCGGACCCTCCTCCCCCGCGTGCGCCACCCGGCGCAGTCCCAGCGCGGCAGCGGCCTCGTAGACCTCGCGGAACTTCACCGGGGGATGCCCGACCTCGGCGGAGTCGAGACCGATACCCGTAATACGGTGGAGGTACGGCTTGGCCTCCACCAGGGTCTCCAGCGCGGACTCGGCGGACTCGTCGCGCAGGAAGCACATGATCAGGCGGGTCGAGACGCCGTGCTTCGCCTCGCTCTCGCCGAGCGCCCGCCACAGGCCCTCGACGACCGTGCCCATCTCCACGCCGCGCGCGAGGTGCGCCTGCGGGTCGAAGAAGATCTCCGCGTGCCGGACGCCCTGGGCCGCGGCCCGTGCGAGGTACGCGTCCGCGAGGTCCGCGAAGTCCTCCTCCGTGCGCAGCACCGCCATCAGCGCGTAGTACAGGTCCAGGAACGACTGGAGGTCCGCGAAGTCGTACGCCCGGCGCAGGGCCTCGGTGTCCGCGTACGGCAGGTTCACGCCGTTGCGCTCGGCCAACGCGAACGCAAGCTCCGGCTCCAGTGTGCCTTCGATGTGCAGGTGCAGTTCTGCTTTGGGGAGGGGCATCGAAGCATCGTAAGCCCGGCTCGGCGCCGTTTCGAAAACCGCCGCCCGCCCCTCCAGTAACAGCACCGACCGCTACCGGCGCTTCGGAACCGGCACCCTCAGCAGATCCCTCGCCACGCTCAACTCCCCCTCGAACCCGGCCGCCCGCGCCTGCCGCTCGAACTCCTCCGCGTCCGTATAACGCTGACTGAAGTGAGTGAGGACGAGATGCCGCACCCCGGCGTCCCGAGCGACCGCCGCCGCCTGCCCCGCCGTCAAGTGCCCGTGATCCGCCGCGAGTTGGGCGTCCTCGTCCAGGAACGTCGACTCGATCACCAGCATGTCGCAGTCCTGCGCGAGGACGTGGACGCCGTCACAGAGCCTCGTGTCCATCACGAACGCGAACCGCTGCCCCCGCCGCAGCTCGCTCACGTCGTCCAGGGTGACGTCCCCGAGGCGGCCCTCGCGTTGCAGGCGGCCCACGTCCGGCCCCTTGATGCCGTGCTCCGCCAAGCGGGCCGGGAGGATGCGGCGGCCGTCCGGCTCGACCAGGCGGTACCCGTACGACTCGACGGGGTGCGAGAGCTTGTGGGCCTCCAGGGTGTACGACGGGGTCTCGGCGAGGGTGAGGAGGCCCGCGCCGGCGAGCGGGGCCTCCGTGATGCCGACCGTTTCCCGGTACGCCGTCGCATAGCGGAGGCGGTCGAAGAAACGCTGACCGGAACGCGGGTAATGGGCGACGACCGGATGCGGGACCTGGTCCAGATTGATCCGCTGGATCATTCCCGCGAGCCCCAGGGAATGGTCGCCGTGGAAATGGGTCACGCAGATTCTGTTCAGGTCGTGCGCGGCCACTCCGGCACGGACCATCTGCCGCTGCGTGCCCTCGCCGGGATCGAAAAGAATCCCGTCCGCATCCCACCGCAGGAAATAACCATTGTGATTACGGTGCCGGGTCGGGACCTGACTCGCCGTCCCCAGTACCACCAACTCGCGTGCGGACACTACTCATTCACCCCGGCGGCCACTGAAGCCCACGTCCGCCCAGGACATGCGCGTGCACATGGAAAACCGTCTGGCCTGCGCCGGCCCCGGTGTTGAACACCGTCCGGTAACTGTCCAGTTTCTCGCTCTCCGCGACGGCCTGCGTCTCCCGCAGAACATCCGCGACGACCTCGGGCGCCCCCACGGCGAGAGCGGCCGCATTCTCGTAATGCGCCTTGGGAATCACCAGCACATGAGTGGGCGCCTGCGGATTGATGTCCCGAAACGCCACCGTCGTCTCGGTCTCCCTCACAATGGTCGCCGGAATCCGCCCCGCGACCACTTTGCAGAACAGACACCCGTCCTGCGGCTCCCCTGCCATACCTGTGCCTCCTCAGTCGTACGGGGAATGGTAGTCGTACGCCCACGGCCGCCCCTCGGCCAGCACCCTCTACGGCAACTCCGGTGCCACCTTCGCCGGCCGCTCCCCCAACCCCTCCAGCGCCAGCGCGATCGCCGCGTCCAACTGCACGTCCACCCCCGCGACATAGTCCTGAGGTCGTACGACCACCTCGACATCGGGATCGACCCCGTGGTTCTCGACGCCCCACCCGACCCCTTCGAGCCAGATCGCGTACTTCGGCTGGGTGACGAGCGTCCGGTCGACCAGCCGGTACCGGCTGTCGATGCCGATCGTGCCGCCCCAGGTCCGGGTGCCGACGACCGGCCCGATCCCGAGCGCCTTGATCGCCGCGTTGACGATGTCCCCGTCGGACCCGGAGAACTCGTTGGCGATGGCGACGACGGGCCCGCGGGGCGCGTCGAGCGGGTAGCTGGTGGGCCGCATCCCCCGGGCCAGGTCCCACCCGACGATCCGCCGGGCGAGCTTCTCGACGACGAGCTGGGAGGTGTGCCCGCCCCGGTTCTCGCGGACGTCGACGAGGAGCCCTTCCCGGGCGACCTCGACGCGCAGGTCACGGTGGATCTGGGCCCAGCCGGGCGCCTGCATGTCGGGAACGTGGAGATAGCCGAGCCGCCCGCCGGAAGCGGCGTGGACGTACGCGCGCCGGTCGGCGACCCAGGCGTGGTACCGCAGCGCCTCCTCGTCGGTGATCGGCACGACGACGGCGTGCCGGACGTCACCGCCCCCGGCGGGCGAGACCGTCAGCTCGACGGCCTTCCCGGCGGTCCCGACGAGCAGCGGACCGGCCCCGGCGACGGGATCGACGGGATGCCCGCCGACGGCGACGATCGCGTCACCGGGCCGGACGGCGACTCCCGGCGCGGCGAGGGGAGATCGCGCGTCGGGATCGGACGTCTCGGAGGGCAGGATCCGGTCGACGCGCCAACTCCCGTCGGAGTGCCGGGAGATGTCCGCCCCGAGGAGCCCCTGGCGCGGCCCCGACCCGTACCCGCGGGCCCCGACGTACGCGTGCGACGTCCCCAACTCCCCCTGGACCTCCCAGAGGAGGTCGACGAGGTCGTCGTGCGTGGCGACGCGGTCGAGGACGGGCCGGTAGCGGTCGAGGACGCCGGCCCAGTCGACGCCGGACAGGTCCTCGCGCCAGAAGTTGTCCCGCATGAGCCGCCCGGCCTCGTCGAACATCTGGCGCCACTCGGCGGCGGGGTCGACGGTCTGCCGGATCCGCCCGAGGTCGACGGTGATGTTGGAGTCGCTGTCCTCGTCCCCGGAGGCGCGCCGGTCGCTGGGGACGACCTTGAGCTTGCCGTCGGTCCACAGCAGCAGCCGTTTGCCGTCGCCGCTGACCTCGTAGCCGTCGGCGTCGTCGGCCAGGTGCTCGACGCGTCGGGCGGCGAGGTCGTAGCGCTCCAACTCCGTGGTGGGGGCGGGGTCTTCGGGGGTGGCCCGGGAGGAGCCGAGGACGCCGCTGACGGGGTGGCGCAGCCACAGCAGCCCGTCCTTGGCGGCGCGCAGCGCGGAGTAGCGGCCGGCCTCGACGGGGAAGGGGACGATGCGGTCGGCGAGCCCGTCGAGGTCGATCCGGGTCGCGGGCGCGCCCTCGCCGTCGGGGGTCTCGTCCTTGTCCGGCGCCTCGAAGGCGCGGCCGTGCCGCTGGGGGCCGAAGGGGGACGGGGTGGTCGCGGCGAGGGTGATGAGGTGGGGGCGCGCGCCGGCGAGGAAGGAGAGGTCGAAGGCGTGCTGGTCGTAGACGGGGTCGAAGGCGCGGGTGGAGAGGAACGCGAGGTGCTTGCCGTCGAGGGTGAACGCGGGCGCGTAGTCGCGGAAGCGCAGCGGGGTCGCCTCGGTGACCGAGAGGTCGGTGGTGTTGGCCAGCATCAGCTGGCTGAGCGGGTTGGGGCCGGGGTGGGTCCAGGCGAGCCAGGCCGAGTCGGGCGAGAAGACCAGGTCACCGACGTCGCCGTCCTCGCTGCGGACGACTTCGCGGACCTCGCCGCTCTCCCGCTCGACGAACAGCAGGCGCCCGTCGTGGGAGGCGACGGCGGCGCGGCTGCCGTCTGGGGCCATGGCCAGCTCCAGGACGCGGCCGAGGGCGCCGCCCGCGAGCCGGCGCGGGGTGGCGCCCGGCGCGAGCCCCGTCGCGGGGGCGAACTCCAGGGCGTCCTCACCCTCGGCGTCCGTCACCCACACCGCCCACTCCTCGCCCTCGGGCGTGCGGAAGGTGCGCGGCAGGCGGGCGCGGACGCCGGGCCGCGCGGCCAGCGCGCGGGCGGGGCCCGCGCGGTGGGTGACCCAGTGGATGCCGCCGCGTACCTCGACGGCGCTGCCGCGCGCGGTGTGGTCGGGCGCGGCCTCGCCGAGCCAGCCGGCGGCGGCGAGGGGGCGGGGTCTGCGGTCCATGCGCTGGCCGCCCAACTGGACGTCCAGCGGCCGGGGTTCGGCGCCGTCGAGGTCGTCGAGGAGCCACAGGGCGCCGGCGGACGCGTACACGAGCCGGGTGCCGTCGCCGGCCAACTGCCGTGCGTAGAAGCCGTCCAGGGGGGTGTGCCGGCGCAGGTCGGTGCCGTCGGGCAGGGACGAGTAGACCGCGCCGGTGCCCTCGTGGTCGGAGAGGAACGCGAGGCGGTCCCCCGTCCACACCGGGAACTCCAGGTTGCCGTCCAACTCCTCGTGCAGGCGGACGAATTCACCCTCGCCGCCCCGGTCGATCCACAACTTGCCCGCCGTGCCGCCCCGGTAGCGCTTCCAGTGGGCGGCCTCGCGGCCGTGGCGCACGGAGAGGAGGACGGGGTGCGGGCCGGCCAGCGTGAGGTCGTCGACGAGGCCGTACGGCAGCGTCGTCGCCGGGCCGCCGTCGAGGGGGACCGCGCGGGCCCAGCTGCGGGAGCGGGACGCCTGGCCCTGGGTGGAGACCACGAGGACGTCACCGTCGGGCGTCCAGCCGCACACGCGGGTGGACGAACTCCCCCAGTACGTCAGGCGGGTCGAGGGCCCGCCCGCGACCGGCGCGACATGCACCTCACGGGCGCCGTCCCGCGTCGACGCCCACGCGAGCGTCGCACCGTCGGGGGATATCCGGGGGGTCAGAACGGGCGTGTTGTCAGCACTCACCCGCCAGGCCCGGCCGCCGTCGAGGGGCGCGAGCCAGACGTCGTCCTCGGCGGTGAAGGCCACCAAGTCGCCGTGCAGATGCGGGAACCGGAGATACGCAGCGGGCTGGGTCACCGGCTCACCCTATGCGGGAAACGCCCGCACAGACACCGGTTTCGGATCACTTGAGCGGGGCCACGGGCGACGCCGACGCGCACTCCCGAGCCCGCCCACGAGAACGCCGGCCGCCCCCGCGAACCCGGCCCCCTCCTCGACTCCCTACGCCCAGCGCCCCGTTAGTCCCAGTACCAGCGCTGCCGCCGCCGTCCCCGCCGTGGACGTCCGCAGCACGCTCCGCCCCAGCCGGCAGGTCACCGCGCCCGCCTGTTCGAAGAGGGCCAACTCCTCGGGGGAGACGCCTCCTTCGGGGCCGACGACGAGGACGATCTCGCCGGTGTCCGGCAGGGCGAGGGTCGCGAGGGGGGCGCTGCCGTACTCCCGGTCCTCGTGCAGCACGACGGCGAGGTCGGCACCCGCGAGCAGCGCGGCGACCTGCTTGCCGGTCGCGGCCTCGGCCACCTCGGGGAACCGCACCCGCCGCGACTGCTTGCCCGACTCCCGTGCCGTGGCACGCCACTTGGCGAGCGCCTTCTGCCCCCGCTCCCCCTTCCACTGCGTGATGCAGCGGGAGGCGGCCCAGGGCACGATCGCGTCGACCCCGACCTCGGTCATCGTCTCGACGGCCAACTCCCCCCGGTCTCCCTTGGGAAGAGCCTGGACGACGGTGAGCCGGGGCACGGGGACGGGCTCCTCGGAAACGTTGTCGAGGCGCACGACCAGCCGGTCCTTGCCCTCGGCGGCGACCACGGCCCCCTCGGCCCAGCGCCCGGCCCCGTCCGTGAGGACGACCGGCTCGCCCGCCTGGAGCCGCTTGACGGAGACGGCGTGCCGCCCCTCGGGCCCGTCGAGCACGAACTCGGCCCCGGCATCCGGGAGTCGGCCGACGACGAAGACCGGCGCGGTCATCAGGCCACGCCCCCGTCGGCGGTCGGCGCGTCGTCCGGGAGCGGCGCCGTCTCGGCCAACGCGGTGCGCGCGGCGTCGAGTTCGGCGGCGAGGACGGCGACGAGGTCCCCGGCGGGCAGCTCGCGCGCCATCCGGTGCCCCTGCCCCGCCCACAGCGCCATGCCCTGCGCGTCCCCGGCCTTCGCGGCGGCCTTGCGCAGCGGCGAGGTGAGGTGGTGGATCTCGGGATACGCGGCGGGGGCGTACGGGCCGTGCTCGCGCAGGAACCGGTTGACCAGACCACGGGCCGGCCGGCCGGAGAACGCGCGTGTCAACTCCGTACGCGCGTACAGGGGGTTGGTCAGCGCCTGCTTGTGGACGGCCGCCGCGCCCGACTCGTGCGTCGCGAGGAACGCGGTGCCGAGCTGGGCCGCGCTCGCGCCCGCCGACAGGACGGCGGCGATCTGGCTGCCCCGCATGATGCCGCCCGCCGCGATCAGCGGCAGCGAGACCGCCTCGCGGATCTGCGCGAGCAGCGCGAGCAGGCCGACGCCCGCACGGTCGTTCTCCGGGTTGTCGCGGTGCGTGCCCTGGTGGCCGCCGGCCTCGACGCCCTGCACGATCACCCCGTCCGCGCCCGCGCGCTCGACGGCGATCGCCTCCTCCGGGGAGGTCGCGGTGACCAGCGTGCGCGTCCCGGCCCGCCGCAGGCTCGCCAGTACCTCGGGGCTCGGGGCGCCGAAGTGGAACGAGACGACGGGGACGGGGTTGTCGAGCAGGACGGCGAGTTTCGCCTCGTAGCCGTCGTCCCGTCCGCTGTCGGGGTCGCCCAGCTCCGTCTCGTACCAGGTGGACTCACCGGCGAGCTGATGCGCGTAGAGCTCGACCGCGCCCGCCTCGGCGTACTCCGGCTGGGGCATGAAGAGGTTCACGCCGAACGGGCGGGAGGTCTGGCCCCGGATCTGCTTGATCTCCTCGTACATGCCGTCGGCCGTCTTGTACCCGGCGGCGAGGAAACCCAGCCCCCCGGCCTCGGACACGGCTGCCGCGAGCCGCGGCACGGAGACCCCGCCCGCCATGGGGGCCTGCACGATCGGGAGGGGAAAGAGATCGGTCAGTTCGGAGGACATGACCGCATGTTGTCACGTCCTCCGAACAACTCCGAACCGACCCCGCGTTTGGCACATGCCAACAAGGATCAACGCCCGTTGAAGGCGTCCTTCAGCCGCGAGAACAGCCCCTGCTGACCCGGCTGACTGTGTCTGCCCGGGGGCCAACCCCCGGACCCCCGGCCGCAGCGCCAGCTCCCGTCAACGGCCGTTGAAGGCGTCCTTCAGCCGCGAGAACAAACCCTGCTGACCCGGCTGGAACTGCCCCTGCGGGCGTTCCTCGCCGCGCAGTTTCGCCAGTTCGCGCAGGAGGCGTTCCTGTTCCGGGTCGAGTTTTGTCGGGGTCTGGACCTCGACGTGGACGATGAGGTCGCCGCGTCCGCCGCCGCGCAGGTGGGTGACGCCGCGCCCGTGGAGCGGGATCGACTGGCCGGACTGGGTGCCGGGGCGGATGTCGACCTCCTCCATGCCGTCCAGCGTCTCCAGGGGGACCTTCGTGCCGAGGGCCGCCGCGGTCATCGGGAGGGTGACCGTGCAGTGCAGGTCGTCGCCCCGGCGCTGGAACATGGCGTGCGGGAGTTCGTGGATCTCGACGTAGAGGTCACCGGCGGGACCGCCGCCGGGCCCGACCTCGCCCTCGCCGGCGAGCTGGATGCGCGTGCCGTTGTCGACGCCCGCCGGGATCTTGACGGTGAGCGTGCGCCGCGAGCGGATGCGGCCGTCACCGGCGCACTCGGGACACGGCGTCGGGACGACCGTCCCGAAGCCCTGGCACTGCGGGCACGGCCGGGACGTCATGACCTGGCCGAGGAAGGACCGCGTGACCTGCGAGACCTCGCCGCGGCCACGGCACATGTCGCACGTCTGCGCGGTGGTGCCGGGCGCGGCCCCCTCGCCGTTGCAGGTGTTGCAGACGATCGCCGTGTCGACCTGGATGTCCTTGGTCGTGCCGAACGCGGCTTCGTCGAGGTCGATCTCCAGACGGATCATCGCGTCCTGGCCGCGCCGGGTGCGCGAGCGCGGGCCGCGCTGGGACGCCGTCCCGAAGAACGCGTCCATGATGTCCGAGAAGTTGCCGAAGCCGCCCGCGCCGAAGCCGCCCGCGCCCCCGCCGCCGCTCTGCGAGAGGGGGTCGCCGCCGAGGTCGTAGACCTGCTTCTTCTGCGGGTCCGACAACACCTCGTACGCGGCGTTGATCTCCTTGAACCGCTCCTGGGTCTTCGGATCGGGGTTGACGTCCGGGTGCAGCTCGCGCGCGAGCCGGCGGAACGCCTTCTTGATCTCATCCTGCGACGCGTCACGGCGCACGCCGAGTACGGCGTAGTAGTCCGTGGCCACTTACGACTCCGCCAAGATCTGTCCGACGTACCTCGCCACTGCGCGTACCGCTCCCATCGTTCCCGGGTAGTCCATGCGGGTCGGTCCGACCACGCCGAGCTTGGCGACTGCCTCGCCGCCCGAACCGTAGCCGACCGACACGACGGACGTGGAGTTGAGTCCTTCGTAGGCGTTCTCGTGCCCGATGCGCACGGTCATGCCCGAATCTCCGGCCTCGCCAAGCAACTTGAGGAGCACGACCTGCTCCTCCAGGGCTTCCAGGACGGGCCGGATGGTGAGGGGAAAGTCATGTCCGAAGCGGGTGAGATTGGCGGTGCCGCCGATCATCAGCCGCTCCTCGTTCTCCTCGACGAGCGTCTCCAGGAGGGTGGAGAGGACCGTCGAGACCGTGCCCCGGTCCTCGCGCTCGAACGCCTCCGCGAGGTCCTCGACGAGCAGGGGCACATCGCTGAACCGGCGGCCGGCGACCCGGCTGTTGAGGCGCGCGCGCAGGTCCGCGAGCGCCGACTCGCCGAAGGGCGCCGGGCAGTCCACCATCCGCTGTTCGACCCGCCCGGTGTCCGTGATCAGCACGAGCATCAGCCGCGCGGGCGCGAGCGCCAGCAGCTCGACGTGCCGGACGGTGGAGCGGGTGAGGGACGGGTACTGGACGACGGCGACCTGCCGGGTGAGCTGCGCGAGCAGCCGTACCGTGCGGGCCACCACGTCGTCCAGGTCGACCGCGCCGTCCAGGAAGTGGTGGATGGCGCGGCGTTCGGGCGCCGTCATCGGCTTGACGCCGGCCAGCTTGTCGACGAACAGGCGGTAGCCCTTGTCCGTGGGGATGCGCCCCGCACTCGTGTGCGGCTGCGCGATGAACCCCTCGTCCTCCAAGACCGCCATGTCGTTGCGCACGGTGGCCGGGGAGACACCGAGGTTGTGCCGCTCCGTGAGCGCCTTCGACCCCACGGGTTCCTCGGTGCCGACATAGTCCTGGACGATCGCGCGCAGCACCTGAAGCCTGCGTTCACTCAGCACCGCGCACACCTCCAGTAGTCCGCCTTGGCACTCTCCCCTGACGACTGCCAGTGTACGGCGGTCGGGTACCACGGGGGCAAGGTCGTCCCGTCGCGGGGGACGGTACCCGCTAGCGTCGCCGCATGACGGTGACTTGGGAAGGGCTGGGCTGGGAGCGGTTGTCGGCCGGGGTGGGGCGGATCCGGCTGCCCGGATGGGACTGCACGACGGGCCTGGTCCTCGCGCCGGGCGCCGCCCTCTTGATCGACTCCGGCTCCTCCCTCGCCGAGGGCGCCCGGCTGCGCGCCGACGCAGAACGCCTCGCCGGCGTCAATGTGACCCATCTCGCCCTCACCCACCCCCACTTCGACCACGTCTTCGGAGCGGCGGCGTTCCCGGAGGCGGAGGTGTACGCGGCACACGCTTCGCACGACGCGGACGAGCTGACGGCGGACGCGGTCCGCAACGGCCTCCCCGAGGAGGCGGCCCGCGCGGCGGCCGAGGCGCTGGTGGTGCCGGACCATGTGGTGACGGGGACACGGAGGGTGGTGCTGGGCGCGGACCCGGACGGCCACGGAGTCGCGCGGGGTGTCGCGGACGCGTCCGGCACGGGCGCCGGCGCAGGGGAGGCGGGCGCGACCGGGCGCGACGTCGGCCACGGCGCCGGGCGAGCTGCCGGGCACCCGGTCGGACCCGGCTCCTGGGAGGCGCGCGCGTGCGATGCCGGGGCCCCCGTCGCGCGCCACCACCCCGGGCGGGCCTCGGCCGCGCGGCACGCCGGCCCCGGCCAAGCCGCCGGTACCCGGCACACCGGCACCGGCCTCGCCCCCGTCGAAGTGCTTCTCGCCCGGCTCGGTCCCGCGCACACCCCCTACGACCTTGTCGTGCTCGTCCCCGGGGCCGTTCGTGTCGTGTTCTGCGGGGATCTCGTCGAGGAGTCGGGGGAGCCGCAGGCGGGGGCGGACGCGGTGCCGGGGCGGTGGGCGGCGGCGCTGGACGCGTTGCTGGCGCTGGGCGGGGAGGACGCGGTGTACGTGCCGGGGCACGGGGCGGTGGTGGACGCCGGGTTCGTGCGGCGGCAACGGGACGCTCTCAGCGAACGCTTCGGCGTGTCGCGCGGGTGATGGCGGGACCGGCGTCCGGCGCTTCTCCTATCGTCATCCGAATGCGCCAGTACTCGACGGACCTCACGCCTCCCTGGAAGAAGAAGCAGGCCCCCGCCCCCGAGGTCCCCGCCGACCCCGGGCTCGTCGTCGAGGAGCCCGGCAGCGGTTTCTGCGGTGCGGTGATCCGGTGCGAGGCGGGCACGGTCACCCTGGAGGACCGCTTCGGCAAGCACCGCGTGTTCCCGATGGAACCCCGGGGCTTCCTCCTGGAGGGCAGGGTGGTGACCCTGGTCCGGCCCACGCAGGCCCCGGCGAAACCCGCCCGCACCGCCTCCGGCTCCGTCGCCGTCCCCGGCGCCCGCGCGCGTGTGGCCCGCGCCGGGCGCATCTACGTCGAGGGCCGGCACGACGCGGAACTCGTCGAGAAGGTCTGGGGCGACGATCTGCGCATCGAGGGCGTCGTCGTCGAGTACCTGGAGGGTGTGGACGACCTTCCCGCGATCGTCTCCGACTTCGGCCCCGGCCCCGACGCCCGCCTCGGCATCCTCGTCGACCACCTCGTGCCGGGCACGAAGGAGTGGCGCATCGCCCAGGCCGTGACCAGCGAACACGCCCTCGTCGTCGGCCACCCCTACATCGACATCTGGGAAGCGGTGAAACCCACCACCCTCGGCATCCCCGCCTGGCCCCGCATCCCCCACGGCCAGGACTGGAAAACCGGCGTCTGCAAAGCCCTCGGCTGGCCCTCCGACAACACCGGCGCCGTCTGGCAGGCCATCCTCAAACGCGTCACGTCCTACAAGGACCTGGAACCGGAACTCCTGGGCAGAGTGGAGGAGTTGATCGACTTCGTCACGGGTAGCGATGGGGCCTGACGTTCTCGTACGTGGCGAATTCGCTCGTGTCCAGCACGACATCCAGGTGGTCCAGCCAAGACAGGCACGCCGCCTGCCGCGTAGACCGACCGCTTGACCACGTAGTCCTGGTGGACGGTCGTCGTGGAGACGACCTCGACGGCCATCGTGACGGCCTCACTCGGCACCAGCCGGCCCGCCCCCGGCGAGGCGCCGCGCTCCAGGACCACCAGGTCGGGCACCGGCTCACTGGGCTCGCCGGCGATGTCGATGTCCTGGGTCTGCAAGCGGCTCCAGCGTTTCCGTGGGATCTGGTCCTGTACGTCGGTGACGATCCGGTTGTGCGCGATGTCAGGGCCGGCCGTCATCACGATCACCCCCCGAAGGAGTTCCGCCTTGACGCCCTCGGGGGCCTCGAACTCCGCGAAGATCCTGGTCATCCGGCACTTGTCCACAGCGGCCAGCTCCATTTCACTCCCCCGGGTGATCAGTCCACCAGGTCTCTGACCACCGCGTCCGCCAGCAGTCGGCCCCGCAGTGTCAGTACGGCGCGGCCGGCGTCGTAGGGACCCGGTTCCAGGAGGCCGGTGGAGAGGGCGTGGTGGGCGGCGGTGGTGCCGGACTGGTGGAGGAGGTCGAGGGGGACGCCCTCGCGGAGGCGGAGTTCGAGGAGGATGCGTTCGACGCGGCGGTCCTCCTCGGAGAGGAGTTCGCGGCCGGCCCCCGGCGACTTCCCGCCGGCCAGCGCCGCCGCGTACGCGCCGGGGTGCTTCACGTTCCACCAGCGGACGCCGCCCACATGGGAGTGGGCACCGGGCCCGGCGCCCCACCAGTCCGCGCCGCGCCAGTACAGCTCGTTGTGCAGGCACCGCGCGGCCTCGGACGTGGCCCAGTTGGACACCTCGTACCAGGCGAACCCGGCGTCGGAGAGCGCCGACTCGGTCATGAGGTAGCGGTCGGCGTGGACGTCGTCGTCGGTCATGGGCACCTCCCCCCGCCGGATCCGCCGCGCGAGCTGCGTGCCCTCCTCGACGATGAGGGCGTACGCGCTGATGTGGTCGGGCCCGGCGCCGAGGGCCGCGTCGAGGGAGGCCCGCCAGTCGTCGTCGGACTCGCCGGGCGTGCCGTAGATGAGGTCGAGGTTGACGTGCTCGAACCCGGCGTCGTGGGCTTCCCGCACGCACGCCTCCGGCCGCCCCGGCGTGTGCGTGCGGTCGAGGATCCGCAGGACGTGCGGCCGGGCGCTCTGCATCCCGAACGACACCCGGTTGAACCCGCCCGCGCGCAGCTCGGCGAGGTAGGCGGGGTCGACGGTCTCGGGGTTCGCCTCGGTGGTGACCTCCGCGTCGGCCGCGAGCCCGAACTCGTCCCGGATCGCGCCGAGCATCCGGACGAGGTCGGCGGCGGCGAGCAGCGTGGGCGTGCCCCCGCCGACGAACACGGTCCGCACCTCGCGCGGATCGTCCCCGAGGACCTTGCGGGCGAGCCGGATCTCGTCGATCAGCGTGTCCGCGTAGTTGTCCCGCGACGCCAGGACGCCTCCCGTGCCCCGCAGCTCGGTCGCGGTGTACGTGTTGAAGTCGCAGTACCCGCACCGCGTCGCGCAGTACGGAACGTGCAGGTAGAAGCCGAGCGGACGCTCCGCGCCCCCGGCGAGCGCGGCAGCGGGCAGCGCGCCGTCGTCGGGTACGGGTTCCCCGTCGGGAAGTACGGAAGGCATACCCCCATTGTCCCGCACCCCTGAGGACCCCGTAGTACCCAGTAGCTACTCCGCCTGTAGCACCAGCAGCGCCAGATCGTCCTCCGGTGGCTTCTCGCCGAACTCCTGGACCTGCCGGTGGATGTGGTCGGCGATCTCCTGGACGTCGTACCCCGCGCACTGCGCGAGGGCGATCGCGAGTCCGTCCTCGTCGTCGAACTGCCGTGCCCCGTCGCGCCGTTCGGTGACCCCGTCGGTGACGCACAGGAGGCTGTCGCCGGGCGCGAGGTGGAGGACGTCGCTGGTGTAGGCGGCGTCCTCGACGACCCCGATGAGGGTCTGCGGCTGGGCGACCGTGCAGACGCTGCCGTCGGGCCGCAGCAGCAGCGGCAGCGGATGCCCGGCGGACGCGAGGGTGACCCGTACCCCTCCCTCGTAGGGGATCAGCTCGCCGTAGAGGAGGGAGAGGAACCGCGTCTGGGGCCCTTCCCCGGGCCCGGCGGGGCCGACGTACGCGCGGGCGGCGGCGTCGGCGGCCTCGGTCGCGTCGTCGAGGAGGAGCTGGTTGAGGCGGTCGAGGACGTCGGCCACCCCGTACCCCTCGCGGGCCAGCAGCCGCAGCCACGGCCGGGCGAGGCCGATGACGACGGCGGCCTCGGGCCCCTTGCCCTGGACGTCGCCGATGGCGAAGCACCAGCGCCCGTCCCCGGCGGGGAAGAGGTCGTAGAAGTCGCCGCCGGGCCCGCCCTTCTCGCGGGGTTCGTAGACGAGCGCGCTGCGCACGCCGGGGATCTCGGCGACGGAGACGGGCAGCAGCCCGCTCTGCAGGACGGAGCTGATGGTGACCTGCCGCGCGTACTGCCGGGCCGCGCCGATCGCGAGGGCGACGCGCCGGCTGAGGTCTTCGACGAGGCCGGTGACCTCGTCGGGGAAGCGCTGGGCGCCGGCGCGTCCGATGACGAGCGTGCCGAGCGGCCGGCCGCCGGCGACGAGGCGGTAGGACAGGGCGGTGCCGGGCGTGCCGAGGGCGGGGCCCGGCCAGGGGTGGTCGTAGGGCTGGGTGTCGGGGGGCCGGCCGGGGTCGGCGGGCTGCGGCGGCACCAGCTCCAGCTCGCGGCGCAGCGCCTCCAGGCACCCTTCGCTGCCGTGCCAGACCCGGGCGAGCCGGGGCGCGGTCAGCTCGTCCTCCAGCCAGACGGCGCACCAGTCGGCGACGCGCGGCACGAGGACCTGTCCGGTGAGCGCCGCGACCAGGTCCTCGTCGAGCTGGCCCGCGAGCAGGTGGGACGCCTCCGCGAGGAAGGAGAGCGCGCCGCGTCCGAGCCAGTCCTGCTCGTACCGGGAGGGCTGCGGTTCGGGCGCGAGGGCGACGGCGAGCCCGAGGGAGGGCAGGGGCGCGAGCACGGAGACGGGCTGGTCGGGGCGGCCCTCCGGTTCGCCCTCGCCGCCGTCGCCGAGGCGCGCCCACACCGTCTTGCCGTCGCGCCGGTAGGTGACGCCCCACTCCGCCGCGAGGGCGGTGACGAGCCGCAGTCCCCGGCCGTACTCGGCGGGTTCGTACGCCGGGTCGGGGTCGCCGTCGCGCAGGGTCCGCGAGGGGTGCCGGTCGCAGACCTCGACGACGATGTCGCAGGCCGTCCCCGCGTTCTCCTTCGCCTCTTCGAGGCGGCAGCTGATCTCGACGTCGGTGCCGGCGTGAACGACGGCGTTGGTGACGAACTCGCTGAGGACGAGCATCGCCTCGTCCCCGGCGCGGGTGCTGACGGGCCAGCCGGCGGCGGTCCACTCGTCGAGCGCGGAGCCGAACAACTCCCGTGCGGTGCCCGGCGCGAGGGCGCTGCCGGTGAGGTTCGCGGCGATCTTCGGCGGGCGGCGGGTCCGGGAGAGCGGGGTCGACTCCCGTTGTGTCGGAATGGTCCCCATCGGGCGGCTCCCCTCCCCGAGCAGTTGGTTCGAATACGCCTCGGCCTACCCCCACAGAGTGACAGACTGACTACGCCCATAAGCGCCGAGTTACCGAAGTGGGCCGTCATGAGTGAGAACAGTGCTGTGTGTGTGCTCGAAGACGGATCAATTGAGGGCGGGATTCGAGCATCTGCGCTACGCCCTCTGCTCACCGCGCTGATCGCCGCCCGCGACGGCGAGTTCATCCGGGTGCCGCCATCGGAGGACGACGGGATGGTGGCCGAACTGACCTCCGTCTTCAACCAGATCGTCGACCGGAGCGTCCACTTCAACGACGAGGTGCGGCGGGTGAAGCGCGAGGTGGTCCGGCACGGCCGGCTGGACGAGCGGGTCTCGGCCAGTCCGGGCCAGGGCCGTTGGACGTCGCGCGTGAACGACGTGAACCAGCTGATCGACGCGCTCGCGGCGCCGGCGGCGAACGCCGCGCGGGTGCTGGACGCGGTGGCGGGCGGCGACCTCACGCAGCGCGTGGACCTGCACGACGGCACCCGTCAACTCCGGGGCGATCTGCGCCGGTTGGGGCGGGCCGTCAACAAGATGGTCGACCAGCTCTCGCTGTTCACCGGCGAGGTCACCCGGGTCGCGCGCGAGGTCGGCACCGAGGGCCGGCTCGGCGGACGCGCCAAGGTGCAGGGTCTGTCGGGCAGTTGGCGCGACGTGACGGAGGCCGTCAACACGATGGCGGCCCGCCTCACGGCCCAGGTGCGGGACATCGCGGTGGTGACGACGGCGGTGGCGCGCGGGGACCTGACGCGGACGGTGACGGTCGAGGCGACCGGTGAACTCCTCGAACTCAAGCTGACCGTCAACACGATGGTGGACCAGCTCTCCGCGTTCGCGGACGAGGTGACCCGGGTCTCCCGCGAGGTGGGCACGGAGGGCCAGTTGGGCGGGCGGGCCCAGGTGCGGGGCGTGTCCGGGGTGTGGAAGGACCTCACCGACAACGTCAACTTCATGGCCTCGAACCTGACTTCACAGGTCCGCAACATCGCCCAGGTGACCACCGCCGTCGCCAACGGCGACCTCAGTCAGAAGATCACCGTGGACGCCCAGGGCGAGATCCTGGAGCTGAAGGACACGGTGAACACGATGGTGGACCAGCTCTCGGCGTTCGCCGACGAGGTCACGCGCGTCGCCCGTGAGGTGGGCACGGAAGGCAACCTGGGCGGCCGGGCCCACGTGCGGGGCGTGTCCGGGGTGTGGAAAGACCTCACGGACAACGTCAACTTCATGGCGGACAACCTGACTTCGCAGGTCCGCAACATCGCCCTCGTCTCGACGGCCGTCGCGCAGGGGGACCTCGGCAAGAAGATCACCGTGGAGGCGAAGGGCGAGATCCTGGAGCTGAAGACGACCATCAACACGATGGTCGACCAGCTCTCGGCGTTCGCCGACGAGGTGACCCGGGTCGCCCGCGAGGTCGGCACGGAAGGGAACCTGGGCGGTCAGGCGCAGGTGCGGGGCGTGTCGGGGGTGTGGAAGGACCTCACCGACAACGTCAACTTCATGGCCTCGAACCTGACTTCACAGGTCCGCAACATCGCCCAGGTCACCACCGCCGTCGCCAACGGCGATCTCTCCAAGAAGATCACGGTCGACGCGCGCGGCGAGATCCTTCAGCTCAAGGACACCGTCAACACGATGGTCGACCAACTCCGGGCGTTCGCCGACGAGGTGACCCGCGTCGCCCGAGAGGTCGGTACCGAGGGCCAGTTGGGCGGCCGGGCCCAGGTGCGGGGCGTCTCCGGGGTGTGGAAGGACCTCACGGACAACGTCAACTACATGGCGGACAACCTCACTTCGCAGGTCCGCAACATCGCGCAGGTGGCGACGGCCGTCGCGCAGGGCGACCTGTCGAAGAAGATCGACGTGGACGCGCGCGGCGAGATCCTGGAACTCAAGACGACCATCAACACGATGGTCGACACGCTCTCCGCGTTCGCCTCCGAGGTCACCCGGGTCGCCCGCGAGGTCGGCTCCGAGGGCCAACTCGGCGGCCAGGCACGGGTGGAGGGCGTCTACGGCACCTGGAAGCGGCTGACGACCAACGTCAACGAACTCGCCCTGAACCTCACCACCCAGGTCCGCGCGATCGCCGAGGTCGCCTCCGCCGTGGCCCAGGGCGACCTGACCCGGGCGATCACCGTCGAGGCACGCGGCGAGGTCGCCGAACTCAAGGACGACGTCAACCTGATGGTCGCCAACCTCCGCGAGACGACCCGCGCGAAGGACTGGCTGGAGTCCAACCTGGCCCGCCTCGCCGGGCTGATGCAGGGCCGCCGGGACCTGACGGAGGTCGCCGACCTGATCCTGCGGGAGCTGACGCCGCTGGTGAACGCCCAGTACGGGGCGTTCTACCTGGCCGACCCGGAGGACCACACCGCCGGTCCCACGAAGGGCCTCGCGTTCATCGCCGGGTACGGCGCGATCGAGACCGGCGGACAGCCGGTGCACGGGCTGGTCCGGCAGGCGGCGCGGGAGAAGAAGCGGATCCTGGTCGAGGAGACCCCGGCGGACTACATCAAGATCGTGAGCGGTCTCGGCGAGGCGGCGCCGACGACCGTCGTCATCATCCCGATCCTGTTCGAGGACACGCTCCTCGGCGTCGTCGAACTCGCCTCGTTCTCCCGCTTCTCGGACGTCCACCTCGCGTTCTTCGACCAGTTCGTCAACACGATCGGCGTCGCCATCAGCACGATCGTCGCCAACTCCCGTACGGAGTCGCTGCTCGGCGAGTCCCAGCGGCTCGCCCGCCAGCTCCAGGAACGCTCGGACGAACTCCAGAAGCAGCAGGCCGAGTTGCGCCGCTCCAACGCCGAACTCGCCGAGAAGGCCGCCCTGCTGGCGACCTCCTCGCAGTACAAGTCGGAATTCCTCGCGAACATGTCCCACGAGCTGCGCACCCCGCTCAACTCCCTGCTGATCCTGGCCCGGTTGCTCTCCGACAACCCCGACGGCCACCTCTCCGACCAGGAGGTGCAGTTCGCGACGACGATCCACCGCTCGGGCTCGGACCTGCTCCAGCTCATCAACGACATCCTCGACCTGTCGAAGATCGAGGCGGGCCGCATGGACGTCCGCCCGAAGAAGCTCCCGCTGATCAAGCTCCTCGACTACGTCCACGCGACGTTCCGGCCGCTCACCCTGGACCGGGGGCTGTCCTTCGAGGTGTCCGTCGGCGACGACGTGCCGCGCGCGATGTACTCCGACGAGCAGCGCATCCAGCAGATCCTGCGCAACCTGCTGTCCAACGCGATCAAGTTCACGGCGTCGGGCAGCGTGGAGCTACGGGTCACCCGCGCGCCGGACGACCTCGTCGCGTTCTCCGTCACCGACACGGGCATCGGGATCGCCCCGGAGAAGCTGCCCGGCATCTTCGAGGCGTTCCAGCAGGCCGACGGCACCACCAATCGCAAGTACGGCGGCACGGGCCTGGGGCTCTCCATCAGCCGGGAGATCGCGGGCCTGCTGGGCGGCAGGATCGTCGCGGAGAGCTCGCCGGGCCTCGGCTCGACGTTCACCCTGTACCTCCCGGTCGTCAGCCCCGGCCACCTCGCGCCGTCGTCCGCCGAACCCGACTCCGACTCCGACTCCGACTCCGCCGAGTCCGACGAGGAGTGGCCGCCGGCCGCCGACGCCGAGACCTGGCGCACCGGCCGTCCCGCCCGCGTCCTGCCCGGCCGCAAGGTCCTCATCGTCGACGACGACATCCGCAACGTCTTCGCCCTGACCCATGTCCTCGGCCGGGTCGGCATGGCCGTCCAGTACGCGGAGAACGGCCGCGAGGGCATCGAACTCCTGGAGTCCGACGGGGAGATCGAGCTGATCCTGATGGACATCATGATGCCGGAGATGGACGGCTACGAGACGATCACCGCCATCCGCCGCTCCCCCCGCTGGCGCGGCCTGCCCATCATCGCCCTCACCGCGAAGGCCATGCCGGGCGACCGCGAGAAGGCGATCGCCCGGGGGGCCGACGACTATGTGCCGAAGCCGGTGGACATCGACGAGCTGCTGAGGGTGGTGTGCGGGGTGCTGGCGCCGGAGAGTGAGGAGGGTGGGGGTGAGTAGGTGAGCGAGCGGGGGTGAGGCGAGGGGGGTGGGTGATCCGGCGGGGGACCTGAGGGGTAGGCCGCGAGGACTACGGGTGCGGGCCGACGAGTACTACGGGGTCCGTCGACCTTGCGGGGCAGCCCGCGAGGACTACGGGGCCGGCAAACCCTGCGGGGCAGCCCGCAGGTACTACGGGGCCCGCGAACCCCACGGGGTACCCCCCCGAGTACTACGGGTCCGCCGGCCCCACAGACCTACGGGTCCTACACCCCGGCCGCCCCCGGCGCCCCCAACACCCCCTACGCCTCCCGCGCCCCCGCGTACATCTCGTCCAGCAACCCCTTGTACGCCCGCTCCACCACCGGCCGCTTCAACTTGAGGCTCGGCGTGATCTCGCCGTGCTCGACGTCGAGGTCCCGGGGCAGCAGCCGGAACTTCTTGATGGTCTGCCAGCGCTGGAGCCCGGCGTTGAGTTCGTCGACGTAGCCCTGGATCAGCTCGACGGCGGCGGGCGTGGCGACGACCTCCGCGTAGGACTTGCCGCCGAGCCCGTTCTCCTCGGCCCAGCCGAGGAGGGCCGGCTCGTCGAGGGCGATCAGCGCCGTGCAGAAGTTCCGGTCGGCGCCGTGCACGAGGATGTTGGAGACGTACGGGCACACCGCCTTGAACTGCCCCTCGACCTCGGCGGGCGCGATGTACTTGCCGCCGGACGTCTTGATCAGGTCCTTCTTGCGGTCGGTGATCTTCAGGAAGCCGTCCGGCGACAGCTCACCGATGTCCCCGGTGTGGAACCAGCCGTCGGACTCCAGCACCTCGGCGGTCTTCTCGGGCAGCTTGTGGTAGCCCTCCATGATCCCGGGGCCGCGCAGCAGGATCTCCCCGTCGTCCGCGATCCTGACCTCCGTGCCGGGCAGCGGCTTGCCGACGGTCCCGGTCCGGTACGCCTCGCCGGGGTTGACGAAGGACGCGGCGGAGGACTCGGTGAGCCCGTACCCCTCAAGGATGTGGATACCGGCGCCGGAGAAGAAGTACCCGATCTCGGGCGAGAGCGCGGCGGACCCGGAGACACAGGCCCGCAGCCGCCCGCCGAACGCCTCGCGGATCTTCGCGAAGACGAGGGTGTCGGCGGCCTTGTGCTTGGCGGTGAGCCCGAAGGGCGCGGTGCGGTCGCCGGTCCGCATGAAGTTGTCCTGCGTGACCTTGGCGTACTCCCGGCCGACCTGCGAGGCCCACTGGAAGATCTTGTACTTGGCCCCGCCGCCCGCACGGGCCTTCGCGGCGACGCCGTTGTAGACCTTCTCGAAGATGCGGGGGACGGCCGCCATGTACGTCGGACGTACTACGGGAAGGTTCTCGATGATCTTGTCGACGCGGCCGTCGACGGCGGTGACGTGGCCGACCTCGATCTGCCCCGAGGTGAGGACCTTGCCGAAGACGTGGGCCAGCGGCAGCCACAGGTACTGCACGTCCTCTCCGCTGATCAGCCCGGTCGCGGCGATCGCCTTCGCCATGTAGGACCAGTTGTCGTGCGGGAGGCGTACCCCCTTGGGGCGACCCGTAGTACCCGAGGTGTAGATCAGGGTCGCCAGCTGGTCCTTGGTGATCGCGGCGACCTTCTTCTCGATCAGCCCCGGCTCCTCGGCGAGCTTCGCCGCCCCGCGCTCCTCCAGCTCGGCGAGCGTGAGGACCCAGTCCTCGCCGGTGTCCGCGCCCGAGGGGTCGATGACGACGACGTACGCCAGGTCGGGCAGCTCCGCGCGCTTGGCCACGACCTTGGCGAGCTGGGCGGCGTCCTCCGCGATCAGGACGCGGCTCTCGGAGTCGGAGAGGATGTACGCCGACTCGTCGTCGTTGGTCTGCGGGTAGACCGTCGTCGTAGCGGCGCCCGCGCACATGATGCCGAGGTCGGCGAGGATCCACTCGATCCGGGTGGACGAGGCGAGCGCGACGCGCTGCTCGGGCCGGACGCCGAGGCCGATCAGCCCGGCCGCGATGGCGTGGACGCGCGTAGCGGCCTGCGCCCAGCTCAGGGACTTCCAGTCGTCGGGGCCCTCACCGGACGCCGCCGGTACCGGGTACCGGTACGCCTCCGCGTCGGGCGTGGCGGCCACCCGCTCCAGGAAGAGGCCCGCGACGGACGGCGGGCGGTTCTCGATCAGGGTCTGTGTGTCGCTCACGACATCCTCCGGGGCCCGCGACGGTGCGGCGGTTGTGCTGTGCAGCTTTTTAACTCACGAGTAACTACCGGGCAGGGATCAGAGTAGAGGGCGTCCGGCCGACGCGTAAGGGGTCACGGACGGTCACTTCCGCCTGATACGCGGCCGGGGCCCGCCACGCACACGCGCGACGGGCCCCGGAAACACGGCCGTCCGGGCCCCTACTTCTTGCCCTTGCCGCCGCCCGCGCTGTCGTCGCTGCTCAGGACGGCGATGAAGGCTTCCTGCGGAACCTCCACCGAACCCACCATCTTCATCCGCTTCTTGCCTTCCTTCTGCTTCTCAAGGAGCTTGCGCTTCCGGGAGATGTCACCGCCGTAGCACTTGGCGAGGACGTCCTTGCGGATGGCGCGGATGGTCTCGCGGGCGATGACCCGCGAACCGATGGCCGCCTGGATCGGCACCTCGAACGCCTGGCGCGGGATCAGCTCGCGCAGCTTGGCGACCAGCCGCACGCCGTACGCGTACGCGGCGTCCTTGTGCGTGATCGCCGAGAACGCGTCGACCTTGTCGCCGTGCAGCAGGATGTCGACCTTGACCAGCGACGACGTCTGCTCGCCCGTGGGCTCGTAGTCCAGGGACGCGTAGCCGCGCGTCTTCGACTTCAGCTGGTCGAAGAAGTCGAACACGATCTCCGCGAGGGGCAGCGTGTAGCGGATCTCGACGCGGTCCTCGGAGAGGTAGTCCATGCCGAGGAGGGTGCCGCGCCGGGTCTGGCACAGCTCCATGATCGAGCCGATGAACTCGGTCGGCGCGAGGATCGTGGCGCGTACGACGGGCTCGTACACCTCCATGATCTTGCCCTCGGGGAACTCGCTCGGGTTGGTGACGACGTGCTCGGAGCGGTCCTCCATGACGACGCGGTACACCACGTTCGGCGCGGTCGCGATCAGGTCGAGGCCGAACTCGCGCTCCAGCCGCTCACGGATCACGTCGAGGTGCAGCAGACCCAGGAAGCCGACGCGGAACCCGAAGCCGAGGGCGGCGGACGTCTCCGGCTCGTACACCAGCGCCGCGTCGTTCAGCTGGAGCTTGTCCAGGGCCTCGCGCAGCTCCGGGTAGTCCGAGCCGTCCAGCGGGTACAGGCCCGAGAAGACCATCGGCTTGGGGTCCTTGTACCCGCCCAGCGCCTCGGTCGCGCCCTTGGCCTGGCTGGTGACGGTGTCACCGACCTTGGACTGGCGGACGTCCTTCACGCCGGTGATCAGGTAACCGACCTCGCCGACGCCCAGACCGTCGGCGCCCAGCATCTCCGGGGAGTTGGTGCCGATCTCCAGCAGCTCGTGCGTCGCGCCGGTCGACATCATCCGGATGCGCTCACGCTTGTTGAGCTGGCCGTCGATGACACGGACGTACGTCACGACGCCCCGGTACGAGTCGTACACCGAGTCGAAGATCATCGCGCGGGCGGGCGCGTCCTTGACGCCGACGGGCGCCGGGACGTCGCGGACGACCTTGTCGAGCAGCGCGTCGACGCCGACACCGGTCTTCGCGGAGACCCGCAGGACGTCGTCCGGGTCGCAGCCGACCAGGTTCGCCAGCTCCTCGGCGAACTTCTCCGGCTGGGCCGCCGGGAGGTCGATCTTGTTCAGCACCGGGATGATCGCGAGGTCGTTCTCCATCGCGAGGTACAGGTTCGCGAGGGTCTGCGCCTCGATGCCCTGGGCCGCGTCGACGAGCAGGACGGTGCCCTCGCAGGCGGCGAGCGACCGCGAGACCTCGTACGTGAAGTCCACGTGCCCCGGGGTGTCGATCATGTTCAGGATGTGCGTGTTGCCCGGGTCCTCGGTCGGGGCCCACGGCAACCGCACCGCCTGGGACTTGATCGTGATGCCGCGCTCACGCTCGATGTCCATCCGGTCGAGGTACTGGGCACGCATCTGGCGCTGCTCCACCACGCCGGTCAGCTGGAGCATCCGGTCGGCGAGCGTGGACTTGCCGTGGTCGATGTGCGCGATGATGCAGAAATTGCGGATCAGCGCCGGGTCGGTACGGCTCGGCTCGGGCACATTCTTAGGGGTCGCGGGCACGCAGGGTCCTGTCTCTTGAGGCGCCTTATGCCTCGGGTCGGATCGATACGTAGCTTCCATGGTCCCACGGGCGGGGAGCTGGGACCGGTTTGGGCCGACCGGTGGCCCGCTGGTAGTGTGGACAGCTGTGTCTCTTGCCCTCTCAGCGCGAGGCACACCCCAAGAAATCACCTGGTCCGGGGCCTCACGGTCCCGAGCCTGAACCTGAAAAGGCTCAATCAGTGGCGAACATCAAGTCCCAGATCAAGCGGATCAAGACCAACGAGAAGGCCCGGCAGCGCAACAAGGCCGTCAAGTCCTCCCTGAAGACCGCGATCCGCAAGGCCCGCGAGGCCGTCGCCGCGGGTGACGTCGAGAAGGCCACCGAGTACCAGCGCGCCGCCGCGCGTCAGCTCGACAAGGCCGTCTCCAAGGGCGTCATCCACAAGAACCAGGCCGCCAACAAGAAGTCGGCGCTTGCTTCCAAGGTCGAGGCGCTCAAGGGCTGAACCCCCTGATCTGACCGGACCCCTCCTCCCGAGGGGCCCCTTTCGCCGGACGGACCCAGAGCGGGCCCTCTCTCATCCGCTCCCACCCGGCACCCTGAGATCACGCGCGGCCTGCGTTCGCCACGCGGGCGTGATCCCCAGCACATCCCAAAGGCCCCGGCCCCAGCCCTTCCCCAGGGCGAAGGCCGGGGCCTTCGGCATACCCGCGGTCCCTGGCGGTACGCCACCGACGACGATGTCCCGCCGGGGGTGACCCTGCGATGCGGGGCCGTCGACCTCGGCCCAGAGCCGGAACGGCAGCGGCAGCGGCAGCGGCAGCGGCAGCGGCAGCGGCAGCGGCGAGTCTGCCCACCCAGCCGCAACGCGTGCTGCTCACAGGCGCCAGCACCCCGACGAGATCCGTCGGCGCCGGCCCTGGCGGGCTGCCCCGCCGAGCCACCGGCCCCGCGCCGGTCCCCCAGCGGGCCATCACCCCCACCGGCGCCGCGTCCCTGCCTGCCATGGCGCAAGGCCCCCGCACCAGCCCACTCATCCCACCCCGAACGCCCCTAGCCCCTAGCCCCTAGCCCCTAGAACAACCCTCCCCTTCCTCTCCCCCTACCTCCCCCGAGCCCGCGCAGCCCTCGCGATGGTCACGACCGCCTTCTCCAGCGCGTACTCGGGATCGTCCCCCCCGCCCTTCACTCCCGCGTCGGCCTCGGCGACGGCGCGCAGGGCCACGGCCACCCCCTCCGGCGTCCACCCCCGCATCTGCTGGCGGACCCGGTCGATCTTCCAGGGCGGCATGCCCAGCTCGCGCGCGAGATCGGCGGGCCGGCCACCACGGGCGGAGGACAGTTTCCCGATGGCCCGCACTCCCTGGGCCAGCGCGCTGGTGATCAGCACGGGCGCCACCCCCGTGGACAACGACCACCGCAGCGCCTCCAGTGCCTCGGCCGCCCGCCCCTCGACCGCCCGGTCGGCGACGGTGAAGCTGGACGCCTCGGCCCGCCCGGTGTAGTACCGGCCCACGACGGCCTCGTCGATCGTCCCCTCGACGTCCGCGACCAGCTGCGACACGGCGGAGGCCAGCTCCCGCAGGTCACTCCCGATCGCGTCCACCATCGCGGAGCACGCCTCCGGCGTGGCCGATCTCCCCGTCGCCCGGAACTCCTGCCGGACGAAGGCCAGCCGGTCCGCCGGCTTGGTCATCTTCGGGCAGGCGACCTCCCGCGCCCCCGCCTTCCGCGCCGCCTCCAGCAACGCCTTCCCCTTGACCCCGCCGGCGTGCAGCAGCACCAGCGCGATGTCCTCGACCGGCGCCCCCAGATACGCCTTCACGTCCTTGACGGTGTCCGCCGAGAGGTCCTGCGCGTTGCGGACGACGATCACCTTGCGCTCGGAGAACAGCGACGGACTCGTCAGCTCGATCATCGTCCCCGGCTGCACCTGCTCCGGCGCCAGATCCCGCACGTCGGTGTCCGCGTCGGCCTCCCGGGCCGCCCGCACCACCTCCTGCACCACCCGGTCGAGCAGCAGCTCCTCCTGCCCCACGGCAAGCGTCACCGGAGCGAGGACGTCATCATCAGCGCGCTTCTTGGCCATCTCCCCAGCATGTCACGCACCACCGACACCCCACCCCCTACGGCTCCTCCCGCCACCCCTCCCACTCCCGGGCGAACGCGTCCAGTTCCTCGGCCCCGAGCCGCCCCTCCGCGTCCCCCAGCACCACCAGCCACTGCGCGTCCTCCGCGTCGTCCTCCCCCGCCAGCGCGTCCCGCACCACCAGCGGCTCCTCCATCACCCCGAACCGCTCCCGCAGCTCCTCGACCACCTCCTCGGCGGCATCCCGATCCGGCAGCACCAGCACATGTCGCACATCACTCACGCCCCCATTCTCAGCCACCCTCCCCCGTCACCCGCACCCCCTCCCCGGCCCCGCTGACCACCAGCCCCCCGTCCCGATCCGTCCGCCTCACCACCGCGCCTCCCGCCCGCAACGCCGCCACCGTCCCAGGCGCCGGATGGCCATACGAATTCCCCTCCCCACAGGACACCAACGCCACCCGGGCCCCCACCCCCCGCAACAGCCCCGCGTCCTGATGCGCCGACCCGTGATGCGCGACCTTCACCACGTCCACCCCACCCCGCAGCACCCCACCCGCCGCCTCCCACAACGCCCGCTGCCCCGCCGGCTCCAGATCCCCCAGCATCAGCACCCGCAGCCCACCGGCCCGCACGAGCATCGCCACACTCGCGTCGTTGGCCCCCTCCACCGGCACCACCCCACCCGGCGGCCACAGCACCTCCCACTCCAGCTCCCCCACCCTGCGCCGCTCCCCGGCGACGGCCCGCACGACCGGCACCCCCCGCTCCCGCGCCGTCCGCCGCACGAACTCCGCCTGGTCCACGGGCTCCTCGAACCCGGTCACCTCGATCTCCCCGACGGCCCGCCCCCGCAACACCCCCGGAAGCCCGGCCACATGGTCGGCATGGAAGTGCGTGAGGACGACCAGCGGCACCCGGGTCACCCCCAGCTTCCGCAGACACCGGTCGACGGCCCGGGGATCGGGCCCGGCATCGACGACGACCCCGGCGCCCGCCCCCGCCGCGAGAACAGCGGCATCTCCCTGTCCCACATCGCACACGGCCAGCTTCCACCCGGGCACCGGCCACCCCGTCACCACCCTGGTCAGGGGCGGCGGCTGCAACACCACCAGCACCAGCAGCACCCCCAACGCCCCGCACCACAAGGGCCGCCCCAACAGCCGCCGCCCGAGCAGCACCCCCGCGAGCGTCACCAGCGCGAGGAGGACGGCCCCGCCCCACCCGCCGGGCCAGTCCACCCCCGCCCCGGGCAGCGCGGCCCCGGCGCGGGCGACGTCCGCGATCCACCCGGCGGGCCAGCTCGCGCACCAGGCGAGCACCTTGGCCACCGGCATGCACACCGGCGCCACCGCGAGCGCCGCGAACCCGAGCACCGTGGCCGGCGCGACGGCGAACTCGACGAGCAGATTGCACGGCACCGCCACCAGACTCACCCGCGCCGACAGCACCGCCACGACCGGCGCGCACAACGCCTGCGCCGCCCCCGCCGCCGCCAACGCCTCCGCGAGCCGCGCCGGCACCCCGCGCCGCCGCAGCGCGAGCGCCCACCTCGGCGCCACCGTCAGCAGGGACCCGGTGGCCAGCACCGACAGCAGGAACCCGTAACTCCGGGCCAGCCAGGGGTCGTAGAGGACCAGCGCGAGCACGGCCGCCGCCAGCGCCGGCATCATCGTCCGCCGACGCCCGGTCGCCAGCGCGGCCAGCACCACCGCCCCGCACGCCGCCGCCCGCAGCACGCTCGGATCGGGCCGGCACACCACCACGAACGCCAGCGTCAGCCCGCCCCCGAGCAGCGCCGTCCCCCGCAGCGACACCCCGAGCCGGGGCGCCAGTCCCCGCCGCTCGACGTGCTGCGCGGTCCCCGGCGGCCCGAGCAGCAGGACGAGGATGATCGTCAGGTTGCTCCCGGACACGGCCAGCGTGTGCGCGAGGTCGGTCTCCTTGAACGCCTCGTCCAGCTCGGCCGGGATCCGCGAGGTGTCGCCGACGACCAGCCCCGGCAGCAACGCCCGCGCGTCCCCGGGCAGTTCCCCGGTCGCCTCCCGCAGCCCGGCCCGCAACCGCCCCGCGACCCGCTGCACCCCGGACGCTTCCCCCACCACCCGGGGCCCCTCCTCGCCCCGCACCCGCAGCACCGCCGCCACGTCGTCCCCGCCCCGCAGCGGCGGCGCCAACCGCCCCTCCACCCGCACCTCCGTGGACGGCAGCAGCCCCAGCCACCCGGCGCCGCCCGCCCCCGACACCACGACCAGCACCGGCGCCCGTGTCACCGCCTCCCGCCCGTCCGGCCCCGTCACCCGCCGCACCTGCGCGTCCACGACCACCGCGTCCCGCGACATCCGGTCCCCCGTCACCCTCGGCCGCGTCCGCCGCGCGTCCGAGGTGATCCGCACCTCCGCGCTCACGTCCGCGAACCGAGCCGCCAGCTCCGGCACCGGCCCCCGCCCCACGTCGTCCCCGTGCACCCCGCCCGCCAGCGCCGCCGCGGCCACGCACAGCAGCACCCCCGCCCCGGTCGCCCCCGGCCATCCGGACCTCCGCCCCACGAGCAGCGCCCCGGCCACCACCGCGCACCCCGCCGCGACGGCCAGCGCCACCCCGAGCGACACGTCCAGCGCCCACGCCGCCGTCCCCCATGCCGCCAGCGCCGGCGCCACCAGCCGCAGGTCCGCCACCTCCTCGCGCTTCATGGCCGTACGAGCTCCCGCAGCTCGGAGAACCGCCGCTCCCCGATCCCGTTCACCTGCCGCAGTTCGTCGACGGAACGGAACCCGCCGTGCTGCGTGCGGTAGTCCAGGATGTGCTGGGCCAGCACCGGCCCCACCCCGGGCAGCCCGTCAAGCTGCTCCAGCGTCGCGGTCCCCAGCGACACCGGCACCCCCGCCGCGCCCGCGCCTCCCCCGACAACACCGGCCCCGCCACCAGCCCCGACCCCAGCACCCCCGACGGCACCAGGCACCCCCACCGCCACCTGCTCCCCGTCCACCAGGAACCGCGCCTGGTTCAACCCCTCCGCACTCGCCCCCGGCCGCACCCCGCCCGCCGCCCGCAACGCGTCCACCACCCGCGACCCCGCCGGCAACCGGTGTACCCCGGGATTCCGCACCTTCCCACTGACGTCGACGACGATCTCCCCGCCCGCCGAGGCCCCGGCGGACGCGACAGGCGCGGCAGGCACCCCGGCGGAACTCCCCGCTCCGGCAACACCGGCACCGGCAACTCCCGCCCCAGCCACGCCAGTTCCGGCCACGCCGGTCCCAGCCGCCCCCGGGTCCCCCGACTCCAGGGCCTCCGCCCGCACCACCTCCGGCGCCCGCACACTCTGCGTCCGCCCCGCCCAGAAGTGCTGCCCCGCGAACACCACGGCCACCACCAGCACGACCGTCAGCGCGACGACACCCCGCCGCTCCATCCCGCACCGCGCCTGCACCCACACCGGCATCCGCTCCCACACCGCGGCCCCGACCCGAGCCCGCCGCCCCACACCACCGTCCCGCCCGACAACCTCGCCGCCGTCACCGACGTCACCGCCCCCGCGCACCTCCCCGACCCCCAACTCCCCACTCCCCGCGACCCGTTCCACCCTCTCGGCCCCCTCAGCCCGCTCAGCCCGCTCCCCGAACAACACCTCCACCCGCCGCCTCGTCTCCACCGCCGAAGCCCGCCGCCCACCCCCTCGACGCCGGACACGGCTGTCGGAGCCGGCGGCCCTCCCGGGCCCACTCGTCGCGGTCGTCGTACGTGTACGTGATCGAATCGCCATGAGTCGAGAATCGGGCAATCCACCACCCCATGGGGATCCAGCCCGATATCAGTGGACAACCACCCACCTGTGGATAACTCAGTCACCCACAAGAGTGACGACCCCGCTCCCCCCTACAACCACAGCCCCCGCAGCCCCACCTACCGAGGCGAGACCACAACCCCCAACAACCCAGGCCCCGTATGCGCCCCGATCACCGCCCCCACCTCACTCACATGCAACTCCCCCAGCCCCGCCACCCGCTCCCGCAACCGCTCCGCCAGCACACTCGCCCGCTCCGGCGCGGAGAGATGGTGCACCGCGAGATCGACGGCCGCCGCCCCGGCCCGCTCGACCGCCAGCTCCTCGAGCCGCGCGATCGCCTTGGACGCCGTCCGCACCTTCTCCAGCAGGTCGATACGCCCCTCGTCGAGCTGGAGCAGCGGCTTCACGGCGAGCGCGGAGCCCAGCAGCGCCTGGGCCGCGCCGATCCGCCCGCCCCGGCGGAGGTAGTCGAGGGTGTCGACGTAGAAGTACGCGGAGGTCGCGGAGGCGCGTTTCTCCGCCGCCGTCACCGCCTCGTCGACCGTGCCGCCCGCCTGGGCCGTCTCGGCGGCGGCGAGCGCGCAGAAGCCGAGGGCCATCGCGACCATGCCGGTGTCCACGACCCGCACGGGCACGGGGGCCTGGCGCGCGGCGACGACGGCCGCGTCGTAGGTGCCCGAGAGTTCGGCGGAGAGGTGGAGCGAGACGATGCCGGTGGCGCCGGACTCGGCGACCTTGCGGTACGTCTCGGCGAACACCTCGGTGCCGGGGCGCGAGGTCGTCACCGGGCGCCGCTTCTGGAGGGCCTGGGCCAGGGACCTCGTCGAGATCTCCGTGCCCTCCTCCAGCGCCTGGTCGCCGAGGACCACCGTCAGCGGTACCGCCGTGATGCCGTGACGTTCCATCGCCCGCTGCGGCAGGTAGGCCGTTGAATCCGTGACGATCGCGACATGGCGGGACATGAGCTGGAGGTTACCTGGCGTAGCAGGGGACCGTCAGCCCGGCCCCTCGCCCGCTGGGCGTCCTTGACCGAATCAAGGTGTACGGGCGGCCCCGGTCAGGTCGTGCTCTCCGGGCGGGGTTTCTTCTCCCACGGGTACGTGGGGCGCGGGGGCTGCGGGGTGATCTCGGGGCGGGACGGTTCCTGTGCGGCGCGCGGTGCTGCCGTGGGCTCGCCGGCCGGGGGCGGCCAGGACTGGCCGGGAGTCCGCCCGGACGTCGGGACGTCGTCCGTCGTCCAGTGCCGCAGCGCGCCCGCCTCGACGTCGATCTGCGCGCTCAGCGAGTCCAGGTCGTCCGCCGCGAACCTGCTCGCGCGGTCGCGGGCGGCCCAGCGCAGGGAGTCCGCCGAGGCCGTGATCCGCTCGGTGCGTTCCCGCAGTTCCGGGAGCCGCTGAGCCAGGGTGTTCCGGTCCGGATCCGACTCCAGCCGCTTGAGTTCGTCGTCGAGCTGATGCCCGTGCTCACTGAGCCGCGCGAACAGGCCCAGCGACTCCTTCAGCGACTCGTCCTCCGCGACGCCCACGTGCAGCGCGTCCTGCGTGGCCCTCATCGACGTCCGCAACGTCAGCCTCAGCTGAGCGATCTCCCCCGCGGGCCCCGGCCGCCCCAACGACTTCGCCCGCAAGGTGTGGTCCTCGACAGTCCGCCGAGCCTGCCCAATAGTCCGGTCCACACTCCGCTTGGCAGCCCCCACAGCCTTCACAGTCCCATAAACCCCCAACGCGAAGAGCACCAAGAAAACCAGCGCAACCACTGCGATCACGGCTTCCACAGCACTCCTCCGTCCCCAACCCGACGCACCCGCGCCGCCTTTCCACGATAAACGCCCCCCACCACCCCAGAGTTCCCCCCAACCCTGACCTTCCCCCCACCCACCCCGTAGGGGACCCCCCTCCCACCCCTGCCAGACCGCCGCCCCGCCGCCCCGCCGCCCCGCCGCCCCGACGCCCCGACGCCCCGGCGAGCTGGCGAGCTGGCGAGCTGGCGAGCTGGCGAGCTGGCGAGAGCTACGAAGGCGGCACCCCACCGACACCCGCCCCCACCCCCCAGCACACTCCGCCGCCTACTCACCACCCCGCCCCACCCACCCCGTAGGGGACCTGCCCGCCACGGCCCCCACACGCCACCACCCCCACCGCCCCCTCCCAACGCGGGCCAGCGATTTTCAGCCCGTCCGGCGTTTGAGGACGAGGCCCCTCAAGGGCCGAACGGGGTCCGGGGGCGGAGCCCCTGGCGGGGTGGAAGGGGCGGAGCCCCTTCGGAGGATGTGGGGGTCCCCCCTGCTCGAAGAGCTTGGGGGAGGGTAGGGGCGGCGGGGGCGAGAACCCTCCCGCCGTAACCCCCCACCCACCCCCAACGCAAAGCGCGCCCCACCCCGACCCCCCGGCCGAAACAGAGCGCGCTCGCGATCCCACACCTCACCCGGTGACGATGTTCACCAGCTTCGGCGCCCGAACGATCACCTTCCGCACGACGGCCCCGTCCAACGCCTTGACGACGGTCTCGTCCGCCAGCGCCACCTTCTCCAGCTCCGCCTCGGAGATGGCCGGCGACACCTCCAGCCGTGCCTTGACCTTGCCCTTGATCTGGACGACACAGGTGACGGCCTCGTCGACGACGTACGCGGGGTCGGCGACCGGCAGGTCCTCGTGGACCACCGACGACGTGTGCCCCAGCTTCCGCCACAGCTCCTCGGCGACATGCGGCGCCAGCGGAGCGATCAGCAGGACCAGCGCCTCGGCGACGGGCCGGGACACCGGCCCGCCCGCCTTGGTCAGGTGGTTGTTCAGCTCGGTGATCTTGGCGATGGCGGTGTTGAACCGCAGCCCCTCCAGATCACCGCGCACCCCGTCGATGGCCTTGTGCAGCGCCCGCAGGGTCGCCTCGTCGGGCTCGGAGTCGACGACGGTCACCGCACCGCTCGTCTCGTCGACGACGTTGCGCCACAGCCGCTGCAGCAGCCGGAACTGCCCGACGACGGCCCGCGTGTCCCAGGGCCGGGAGACGTCCAGCGGCCCCATGGCCATCTCGTACAGCCGCAGCGTGTCGGCCCCGTACTCCTCGCAGATCTCGTCCGGGGTGACCGCGTTCTTCAGGGACTTGCCCATCTTGCCCAGCAGCCGGGAGACCTTCTCGCCGCCGTACCAGTAGGCCCCGTCCCGCTCCTCGACCTCGGCGGCCGGCACGGGGAACCCGCGCTTGTCGCGGTAGACGTACGCCTGGATCATCCCCTGGTTGAACAGCTTGTGGAACGGCTCGGCGGACGAGACGTGCCCCAGGTCGAACAGCACCTTGGACCAGAAGCGGGCGTACAGCAGGTGCAGCACGGCGTGCTCGGCGCCGCCGACGTACAGGTCGACGCCCCCGTGCGGCTGGCCCTCCCGCGGCCCCATCCAGTACTTCTCGATCTCGGGGTCGACCAGCCGGTCGGTGTTGCGCGGGTCCAGGTACCGCAGCTCGTACCAGCAGGACCCGGCCCAGTTGGGCATGGTGTTGGTCTCGCGCCGGTACTTCTTCGGCCCGTCGCCCAGGTCCAGCGTGACGTCGACCCAGTCCTGCTTGCGCGACAGCGGCGGCTCCGGCTGCGTGTCGGCGTCGTCCGGGTCGAAGGTGCGCGGCGAGTAGTCGTCGACCTCGGGCAGCTCCAGCGGCAGCATCGACTCGGGCAGCGCGTGGGCGACACCGTCCTCGTCGTAGACGATCGGGAAGGGCTCGCCCCAGTACCGCTGACGGCTGAACAGCCAGTCCCGCAGCCGGAAGTTGACGGTCCCCTGCCCGATGCCCTTGCGCTCCAGCCACTCGGTGATCCGCGCCTTGGCCTCGGCGACCGGCAGCCCGTCCAGCGAGATCTCGTCGTTCGCGGAGTTGACGATCTTCGCGTCGTACGAGGCGAAGGCGTCCTCCCACGCGGCGGTGTCGGTCCCGCGCCCGTCGGTCGGCTCGACGACGCAGGTGATCGGCAGCTCGAAGGCGCGCGCGAACTCGAAGTCGCGCTGGTCACCGGCGGGGACGGCCATGATGGCGCCGGTGCCGTAGCCCATCAGGACGTAGTCGGCGATGAAGACGGGGATCCGGGCGCCGTTGACGGGGTTGACGGCGTACGCGCCGGTGAAGACACCGGACTTCTCCTTGGCCTCGGCCTGCCGCTCGACGTCGGACTTGGCCCCGGCCTGCGCGCGGTAGGCGGCGACGGCGTCGACGGGGTTGGCGTGCCCGCCGGTCCACACGTCGTGCGTGCCCTCGGGCCAGGCGGCGGCGGTGATCTTCTCGACCAGGGGGTGCTCGGGCGCCAGGACCATGTAGGTCGCGCCGAACAGGGTGTCGGGCCGGGTGGTGAATACGGTAATGCGATCTTCAGCCACCCCCCCGCTGACGGGGAAATCGACCCGAGCCCCCTCACTGCGCCCGATCCAGTTCCGCTGCTGCAGCTTGATCGCCTCGGGCCAGTCCAGCTCCTCCAGATCGTCCAGCAGCCGGTCGGCATACGCGGTGATCCGCATGTTCCACTGCCGCAGCTTCGTCTTGAAGACCGGGAAGTTCCCGCGCTCGGAGCGCCCGTCGGCGGTCACCTCCTCGTTGGCCAGCACGGTCCCCAGCCCCGGGCACCAGTTGACCGGCGCCTCGGAGGCGTACGCCAGCCGGTACTCCCCCAGCAGGTCGGCCCGCTCGGCGGCGCTCAGCGCCTGCCAGGAGCCGCCACCGGGCACCGCCCGCTCACCGGACTCGAACTGCGCGACCAGCTCCGGGATCGGCCGGGCCTTGCCCGCCTCCTCGTCGTACCAGGACTCGAAGATCTGGACGAAGATCCACTGGGTCCACTTGTAGTACTCGGGGTCGATGGTCGCGAACGACCGGCGCTTGTCGTGGCCCAGGCCCAGCCGCCGCAGCTGGGCCTTCATGTTCTCCATGTTGGCCTCGGTGGACACGCGCGGGTGCGTGCCGGTCTGCACGGCGTACTGCTCGGCGGGCAGGCCGAACGCGTCGAAGCCCAGGGTGTGCAGGACGTTGTGCCCGGTCATCCGCTGGAAGCGGGCGTAGACGTCGGTGGAGATGTACCCCAGGGGGTGGCCGACGTGCAGGCCCGCGCCGGAGGGGTACGGGAACATGTCCATGATGAACTTCTTGGGCCGGGCGACGACCGCGGGGTCGCCCGCCAGCTCGCCCGTGGGGTTGGGCGCGGCGTACGTGCCCTCGGCGTCCCAGAAGTCCTGCCAGCGTGCCTCGATGTCGGCCGCCATCGCGGCCGTGTAGCGGTGCGGCGCGGCGTTCGCAGACGGGTCTGCGGCGGCTGCGGGGTTCGTCTCGCTCATGTCCTCAAAGCTCCATCGATCGTCTCTGCCCGGCGGGGCCCGGCGGCTTCGGCCGACCCGGGAAACGAAAAATCCCCTCGCACAGGAGGGGACGCCGCGCCGACTCCGACCACTCTCACCGGCGGTCGGGACTGGTCAGCGCGGCCCGCTAAGCAGAAGGCGTACGGCACGCATGCCGTCAGAGTACCGCAGCGTTTGAGCACACTGCGACGGAGTTGCGTATAGCTGTACGACACCGCGAGCACGGGAGCGAAAACTGACCACCGTTCAAAAATTATCCGACACAACGCCCCCTATAGGGACATCGCTTCGGCAACCCCTCCCGTAGGTAACAGCCCAATAACTCAAACTCGTACCCATCGGTATGGCGCCCACTTAGAGTTCGGCAGCGGGACCGCTTTCCCGGACTGCTCGGAGTTGCCCCCATGAACCCTCGTCGTAGTAACACCTCGCTCCCTCAGCCGGGACGGTCCGCGTACGGGATCGCGACGGCTGTCGTCCTCGTCCTCATACCCGTGGTGGTGGTCCTCGGAGGCAACTGGCTCCAGGAGTTCCTGAACTTCGGCGCGGGCGTGCTCGCCCTGGTGAGCCTCACCTGCTCGGTGATCTGGGGGCTCGTCGCCCAGGACCGGCTCATCCTCAACACGCGTCAGCGGATCGTGGCCCAGGGCATCCACCGGGTGACCGCCGTCTCCTCGATCGCGTTCCTCCTGGTGCACATCACCATCAAGCTCGCGATGGAGCACACCGTCCTGATCGGCGCGCTGATCCCCTTCAGCCTCGGCTTCACCGGCATCGGCGGGCTGATCGGCCTCGGCTCGCTGGCCGCGCTGCTGATGATCTTCGTCGGGGTGACGGGGGCGCTGCGCAACCAGTTCGCCTCCCCGGCGGCGACCGCGGCGCGCTGGCGGATGATGCACATGATGGCCTACCCGGCGCTGTGCGCGGCCCTGATCCACGGGCTGTTCGCGGGCCGCGCGGCCAAGCCGTTCTTCATGGTCAGCTACCAGCTCTGCCTGGTCGCCGTGATCGCGGCCCTGGCGCTGCGCTCCGCGCCCCGCTCCTTCAAACGCAAGGTCGCCGACCGCCTCGCCGCCGTGATCGGCTCCGAGGGCGGCATGCGCGACGAGCTGGCGGAGAGCCGCGCCCGCGTCTCCGAGAACGGCCCCGCCGAGCGCGCCCCCCGCGCCGAACGCGAGCGCGAGCGCCCCGCGCCGGGCCCGCGGACGTCGTCCCTGTTCGGTACGCCCGCCCCGGAGGCCGGCGGTTTCGCCGCCGCGTACCGCACCGCCGCGCCGACGCCCACCCCGGCGTACGGCGCCGACCAGACCGCGCGGATGAACATGCCGTTCGACACGCAGGCGACCGAGGCGATGCCGCGCGTGGACGCCCCGGGCAGCACCTCGGGCAGCTGGCCGATCCCGTCCCCGCCGCCGGTCGGCGAGGCGCCGCCGTCCGCGTACGACCCGATGCAGGACACCGGGTTCAACATCCCCGTCTACGGCGCCGGCGCGCCGCAGGGCGAGCCGAACCCCGGCGCCCGTCCGTACAACCCGAACGACCCGTACAACGGCGGCCCGACGCCCGGCGCGGGCGAAGCGTGGAACACGCCTTCCGGAGGCTATAGGTGAACGAGGCCCTGCCCGACGTCCCAGAGGTCCGCGTGGTCGGGCTTCCGCAGCTCACGTCGGGTTTCGACCTTGTCGAACGGCTCGATCTGCCCATGCACCTGAAGGTGCACGGGCCCCTCGAACCCATCGGCGGCGAGAAACTCGCCCAGCTCGCCGAGCGGATCAACCTCAAGGGGCGTGGCGGGGCGGGCTTCCCGTTCCACAAGAAGCTCCGCTCGGTGGCGGACGCGGCGATCAAGAAGGGCATACGTCCCGTCGTCGTCATCAACGGCAGCGAGGACGAACCGGCCTGCCGCAAGGACACGGTGATGATCAACCGTGCCCCGCACCTCATCCTGGACGGCGCGCTGCTGTGCGCCGAGGCGCTGGGTGCCCGCACGCTCGTGGTGGGGGTCACCCGTGAGTCGACGCAGCGGTCCATGGAGGCCGCCCTCGCCGAGCGCGGGCTGAGCAACAGCCGCCGCTCGGCGCTCCGCGCGTTCGTGCAGCGCAACCCGATCCGCATGGTGACGGGCGCCGCCGCGTCCCTGATCCGCTCGATCGACGGCGGCCCCGCGATCCCGCCCGGCCGCAAGACCAGCGCCTCCCAGAACGGCGTCGGCGGCGCCCCGACGCTCCTGTCGAACGCCGAGACGTTCGCCCAGCTCGCCATCGCCGCCCGCATCGGCCCCGAGCGCTACGGCAACACGGGGCTGTACGACGAGCCGGGCACCGTCATGCTGACCGTCTCCGGCGCGGTCGCCCGCCCGATGGTCATCGAGGTCCCCACGGGCGTCCCGCTGCGCTACGTCCTCCAGCTCGCCGGTGCCCCGCCGGTCCCGCAGGGGGTGCTGACGGGCGGCTACCACGGCAAGTGGATCGACGCGGCGACCGTCAACGAGGCGGTCGTCTCCCGCAACTCCCTGGACGCGGTGGGCGGCGCGCTGGGCGCCGGGGCGATCCTGCCGATCAGTCAGGAGACGTGCCCGCTGGGCGAGTCGCTGCGGGTGGCGCAGTGGCTGGCCGAGGAGAGCGCGGGCCAGTGCGGGCCCTGCTACCTGGGCCTGCCGGCCGCCGCGCGCGGCATGGAGGACATCCTCAACGGCGGCGGCCCGGCCGCCCTCGAAGCGCTCAAGCAGGTCGCGAAGAACGTCAAGCGCCGTGGCGCCTGTTCGCACCCCGACGGCTCCGCGATGTTCCTCGAATCGACCATCAAGGCGTTCACGGACGACCTCGCGGCCCATGTCCTCGGCAACGGCTGCGGCCGCCCCGTGGAGGGCGTGCTGCCCCTGTTCGAGGACGGCCAGCTCCCGGTCGGCATCCCCGGCGGCGGCGAGCCCGCGGCCGACGCCTCGGGCAGCCGGCAGAAGATCTTCGTCGACTGGACCCTGTGCCGGGGCCACGGCCTGTGCGCCGACATCCTCCCCGAGGTCTTCCAGCTCGGCGCCGACGGCTTCCCCACCGTCGCCCAGGCCAAGGTCCCCCGCTACGCCGAGGCCAAGGCCCTGCGCGCCGTCCGCCGCTGCCCCGCCCTGGCCCTCCGCATCGAGGAGGACACCCGAGGCCAGGCCCCCGCCAAGAACCTCCCGGTCCTCTCCAACCGCGAGAACGGCGGCGGCAGAGGCCGAAGAGCCCTGGGTCGCTAGAAGTTAGAAGCAGGAGCAGGAGCAGCACACGGGAACACACGAGAAGGGGCCGCCTGATCAGGCGGCCCCTTCTCGTCGCAGGACACACACGCACGAAAAATCCCGCCCCAACCGGGGCGGGATCTTCGGGGAGTGGAGCTAAGGAGAATTGAACTCCTGACCTCCTGCATGCCATGCAGGCGCTCTACCAACTGAGCTATAGCCCCGTGTCGCGTTCCGCCGGGTTTCCCTGGCGGCGACGCCAACATTACACGGTGGAGGGGGTGGTTCACCAAATCGGTTACGCGGTGACGAAGGAGTAGAACCGCTTGAGGGTGCAGTGCTCCTCCAGCAGCCGCCCGTAGATGGGCTCCCCCTCCAGCTCGCGGTACGTCTCGATGGGGTCGCCTTTTATGATCAGCGCCCGCGCGCACTCCTCGCACCAGTACTGGTACTCGGAGTTGACGGGCTCCATGTCCCGCACGATCGGGGTACCGCTCCCGCACCAGTCGCACTTCCGCCTGTGTGCACCCATGGGTCAGCTCCAGCTGTGGCCGCAGGCCGTACACACGTAGGAGATCCGTGCCGCCCCCGCTCCGGAGAGGTGGCCGCCCTCTCCGAGGATGCTCGCAGGCATCACTGCTCCCTCCCGTCGGGCCGCGCTCCCATCCGGCCGTTTGATTCTGCCACGGCCGGACCGACACGGTCAGCGACGCCTCAGTACCAGTCCGGACACGGCATGCGAGAAGCGCTTCCACAGAGGTATACGCCACAGGAGCCCAAGTGACTCAAGGCAGTTGGCGAAGAGTGTGCGGAGATACGAAAGATCCCGCCCCACCCGGGACGGGATCTTTCGAGGAGTGGAGCTAAGGAGAATTGAACTCCTGACCTCCTGCATGCCATGCAGGCGCTCTACCAACTGAGCTATAGCCCCTTGTGTTCTTCCCGTTCCGTCTGGCCCGGCGAACAAGAAGAACTCTAGCCTGCGACCTGCCGGAAAGTGAAATCCGGGTTCCCGGCCGGTCAGGGCCGGTGTCAGTCGTCGTCGCCGAGGACCGGCTCGGGCAGCGTGCCGGCGTTGTGCTCCAGCAGCCGCCAGCCCCGGGCCCCCTCACCGAGGACGGACCAGCAGCAGTTGGAGAGCCCGCCGAGACTCTCCCAGTGGCCGGACTCGAGACCGAGGAGCCGCCCGATGGTGGTGCGGATGGTGCCGCCGTGGCTGACGACGACGAGGGTCCCCGCGTCCGGCAGCTTCTCCGCGTGCCGCAGGACGACGGGGGCGGCGCGGTCGGCGACCTCCGTCTCCAGCTCGCCCCCGCCCCGGCGGACGGGCTCGCCGCGCTTCCAGGCCGCGTACTCCTCGCCGTACCGGTCGACGATCTCCTCGTGGGTCAGCCCCTGCCACACGCCCGCGTACGTCTCGCGCAGCGCTTCGTCGTGGGTGACGTCGAGGCCGGTGAGCGCGGCCAGCTCGGCGGCCGTGCGCGCGGCGCGGGAGAGGTCGGAGGCGACGATCGCGTCCGGCTTGAGCGAGGCGAGCAGGCGAGCGGCGCGGCGGGCCTGCGCGACGCCGGTCTCCGTCAGGGCGACGTCCGTCGTGCCCTGGAAGCGGCGTTCGACGTTCCAGGCGGTCTGGCCATGGCGCCAGAGGACGATCCGGCGGCCACGCCCCGGCCGGCCGTCGCTGACCTCACCCGTCGCGCTCACCAGTCACCGCCGGTGTCCTCGGCCGCCTGGAGCTTGGCGTGCTCCTCCGCCTTGCCGCGGGTCGCCTTCGCGTCCGCGGGCAGCTCCAGCTCGGGGCAGTCCTTCCACAGCCGCTCCAGCGCGTAGAAGACCCGCTCCTCGCTGTGCTGGACGTGGACGACGATGTCGACGTAGTCGAGCAGGATCCAGCGGGCGTCGCGGTCGCCCTCGCGGCGTACCGGCTTGGCGCCCAGCTCCTTGCTGAGCCGCTCCTCGATCTCGTCGACGATCGACTTGACCTGCCGGTCGTTGGGCGCCGACGCCAGCAGGAAGGCGTCCGTGATCGACAGCACATCGCTCACGTCGTAGGCGATGATGTCGTGCGCGAGCTTGTCGGCCGCCGCCTGGGCGGCGGCCGAGATGAGCTGAAGAGAACGGTCGGTGGCGGTCACTGCACGGCTTTCCCTAGACGGTCGTGTACCCCCCAAGGGTCTCACGCCCCGCCGAGCCCGCTCACGCGATAACCCAGGGCCCCTCTCACGACGCCGAGCGCTTGTAGTCCTTCCCGAGGACGACCGTGACGTCGGCGTTCGAGGCGGCGCCGGACTTCTGGACGGCGCTCTCGGGCAGGCCGAGGGTCTTGGCGACCTCCGTGGCGTTCGTCTTGTCGGAGTCGTCGGCGTACGTGACGGCCGTCTTCGCGGCGGCGGACGCGGTGCCGCCGTCGAGGTAGGTGAAGCCGCCGTTGAGCAGGACCACGCGGGCGTCCTCCGAGTCGGCCCGCGACCCGGTCGCGTTCTGGACGGAGACGCGGACTGCGGCATCCGCGTCCGGGCTCTTCGCGGTGCCGCCGAGGACGTTCTTGACGACCTCGGAGCTCGCGTCGGCGCTGAGCGTGCCGTCCTTCTGCACGGGCAGGGTCTCGGTCTTGTAGTCGCCGCCCTTGGCCAGCTCGGCGAGCGCGGCGAGGAAGGCGCCGAGGTCCTGGTCGGTGAGGGAGGGGTCGAGGATCTGCGCGAGCGTCTGGACGGTGACGGTCGCGGCCTGCGCGTCGGTGGACACCTTGCGCAGCACGCCCTGCATGACCTGCCCGAACCGCGCGAGCTGCGCGTCCTGCGACTCCTCCTCGCCCCGGTGGGTCGCGTAGGCGACGGCCATCTTGCCACTGAGCGACTGGTCGGAGCCCTTGCGGACGAGGAGTTCGCCCTTCTTCGACGCCGGGTCGGGGACGTCCGTGTCGGTGTCCACCTCGATGCCGCCGACGAGGTCGACGAGGTTCTGCAGGTAGGGGGTGTCCAGGCGCCAGGTCCCCTCGATGCTGGTGCCGAGGACGGTGTCGAGGGCGTCGCGGGTGCCGGCGGAGCCGTCGTCGTCGACGGACTTCGCGAGGGTCGTGCTGTTGCCGTCGTCCGTGGTCACGACCAGGGAGTTGGGGAGCAGGACGGTCGTCCCGCGCTTGGCGGTCGTGTTGTCGACCAGGAGCAGCGTGGAGGTGCCGCCCTTCGCGGTGTCGTGGAGGTGGACGACGACCACGTCCCGCTTCTGCGCGCCGGCCTGCGTCGCCGTCGTCGCCTTCCCGTCGGAGGAGGACAGTCCCGGGATCTTCCCGGCGTACCAGAGGTAGCCGACCCCGCCGACGGCGACCAGGGCGAGGACGACGGCCAGGGCGACCAGCCGGCTCTTCGCGCGCCGCTTGGCCTCCTCGCGGCGTTCGGTGCGGTTCTCGGTGAAGTTCAGCCAGTCGATGACGTCCTCGGAGTCCGAGTCGGGCTCCTCGACGAAGGCGAACTGCTCGGTGCGGTAGTCGGGTTGAGGCTTGTCCGTGTCCGGCTTCTGGTCCGCGTTCGGGTCCTGCGCCGGGGGTGGTTCCTGGGCGGGCGCGGTCTGGTGGGGGATGTAGGCGGTGGCGGTGGCCTGCTCGGGGGCGGGCTGGCCGTGTCCCTGGGTCTGGCCCGCGTCGGAGGTCTGCTGCCCGTAGGGGTCGTACGGGGTGTACGAGGGGGTGGATGTCTGCTGGGCGGCTGTCCCGTAGGGGTCGTACCCGTAGCCCTGCTGGTCGTACGCCTGCTGGGGATAACCCGGCTGGTGGGCGGTGTCGTACCCGTAGCCCTGCTGCTGACCGGCGTAAGGGTCGTAAGGCTGCTGCTGAGGACGTCCGTATACGGGCCGTCCGTAGTCGTCGTAGCCGACGACGACGTACGGGGTCTCCTCCTCGTCGGACTGGTCCGCGTCGTATCGGTTGTTCACCGGTGCCCCTCTCGGCCTGCTCGCCTCACTCGCCGCGGTACAGCTCGCGCTTGTCGATGTAGCGCACGACGCCGTCCGGCACCAGGTACCAGACGGGGTCCCCCTTGGCGACGCGCGCGCGGCAGTCGGTGGAGGAGATCGCGAGCGCCGGGACCTCGACGAGGGAGACGATGCCGTCGGGCAGGCCGGGGTCGGCGAGGTTGTGCCCCGGACGGGTGACGCCGATGAAGTGGGCCAGGGCGAAGAGTTCGTCCGTGTCGCGCCAGGTGACGATCTGGGCGAGGGCGTCGGCGCCGGTGATGAAGAAGAGGTCGGTGTCCGGGTTGAGGGCACGCAGGTCGCGCAGGGTGTCGACGGTGTAGGTGGGGCCGCCCCGGTCGATGTCGATGCGGCTCACCGAGAACTGGGGGTTCTCGGCGGTCGCGATGACCGTCATCAGGTAGCGGTCCTCCGCCGGGGAGACCGCGCGGTGGCTCTTCTGCCAGGGCTGGCCGGTGGGGACGAACACGACCTCGTCCAGGTGGAACGCCGCGGCGACCTCACTGGCCGCCACGAGGTGTCCGTGGTGGATCGGATCGAACGTCCCGCCCATGACGCCGAGTCGGCGCTTTCCCGGGTTCGACGGGCCGGTAGGCATGTCCTGCTCTCCCATGCGGCAGACCCTACCGGCCCTTCGTGAAGGGTCCGGCCGGATGCCTCAGCGGTCGCGGTTGAAGCGGGTGGTGATCCACAGCAGGAGCATCAGGATCAGGAAGGCGGCACCGCCCGTGACCAGCGGGTTCAGGCTTTCGTGGTTGCCACCGTGCTCCTCGCCCTCGGCGGCGAGCGTGACCAACTGAACTGCGGTGCTGTGGAGGCTCATCTTCGTCAGGACCTATCCGGTGTGGGCAGCATAAAGATGTCGGCCCATCGTACGGGGAGGGGTTGCCGGCGATCACGCCGACTCCGCCATCGGGAGACCGGCGGGGGAAGGCGGGGGAACCGGTGCGGGGAACTTTCCCCGGGGGTCAGTCGTCCTTCTTGTAGCCGCGCAGCAGGAACCACCCCGTCAGCACACAGCCCACGACCATCACGACAAGGACGATCCGGAGCAGGTTCCCCGGCCCCTGCTGGTCTGCGGCGGCGAGCCAGGCTGCGGGGTTGTGCTCCATGGTGCGGGACTCCTTAGATCCGGTGCTGTTCACCGTAACTCCGCTTAGGCTGGCTGCGTCCTCGGGGGTACAAAGGACCGCACAAAGGTCAGCAAAGGGGCCGTAAGAAGCCCTGCCGAAGAAGCTCACTCATATCTCGCACATGGGGGATGACATGTCCGACGACGGCCAAGAGCAGAGCGGCCACGAGAACGTGCCCAGCAGGCAGCGCAGGCGGTTCCCGGAGATCTCCTCGCGCGCCTACGAACACCCCGCCGACCGTTCCGCCCTGGTCGCCCTGCGCAAGCTGAGCGGCTTCGACACGGTGTTCAAGGCGCTCAGCGGGCTCCTCCCGGAGCGCAGCCTGCGCCTGTTGTTCCTCTCCGACTCGGTCCGCGTCTCGGACCAGCAGTTCGCGCACCTCAACGACATGCTGCGGGACGCCTGTTACATCCTGGACCTGGAGAAGGTCCCGCCGATGTACGTCAACCAGGACCCCCAGCCCAACGCGATGTGCATCGGCCTCGACGAGCCGATCATCGTCGTCACCACGGGCCTCGTCGAACTCCTCGACGAGGAGGAGATGCGCGCGGTCATCGGGCACGAGGTGGGGCACGCCCTCTCCGGGCACTCCGTGTACCGCACGATCCTGCTGTTCCTGACGAACCTCGCCCTGAGGGTCGCCTGGATCCCCCTCGGCAACCTCGCGATCATGGCGATCGTGACGGCGCTGCGGGAGTGGTTCCGCAAGTCCGAGCTGTCGGCCGACCGAGCCGGTCTGCTGGTCGGGCAGGACCTCCAGGCGTCCATGCGCGGCCTGATGAAGATCGCGGGCGGCAACCACCTCCACGAGATGAACGTCGACGCGTTCCTCAAGCAGGCCGAGGAGTACGAGCAGGGCGGCGACCTCCGCGACTCCGTCCTCAAGATCCTCAACGTCCTCCCCCGCTCCCACCCCTTCACCACCGTCCGCGCCGCCGAGCTGAAGAAGTGGGCCGAGTCCCGCGACTACCAGCGCATCATGGACGGCCACTACCCGCGCCGCACCGAGGACAAGGACACGTCGGTCACCGACTCCTTCCGCGAGTCGGCCGCCAGCTACGCCTCCAACGTCAAGAACTCCAAAGACCCCCTGATGAAGCTGGTCACCGACATCGCCGGCGGCGCAGGCGACCTCGGCGACCGAGTCCGCCGCGGCTTCGGCGGCCGCACATCGACCTCCACAAAGGACCGCCCCCAGGACGACACGGAGACACGCCGGGACGAGGAGTAGGGGGCGGGGAGCAGGAAGCAGGCCGGGGGCGGCTCTGGCGGAACGCCGTGGCGGGCAGTGCCAGCGGCATCGCCGGGGGCGCCTTCATCAAGACGCCAGGCACGTCCCCCAGCTGTACGCCGGGGGACGTTCCAGCAGTACACGCCGGGGCGGCGGGAGGCGTGGCCCCGGCGGGAGGCTGGTCGCGGGTCTGACCACAAGGGCCAGCCGCTCTCTCCCCCCGGCGGGGCCTTTGCCGGACACGGCCCCGTGCCCCGCATGGCCGGCCTCTCTCCCCCGCGGTCACTGCCCCGCGCGGTCGTCCCCCGACTCCCGTGCCTCACCCACCTCTTCCGCCCCCACTCCCCGCAACCCCCCTCACACCTTCGGCAACGCACCCCCCGCCAGCGTCCCGCACAACGCCGCCGTGCTCCCCGTGCTGTAGGGATCCGTGCCGGCCGGCCCCGCGGTGCCGGCGGTCTGGCCGGCGAGGAGGGGGTGCAGGTAGCCGACTGTGTCGGTGGAGCAGGACAGGGGGCCGGCTTGGGCCGAGGAGAGGAGGAGTTGGGTCTGGCGGAGTCTCAGGTCGTCGTGGTCGAAGCGGAAGTGGAGTTCGCGGCGGACGGTGAAGAGGGAGACCGGGGTTGTGCCCTGGGCGGCGCTCAGGGCGTAGACGAATGTGTGGTCGGCCGTCACTTCCAGCGTCGCCGCGTCGGTCTCGGCGATGCCGAGCGTGCCGCGTACCCGGATCCCGGGGTCGGCGAGCCGCACCTGTCCGGGGTCGAAGCGGACCAGCCAGCCGGTGGGCGCGTGCAGCCCGTCCGCGGAGGGGTGGGTGAAACTCGCGTCGAACTGGTCGAGTTGGTCGGAGTGGAGCAGGACGCGGGCCGCGCGGGTCTGCCGCTCGAACAGCACCTCGGGGTAGAGCGCCGAGCGGACGATGTACTCCTTGGCCGTGGTGAGCGCGGTGACGACCTGGCTCTCGGAGAAGTGCGCGGTGCGCCGCGCGGCGGGCAGCGTGACCCCGTCGGCCCCGGTCTTGAAGTGCGCGGCGGGACTGTGCGCGTACAGGACCCGTGCCTCGTCCGCACCCGGCACCGGGGCCTGAGGGGCGAGCGGCACGACCGTCATCCGCAGGGGTTCGACGGCCCTGCGCGCGGCCGGTGACTGATAGGGGTTGCGGACGCCCATGTAGATCGCCGTACCGAAGGCGATCATGATCAGCAGGACCAGGAAGAGGACCTGCCGGGTGAGCCCCCGGCGCAGCGGCGGGGGCCGGCGCCGGACGGCGGGCGCGTGATCGCCGATGCGTTCCCGCGCGGAGTACTCCTGGAGTTGGGCAGCGCGGACGAACGACTCGTCGAAGACGACGGATCGGTACTCGTCCTCTCCACCGGCAGGAGCGCCCTCGGGTGTCCCCTCCGGTGGGTCTCCAGGCCCGCCCATACCTTCAGAGTAGGTCTCAGGAGCCCCGGGTAAACGCCCTGTTGCACGCCAACTTCTGACAGGTTCTCAGCAAGCAGGCGAGGGCTCCCCGTAGCTCTCAGGGGGTACGGGGGATAGCCGCGACCGGTGGTGCGGCGGGGTCCGTGGAGGCCGACGGGGTGGCGTCGGGACCGGTCGAGGCGGGCGGGGTCTGACGGCTGCCGCCACTGCTGGAGGAGGCGCCCCGGTAGACGGCGGTGAAGGCGAGCGAGACCATGCCGATGCCCATGACCAGGGCGAGCATCCAGGCGACGGGCCGGTGCCAGCGGACCTGTTTGCCGTACGTTCCGTAGAACCCGTACGACGCCGGGGTGTGGAAGCGGGCGTCGAGGACGTCGGGATCGTCCAGGTCGTCGAGGTCGTCCGCGTCGCGGCGGGCCGCGCGGCCGCGGTCGTCGGCGGGCCCGTCGGGGCGGGTGGTGGGGCGGCGGGATTCGGCCTCCGCGGCCTCGGCTCTCGCCTCGGCGGCGGCCAGGAGGCGTTCGACGGCGGTGGGTTCGTGGAACTCCGCCGCCTTCACGAACGCCTCGTCGAAGACCACGGAGGCGAACTCTTCGTCCGACGCTCCGCGGTCGTGGTCGTCGTCGGGCTGTCCGCCGTCCGGGAACGGCGTGCCCTCCACGTCCTCCGGCACGTGTTCCAGAGTAGACCTGGGGGGTGGATTTGGGCAGACGGTATGGATATTCGACCACCCGATGAGACGCCTTTCACGCGCCGGCGCTCATGTCCTGACGCTCACTTACGGATGTGGCCGTCCCCGGTGACGATGTACTTGGTGCTGGTCAGCTCCGGCAGGCCCATCGGGCCGCGGGCGTGCAGCTTCTGCGTCGAGATGCCGATCTCCGCGCCGAAGCCGAACTGGCCGCCGTCCGTGAAGCGGGTGGAGGCGTTCACCGCGACGGTCGTCGAGTCGACCAGCTGGGTGAAGCGGCGGGCGGCCTGCTGGGAAGTGGTGACGATCGCCTCCGTGTGGCCCGAGGTCCACAGGCGGATGTGCTCGACGGCCTTGTCCAGCGAGTCGACGACGGCGGCGGCGATGTCGTACGACAGGTACTCCGTCTCCCAGTCCTCCGCCGTGGCCTCCACGACCGTCGCCTTCGAGCCCTTCGCGTACGCCATGACGCGTTCGTCGGCGTGCACGGTGACGCCGGCCTCGGCCAGCGCGTCGAGGGCGCGCGGCAGGAACTCCGGGGCGATGTCCTGGTGGACGAGCAGCGTCTCGGCGGCGTTGCAGACGCTGACGCGCTGGGCCTTCGAGTTGATCAGGATCTCGATCGCCGTGTCGAGGTCGGCCTGCGCGTCGACGTAGACGTGGCAGTTGCCGGTGCCGGTCTCGATGACCGGGACGGTCGACTCGGTGACGACGGTCTGGATCAGCGAGGCGCCGCCGCGCGGGATGAGGACGTCGACGAGGCCCCGTGCGCGCATCAACTCCCGTACGGAGTCCCGGCTTTCGCCCGGCACGAGCTGGATCGCGTCGGCGGGCAGGCCCGAGCCGCCGACCGCGTCCCGCAGGACCCGCACCAGCGCCGCGTTCGAGGCGTACGCGGAGGCCGAGCCGCGCAGGAGGACGGCGTTGCCGGACTTGAGGCAGAGGGCGGCGGCGTCGACGGTCACGTTGGGCCGGGCCTCGTAGATGATCCCGACGACGCCGAGCGGCACGCGGACCTGGCGCAGGTCGATCCCGTTCGGCAGGGTGTTGCCCCGCACGACCTCGCCCACCGGGTCGGGCAGCGCGACGACGTCCCGCACGTCCGAGGCGATGGCCCTGATCCGCTCCGGCGTCAGCGTCAGCCGGTCGACGACCGACTCGCTCGTCCCCGCCTCGCGCGCCCGCGCCACGTCCTCAGCGTTCGCCTCCACGATCTCCGCCGTCCGCACCTCCAGCGCGTCCGCGATCGCCAGCAGCGCGTCATCCTTCGCCGCCCTCGGCAACGGCCCGAGATCCGCCGCAGCGGCCTTCGCCCGATAAGCGGCCTCGATGACCGGGGACATGGCGTCATACGGAGAAAGCGTGGTCATGGGAAGAGCGTAGTGCTCCACCGAGAGCTGTCCATCTACTGGTCCAGTGCGCGAGACAAGGGGGACGGGAGTGGCGTGCGCGCAAGACGCAAGACGCAAGACGCAAGACGCGGGGCGCGGGGCGGCGTACACGCCGAGACGCGAGGGACGGGAGTGACGTGCGCGCGAGACGCGAGGCGCGGGGCGACGTGCGCGCAAGACGCGAGGCGCGGGGCGGGGGGCGTGCGCGCAAGACGCGGGGGACGGGAGTGGCGAGACGCGAGACGCGAGGCGCGGCGCGGGGGGGCGTGCGCGCAAGACGCGGGGGACGGGAGTGGCGTGCGCGCGAGACGCGAAGCGCGGCGCGGGGGGGGCGTGCGCGCAAGACGCGAGGCGGCGCGCGTGCGAGACGCGAGGCGCGAGGCGGCGCGCGCAAGACGCGCGGGACGGGAGTGACGTGCGCGCAAGACGCGAGGCGCGGGGCGGCGTACACGCGAGGCGCCTTCGGGTCGCCGGGTGCACGGGGTGTCGCGCGAGCGCCCACGAGGTATCGGGCCCGGAGGCCGGGCAGGCAGCCGGAAAGCGAACGCCAGGACAGGCTGAGGGGAGAGGGCGAGCCGGAGGGCCCAGCCGAAGCACCGCCCCACCCCGAACCCGCGCCCGGAACCACCACCGCAGCTCACGCCGGCCCCCGCCCGCGTCGAGGCCCCCGGGGTGGACTCGGACCGGGTCGCCCAGACCCAGGTGGGCGCTGCCCGCGTGAGCACCGCTCGGCGGCCCGGCCCAGCACCCATGTCCCGTCCCGCTGCCTCGCCCCGGCCCAGCGCCCGTGCCCTGTCCCACCTCGCCCCGTCCCGCCGCCCGTGCCTCATCCCGCCTCCTCGCCCCCGCCCCGGCCCGGCCCCCGGCGCCCCACCCGGCCCGGCACCTCAGCCGGCCCCGGCACCCCAGCCCTGGCCCCAGCCCCTCGCCCCAGCCCCTCGCCCCAGCCCTCGCCCTCGCCCTCGCCCTCGCCCTCGCCCTCGCCCTCGCCCTCGCCCTCGCCCTCGCCCTCGCCCTCGCCCTCGCCCTCGCCCTCGCCCTCGCCGCAAAGCGTGCCGCGTTCGGCTTCGCCGGTCCTTCTCCCCCCCCGGCCGAGGTGGTCCGGGGTTCGGCTTCCCCTCTGGCACAGCCGTGTGTCAGAACGGGTGTACGCCCACCGGGGTCGCCGGTAGCGGCCCGTAGCCGTCGGAGACTCGTTGGTGGTAGGTCTTGCGGTCGATGACCTCCAGGCCGACGATCTCCCAGGGCGGGAGGTTGGCGGACTGGCGGTGTTCGCCCCAGAGACGGAGGGCCACGGCGGCGGCGTCGTGGAGGTCGCGGGCCTCTTCCCAGTAGCGGATCTCCGCGTGGGTGGGGGCGTAGCGGCTGGTGAGGAGGAAGGGGTGGTCGTGGGCCAGTTGCTCCAGGGCCGCCCGCAGATCCTTCAGCGGGACTTCCGTGCCGGAGACGCTGAGGGTGACGTGCCAGAGGCGGGGCAGGTCCTTCGGCGGCTGATAGCTCTCCCCCGCCGCGACGCTGGTCAGTCCCCCGCGGGCCGTCGGCCCGGGGCGCTCTCGACTCACGACGGCCTCCTTCACACAGGTTGTGCCTTGAGCACAGTTGAGCAGGCCGCCGGGGTCCCGCGCGGCGCTTTCACGGAACGTCCCCCACCGGTACGTGACCGTTCGATTGCGAAGAGCCCGCCCGTACGACAAAGAGACAGTCCTACACCCCACGCCCCAGCTCCACTCCCCCCCTCCCCCGCACCCCACGCCGACCTCAACACCCCAACCCGACGCCCCCTCCGCACCCGAGCCTCCGCGTCCAGGCCCACCCCGCGCCCCGACCACCCCCGCCCGGCCGGTACCAACCCCCTGAACACACCCCCACCCCCGCCCTACTCCACCCCGCCCCCCCCTCACACCCCCGCCAACACCACCAGATCGTCCCGGTGCACAACCTCCCGCTCATACTCCGCCCCCAACTCCCGCGCCAACTCCCGCGTGGACCGCCCAAGCAACTGCGGAATCTCCTTCGCATCGAAGTTGACCAGCCCCCGCGCGACGGCCCGCCCCGCGGAGTCCCGCAGCTCGACGGGGTCTCCGGCGCTGAAGTCGCCCTCGACCGAGGCGATCCCGGCCGGCAGAAGGGACTTGCGGCGTTCGACGACCGCCTTGACGGCCCCGTCGTCGAGGGTGAGCGCCCCGCGGGGCGTGGAGGCGTGCTGGAGCCAGAGGAGCCGGTCGGCGGAGCGCTTGCCGGTGGGGTGGAAGTACGTTCCGGTGTCGCCCCCGGACAGCGCCTCGGCGGCGAAGACGGCGCTGGTGAGGACGACGGGGATGCCGGCCGCGGCGGCGATACGGGCGGCCTCGACCTTCGTCACCATCCCGCCCGTCCCGACGCCCGCCTTCCCGGCGCTGCCGATCTCGACGTGCGCGAGGTCGCCCGGCCCGTGGACCTCGGCGATCCGCGAGGTCCCGGGCCTGCTGGGGTCGCCGTCGTACACGCCGTCGACGTCGGAGAGGAGGACGAGGAGGTCGGCGTGGACCAGGTGCGCGACGAGCGCCGCGAGCCGGTCGTTGTCACCGAAGCGGATCTCGTCCGTGGCGACCGTGTCGTTCTCGTTGACGACCGGGAACGCGCCCATCGCGAGCAGCTTGTCCAGCGTCCGGGACGCGTTGCGGTGGTGGGCCCGGCGGCTCATGTCGTCGCTGGTGAGCAGGACCTGTCCGACGCGGACGGAGTACCGCGCGAAGGACGCGGTGTAGCGGGCGACGAGCAGCCCCTGCCCGACGCTCGCGGCGGCCTGCTGGCGCGCGAGGTCCTTGGGCCGCCGGCGCAGGCCGAGCGGTGCGAGACCGGCGGCGATGGCCCCGGAGGAGACCAGGACGATCTCCTTCTCGCCCCCGCTGCGGGTCTTCGCGAGGACGTCCACCAGGGCGTCGACGCGGTCGGCGTCGAGGCCCCCGGAGGCGGTGGTGAGGGAGGAGGATCCGACCTTGACGACGATCCTGCGCGCCTCTGCCACCCGCTGCCTTGCCGCTGTCACGTGCACTGCCCTCACTCTTCGCTCAGCACCGGCTTCGCAATGTACGTGAGGAACCGCGCGGGCCGCCGGTCCGTTTCAGAGTGCGAGCGAACGCCGGAACGCCAGGCACTCCTCGTACACCGGCAGGATGCCCGCCGCGCGGGCCTGCGCCAGCGTCGGCCCCTGCGCGTCCTTCGCGGACAGCTCGGGCTCCCCCTCGACCGGCCAGCGGACGCCGATCTCCGCGTCCAGCGGGTACACCGTGTGCTCGCGCTGCGGCGCGTACCCCTCGGAGCACAGGTAGGTCACCGTGGCCCCTTCAGTGAGCGCGCAGAAGCCGTGCCCCAGGCCCTCGGAGATGTAGACGGCGCCCCGGGTCTCGTCGTCGAGGCGGACGGCCTCCCACTGGCCGAACGTGGGCGAGCCCACCCGGACGTCGACGATGACGTCGAGGATCGCGCCCTTGACGCAGGTCACGTACTTCGCCTGGCTCGGCGGCACGTCGGCGAAGTGGATGCCGCGCACGACACCGGCGGCGGAGACGGAGAGGTTGGCCTGCTTGAGGTTCAGCGGGTGGCCGACCGCCTCCTCCAGGTACTCGGTCTTGAACCACTCCAGGAAGAGCCCCCGGGCGTCGCCGTGCTGCTGGGGCACGAACTCCCAGGCGCCCTCGATGGAAAGGGGGTTGACCTTCATGGCGTGTCCTCTCAGGCGTCGTGCGTCAGCAGGTCGAGCAGGTACGTCCCGTACCCGCTCTTGAGCAGCGGCTGGGCCAGCGCCCGCAGCTGCTCGTCGTCGATGAACCCGGCCCGCCAGGCGGCCTCTTCGAGGCAGCCGATCTTCATGCCCTGGCGTTCCTCGACGACCCGGACGTACTCGGACGCCTGGACGAGGGACTGGAAGGTACCGGTGTCGAGCCAGACGGTGCCCCGGTCGAGGACGGAGACGTGGAGGTCGCCCCGCTCCAGGTAGTAGCCGTTGACGTCGGTGATCTCCAGCTCGCCGCGCGCGCTGGGCGTGAGCCCCTTGGCGATCTCGACGACGCGGCTGTCGTAGAAGTAGAGCCCGGGGACGGCGTACCGGGACTTGGGCTGGGCGGGCTTCTCCTCGATGGAGCGGGCGCGGCCGTCCTCGTCGAAGTCGACGACGCCGTACTCGGTCGGGTTGGAGACGGCGTGCGCGAAGACGACGCCGCCCTCGGGCGCGACGAAGCGGGCGAGCTGCCGGCCGAGGCCGACGCCGTGGAAGATGTTGTCGCCGAGGATGAGGGCGACGGGTTCGTCGCCGATGAAGTCCTCGGCGATGAGGAACGCCTCGGCGATGCCGTTGGGCTTGTCCTGCGTGGCGAACTCGATGTTCAGGCCCCAGTCGGAGCCGTCGCCGAGCAGCCGCTCGAACTGGGGGCGTTCGTCGGGTCCGGTGATGATCAGGATGTCCCGCAGTCCGGCCATGACCAGGGTGGACAGGGGGTAGTAGATCATCGGCTTGTCGAAGACCGGCATCAGCTGTTTCGACACCGCACGGGTGATCGGCCACAGTCGGGAACCGGTACCACCGGCGAGCAGAATTCCACGCATGGACAAGCACCCTACGGCAGTGCGGGACCCCGCTCGTCCGGGTGCCGCCCTCGTCAGGCACAGTTCGCACAACAAACACGACGACAACAACCGGGGAACAGTGCTGGTTCCCGACGCCCTAGAATGCGGGTTCTTATGAGGATTCTTGTCACCGGCGGCGCCGGATTCATCGGGTCACAGTTCGTACGGGCCCTGCTTCTGAACGAGCTCCCCTCGGGGGAGGGCGCGCAGGTCACGGTCCTGGACAACCTGACCTACTCCGGCAACCAGGAGAACCTGGCCCCGGTCGCGGACAAGGCGGGCTACACGTTCGTCCACGGCGACATCCGGGACTACGCCGTGGTGGACGACGTGATGCGCGGCCAGGACGCGGTCGTGCACTTCGCGGCCGAGTCCCACGTGGACCGCTCGATCGCGGACTCCTCGCCGTTCGTCACGACGAACGTGCTGGGCACCCAGGTCCTGCTGGACGCCGCCAAGCGGCACGGCGTGGGCCGCTTCGTGCACGTCTCCACGGACGAGGTGTACGGCTCGATCAGCGAGGGCTCCTGGACCGAGGACTGGCCGCTGGCCCCGAACTCCCCGTACTCGGCGTCGAAGGCGGGCTCCGACCTGCTGGCGCTGTCCTACCACCGCACGCACGGCATGGACGTCGTCGTCACCCGGTGCTCGAACAACTACGGGCAGTACCACTTCCCGGAGAAGATGATCCCGCTGTTCACGACGAACCTGCTGGACGGCAAGAAGGTCCCGCTGTACGGCGAGGGCCTGAACATCCGGGACTGGCTGCACGTCTCCGACCACTGCCGGGGCATCGAGCTGGTGCTGCGCGGCGGGCGGGCCGGTGAGGTCTATCACATCGGCGGCGGCACCGAGGTGACCAACAAGGAGCTGACCGGCCTCCTGCTGGACGCCTGCGGCGCCGGCTGGGACATGGTCGAGCACGTCACCGACCGCAAGGGCCACGACCTGCGCTACTCCCTGTCGATCGAGAAGATCCGCGCCGAGCTGGGCTACGAGCCGCAGGTGACGTTCGAGCAGGGCCTCGCCGACACCGTCCAGTGGTACCGCGACAACCGCGCCTGGTGGGAGCCGCTGAAGGCGAAGGCGGCGCTTCCGGCATGACGCGCTGGCTGATCACCGGCGCGGGCGGGATGCTCGGCCGGGACCTCGTCGAGACGATACGCGGTGACGTCACCGCGCTGACCAGGGCCGACCTGGACATCACCGACCCGGCTGCCGTCCGGGAGGCCGTCACGGGCCACGACGTCGTCGTCAACGCCGCCGCGTGGACCGACGTGGACGGCGCCGAGGCGGACGAGGCCGCCGCGACCCGCGTGAACGGCGAGGGCGTCCGCGTCCTGGCCGAGGCGTGCGCGGCGTCCGGGGCCCGGCTGATCCAGGTCTCCACCGACTACGTCTTCCCGGGCGACGCGACCGAGCCCTACCGCCACGACTCCCCCACCGCCCCGCTGAACGCCTACGGGCGCGGCAAGCTGGTCGGTGAGGATGCGGTGAAACTTCTGCTGCCGGACACGGGCTATGTCGTGCGCACGGCGTGGCTGTACGGGGCGCACGGCCGCAACTTCGTGGCGACGATGCTGAAGCTCGCCGAGTCCCGGGAGACCGTCGAGGTCGTGAACGACCAGCGCGGCCAGCCGACGTGGACGGTGGCGCTGGCCCGGCAGATCGCGGCGCTCGGCGAGGCCGCCGTGGCGGGCACGGCCCCGGCCGGCGTCTACCACGGCACCGCGTCGGGCACGGCGACCTGGTTCGACCTGGCGCGCGCCGCCTACGCGCTGTCCGGCCTGGACCCCGAGCGGGTGCGTCCGACGACGTCCGAGAAGTTCGTGCGCCCGGCCCCGCGCCCCGCGTACAGCGTCCTCGCGCACGACCGCTGGGCAGCGGCCGGGATCGCCGTGCAGCCCGACTGGGAGAAGCAGCTCGCGGAGTACCTCGCGTGAGCCTCCTCGACCGGATCACGACCGCCCTGCCGACCGGAACGGCGTTCGTCGGGGCGGGTACGGCGCTGCTCGGCATCGCCAGCTACGTGCACCTCGCGGCGGCCGGGCACACCCTCGACGTCGACGACATGGCCAGCTTCTCCGTGCTGTGGACGGTCGTGTCGTCCATCGGGCTCGGCCTGTTCTTCCCGGTCGAGCAGGAGATCACCCGGCTCGTGGCGTCCCGGACCGTGCACGGCGACGGGGTCGCGCCGGTGCTGCGCCGGGGCGCGGCCCTGTCGCTGGGCCTGCTCGCGGCGGTGCTGGTGCCGCTCGCGGTGTTCTCGGGCAAGATCGCGGACGTCTTCTTCCACGGCGACGAGTCCCTGGTCCTCGCCCTCGGGGGCGCGTTCGCGGCGCTGGCGGTCGCCTATGTGACGCGCGGCGTCCTCGCGGGCCTCGGCCGCTTCCAGGCGTACGGCACCCAGCTCGGCCTCGACGGGGCCCTGCGGATCGTCCTGCCGGGGATCCTCGCGGTCGCCGGCGTGAAGTCGGTGTTCGCGTTCGCCGCCGTCCTGACGGTCGCCCCGCTGATCGCCGTCCTGCTGACGATCCGGCCGGTGCTGAGCGGCAGCCATCACGGCTCCCCGGCGCACTGGCGGGACCTGATCGAGCACCTGGGGCTGCTGGTCGGCTCGACGCTGCTCGCGCAGGTGCTGGTGAACATCGCGGTGATCAGCACCAAGCTGATCTCCACGAACGACGACGCGCTGGTCGCGGCGCTGCTGTCGGCCCTGGTCCTGGCCCGCGTCCCGCTGTTCGTGTTCGGGGCGTTCCAGGTGTCCCTGCTGGCCGGGCTCTCCTCGGCCGCCGCCGAGGGCGACCGGGCGGGGTACCGGCGGCTGCTGCTGCGGGCCGCGACGATCACCGGCGGCCTCGGCGTCGCGGGCGGTATCGGGGCGACCGCGCTGGGTCCCGCGCTGCTGCCCGCGCTGTTCGGGGCGCCGGACGTGCTGACGGCCGTCGACTTCGCGTGGCTGTCGCTCGGGACGACGCTCTACATGCTGGCGATGGTCCTCGGCCAGGCCCTGCTGACCAGCGGCGGAGCGCGCAAACAGCTCCTGGCGTGGGTGGTGGGGACGGCGGTGCTGCTGGCGGTCACGTTCAGCTCGCTGGAGCTGCGGACGCGGGTCGAGGTGGCCTACACCGCGGGGTCTTTCGCGGTCGTCGCCTTCATGACGCTCGTTGTTCGCGCTCGTGTAGGCTACCGTTCGCCGCACTGACGCGAGTGACCATCTTCCCCTCACTCCGGGTAGTCCATGTGACGGTCAGTGGACCACAGTCCGGCGGCCCCCTTCTGTGGCCGTCCACTCCGGCACATCCCGAGTACACCCCTGGTACACCTTTCCGGAAGAGTAGACAGGCCCTCTAGCCATGCAACTGTGGATGCTGACTTCGGTCACCGGCGTCTTCCTGGTGCTCTGCATCGTGGAGCTGCTGCGCCGCCGCAAGCTCAAGGAGAAGTACGCGTTCCTGTGGGTCTTCACCGGCATGGTGATCATCCCGCTCGGTTTCTTCCCCACCGGCCTCGACTGGGTGGCGCGCAACGTCGGGGTCCGCTCGGGTGTGAGCCTGATCCTCTTCCTCAGCGTCGCCTTCCTCTTCATCGTCTGCCTCCAGCTCAGCTGGGAGGTCGGGCACCTGGAGGAGGAGGGGCGCACGCTCTCCGAGGAGGTCGCGCTGCTGCGCATCGACGTCCAGGAGCTGCGGCAACAACTGGCCGAGGGCGAGACGACCGTCACCTCGGGGGACTCGGGGAGGCTCAAGTGATCGACGGCAAGCGCGTACTCATCATCATGCCGGCGTGGAACGAGGCCGACGGCGTCGCCGACGTCGTCAAGGAGGTCTACGCCACGCTGCCGGGCGTCGACATCCTGGTGGTCGACGACGGCTCGGGCGACGAGACGGCGAAGGTCGCGGGCGCGGCCGGGGCGACGGTCATGAAGCTGCCGTACAACCTGGGCGTGGGCGGCGCGATGCGGGCCGGCTACAAGTTCGCGCACGACCGCGGCTACGACGTCGCGATCCAGGTCGACGCGGACGGCCAGCACGACCCGCGCAACGTGCCCGAGCTGATAGAGCGCCTGGAGGCGGGCGCCGACCTGGTGATGGGCGCCCGGTTCGCGGGCACCGGCGAGTACGAGGCGCGCGGTCCCCGGCGCTGGGCGATGCTGGTGCTGGCGTTCTGGCTGTCGCGGATGGCGCGCACCAAGCTGACCGACGTGACCTCGGGCTTCCGGGCCTGCGGTCCTGATCTGATCGACGCGTTCGCGCGCTGGTACCCGGTGGAGTACCTGGGCGACACCGTCGAGTCGACAATCGCGGTCGTGCGCGCCGGGTACAAGGTCGAGCAGGTGCCGGTGGCGATGCGGGCGCGGACCACCGGGACGCCGAGCCAGTCGCCGTGGAAGGCGACGCTGTACCTGGGCCGGATCGGGATGATCCTGCTGCTGGCGTTCAGCCGCCGCTCGGCCCTCGGGCCGGCGCGCAAGCGGCAGTCCGCGAAGGCCGCGGCGCGGGAGAAGCAGAGCTCGTGACCATCGACATCATGCTGCCGCACTACGGCGACACCGCCCTGATGCAGGCGGCCGTGCAGAGCGTCCTCGACCAGACCGACAAGGACTGGCGGCTGACCGTCGTCGACGACGGCCGTGAGCCGGGGGTGCCGGAGTGGTTCGCGTCCCTCGGCGACGAGCGGGTGCGCTACGAGCGCAACGAGGTCAACCTCGGCATCACCCGCAACTTCCAGAAGTGCGTGGACCTCGTCGAGGCCACGCACTTCACGATGCTCGGCAGCGACGACCTGATGATGCCGACGTACGTCGAGACGCTGAAGGCGGCGATCGAGGCCGAGCCCGGCGCCGCGATCTACCAGCCGGGCGTCGAGGTCATCGACGAGCACGGCAAGCCGGTGACGACCCTCGGCGACGAGGTGAAGCGGCGCCTGTACGCGCCGAAGACCAGTGACGGACGCCGGCTGGTGCTGTCGGGCGAGCCGCTGGCGGCGAACCTGCTGGGCGGGAACTGGCTGTACTTCCCGTCGATCTGCTGGCGCGCGGACGCCGTGAAGGCGATCGGGTTCCGCGAGGAGCTGTCGGTCATCCAGGACCTGGCGCTGATCATCGAGCTGATCCGGCGCGGCGAGAGCCTGGTCGTGGACCCGGCGCCCGCGTTCCGCTACCGCCGCCACTCCGCGAGCCTGTCGTCCGCCGAGGCGGCGACCGGGTCGCGGTTCGGGGAGGCCGTGCGGTTCTTCAACGAGGTCGCCGACGAACTCGACGAGCACGGCTGGCACAAGGCCGCCAAGTCGGCCCGCCGGCACCTGTCGATGCGGCTGCACGCGCTGACGATGCTGCCGGGCGCGCTGCGCCACCGCCGCTCGGACGCGGTGCGCAGGCTGCTCGGGTACGCGCTGACCCGGGCCGAGTGAACCCCATGAACCGCTAAAAACATCTGCTGCTCCCGGGCCCCGAGGAACCCGAGTCCGCCGGGGCCCCTCCTCAAGACCGAGGCACAACAGCCCCGGCGCCCGCCTCCTCGTCGCGAAAGCCACTGCCCCACATGACTGCCACTGGTTCCGAAGACCGGCCCCCGCGTTTCAGCATCGTCGTGCCCGCGTACGGCGTGGAGGCGTATCTGCGCGACTGCCTCGACTCCGTGCTGGAGCAGGCGTACGGGGACTTCGAGATCATCGCGGTCAACGACGCCTCGCCGGACGGCTGCGGCGAGATCATGTCCGAATACGCGGCGGCCGACCCGCGCGTGATCGACGTCCAGCTGACGCGGAACGTGGGGCTGGGCCGGGCGCGCAACGCCGGTATGGAGCGGGCGCGCGGCGACTACCTGATCTTCCTCGACAGCGACGACGTGATGCTGCCCGGCTCCCTCCAGGCGATCGCGGGCCGCCTGGAGGACACCGGCGACCCGGAGCTGCTGGTCTACGACTACGACCGCACCTACTGGGACGGCCGGATCACCCCGAACGCCAAGCGCAAGGCGCTCACCGACGCCCCGGCGGGCTCGTTCGGCCTCGACGACCACCCGGTGCTCCTCGAACTCCTCCAGGTCGCCTGGAACAAGGCGTACCGGCGTGACTTCATCGAGCGCTGGGGGTTCGTCTACCCGACGGGCTACTACGAGGACACCCCCTGGACCTACCCGGTGCTGGTGGCCGCCGAGACCATCGCCGTCCTCGACCGGGTGTGCGTGCACTACCGGCAGCGCCGCCAGGGCTCGATCCTGTCCTCGGCGAGCCGCAAGCACTTCGAGGTCTTCGACCAGTACGACCTGGTCTTCGGGTTCCTCGCCGCGCACCCCGAGTTCGACCGCTGGCGGGGCCCGCTGTTCGAGCGGATGGCGTTCCACCTCGGCGTCATCGAGCGCATGCCGGGACGGCTGCCCGCGGGCGCCCGCGCCGAGTTCCGCGCCCGCCGCCTGGAGGCCGAGCGCACCCACCGCCCGGCGGGCTACCGGGACCCCGCGAAGAAGCCGGCCAAGTCCGGCGTCCGCCGGGTCGCGAACCGGCTGCCGAACCGGCTGCGCAAGCCCGCGCGGACGGCGTACCGGGCGGCGGCCAAGCTGAAGAAGCCGGTGCGCACGGCCGTCCTCATGGCGTACTACCGGGCTCAGCGGATGCTGCCGGTGAAGAAGGACACGGCGGTGTTCGCCGCGTACTGGAACGCCGACTACGCCTGCAACCCGGCGGCGATCGACCAGAAGCTGCGGGAGCTGGCGCCGGCCGTGAAGCCGACGTGGGTGCTGAAGCCGAACCCGCGCAACCGGCCGCCGGCCGGGACACCGACCGTGCACCCCGGGTCGTTCGCGTTCTGGCGGGCGATGGCGCGCTCCCAGTACTTCGTCAACAACGTCAACTTCCCGACCCGCGTGGTGAAGCGGCGCGGGCAGGTCTTCGTGCAGACCCACCACGGCACGCCGCTCAAGCGGATGGGTGTCGACCAGGTCGAATACCCGCTGGGCGCCGCCCAGTTGGACATGCGGCTGCTGATGGACCGGGTCGACCGCTGGGACTACAGCGTCTCCTCCAACAGCTTCACCACCGCGATCTGGGACCGCGCCTACCCCTCCCCGTCGTACACGTCCCTCGACTACGGCTACCCGCGCAACGACGTCCTCGCCAACGCCACCGAGGACGACCGCCGGGCGGCCCGCGCGAAGCTGGGGCTGGCCGAGGACGAGAAGGTCGTCCTGTACGCCCCCACCCACCGCGACTACCAGTCGACGCCCCAGCCCCTCCTGGACGTCGAGCACTTCGCGCAGCGCATCGGCGCCGGGTTCACGGTCCTGGTGCGCGCCCACTACTTCAACCTCGACGCTTCTCATGGCGGCAGCGAGGGCGTCATCGACGTCAGCGGCCACCCGAACGTGGAGGAGCTGTACCTCGCCGCGGACTGTCTCCTCACGGACTACTCGTCCCTGATGTTCGACTACGCCATCCTCGACCGGCCGATCGTCCTGTACGCCAACGACTGGGACGTCTACCGCGCCACCCGCGGCACCTATTTCGACATCCACTCCGTGTCACCCGGTCCGGTGGTGGCAACCAGGGACGACCTCATCGACGTCTTCCGCTCGGGACGCTGGTCCGACGACACGTCCACGAAGGCCCGCGCCGAGTTCCGCAGGCGGTTCTGCGAGTTCGACGACGGGCGGGCGGCGGAACGCGTGGTGCGGCGCGTTTTCCTGGGCCAGGAGCCGGAGCCTCCCGTGCGAGGCTAGTGCCACGGTGTCCGGCGAGTCCGGTCGTGTCCGTCATCGCCCGCCACAGCTTGAGAAAGGCGCAGTACCCCGATGCCTCCCCGTCTGTCAGTAGTCGTTCCCGTCTACAACGTGGAACTCTTCCTCGACGAGTGTCTGCAGTCCCTCGCGGACCAGACGTTCACCGACTGGGAGGCCGTCGTGGTCGACGACGGCTCGACGGACGGCAGTCTCGCGATCGCCGAGCGGTGGGCGGCCAAGGACGACCGGATCAGAGTCGTCCCGCAGAAGAACCAGGGCCTCGGCCCGGCCCGCAACACGGGTGTCGACCACCTCACCGAGGGCACCGAGTACCTGGCGTTCGTCGACAGCGACGACATCGTCCTGCCGGACGCCTACGAGCGGTTCGTCGCGAGCCTCGACAAGACGGGCTCGGACTTCGCGAGCGGCAACGTCAACCTGCTGCGGGCCGGCGAGGTCAGCAAGTCCCCGCTGCACCAGAAGCGGCTGCGCACCGACCGCGAGCGCACCCACATCAGCCGCGACAAGGACCTCGTCTACGACCGCACCGCGTGGAACAAGGTCTTCCGGCGCTCCTTCTGGGAGCAGCACCGCTTCGAGTTCCCCGGCATCCTCTACGAGGACGCCCCGGTCACCCTGCCCGCGCACTTCCTCGCGAAGTCGGTGGACGTGCTGGGCGAGCCGGTCTACCTGTGGCGCCAGCGCACCGGCGGCGCCCCCTCGATCACCCAGCGGCGCACCGAGCCCGTCAACGTCCGCGACCGGATCCGCTCCTGCGACTCGGTGAGCCGCTTCCTCGCCTCCCAGCCCGGCGAGAAGTACGCCGCGCACAAGCGCTGGTACGACGAGATCTTCATCACCGACGAACTCCCCCTGTTCATGGGCGTCCTCGACGAGGCGGGGGACGAGTTCCGTGAGCTGTTCATGACCGGCGCCGCCGACTTCCTGGGCCGTGTCGACCCGACGGTCTTCCCCCGGCTGCCCGTCTCGCTGCGCCTGAAGTGCCACCTCATCCAGGAGAAGCGCCTGGAGGAGCTGATGGAGCTGCTGGCCTACGAGCGGGAGACCGGGCGCGCCGTGCCCGTCGTCCGCCAGGGCCTCAAGCACTTCGCGAACTACCCGGTGCTGTCGGGCAAGGGCGCGGTGCCGCGTGAGGTGCTGCGGGTCGACGCCGACTTCGCGGCGCGCGCCCGCGCCGAGGAGGTCGTCTGGCAGAACGGCCGGCTGCGCATCAAGGGCCACGCCTACATCCGCAACCTCGCCGCCGAGCGGCCCCAGCCGACGACGCTGCGGGTGCTGATGCTGCGCGAGACCGGCAGCCGCCGCACGGTCCTGGTCCGCCCCAACCGCGTCCAGGCCGCGCGCGCCACGCAGACGTCCGGCCAGTCGCTGCACAACTACGACTGGTCCGGGTTCTCCCTGGACCTCGACCCGCGCAAGTTCAAGGCGCGCGGCGGCTGGCGGGACGGCGTGTGGCGGCTGACCGTCGCCACCGTCCAGCAGGGCATCGTGCGCCGCACCCGCCTCAAGGCCGGCGAGAGCGGCAGCGCCGAGAGCCCCGTGCCGTACTGGGTCGAGTCCGACGTCCGCGTCGTGCCGTTCGTCACCGACGAGCACATCTACCTGCGCGTCGAGCGCGTCCGCGGCAAGCTCACCGGGCACCGGGTCGAGGACGGCGTCCTGGAGCTGACCGGCGCGCTGGGCCACGAGGCCGTGAACGGCACGCTGGGGCTGCGGCTCACGCACGGCTCGACGCAGGACACGCTGGCGTACGACGTCGAGCGCGACGGGCGGACGTTCACCGCGCGGATCCCGCTCGCCGACCTCGCCGTCGACGGCCGTGACGTCGCCAACTGGGACCTCACCGACAAGTGGACCGCCGAGCTGTCCGTCGACGGGCGTTTCCACCCCGTCGCCGTCGCGCCCGGCGAGGGGGGCCTGACCAGCCAGTACCCCTTCGACGGCGAGGCCGTGTGGGGGGTGCGCTCGGTGTCCGTCGCCGACGACGGCGTGGGCCGCCTCGCGCTGCGCACGCAGGCCGCGCAGCCGTCGGTCACCGAGCTGTCCGTCAGCCCCGAGGGGCGGATCACCCTCGCCGGGGCGCTGCCGGTCACGCTCGACGAGCCCGTCGAGATCGTCATGCGGCACAGCCGCCACTCCGAGGAGCACTCCGCGCCGGCCGTGCTCGACGACGGAGTCTTCCGCGCCGAGTTCCTGCCCGTCCCGGACAGCATCAGCGAGGTCCCGCTCCGGCAGGGCCGCTGGTACCTGACGGCGCGTGCCGCCGAGAGCCGGACCGAGGTGCCGCTGCGGGTCGCGCCGGCCGCGCTCGGCGCGCTGCCGCTGCGCTTCACCGTGCGCGGCCGCGACTACGCCCTCACGCACCGCTTCTTCGACCGCCTCCTCATCGAGGCCGCGCCCGACCTGCTGCCCGACGAGTTCGGCTGGTTCCGCCAGCGCGAGCTGCGCACCGGCGTGTACGCCGTGGCCCGTACGGCCCCGCTGCGCGACACCGTCCTGTACGCCTCGTTCTCCGGCCGCCAGTACTCCGACTCGCCGCGCGCGGTCTACGAGGAGCTGCTGCGCCGGGGCGACGACCTGGAGCACATCTGGGTCGTCGAGGACAAGCGCGCGCAGATCCCCGAGGGCGTGAAGGTGATCCGGCGCTGGAGCCGCGACTGGTACGAGGCGCTGGGCCGCTCCCGGTACATCGTCACCAACACCCACCTCCCGCACTGGATCCGCCGCCGCGAGGGCCAGGTCATCGTGCAGACCTGGCACGGCACCCCCCTCAAGCGCATCGGCCACGACATCGACAGCGTCCAGTTCGCCGACCGCAAGTACCTCTCCAAGGTCGCCGAGGAGACGCCCAGCTGGAGCTTCCTCGTCTCCCCGAACCGGTTCTCGACGCCGATCATGAAGCGGGCGTTCCAGTTCGACGGGGAGATCCTGGAGTCCGGCTACCCGCGCAACGACCTCCTCCTCGCCAAGGGCACCGAGGAGACGGCCGCCGAGGTGCGCAAGCGGATCGGGCTGCCCGAGGGCAAGAAGGTCGTGCTGTACGCGCCGACCTGGCGCGACGACCAGTTCTACCGGGCCGGGAACTACAAGTTCGACCTGCGGGTCGATGTGAAGAAGGCCCGCGAGAAGCTGGGCGACGACCACGTCCTGCTGGTGCGCAAGCACTCCAACATCGTCGACGCGGTGCCCGGCGCCGGGGACGGCTTCGTCTTCGACGTCTCCAGCTACCCGGACATCGCCGAGCTGTACCTCATCACCGACATCCTCGTCACGGACTACTCGTCGCTCATGTTCGACTTCGCGAACACGGGCCGTCCGATGCTGTTCTTCACGTACGACCTCGAGTACTACCGCGACCAACTGCGGGGCTTCTACTTCGACTTCGAGCAGCAGGCCCCCGGCCCGCTGCTGCAGACCTCCGACGACCTCATCGACGCGCTCGGCGACATCGAGCGCATCCACGCCTCCTACGCGGACGCGTACACCGAGTTCAAGAAGATGTTCTGCGACCTCGACGACGGCCACGCCGCCGAGCGGGTCATCACCCGGATGCTGGAGCTCGCCCACCCCGACCGACCTGCCACGGAGCGTTGAGAGTGCCCACTGTCTCGTCGATGCGGACCAGCCTGAGAGAGGGCTGGGAGCGCATCCCGCCGAAACGCCGCATGCCCCTGACGGTGTACGCCGTCACCCAGGTGATCTTCCTGCTGTGGTGGGCGGCCTTCTACCCGGGCGGGATGAGCTACGACTCGATCTCCTACGTCTGGCACGTCACCACCGGGCACTGGATGTCCAACCACTCGGTCGCGTACGACGGACTGGTCTGGCTCTCCATCAAGCTCACCGGCGACCTGGCGCTGCTGACGTTCGGCCAGTCCGTCGGCATGGCCGCGGCGCTCGCGTACGTCGCCGTCACGCTGCGGCACTTCGGGGTGCCCGGGAAGTTCAGCGCGCTCGCGGCGATCGCGTGCGCGGTGCTGCCGTCCATCGGGACGTTCACGATCTTCGTGTGGAAGGACGTCCCGTTCGTCATCGGCGCGCTCCTCGCGTTCGGGGCGGCGGGGCGGCTCGTCGTACGCCGGATGCGGGAGCGGCAGGCGGTACGCGACAAGGCGTTCCGCGACCAGGTCGTGGTGCTGTTCACCGGGTTCCTGATGATGGGGCTGTTCCGCAACAACGGGCTGCTCGTCGCGGTGATCGCCTGCCCGGTGCTGCTGCTCGTGCTGCCCAGGATGCGACGCGCGATACTCGTCGCCACCGTCATCCCGACGGTCGTCTCCGCCGCGCTGCAACTGGTCATCTACCCGGCGCTCGGTGTGCAGACGCCGACCAAGGACCAGGTGTACGCCCTCAACTACGCGGACATCGCCGTCGTGTACGGCGAGGCGCCGTGGACGTTCACCTCCGCCGACAAGAAGCTCATGGCCGAGGTCGCGCCGCTGTCCCACTGGAGCGGGCGCGCGGCGAACTGCTGGAACGCCGACTGGGCGATGAAGAAGCCCATGAACCGCAAGAAGGCCGCCGAGCTCAACGACCAGCTCCTGGAGCTGTGGGGCCGGGTCGCCGAGCGCACCCCGGACAAGCTGATCGGGGCGCGGCTGTGCCGTTCCCAGATCGCCTGGGGCATCTTCCCCGGGCCCGCCTCGATGGACGGCGACACGCTGATCTCCGTCCCGTCCGTGCCGAAGAACCTCTACGGCTGGGCCGACTGGAACCCCGAGATGCGTGACAGCCCCTACCGGGACGAGCTGCGCATCCGCCCGCTGAGCGACACCCTCCACGACGCCGCGTACTTCACGTGGAAGGCCAGCAAGGCGCCGCAGCTCCAGTGGATCCTCTTCCGGGGCGCCTTCTGGTGCTACGCCGCCTACGCCGTCTTCTACGTCTTCTCCCGCCGCAACCGCTCCTGGGCGCCGGTCGGCATGCTGGCCATTCCGCTGGCCCTCCAGCTGACGGTCGTCGCCGCCAACCCCGCCCCTCTGGCCCGCTACATGTTCGCCCCGATGTTCCTGGGCATCATGACGATCCCGCTGCTGGCCGCCCGCCCCAAGTGGGGACGCGCCCGGGAGGCCGTGGCCGTGGAGCCGTCGGCAGAGACTTCCCCGGAGCCGTCGAAGCCCGCGGAACCGAAGAAGTCCGAGGCTTCCCCGGAGCCGGTCGCCTGAGACACACCGCACAGCGAAAGGGCCCGCCCACTTCCCCCGGAGGGACAGTGGGCGGGCCCTTTCGCTGTCTGGTGAGCGGCGTGGATCAGCGGCTCAGAACGGCTCGAAGCCCTCGAACTCCTGGGTCGCCTCGTCCCGTTCCGCCTGCTTGTCGCGGCGGCGCTGGGTCGCGGGGCGGGGGGCCTCGAAGCGGTGGTCCTCGCCTCGGCGGCCGAGCATTTCGGCGCCGGCCATGACGGTGGGCTCCCAGTCGAAGACGACCGCGTTGTCCTCGGGGCCGATGGCGACGCCGTCGCCGGAGCGGGCGCCCGCCTTCAGGAGTTCGTCCTCGACGCCGAGGCGGTTGAGGCGGTCGGCGAGGTAGCCGACGGCCTCGTCGTTGTTGAAGTCGGTCTGGCGGATCCAGCGCTCGGGCTTCTCGCCCCGGACCCGGTAGAGCCCGTCCTCCTCGCGCACGACGGTGAAGCCGGCGTCGTCCACGGCCTTGGGCCGGATGACGATCCGGGTCGCCTCCTCCTTCGGCTTCGCGGCCCGCGCCCTGCCCACCAACTCGGCGAGGGCGAAGGAGAGTTCGCGCAGGCCGAGGTGTGCGACGGCGGACACCTCGAAGACGCGGTAGCCGCGCGCCTCCAGGTCGGGGCGGACCATCTCCGCGAGGTCCTTGCCGTCGGGGATGTCGGTCTTGTTGAGGACGACGATCCGCGGCCGGTCGCCCAGCCCGCCGTACTGCCTCAGCTCCTCCTCGATGACGTCGAGGTCGGAGAGGGGGTCGCGCTCGGACTCCAGCGTCGCCGTGTCGAGGACGTGCACGAGGACACTGCACCGCTCGACGTGCCGCAGGAACTCCAGGCCGAGCCCCTTGCCCTGGCTGGCGCCGGGGATGAGGCCGGGGACGTCCGCGATCGTGTAGACCGTCGAACCGGCCGTCACCACACCGAGGTTGGGGACCAGCGTCGTGAACGGGTAGTCGGCGATCTTCGGCTTCGCCGCCGACAGCACCGAGATCAGCGACGACTTCCCCGCGCTCGGGTACCCGACGAGCGCGACGTCCGCGACCGTCTTCAGTTCGAGGACGATGTCCTGGACGTCACCCGGCACGCCCAGCAGCGCGAACCCGGGCGCCTTGCGGCGGGCCGACGCCAGCGCCGCGTTCCCGAGGCCGCCCCGGCCGCCCTGCGCGGCGACGTACGAGGTGCCGTGGCCGACGAGGTCCGCGAGGACGTTGCCCGCCTTGTCCAGGACGACCGTGCCGTCCGGGACCGTCAGGACCAGGTCCTGGCCGTCCTTGCCCTGCCGGTTGCCGCCCTCGCCGGGCTTGCCGTTGGTCGCCTTGCGGTGCGGGGAGTGGTGGTATTCGAGCAGCGTCGTCACGGACTGGTCGACCGTGAGGATCACGTCACCGCCGCGTCCCCCGTTCCCGCCGTCGGGCCCGCCGAGCGGCTTGAACTTCTCGCGGTGGACGGAGGCACAGCCGTGACCTCCGTTACCCGCGGCGACATGCAGTTCGACGCGGTCCACGAAGGTGGTCATGGTAGGTGCCTCCAAAGAAGAAACAGGGTGTTGCCTATACCAACACGCGAAAGGCGGACCCGCCTTCCCGAACGGGAAGTGAGGTCCGCCTCGCGAAGCTTTCCGAATCAGCCGATTCAGGCGACCGGAACGATGTTCACGACCTTGCGGCCACGGAACGTACCGAACTCCACCGCACCGGGCTGGAGCGCGAACAGCGTGTCGTCGCCGCCACGACCGACACCCGAACCCGGGTGGAAGTGCGTGCCGCGCTGACGGACCAGGATCTCACCCGCGTTGACGACCTGACCGCCGAAGCGCTTCACGCCGAGCCGCTGGGCATTGGAGTCGCGACCGTTCCGGGTGGACGATGCGCCCTTCTTGTGTGCCATTGCTCAGTCCCTCTTTACTTCGCGGCCGTCGGGATGGACGTGACCTTGATCGCCGTGTACTGCTGACGGTGACCCTGGCGACGGCGGTAGCCGGTCTTGTTCTTGTAGCGAAGGATGTCGATCTTCACACCCTTGTGGTGGTCCACGACCTCGGCCTGGACCTTGATCCCGGCCAGCACCCACGGGTCGCTGGTCACGGACTCGCCGTCGACAACGAGCAGGGTCGAGAGCTCGACCGTGTCGCCAACCTTGGCAGTGGAAATCTTGTCAACCTCAACGATGTCGCCGACAGCAACCTTGTGCTGGCGACCACCGCTGCGCACGATGGCGTACACGCGGATCTCTCTTTCGCTCGGAAAACGGCACCCCCGCAGGCCAGCCACCCGGTGAAGTCACGGAGCAGCCTCTCCCGGTCACGAGCCGCACCCGGAAGGAAGAGGTTTACGGGGATGTGGCGCACAAAAAACACGCCGACGACCAAGGCTACGAGCTAGCCCACCCAATGGTCAAACCGGGCGATGGCCAGCAGCTGAACAGACGCCTGGGCAACGCCCTGTTCTTTAGGGGCGCGGGGAACTGCGCGACAAGCCACATCAGACCCGCAGCCGCCCCACGACAAAGCCCGGCACCCCCTGCGAAGCAACCCGCTCCACAGGAAATGCCGGGCCGAACGACTCAGCTCTCGTCAGCCGAAGCAGACGCCGAAGCCGACACCGACGGCGCAGCCGCCTGCTCAGCCGCAGCGGTCTTCTTCGCCGCAGCCTTAGTCGCCTTCTTGGCCGTCGTCTTCTTCGCCGCGGTCTTCTTCGCAGCCGTGGTCGTCTTCTTGGCCGCCGTCTTCTTCGCGGTAGCGGCCTTCTTCGCCGTGGCCTTCTTGGCCGTCTTCCGCGCAGCGGTCTTCTTGACCGGCGCCTCAGCCTCAGCCCCGGCACCCGCCTCCGAAGCCGCCGGCACCACCACAACCGCCGCCTCTTCGGAAGAACTCGGCGCCGCAACCTCCCGCACGGCCCGCCGACGCGGACGCGCAGGCGCCGCAACCTCGGCAACCGGCCCCGAGGCGACCTCGGCAACCGGCTCCACCGGAGCAGCCGCCTCGACGACCGTCACCACAGCGGCCTCGGCCCCAGCGGGCGACCCCGCCGGCGCGGACGCCTTCCGCGTGGCCCGCCGACGCGGACGCCCCGCAGGCTCAGCGGCAGCCACAGCAGCGGCCTCGACAGGCGCGGCAGCCTCTTCGACCACCGGCGCGGTCTCCTCGACCACCGGCGCGGCTTCCTCGACGACCGGCGCCACCGGATCCTCGACGGCCACCGGATCGGCCACCACCTCAGCAGCGGCGACCGGGGCCTCAGCGGCAGCAGGCGCCTCGGTCACGGATTCCTCCGCGACCCGCCCCTTACGCCCAGCCCCCGCGGGCGACGAGACCCGACGGCTGGCCCGCCGCCTCCCCCGCCCCCGCGACGCCGCGGCCTCAGCCTCGGCGACGCTGCTGAACAGCTCCTCGTCAGGCTCGAACTCGGGCGAGGCGAGAGCGACCGGCGCGGCCACCTCAGCGGCGACCTCCGCCACACTCTCCTCCGCGAACGGCACCGGCGCCGGCATGGCGACGGCCTCGACGTGCTCGTGCTCGTCGCCCCCGCGCCCCCGCTTCTTCCGCTTGCCCCCGGACGCCGACGGCTGGTCGAGGTGCACGATCACACCCCGCCCGTTGCAGTGCACGCACGTCTCGGAGAAGGACTCGAGCAGCCCCTGCCCGACCCGCTTGCGCGTCATCTGCACGAGCCCGAGCGACGTCACCTCGGCGACCTGGTGCTTCGTCCGGTCCCGCCCGAGGCATTCGAGCAGGCGCCGCAGCACGAGGTCCCGGTTCGACTCCAGGACCATGTCGATGAAGTCGATGACGATGATCCCGCCGAGGTCCCGCAGCCGCAGCTGACGGACGATCTCCTCGGCCGCCTCCAGGTTGTTGCGTGTGACGGTCTCTTCGAGGTTGCCGCCCTGCCCGGTGAACTTCCCGGTGTTGACGTCGACGACGACCATCGCCTCGGTCCGGTCGATCACCAGCGAGCCACCGCTCGGCAGCCACACCTTGCGATCCAGCGCCTTGGCCAGCTGCTCGTCGATCCGGTACGTCGCGAAGACGTCGACCTCGGACGTCCACCGCGACAGCCGCCCGGCGAGGTCCGGCGCGACGTGCGACACGTACCCGTGGATGGTCTGCCAGGCGTCGTCACCGCTGACGACGACCTTGGTGAAGTCCTCGTTGAAGATGTCCCGCACGACCCGGACGGTCATGTCGGGCTCGCCGTACAGCAGCGCGGGCGCGTTGCCGGTCTTGGCCTTCTTCTGGATCTCCTCCCACTGCGCCTGGAGCCGTTCGACGTCACGGCGCAGCTCGTCCTCGCTCGCGCCCTCGGCCGCCGTGCGCACGATGACGCCCGCGTCCTCGGGGACGATCTTCTTGAGGATCGTCTTCAGGCGCGCCCGCTCGGTGTCGGGCAGCTTGCGGCTGATGCCGGTCATCGAGCCCTCGGGGACGTACACGAGGTAGCGCCCCGGCAGCGAGACCTGGCTGGTCAGACGCGCGCCCTTGTGCCCGATCGGGTCCTTGGTGACCTGCACGAGCACCGACTGGCCCGACTTCAGCGCCGACTCGATGCGCCGGGGCCCGTTGGCCATCCCCAGCGCCTCGAAGTTGACCTCACCGGCGTACAGGACGGCGTTGCGCCCCTTGCCGATGTCGATGAACGCGGCCTCCATGGACGGCAGCACGTTCTGGACCTTGCCCAGGTAGACGTTGCCGACGTACGACGTCGACTGCTCCTTGTTGACGTAGTGCTCGACGAGCACCCCGTCCTCCAGGACGCCGATCTGCGTGCGCTCGTGGCTCTGCCGGACGACCATGACGCGCTCGACGGCCTCACGGCGGGCCAGGAACTCGGCCTCCGTGATGATCGGCACGCGCCGGCGCCCCTGCTCGCGCCCCTCGCGGCGGCGCTGCTTCTTCGCCTCAAGGCGCGTCGACCCCTTGATCGACTGCACCTCGTCCGACGGCTCGGCCTGCTTGCGCGGCTCACGCACCTTGACGACGGTCCGCTCGGGGTCGCCGTCACCGGGCTCGACCTCGGCACCGGAGTCTCCGGCGCGACGACGCCGACGGCGCCGACGGCGCGAACCGGCGGTGGAACCGGCGGCACCCTCATCGACGTCCGCGTCGTCCTCGGTCTCCTGCTCGGCGGTGTCCTCGGCATCCTGCTCAGCCTGCTCGGCGGCCAGCTCGTCGGCGTCCTCGTCGAACGCCTCACCGCGGCGCCGGCGACGGCCACCGCGACGGCGGCGACGGCGCGAACCGGTCTCCTCGGCCTCGTCGTCGACGGAGTCCTCGGCGTCGTCCGCCTCCTCGGGCTCGTCCTCGACGACGGGCTGCTCGACGACGGGCTGCTCGGCGGCCGGCTCCTCGACGGGGGCGGCACCGCGACGGCGGCGACGGCGGCGCGAACCGGCGGGCTCGGCGGGCTCCTCGACGACCGGCGCCTCGACGGCCTCGGCCTCGGTGACCTCGGCCTCGATCTCGGCGTCCAGCTCGGCCTCGGGCTCCGGCTCCACCACGGCGGCAGCGGCCTCGGCCGCCGCGCGCTCGGGCGTCTGGAACTTCGGCTCGGTGAACACGGGCGCCTGGAAGACGGCGACGGCCGGGCGCGCGGGGCGCTTCGGCGACTCGTCGACGGCGGCAGCGGACTCGGAGAACCCACCGGCCGCCTTGCTGACGACCCGGCGACGGGACCGGCGCGGGGCGGCGTCGTCCGAGGCCGGGGCCTCTGCGGCGGGGGCCTTGGGGGTGCGGGTCCGTGCGGCGGCGGCCTTGGGGGCGCGCACCTCGGCCTGCTCGGCGGGGGCGGCAGCGGCGGGCGCGGACGTCTCGGCCTCGGCGGCCGGGGTCTGCTCCACGGTGGCCTCGCCCTCGGGCGTGCCGGCGGGCGCGGTCACCCGGCGCGTGACACGGCGGCGCCGGCGCGAGCCGGTGTCCTCGGCGACGGCCTCCTCGACGACCGGCGCCTCGACGACGGCGGCGGGCGCGGGGACCTCGACGGGCGGCTCGACAGGCGCGGGGGCCTCGGTGACGTCGGCGGCCTTGGGGGCGCCGGCGGCCTTGGGGGCGCCGGCGGGCGCGGACGCCTTGCGGGTCGCCCGGCGCCGGGTGCGCGGGGCGGGGGTCTCAGCGTCCTCTGCGACAGCGGGCTCGACCGCGACGGGCGCGGTGGGCTCAGCGGTGGGCTCGGTGGCCGTCACGGCCTCCTCGGCGGCCTTCGGGGCACCGGCCGGCGCGGACGCCTTGCGGGTGACCCGGCGGCGGGCGCGGGGAGCGGCCTCGGCCGGCTGCTCCTCGGAAGCGGCAGCAGCGGCGGTCTCCGTCGCGGGCGTGGCCACGACGGTCTCGGCTTCGGCCTGTATGGCCGGGGCGGCCCCCTCCGCGCCGGTGGGCGGGCCCGCCGGGCGGGACGCGGCACGGCGCCGACGACGCGGCGGCAGGGTGTCGCTGGGGGTGTTGTTCTGTTCGGAACCCTCGATGGGGTCGGTCGATTCGAGCATGCGGGCGTTTCTCCCGTCAGGCTCCCGGGCGCCGCGCCTGGTCCGGCGTCAGCCATGAGGGCCGATCGCCGCTGACGTCCGCGGGTACGCGAGTCGCGTTCACCGCCGCCGGGGCGCGGGCGCCGCACGGGAGCTTTCCGTGTCCTGTCTCGCCGGTTCCGTACGCCGTGTTGCGTACGGCCTGGCGAAAGTCTTGTGGTCGGTGCGCTGCCCGACCCAGGTGGCTCCCGAGTACGAGGGCGGCGCTACGACGTCCGTCCTTCGCGGGACCTTCCCTACACCGGCGCCTTCGCGGCGGCGGTCGGTGCGGCTGTGGAGCCGGCCTCCGATGCCTCGCGGTCGGGCGCGAGCGGGTCGGTCACCGTGCCGGTCTCTTCATCGAGCAGCCCCTGCGCCAGCCTGGTCACCGCTGCGGGGACCGGCGGCGCCAGGTCGGCCACGGCGCGGAGACCGGACAGGACGTCGTCGGGTCGAACGGCAGGCGTCACGTGCCGAACAACCAGCCGCAGTATCGCACAGGGCTGGTCGGTCGGCCTATCAGCCGTTTCACTCTGTGTTGTTTCAAGGTGTACGACAGCGGCGCGGGCGTCGAAATTCCTGAGGCCGTTCTTGGTGGTCCGCTGGACCTCGACGAGCTCGGCCGCGTTGAACGCGTCCACCGCTTTCCCGGCGTCCGCCGGGTCCACGCCGTCCAGCCGCAGCTCCCACACGGACGCGGTGAGCCGGTCGGCCAGGCCCGAGGTCCGGGCCTCGACGGCGTCGACGATGTCGAGGCCGTCCGGCAGCGACTCGTCGAGCAGTTCCCGCAGGGTCTGCGGGTCCCGCCGCGCCGTCAGCGCGATCTCCAGGTACTCCGCCTCGCTGCCCGTGCCGGTGGGGGCGGCATTGGCGTACGACACCTTCGGGTGCGGGGTGAACCCCGCCGAGTACGCCATGGGCACCTCGGCGCGGCGCAGCGCCCGCTCGAAGGCGCGCTGGAAGTCACGGTGGCTGGTGAACCGGAGGCGGCCGCGCTTGGTGTAACGCAGTCGGATGCGCTGCACCGCGGGAGCGGGCGGCGGGCCTTCGGGCTGTCGCTTCGCCAGTTTCAGTCATTCCTTAGTGAGAGCGGTCGTACTTCTACCAAGAGTACGTCCCTCGCCGCTCCCGGGTTCCCGCCGAGCCACCGCTTCCCTCTCCCGTGGCCCCCCGAACAGCGCCCGCCGCAGATCGGCCCGCGTCTGCCGTACCGTCTCGCGCGCGGCGCCGAGGACCTGCCGGGTGACCCTCCCCACACTCCGCGCGGCCTCGGCGGCGGGCCGCAGGACGGCGTCCCGCACGACGTGACCGACGGGGGTCAGCACCGTCCGGTAGACCCACCGGACGGGCTCGACGAACACCCACCGGAACACCCCGACCAGGAACCGCCACACGGCGAGCGAGATCCACCCGGCGATCCGCCAGGCGTGCCCGAGCGCGTCCCCCACCTCCCGCGCGACCACCCCGAGCACCCGCGCCACCGGCGCGAGGACCCACCGCCACAGCGCGACGGCCGGCAGGACGAGCAGCACGCGGACGGTCCAGTAGAGGGCGAGCCACACACCCGTACCCAGCAGGACGACTCCACGCCACAGGCCGCCGGCGACGAACACGGCCCCCCGCCACACCCCTCGGGCACACCACCCGATCCCCCGCCCGACCGGCGCGAGCACCCACGCGTACAACCAGCGCGCGGGCGCGACCACCAGACACCGCGTCAGCCAGGCGCCCCCGGCGCCGAGCGCGGCGATCCCCGTACCGATCCCGCGCAGCACCCACATCACCCCGCGCCCGACCGGCGCGACCACCCACACCACGCCCCGCCCGAGCGGCACCAGCACATTCCGGTGGACCCACAGAACGGGCTCGACGACGAGCACCCGCCCGAGCCACCCGAGCCCCGCCCCCACCGGCACGACGACATACCGCCAGACCCCCACCACCGGCCACACGAACACGGCCTTCGCGACCCACAGCAACCCCCGCCCCACAGGCCGCAGCACGGAATCCCGCACCACCCGCCCCACCACGACGAGCCCGTCCCACACCACCCTCACGGGCACGACCAGCACCAGTACCACGATCCGCACCGGAATCCGGATCGCGACCACAAGACACCCCTCGGCATCCCGCCGAGCCCCCTGCGACTGTCCGCGCTTCTCCAGGTCCATAACGGCATAGACGCTACGCCTACCGGCAGGGATGCGCCCAAACCCCCAGTGCTCGGTATCGAACCGGCAACAACCGCTCGACCCCGGCTACTCCACGTCCAGACCGAAGTCGCGGACCAGTTCCTCCAGTCCGCCCCGGTAGCCCTTTCCGCCCAGGACGAAGTCCCAGTCGCCGGTGTCGCGGCGGCGGAAGGAGCCGAGGACCAGGGCGGTTTCGGTGGGGCGGCCGTCGGAGACCTCCAGGACGCCGAGTTCGGTGGCGCGGGCGTCGAGGAGGCGGATGCGGGCGTCGGTGAAGCCGGAGAGGTCGGCGTGGGGGTCGGTCTCGGGGTCGACGGCGGCGACGAGGACGAGGCGGTCGGCGGTCGCGGGGAGCGCGTCGAAGGCGACGCGGAGGGAGGCCCGGTCGGGGGCGGTGGGTGGCAGGGCGCGTACCGAACCGTCCGGGGTCGCCGGGTTGTTGTAGAAGACGAAGTGGTCGTCGTCCAAGACCCGGCCGCCCCGGCAGACCAGCGCGCACACGTCGAGCGCGACCGTGCCGGACCAGGACATGCCGAGGACGTTGTGCCCGTCGTCCGATGGGGTGCCCTCGCCCAACCGGCCCCGCAGGCCGTGCCGGTGCAGGAGGTCGACGAGTTCGGGTCCTGAGATCAGCTCCAGGGGCTTGCCGGTGGCGAAGTCGCGCGAGCCGGGTCCGAAGGACGACGTCGTGACCAGGACGCCCTTGTTGGCGCCCCGGTCGAGCACCGTGCCGTAGAGGTCCCGGACGGCCGTGGGCGACACCGTGTTCCGGTACCGCTTCACCTGCACGACTATGGCCCCGCCCCGGATCGGCGCCGGGTCGGTCGCGTCGACGTCCACCCCGCCGTCGCCCGAGCGCTGTGTCGTCACCGCCTCCATCCCCATCGCCCGGAACAACTGCGCGACGAGGTCTTCGAAGGCGAGCGGGTCCATGGCGTACAGGTCGGGCTCGTCGTCCTGGTGGGTGACCACGCGGTTGCCGACGTCCTGGGGACGGCGGTCCGGGCGGACGGCGGTCAACTGGTCCGGCTTGGCGGAGAGCCGGCCGCGCAGCCCGTCCGTGAGGCAGCTGACCGCGTCGACCTGCGCGAGGTTCAGGGACGTGAAGGAGGAACGCCGGGCCAAGGCGGTGACCAGGACGTGCTGGGCGCGCAGGCCGGTCGCGGGGTCGGGTCCGTCGACGAAGCCGTTGAACACCACGGAATCCAGCACGCCGGCGGCGTCGGCGGCGTACAGCTCGTGCAGGACGAGCAGCGCGGACTGCGCCACCGTCTCCCGGTACAGCGCCCGGCGCTGGGTCACGGGGCGCGCGGTCTCCCGGAACTGGTCCTCGCCCGGCGACCACCGCACCGCCTTCGCCTCGGGGACGACGCCGTAGCCGGGGAGTTCCCAGTCCAGGACGAGCTGGCGTGCCGACTGGTCGTAGGCGGCGGAGAGCTGCCGGGGGAACTCCTCCGGCCAGGACGGGGAGGCGTACAGCGCGGCGGTGAAGTACTCGACGACGGCGTCCGGTTCGCCCCGCTCCAGGCCCCGGGCCGCTTCGGTGACGCCGGCGTTGTGGCGGCGCACCTCGGTCCGCAGGCCCTCGGCCCACTGCTCGTACTGCCGCCGCTGGACGGCAAGTTGCTCCTGGCGCCGCGCCTCGGCGGCCTGGGCCGCGTACCACGCCTGCTCGAAGCGGGCGCGGGCCTCGGCCTGCGCCTGCGCACGCCCGTTGGCGGTCCACCCGCCGTGCGCCGGGAACTGGCTCGGATCCGGCATCAGCACCGGCTGGGCCAGCGCGCCGGGGTCGAAGGGCGGCACCTGCTCGGTGCGCAGCAGCGTGTCCGGACGGAACCCCGCCGCACGGCACCCGGTCGCCAGCAGCCCCTGCAACGCGGCCACCCGCGCCTCCAGCTCGGCGGTCCGCCGCGCGGCCTCCGCCTGCCGGTACGCCTTGTGGTCCTGCGCGGCCTGCCGCTGATAGGCGCGCTCCTGCCGCTCCCGCTCCCTGGCCTGCCGGGCGGCGGCCTGCGCCTGCCGCTGCTGCTGACGCTGCATCTCGGCCCAGACACCGACCGCTCCGGACCTGCGACGACTCATCGGACCGCGCCCCTCCCCACTGTGCCTGACCGACTCTATCCAGCGATCACCCCTGCTCGGAACGGCCACGGGCCCTCCCCCGGAGGGAAGGGCCCGTTCATGGGTGCTTCTTACTTGTTGACGACGCTCAGCGGCAGCAACTTCTTGCCCGTAGGCCCGACTTGGATGTGCGTGTCCATCGCCGGGCACACCCCGCAGTCGAAGCACGGCGTCCACCGGCAGTCGTCGACCTCGGTCTCGTCGAGGGCGTCCTGCCAGTCCTCCCAGAGCCAGTCCTTGTCGAGGCCGGAGTCGAGGTGGTCCCAGGGGAGGACTTCCTCGTAGGTGCGCTCGCGGGTGGTGTACCAGTCGACGTCGAGGTCGAACTCGGCGAGGGACTTGGCGGCGCAGGCCATCCAGCGGTCGTAGGAGAAGTGCTCGCGCCAGCCGTCGAAGCGGCCGCCGTCCTCGTAGACGGCGCGGATGACGGCGCCCACGCGGCGGTCGCCGCGCGACAGCAGGCCCTCGACGATGCCGGGCTTGCCGTCGTGGTAGCGGAAGCCGATGGAGCGGCCGTACTTCTTGTCGCCGCGGATCTTGTCGCGGAGCTTTTCGAGGCGGGCGTCGGTCTCCTCGGCGGAGAGCTGGGGCGCCCACTGGAAGGGGGTGTGGGGCTTGGGGACGAAGCCGCCGATGGAGACGGTGCAGCGGATGTCGTTCGCGCCGGAGACCTGACGGCCCTTGGCGATGACGTTCGCGGCCATGTCGGCGATCTGGAGGACGTCCTCGTCGGTCTCGGTCGGCAGGCCGCACATGAAGTACAGCTTGACCTGGCGCCAGCCGTTGCCGTACGCGGTGGCGACGGTACGGATGAGGTCGTCCTCGGAGACCATCTTGTTGATGACCTTGCGCATGCGCTCGGACCCGCCCTCGGGGGCGAAGGTGAGGCCGGAGCGGCGGCCGTTGCGGGTCAGCTCGTTGGCGAGGTCGACGTTGAAGGCGTCCACACGGGTGGACGGCAGGGAGAGGCCGATCTTGTCCTCGGTGTAGCGGTCGGCGAGGCCCTTGGCGATCTCGCCGATCTCGCTGTGGTCGGCGGAGGACAGGGACAGCAGGCCGACCTCCTCGAAGCCGGTCGCCTTGAGGCCCTTGTCGACCATCTCGCCGATCCCGGTGATCGACCGCTCCCGCACGGGCCGCGTGATCATCCCGGCCTGGCAGAACCGGCAGCCGCGCGTGCAGCCCCGGAAGATCTCGACGGACATCCGCTCGTGGACCGTCTCCGCGAGCGGCACGAGCGGCTGCTTCGGGTAGGGCCACTCGTCGAGGTCCATGACGGTGTGCTTCGAGACCCGCCACGGGACGCCGCTGCGGTTGGGGACGACGCGGGCGATCCGGCCGTCCGCCAGGTACTCGACGTCGTAGAACCGGGGGATGTAGACGTTGCCGGTCTTCGAGAGGCGGAACAGCACCTCCTCGCGGCCGCCGGGGCGTCCCTCCGCCTTCCACTGGCGGACGATGTCCGTGATGTCGAGGACGGCCTGCTCGCCGTCCCCGATGACCGCCGCGTCGATGAAGTCGGCGATCGGCTCGGGGTTGAACGCGGCGTGGCCGCCCGCGAGGACGATCGGGTCGTCGAGGCCGCGGTCCTTCGCCTCCAGCGGGATGCCCGCGAGGTCGAGGGCCGTGAGCATGTTGGTGTAGCCGAGCTCGGTGGAGAAGGACAGCCCGAACACGTCGAACGCCTTCACCGGGCGGTGCGAGTCCACCGTGAACTGCGGGACGCCGTGCTCCCGCATCAGCGCCTCCAGGTCCGGCCACACGCTGTACGTGCGCTCGGCGAGGACGCCGTCCCGCTCGTTCAGCACCTCGTAGAGGATCATGACGCCCTGGTTGGGCAGCCCGACCTCGTAGGCGTCCGGGTACATCAGGGCCCAGTGGACGTCGCACTCGTCCCAGGGCTTGACGGTGGAGTTCAGCTCGCCGCCCACGTACTGGATCGGCTTCTGCACATGCGGGAGCAGGGCTTCGAGCTGCGGGAACACCGACTCGACAGACATCGCGGCGAACTTTCGTGAGCTGATATGGGTGGCCTCCCAGCCTAACGCGGCCGGAAGGGTCCGCCCGCCCGCTCAGATCCCGGTCCCGCCCTTCACCCGCTCCCACAGGCCCGGCAGCTCCGCCTCGTCGTCCGCCGAGCGGCGTTCCTCGCGGCCGTACAGCAGCCCGTACGTGAACCCGCTCTCGCCCGCCGCGTGCGCCTGACCTGCGATCTCTCGCAACGCTTCGCGGGCCATCACGCTGTCCTGGTGGTCGCCGAGGAGGTTCTGGAGGGAGCGGGCGACCTTCACCATCGCGGTCGCGGGATCCCCGAGCGCGGACTGCGCGGCCTCCGCCGAATACCTGGTCCGCTTCGCCTTCTTACGGGCCTCGTGCAACGCGAAGTCCCGCTCGGGCCCGGACGACGGCTGCGCCAGCGCCTCCTCGATCAGCGCCGCGACCCGCGCGAAGTCCTTGCGGACGGCGGCGGCGATCACCTTCTCCGGCTCACCGGACGCGGCCTTCAGCAGCGGGGGTCCGGCGATCAGCGCGTCCAGCGTGTCGAGCAGGGCCAGGTACCGCCTGCCGTCCAGGACGGCGATGAGGCGCCTGCGCGAACCGCCCCGGCGGGCGTGGGACCAGGTGCGCAGACGGGTGCGGACCGGGCCGACGACCAGATGCCTCGGCAGCTTCTCCAGCCCGCCGGTGATCCGCTCGGCCAGCACCTCCTGGTCCCGGTCGACGCCCAGCTCCCCCGCGAGCCACTTCAGCTCCTCCCCGATCGGATCCGTGACCGCCCTGTCCAGCACCTTCCCGAACGACCGGAACGCGCTGCGCGCCCTGCGCGTGGCCACCCGCATCCGGTGCACCGAGTCGAACTCGTCCTGCCGGACAGCAGGATCCAGCGCGACGATCGCGTCCCGCTGAGCACTGAGGTAGGCGAGGACGTGGTGGGCGGCGGTGTGGTGGGCGGGGGTTCTACCGGGGGTCGCGCCGGGGGTTTCGCCGGGCCCGGCGGAAGACACGGGCTCGGCGGACGGCACGGGCTCACCGGCCTTGCCGGACGACTTCTCGACCTTGCCGGACTTGCCGACCTTGCCGGACGCCTTCGCGCCCTTGTCAGCCTTCCCGGACTTCGCGGACGACGCCGGCCCGGCGGACTTGGCCTGCTTGCCGGGGCTCTTCGCGGCCCCGGTCCCGGTCCCGCTCGTCTCCGCGAGGGCCCGCGCGAGCTTCGACTCGGACGCCGAGCGGCGCACGCCGGCCTTGCGGAGGCGTTTCTCGACCTGGTCGAGGAGGACGGGATCGGCGCCGTCGGCCAGCTCCACCTCGATCTCGGACCACTGCGCGGCCCCGTCTCCCCCGCTCAGCCGCTCCGCGCGCACCGCGTCCACGCTGACCTCGGCGAGGAGCCTGCCCTCGCCGTCGACCAGCTCCCGTACGTCCCGCGCCGACCTCAGCCGCACCACCGGGACCAGCTCGGCGTCCCGCACCCGTGACCTGACCAGCCCCGCGAGGCTGCGCGGCAGGCCGGCCGAGAGCGGCGCCCGCACCTCGTCCCGCACGCCCGGCGACACGGGGAACTTCAGATGCCACCCCGCGTCCGAGCCCCCGGTCCGCCGCCGCAGCGTGATCGACGCCGCCGCGAGCCGCCCGTCCGCCGTGTCGTAGTAGGTCGCGTCCAGCTCGGCCACGCCCCGGTCGAGGACCCTCTCGATCTCCCCGACCCCCGTCAGGTCCGGCAGTCCGCTCTCATCGGATTCGTACTTGCGCTCGATCTCGCGTTTCGTCTCCGCCATGAATTGAATCTAGTGCCACCCGGGGCAGAGCGGCAGAGGGAGACGAAGGGTGAATTCACGCCGAACGGCGGGATAAGCGCACGTCGGACGCGGCCCCGCCGCCGGAGGCTCACGCCGACATCGGTCTCTGGACCTTGATGGACTGGAGGAGCCCCACCGCGACCCACACCGCGAACATCGACGACCCCCCGTAGGACACGAACGGCAGCGGCAGACCCGTGACCGGCATGATGCCCAGGGTCATCCCGATGTTCTCGAACGACTGGAAGGCGAACCAGGCGACGATCCCGGCGGCGACGATCGTGCCGTACAGCTCCGTCGTCTCACGGGCGATCTTGCAGGCCCGCCAGAGGACGACGCCGAGGAGGACGACGATCAGCCCGGCCCCCACGAAGCCCAGCTCCTCGCCGGCGACCGTGAAGACGAAGTCGGTCTGCTGCTCGGGGACGAACTGGCCGGTCGTCTGGGAGCCGTGGAAGAGGCCCGCGCCGGTGAGGCCGCCGGAGCCGATCGCGATGCGGGCCTGGTTCGTGTTGTAGCCGACGCCCGCGGGGTCCAGCTCGGGGTTGGCGAACGCCGCGAACCGCGCGATCTGGTACTCGTCGAGAATCCCCAGCTGCCACACCGCGAGCGCGCCGGCGGCGCCCGCGCCGAGCAGGCCGAAGATCCACCGGTTCGACGCGCCGGACGCGAGCAGCACGCCCAGCACGATCATCACCATCACCATCACCGAACCCAGGTCCGGCATCAGCATGACGACCAGCATCGGCACCGAGGCGAGGCCCAGGGCCTGGAGCACCGTGCGGTGGTCGGGGTACGGCTTGTCGCCGGCGTCCACCCGCGCCGCGAGCAGCATCGCCATGCCCAGGATGATCGTGATCTTCACGAACTCCGAGGGCTGGAGGGAGAAGCCGCCGCCCAGCACGATCCATGAGTGGGCGCCGTTCACCGTCGACCCCAGGGGGGTCAGCACCAGGAGGATGCCGAACACCGACAGGCCGTACAGGATCGGGACCGCGTTGCGCAGGGTGCGGTGGCCGAGCCAGACCGTGGCGATCATCAGCGCGAGGCCGATGCCGGTGTTCATGAGGTGGCGGAGCAGGAAGTAGTACTGGTCGCCCTGGTTGATCTCCGTGCGGTTTCGCGTCGCGGAGAAGACCAGGAGGGAGCCGATACAGGAGAGGGCCAGGGCCGAGAGGAGTATCGGCCAGTCGAGGCGCCTCGCGAGGGAGTCGCGGGCGAAGAGTCTCGTCCAGCCGGCGCGTTCTGGGCCGTAGCCCGAGACGGAGAAGGAGTTGCCGGTCATTTGGCTTCCCTCCGAGCTCGGGTGCGGCGCCGTCGTGGCTGGTCGCGCCCCGCGGCGGAGCCGCTGATGGATACGGCCCCGCGCCCCTTGGGTCCGCTGCCCTTAGGCCCGTTTCTCCGGCGACGGCGTGTGTCCTGGTTGCCACCCGTGTTCGTCGGCACCGTTCCTGCCGGGAGTGTGCCTCCGTCCTGCTTCGGCTGTTCCGTCTGGCTTGCCCTCTGGTCCTTCGCCGGGTCCTTCGGGAGCTTCGGGGAGGTGATCGTGCCGTCGGGCTGGACCTTGGGGAGGGTTTTCTGGGGGGTGGGGAGGAGGGCGTTCTTGGGGTTGATGGTGCCGTCGTCGGCGACGCCGTACAGGGCGTCGTAGATGTTGCGGACGGCGGGGCCGGAGGCGCCGGAGCCGGTGCCGCCCTGGGAGATCGTCATGACGATCGAGTAGTCCTTGGTGTAGGTCGCGAACCAGGACGTCGTCTGCTTGCCGTAGACCTCGGCGGTACCCGTCTTCGCGTGCATGGGGATCTTCGCCTGGGGCCAGCCGACCTGGGCGAAGCGCCAGGCGGCGGTGCCCCGGGTGGCGACGCCGGCGAGGGCGTCGTCCATCTCGGCGAGCGTCTTGCCGTCTATGGGCAGCTTGCCGTGCGCCTTGGGCTTGATCTCGTCGACGGTCTTGCCGTCGGGGCTGACGACGGCCTTGCCGACGGAGGGGGTGTAGAGGGTGCCGCCGTTGGAGATCGCCGCGTAGATGGTGGCCATCTGGATGGGGGTGACGAGGGTGTCGCCCTGGCCGATGGAGTAGTTGACGGAGTCACCGGCGCGCATCAGGTTGCCTTCGAGGCAGTTCTCGTACGCGATCTGCTCGGCGTAGCTGCCGCCCTTCTTGCCGTACTTGCACCAGGCGTCCTTGTTGGCCTTCCAGTAGTCCTGCTTCCACTGGCGGTCGGGGATGCGGCCGGTGACCTCGTTGGGCAGGTCGATGCCGGTGGTGGCGCCGAGGCCGAACTGGCGGGCGGTCTTGTAGAACCAGTTGTTGGCGTCCTTCTTCGGCTTGAGGCCGCCGTCCTTCTTCCACTCCTCGTGGGAGAGGCGATAGAAGACGGTGTCGCAGGAGACCTCCAGGGCGCGGCCGAGGCTGATCGGGCCGTATCCCTTGGACTCGAAGTTCTTGAAGACCTGGCCGCCGATGGAGTACGAACTGGAGCATTCGTAGGGGCCGTTGAAGGAGTAGCCGGCGTTCACGGCGGCGGCGGTGGGGACCACCTTGAAGATGGAGCCCGGCGCGGACTGACCCTGTATGGCCCTGTTGAGCAGCGGGTAGTTGGAGTCCTTGCCGGTGAGCCGCTGGTAGTCCTTGGCGGAGATGCCGCCGACCCAGGCGTTCGGGTCGTACGTCGGGTTCGAGGCCATGGCGACGATGCGCCCGGTCTTGGCCTCCATCACGACGACGGCGCCGGAGTCCGCCTTGTACCTCTCATTGGTGTTGCGGTCCCACTGCTTGCGGGCCTCTTTCATCGCGTCGTTCAGCTCGTACTCCGCGACGCGCTGCACCCGGGCGTCGATGCTGGTGACGAGGTTGGCGCCGGGCTCGGCCGGGGTCGCCTCGGCCTGGCCGATGACGCGGCCGAGGTTGTCGACCTCGTAGCGCGTGACGCCCGCCTTGCCGCGCAGTTCCTTGTCGTACTCCCGCTCAAGGCCCGAGCGGCCGACCTGGTCGGAGCGCAGGTAGGGCGAGTCGCTGTCCTTGGCCTGCTGGATCTCGTCGTCCGTGACCGGGGAGAGGTAGCCGAGGACCTGGGCGGTGTTGGACTGGCCGGGGGCCGGGTAGCGGCGGACGGCCTCGGGCTCGGCGGTGATGCCGGGGAAGTCCTCGGCGCGCTCGCGGATCTGGAGCGCCTGTTTGGCCGTCGCCTCGTCGGTGATCGGGATGGGCTGGTACGGGGAGCCGTTCCAGCAGGGCTTCGGGGTCACGCTGTCGCAGAGGCGGACCTTCTGCTGGACCTCCTCGGGGGTCATCCCGAGGACGCCGGCGAGCTTGGCGAGGACCGCCTTGCCGTCGTCCTTCTGCTTCAGCAGTTCCGTGCGGGACGCGGAGACCACGAGGCGGGTCTCGTTGTCGGCGAGGGGGACTCCGCGCGCGTCCAGGATCGAGCCGCGCACCGCCGGCTGGACGACCTGCTGGACGTGGTTGCCAGACGCTTCTTTCGCGTACTCGTCGCCCTCGCGGATCTGGAGGTACCACAGGCGCCCGCCGAGCGTCGCGAGCAGGGACAGGACCAGGATCTGGATCACCACGAGCCGCGTCTGGACCCTTGGCGTCCGCCCGGTCTCCGGGATGTTCGTCACTGCCTCCCCCTTCCGACGCCCCGATTCGAAAATCCGTACGCCTCATGAACGGCCGGGCCCCCGGCCCGCGTTCCGCCGGCGTTCACCCCTGCGGGTGAATTCCATGCCCCCGGCCTCACAGCCGCTTCACCCCTTTGATCCGCCCCGTCCGCGCGGCCGACCGCTTCGCCGCCTTCATCTTCAGCCCGCTCCCCCGCTGCCCCCCGATCCGCAGCCCGGTTCCCGAGGACAGCCAGCCCGAGGAGATGTCGGCGGCCTTGGACGCCGAACTCGCCTCCGCGAGCGGGTCGTTGTCGGCGCGCCGGGCGAGGAACATCACCGCGGGGACGACGAACGGCGCGAGCAGCAGGTCGTACAGAGCGGCGCTGAACAGCAGCCCCCCGAGGCCGACGTGTCGCGCGGTCGTGTCGCCGACGAGCGCGCCGACGCCCGCGTACAGCAGCGTCGAGCCGAGCGCGGAGGCGACGACGACCAGCATCGGAGCGGTCGCCGACTTCAGGCGCCCGGTCTCGGGTTTGATCAGCCCGGCCGCGTACCCGATGACGCTGAGGACGAGGGCGTACCGGCCGGCGGCGTGGTCGGCGGGCGGCGCGAGGTCGGCGAGGAGCCCGGCGCCGAAGCCGACGAGGGCGCCGCTGGTGTGGCCGTAGACCATCGCGAGGCCGAGGACCGTCAGGAGGAGGAGGTCGGGGACCGCGCCGGGCAGGTGGAGCCGGGCGAGGACGCTGACCTGGACGACCAGGGCCACGACGACGAGGGTCGTGGCGAGCAGGACGCGGTTGAGGCGCATGGGATCGTCAGCTCCTACTGCTGCTCTTGCTGCGGGTCGTCCGGCCCGCCCTGGTCCGGCGGGTTCGCGCCCGGGGTCACCGTGACCGTCACCGTGGGCGTCGGGACGGGCTTGGGCTTCGCCGGGAGGACCGTGTCGCGCGGGTCCTTCTTCGGGGCCTCGACGACGACGCCGACGATGTCGAGCTTGGTGAAGCTGACGTAGGGCGTGACGTACAGCGTCCGCGTGAGGTCGCCGCCGGAGGGGTCGACGCGGGACACGATGCCCACGGGGACGCCCGGTACGAAGGGTTTGTCGGCCTGGGAGCCGAAGGTGACGAGCCGGTCGCCCTTCTTCACCTCGGCCTTGCCGTTGAGGAGTTCGACGCGCAGCGGGCGGTCTCCCTGGCCCGAGGCGAAGCCGAGTTCGTCGCTGGCCTCCATGCGGGTGCCGACGGTGAAGTCGGGGTCGCTGGCGAGCAGCACGGTCGAGGTGTGGGGGCCGACGGTCGTCACCCGGCCGACCAGGCCGTCGCCGTTGAGGACCGTCATGTCGCGCTGGATGCCGTCGCTCGCGCCGACGTCGATGGTGATCGTCCAGGAGAAGCCCTGGGCCGCTCCTATGGCGATGACCTGGGCGCCCTTGATGCCGTACTGGCCCTCGCCGGCGATCTTGAGCATCTTGTCGAGCTGGCTGAGGCGGCTGCGGTTGCGGTCGTCGCTGCCGAGCTTGGCCTTGAGGGCGGCGTTCTCCTTCTCCAGGGCCGCGAGCCGGTCGTGGCGCTTGCCGGAGTCGCGTACGGCGGAGACCGCGTTGCCGACGGGGTCGACGGCGGAGGCGAGGCCGTTCTCGATGGGGCCGAAGACCGTCGCGGCGGCCTGCCGGGCGCCGTCGACCGGAGAGTCCTCACCTCCCCTGATGTCGACCGTGATCAGCGCGAACGAGACGGCGACCAGGAGTACCAGGAGCAGCCGGCTCTCTCGTGTGTCCCTCACGTGCGGCGGCCGTGCCTTCCTCGTAGTGATGCGTGGAGATGCGTGGAAATCCGGGAGCCCTGCCCCGAAGTCGTTCGGGAACAGGGGTCTTTGGGGGAGCTTATGCCTCTATATCAACGATCCGCCGCACGAGAGGGGATCGTCTCGTACGGCGGAATCGAAGCGTTACGTCATCTGCGCGGCGCGGCGTCCAGCACCTGCTGGAGCGCCTCGAACTCCTCGACGCACTTGCCGGAGCCGAGGGCGACGCTGTCCAGCGGGTCCTCGGCGATGTGGATCGGCATGCCGGTCTCGCGGCGCAGCCGCTCGTCGAGGCCGCGCAGCAGGGCGCCGCCGCCGGTGAGGACGATGCCGCGGTCCATGATGTCGCCGGAGAGTTCGGGCGGGCACTTGTCGAGGGTCGTCTTGACGGCGTCGACGATCGCGTTGACCGGTTCCTCGATGGCCTTGCGGACCTCGGCGGCCGAGATGACGACCGTCTTGGGCAGGCCGGAGACGAGGTCGCGGCCGCGGATCTCGGTGTGCTCGTCGTCGTCGAGGTCGTACGCGGAACCGATCGTGATCTTGATCTGCTCGGCGGTGCGCTCACCGAGGAGGAGGGAGTACTCCTTCTTGATGTGCTGGATGATCGCGTTGTCCAGCTCGTCGCCCGCGACGCGGATGGACTGGGCGGTGACGATGCCGCCGAGCGAGATGACGGCGACCTCGGTGGTGCCGCCGCCGATGTCGACGACCATGTTGCCGGTCGCCTCGTGGACCGGCAGGCCCGAGCCGATGGCCGCGGCCATGGGCTCCTCGATGATGTGCACCTGACGGGCACCGGCCTGCGTGGACGCCTCGATGACGGCGCGGCGCTCGACGCCGGTGATACCGCTGGGCACGCACACGACGACGCGGGGCCGGGCGAGGTAGCGGCGCTTGTGGATCTTCAGGATGAAGTAACGCAGCATCCGCTCGGTGATCTCGAAGTCGGCGATGACGCCGTCCTTGAGCGGACGCACGGCGACGATGTTGCCGGGGGTGCGACCGATCATCTTCTTCGCCTCGGCGCCGACCGCGAGGATCCCACCGGTGTTGGTGTTGATCGCGACCACGGACGGCTCGTTGAGGACGATCCCGCGACCCCTGACGTACACCAGCGTGTTGGCGGTCCCGAGGTCGACAGCCATGTCACGGCCGATGAACGACATTGAGTTCCCCATCAGGATTCGTCTGGCCTTCCCACGAGCTGGCGACAGCTTCTCAGGACGGCGAAGTGGGTGCGGTGACGTGAAGGATTACATCGTAGACGCGCCTTCACGGACACCGCGCGAGGGTCTTCGCCATTGTCAGCACGTGCCGACCCGCCTCGCTTGTGGAGACGGTCCATCGGGGGCACGCGTTCCCCCGATCGGCATCGCATATGCCGAAGGACGGCCGAAAATGTACGGCCGTCCCCGGGCTGACGGACAGGCGTTCTGACTGACCCTCAGAAAAATCCGCGAAACCTCCGCGTGAGCGGGTCCGCGTTCATCCAGACGCTCAGGCGAGGCCCGGGAAGAACAGCTTGACCTCGCGCTCCGCCGACTCCGCCGAGTCCGAGGCGTGGATCAGGTTCTCCCGGACGATGACCCCGAAGTCACCCCGGATCGAGCCCGGCGCGGCGGCGATCGGGTCCGTCGGGCCGGCCAGCTGCCGCACGCCCTCGATGACCCGCTCGCCCTCGACGATCAGCGCGACGACCGGACCGGACGCCATGAACTCCATCAGCGGCTCGTAGAACGGCCGCCCCACGTGCTCCCCGTAGTGCTGCTCCAGGATCTCCCGGCCCAGCGTCCGCAGCTCCAGCGCGGTGATCCGCCAGTCGGCCTTGCGCTCGATACGGCTGATGATCTCGCCGGTCAGGCCACGACGGACGGCGTCGGGCTTGAGGAGGACGAGGGTGCGCTGGCTCACGGATGGGCTCCTTCGCTGCTGAGGTGCGGTGCCACGAGGTTACAGGGCGTGTCGGTACCGCCGTCACGCAGCGTCAGGTGTAGTGGGGGCAGCCTGCGCGGCGAACCTCGCCTTCGCCTCGTCCACCTTGCGGCCGTAGTGGACCGACGCCCACCACAGGCCCGCGAAGACCGCGCCCATGAAGAACATCAGCGGGACGAAGAGGCCCGAGACGATCAGGGCGATCTGCAGGGCCCAGCCGAGGGCGACGCCGCCGGGGCGGGTGACGAACCCGCACAGCAGGAGGCTCAGCCCCATCAGGACGCCGCAGACCGTCCAGACCGTCCCCATCGACAGGTCCGGGTCCTTCATCGCGACCAGGCCCGCGAAACCGATGAGGAAGAACTCGCCGATCAGCGTCGAGGAACAGAGCGTGCGCATCCTCAGCGACCTCCCAGCAGCACGCGGGCCTCGCCCACGGTGATGACGGAACCGGTGACCAGCACGCCGCCGCCGGAGAACTCGCCGTCCTCCTCGGCCAGCGTGATCGCGGCCTCCAGGGCGTCGGGGAGGCGGGGTTCGACCTGGACGCGGTCCTCGCCGAAGACCTCGACGGCGATCGCCGCCAGCTCGTCCGCGTCCATCGCGCGCGCCGTCGAGTTCTGCGTGACGACAATCTCCGCGAAGATCGGCTCGAACGCCTCCAGGAGCCCCCGGACGTCCTTGTCGCCGCTCGCGCCGACGACGCCGATGAGCCGGCTGAAGTCGAACACCTCACTGATCGCGTCGGCCGTCACGCGCGCGCCCGCCGGGTTGTGCGCGGCGTCCAGGACGACCGTCGGCGAGCGGCGGACGACCTCCAGGCGGCCCGGCGAGGTGACGGCCGCGAACGCCTTGCGGACGACGTCGAGGTCGAGGGGTTCCGCGCGGGCGGCGCCGACGCCGAAGAACGCCTCGACGGCGGCGAGGGCCACGGCCGCGTTGTGCGCCTGGTGGGCGCCGTGCAGCGGGAGGAAGACCTCGGGGTACTCGCCGCCCAGGCCCCGCAGGGTCATCAGCTGGCCGCCGACGGCGACCTGCCGCTCGACGACCCCGAACTCCAGGCCCTCGCGCGCGACCGTCGCGTCGACCTCGACCGCGCGCTTCAGCAGGACCTGCGCGGCGTCCACCGGCTGCTGGGCCAGGATCACCGTCGCGTCCGCCTTGATGACGCCGCCCTTCTCGCCGGCGATCTCGGCGGGGGTGGAGCCCAGGCGGTCCGTGTGGTCCAGGGAGATGGGGGTGATCACGGCGACGTCCGCGTCGATCACGTTCGTCGCGTCCCAGGTGCCGCCCATGCCGACCTCGACGACCGCGACGTCCACCGGGGCGTCCGCGAACGCCGCGTACGCCATGGCCGTCAGGATCTCGAAGAAGGAGAGGCGGAACTCCTGCTGGGCGTCGACCATCTCGACGTACGGCTTGATGTCCTGGTACGTCTCGACGAAGCGCTCCGCCGAGAGGGGGGCGCCGTCCAGGCTGATGCGTTCGGTGATCGACTGGACGTGGGGGGACGTGTAGCGGCCGGTGCGCAGTTCGAACGCGCCGAGCAGCGACTCGATCATGCGGGCCGTGGACGTCTTGCCGTTCGTGCCCGTGACGTGGATCGACGGGTACGCGTTCTGGGGCTCCCCCAGGACGTCCATCAGCGCGGCGATCCTCTTGACCGACGGCTCCAGCTTCGTCTCGCCCCAGCGCGTGGCCAGCTCCGTCTCGACCTCGCGCAGAGCCTTCTCGACCTCGGGGTCCGCGGGGCGTGCCGGGACGTCGGCCTGGGCCTGGCCCGCGCCTTGGGTGCGGAGTGTGCGGCTCCCCGCCTCGATGACCGCGAGGTCGGGGTCACGGTCGGTCTCGGCGGCGATGATCTCGTCGAACGGGTCGCTGTCTGTCACGCGGTCCAGTCTACGGACGGGGTCCGACAACGGGTGGGTCCGGGGCGTATCGCCCAGTGCGGTGAACGCCGGGCGCGTCCCCGGGCGTGGCGGGGACGCGGTCCGCCATGCTCACCGGCAGTCCCGTTCGTTCCCTTTTTCGAGAAAGGAACAGTCATGCGCAGATTCGTCCCCGCGCTGCTGGCCGCGTCCTTCGCCGCCACGACCCTCACCGTGGCGGTCGCTCCCCTGGCCTCCGCCTCCGCCGCCGCGGGCTGCCGCTACTACTACACGTCGTACTTCACCGGTCCCAACGGCGAGAAGACGGGCTCCGGCGAGTACCGGGAGGGCGACCACGACCCCGAGGGCCGCATCTGCCGCAACGGCTGGTGGGTGTCCCCGTACGACCTGGACGACATGATGCGCTGACCGTCCGCGCACGACGAGGGCCCCGGTGCTTCCGCAGCACCGGGGCCCTCGGTCGTTCACGCCTTCGGCAGGTTCTCCAGCTGGGCCGTGATCCGCGCGATGTCCGCGTCCGCCTTGGTCAGGCGGGCCTTGATCTTCTCGACGACCTGCTCCGGGGCCTTGCCCACGAACGCCTCGTTGCCGAGCTTCTTCTCGGCCTCGGCCTTCTCCTTCTCGGCCGCCCCCAGATCCTTGGTCAGGCGCTTGCGCTCCGCCTCGACGTCGATCGTGCCGGAGAGGTCGAGGGCGACCGTGGCGCCGGCCACGGGGAGGGTCGCCGTGGCCGCGAACTCTTCGGTCTCCGGCTGGAGACGGAGGAGTTGGCGGATGGCGGGCTCGTGGGCCGACAGAGGCGTGCCGGTGAGGTCGAGGCGGGCCGGGACCTTCTGGCCGTCCTTGAGGCCCTGGTCCTTGCGGAAGCGGCGGACCTCGGTGACGACCTGCTGGACGAGGGCGATCTCCTGCTCGGCGGCGTCGTCGCGGAAGCCCGAGTCGGCCGGCCAGGCGGCCGTGACCAGGGTTTCGCCGCCGGTCAGCGTCGTCCACAGGGTGTCCGTGACGAACGGGATCACCGGGTGCAGGATGCGCAGCATGACGTCCAGGACCTCGCCCAGGACGCGGGCCGAGACCTTCGCCTGCTCGCCGCCCGCGAAGAAGGTGGGCTTGGAGAGTTCGACGTACCAGTCGAAGACCTCGTCCCACGCGAAGTGGTACAGGGACTCGCTGAGCTTGGCGAACTGGAAGTCGTCGTAGAAGGCGTCGACTTCGGCGACCGTCTTGTTGAGACGGGAGAGGATCCAGCGGTCGGTCGCCGACAGTTGCTCGACCGGCGGGAGGTCGCCCTCGACGGTCGCGCCGTTCATGAGGGCGAACCGCGTCGCGTTCCACACCTTGTTGGTGAAGTTGCGGGACGCCTGGACCCAGTCCTCGCCGATGGGCACGTCCGCGCCGGGGTTGGCGCCCTTGGCGAGGGTGAAGCGGACGGCGTCGGAGCCGTACTTGTCCATCCAGACCAGGGGGTCGACGGCGTTGGGGTTCGACTTGGACATCTTCTTGCCGAACTCGTCGCGGACGAGACCGGTCAGCGCGATGGTCTTGAAGGGGACCTCGCCGTCCATCGCGTACAGGCCGAACATCATCATCCGGGCGACCCAGAAGAAGATGATGTCGTGGCCGGTGAGCAGGACGTCCGTCGAGTAGAACTTCTCCAGGTCGGGCGTCTTCTCGGGCCAGCCGAGCGTGGAGAAGGGCCACAGGCCGGAGGAGAACCAGGTGTCGAGGACGTCGGAGTCCTGCGTCCAGCCCTCGCCGGTGGGCGGCTCCTCGTCGGGGCCGACGCAGACGACCTCGCCGTCAGGGCCGTACCAGATCGGGATGCGGTGGCCCCACCACAGCTGGCGCGAGATGCACCAGTCGTGCATGTTGTCGACCCAGTCGAAGTACCGCTTCGACATGTCCTCGGGGTGGATCGCGACGCGCCCGTCCCGGACGGCGTCCCCGGCGGCCTTCGCGAGCGGCGCGACCTTGACCCACCACTGCATGGACAGCCGGGGCTCGACGGTCGTCCTGCAGCGCGAGCAGTGGCCCACGGAGTGCATGTACGGCCGCTTCTCGGCGACGATCCGCCCCTGCTCCTTGAGCGCGCCGACGACCGCCGAGCGCGCCTCGAAGCGGTCGAGGCCGAGGAAAGGACCGTGGACGGTGATGATCCCGTGCTCGTCCATGATCGTCATGTTCGGCAGGTCGTGCCGGCGGCCGATCTCGAAGTCGTTCGGGTCGTGCGCCGGGGTCACCTTGACGGCGCCGGTGCCGAACTCGGGGTCGACGTGCGCGTCCGCGACGACCGGGATCGTGCGGTCGGTCAGGGGCAGCTTGATCCGCTTGCCGACGAGGTGCTGGTACCGCTCGTCGTCGGGGTGGACGGCGACGGCCGTGTCGCCGAGCATCGTCTCGGCGCGGGTCGTGGCGACGACGAGGCTGTCCTCGCCCTCGCCGTACCGGATGGAGACCAGCTCGCCGGCGTCCTCCTGGTACTCGACCTCGATGTCGGAGATCGCCGTGAGGCAGCGCGGGCACCAGTTGATGATGCGCTCGGCGCGGTAGATCAGCTCGTCGTCGTAGAGGCGCTTGAAGATGGTCTGGACGGCCTTGGACAGGCCCTCGTCCATGGTGAAGCGTTCGCGGGACCAGTCGACGCCGTCGCCGAGGCGGCGCATCTGGCCGAGGATCTTGCCGCCGTACTCGTCCTTCCACTGCCACACGCGCGCGGTGAACTCCTCGCGGCCCAGGTCGTGGCGGGACTTGCCCTCCTCGGCGAGCTGCTGCTCGACCTTGTTCTGAGTGGCGATGCCGGCGTGGTCCATGCCGGGCAGCCACAGGGACTCGAAGCCCTGCATGCGCTTGCGGCGGGCCAGGGCGTCCATCAGCGTGTGCTGGAAGGCGTGGCCCAGGTGCAGGGAGCCGGTGACGTTCGGCGGGGGGATGACGATCGTGTACGGCGGCTTGTCGCTGTCCGCGTGTGCCTCGAAGTAGCCCCGCTCCACCCAGCGCTCGTACAGCGGCCCCTCTACCTCGGCCGGCGCGTACTGGGTCGGCAGGTCGGTGGTGGGCGCTGGGTGCTGCTGAGCGTTCTCGGTCACGGGCCCAGTTTAGGGGTGTCACCGGGCGGTCCAGAAACGCGATTGTTCTGTAACGGCCGGGACCCCGATGCCGTGGGCGGGCCGCGGCTCGGCCAGGATGTCAGGAACACGTGAGACATCTGGAGGGGAACCCAGGGATGAGCAACAACCAGCCGGGACCGTACGGCGGTCAGCCGCAGCAGCCCGGTCCGTACGGCTCGCCGGGCCCCTACGGGCAGCCGGGTCCGTACGGCCAGGCGCCGCAGGCGCCGCAGCCCGGCTACGGGTACCCCCAGCAGTCCCCCCAGCCGTCCCCCCAGGGCGCGCCGCAGGGTTTCCCGCCGCAGGCCAACCCGTACAACCAGCCGACGCAGCCGATGGGCAGCGTCCAGGCCCCGCAGGCGCCGTACGGTCAGGCCCCCTACGGGCAGCAACCCCCTTACGGGCAGGCCCCCTACGGGACTCCCCCGATGCAGCCGCCGCCCGCCCCGGCGCCCAAGAAGAAGCGCGCGGGACTGATCGTCGGGGTCGCCGCCGTCGTCGTGGCGGTCGCCGTGGGCGCGTACGTCGTGACCAGCGGGAGCGGTGGGAGCGGGCTGGCGGACGACGGGGCGCACCGGCTGGACACCCCGCAGACGGTCGTCGGCGAGTACAAGCGGGTCGGCAAGGGCGGCGAGACGTCGGACGGGGACACCGTCAAATACCTCCAGACCAGCGGCGTCAAGAACGGCAAGGCCGTCGTCGGGCAGTGGTCGACGGCGGACTTCGGGGACTACGACCCGCAGAACCCCGACCCGGCCGACCTCCCGCCGCAGAGTGAGCTGCTGACCGCGCGGGGCGTGACGCTGCTCGGCGGTTACGGCGAGATAGCCGACCCGAAGACGACGCTCGACAAGTACTTCGTGGCGATCTCGGCGCAGATCGAGGCGAACAACAAGAAGGCCGAGTCGGGCGGCACCTCGTCCGCCACGGCGTCGAAGACGACGCTTGAGGGGCAGCCGGAGGAGGTCGACATCGACGGGGCCGTGGCCAAGTGCCAGGCGGCGTCGAGCGTCAACGCCCTGACGAAGAAGGTCTCCACGGACTGGTTCTGCGTCTGGGCGGACTACAGCACGGTCGCGATGGTCTCCCCCGGCGACAACACGAAGAGCACCGACAAGGCGACGGCGGTCGACCTGACGAACAAGCTGCGCAAGGAAGTCCGCGTCAAGGTGTGAGGCGTGCGGTGATGACGAAGGGCCCCCGGACGTGGATTCCGGGGGCCCTTCGGCGTCACAACTGGCGTTCGCTCACGCGGACTTCTGCTCCCCCGGCCCGCGTCCGCCGCGCGAGTCGCGCGGGATGAGCGTCGGGTTGACGTTGGAGAGGACGACGTCGGCGGTGATGACGACGCGGGCGACGTCCTTGCGGGACGGGACCTCGTACATCACGCCCTGCAGGACCTCTTCCATGATGGCGCGCAGGCCGCGGGCGCCGGTCTGGCGCAGGATCGCCTGGTCGGCGATGGCCTCCAGCGCCTCGCGCTCGAAGTCCAGCTCCACGCCGTCGAGTTCGAAGAGGCGCTGGTACTGCTTCACCAGCGCGTTGCGCGGCTCGATGAGGATCTGGAGCAGGGCCTCGCGGTCGAGGTTGTGCACCGAGGTGATGACGGGCAGGCGGCCGATGAACTCGGGGATCATGCCGAACTTGACGAGGTCTTCCGGCATGACCTCCTCGAACTGGTCCTTGGACTGCAGCTCGCGCTTGGAGCGGATCGTCGCGCCGAAGCCGATGCCCTTCGCGCCGGCCCGGGACTCGATGATCTTCTCCAGGCCCGCGAAGGCGCCGCCCACGATGAACAGGACGTTCGTCGTGTCGATCTGGATGAACTCCTGGTGCGGGTGCTTGCGTCCGCCCTGCGGGGGCACGGAGGCGGTGGTGCCCTCCAGGATCTTCAGCAGGGCCTGCTGGACGCCCTCACCGGACACGTCACGCGTGATCGACGGGTTCTCGCTCTTGCGGGCGACCTTGTCGATCTCGTCGATGTAGATGATCCCGGTCTCGGCCTTCTTGACGTCGTAGTCGGCCGCCTGGATCAGCTTCAGCAGGATGTTCTCGACGTCCTCGCCGACGTACCCGGCCTCGGTGAGCGCCGTCGCGTCGGCGATGGCGAACGGGACGTTCAGCATGCGCGCGAGGGTCTGGGCGAGGAGCGTCTTGCCCGAGCCGGTGGGGCCGAGCAGGAGGATGTTGGACTTGGCCAGCTCGATGGCGTCCTCGCGGCCCTGGCCGCCGCCGTTCTCGCCGGCCTGGACGCGCTTGTAGTGGTTGTAGACCGCTACCGAGAGGGCCTTCTTCGCGGCCTCCTGGCCGACGACGTAGCCCTCCAGGAACTCGTAGATCTCGCGGGGCTTGGGCAGTTCCTCCCAGCGCACCTCGCTCGTCTCGGCGAGCTCCTCCTCGATGATCTCGTTGCAGAGATCGATGCACTCGTCGCAGATGTACACACCAGGCCCTGCGATGAGCTTCTTGACCTGCTTCTGGCTCTTGCCGCAGAACGAGCACTTGAGCAGATCGCCGCCGTCACCGATGCGTGCCACGGTGTGCTTCCCCTTCGCCATGGGAGACGACTGGACGCTACGAGTCCAGCGGCTCCTGGTGCTGCCTTATGTCGACGGTACCTTGCCTGGCCCCCCGTTCGGGCCCCCCTTGGCACGGTTCACTTTGCCGTGGACCGGGTCAAACCGTGCCAAGGGGCGCCGGACGAATGCGTCCGGCCGTCAACGGATGGACGAGTTGTTCATCTTCCGGGTGGAGATGATCTGGTCGATCAGACCGTAGGACAGGGCGTCCTCGGCGGTCAGGATCTTGTCGCGCTCGATGTCCTCGCGGATCTTCTCGATCGGCGTGGTGGAGTGCTTGGCGAGCATGTCCTCCAGCTGGCCGCGCATCCGGAGGATTTCGTTGGCGGCGATCTCCAGGTCGGAGACCTGGCCGCGGCCGGTCTCGCTGTAGGGCTGGTGGATCAGGACGCGGGCGTTCGGCAGGGCCATGCGCTTGCCGGGGGTACCGGCGGCGAGCAGGATCGCGGCGGCGGAGGCCGCCTGGCCCATGCAGACCGTCTGGATGTCCGGCTTCACGAACTGCATCGTGTCGTAGATCGCGGTCAGCGCGGTGAAGGAGCCGCCGGGGCTGTTGATGTAGACCGAGATGTCCCGGTCCGGGTCCATCGACTCCAGGCACAGGAGCTGCGCCATGACGTCGTTCGCGGAGGCGTCGTCGATCTGCACGCCGAGGAAGATGACGCGCTCCTCGAAGAGCTTCGCGTACGGGTCGTACTCACGGACGCCCTGCGAGGTGCGCTCGACGAAGCGCGGGATGACGTAGCGGGACTCGGCCTTGGGGCCGGTGTACTCGGCCTGCGCGCGGTCGTACAGTCCGCTGCCGGGGAAGCTGTTCACGGTGTTCTCCTGAGAAAGCTGTGCTGGGCGGTGGCTGGTGGGGCGGGGGTGCGTCGGGCGTCGTCTTCGGGGGCCGGGACCGTGGGGCGTACGGGGCGTACGGGCCTGGGCCGGAGGGCTGGGACGGGATCCTGCGGGCCGTCGGACACGGGGTCCTCCGGGGTTCCTATGGGGCCTACGGGGTCCGGCTGGCCACACGGCCCCTCGCGGGGCCTTGCCGGCCTCCCAGAGACCACAAGGGCTCCGCCGGGACCGGGGGCCTCGCCGGGACTCCGCGTCCGCCGAGGGCATCCTCCCAGGGACCCCGAACCGTCCGGGCCGCCCTGCGGGGATCCGGCCCTGTCCGGCCCGGCTCCCTCGGACGACGACCCTTCCGGACCGGCTCCCTCGGACGACGACCCTTCCGGACCGGCTCCCTCGGACGACGACCCTTCCGGACCGGCCTCCTCGGACGACGACCCTTCCGGACCGGCTCCCTCGGACGACGACCCTTCCGGACCGGCCTCCTCGGACGACGACCCTTCCGGACCGGCCTCCTCGGACGACGACCCTTCCGGACCGGCCTCCTCGGACGACGACCCTTCCGGACCGCCCCGTCGGAGTTTCGGCCCCTCCGGAACGTCCCCTCGGAGTCGTGACCCCTCGGGACCGGGCCGGCGGGGAAGCAAGTCCCCTCCGGATACGGCCCCTTCAGGTTCCCGGCCCCTTGAGGGCCCGGCCCCGCCGGGTCCGCGCCCCTCCGAGGCCCCGACCCTTTCGAGACCGGCCTCATCGGGTTCGCACCCCTTCGGGGTTCCCGGCCCCTTCAGGGCTGGCCCCTCCGGGATTCGCGGCCCTCCGGGTTCCCGGCCCTTCCGGACCGGCCCCATCGGGGTTCGCGTCCCTTCGGGACAATCGGCCCCTTCTTCGAGACCGGCCCCGCCGGGTTCGTGTCCCTCCGAGGTTCCCGGCCCTTCCGAGGCCGGCCCCGCCGGGACGGCGTTCCGGGTCGGCCCCTTGCGGGGCCGGGCCAAACCCTGGGTGACCCCCGGAGGGCTACGCTCCGGTGCCGCCGCCGCCCGGCATGCCGGCGGCCGTGGCGATGACGTCGTCGATGAGGCCGTACTCCTTGGCCTCGTGCGCGTCGAACCAGCGGTCGCGGTCCGAGTCGCGGGTGATCTGCTCGACCGTCTGGCCGGTGTGCAGGGAGGTCAGCTCGGCCATGCGCTTCTTGGTGTGCAGCAGGCGCTCGGCGTGGATCTTGATGTCCGAGGCCGAGCCGGCGAGGCCGGCGGAGGGCTGGTGGATCAGGATCTCGGCGTTCGGCAGCGCGAACCGCTTGCCGGGGGTGCCCGCGCTGAGCAGGAACTGGCCCATGGAGGCGGCGAGGCCCATCGCGATCGTCACCACGTCGTTCTTGATGAACTGCATGGTGTCGTAGATCGCCATGCCCGCGGTGATCGAGCCGCCGGGGCTGTTGATGTAGAGGTTGATGTCCTTGGCGGGGTCAGCCGCCGCGAGGAGGAGCAACTGCGCGGTGATCCGGTTCGCGATGTCGTCGTCGACCGGCTGGCCGAGGAAGATGATCCGCTCGTTGAGCAGTCGGTTGTAGACATGGTCGCCGAGGCCACCGCCGATGGAGGGCTCGCCGGCGGCGGAGGGCATCAGATTCGTCACGTATCCACCTGCTCGTCTTACGACGGCGCCGGGCCGTCTCACGTTTCCCTGCGGGGGCCCTCGGCGGTCCAGCCGAGATCTCCGGCCCCGTATCAATGGACCCTAACGCGCCGCTCCGTTCAGAGAATCCCGCAAAGGTCAGTGTTCGCCGGGGGCGTAGACCGGGGCCCGGAAAACGGCGGCGAGCCCCGAGGTGCGCTCGGGGCTCGCCGTCTGTCTGCTACCGGCCGTCAGGCTCAGGCGTCGGCCTTCTCCTCGGCGGCGGCGTCGGCGGTCTCGGCGGACGCCTCGGCGCCCTCCTCGTCCTCGTCCTCGTCGTCCAGGTCGATGACCTCGCCGTTGGTGTCCTTCACCGTGGCGGACTCGACGACCAGGGCCAGGGCCTTGCCGCGGGCGACCTCGCCGACGAGCAGCTGGACCTGGTTGCCCTCGACGACGGCCTGCGCGAACTGGTCGGGGGACATGCCGGAGGAGGCGGCACGGCGCATCAGGTGCTCGGTCAGCTCTTCCTGGTTCACGGAAAGCTTCTCGCGCTTGGTCAGCTCGTCCAGGACGAACTGGGTCTTGATGCCCTTGACCGCGGCGTCACGCGTCTCGGTCTCGAACTCCTCGGCGGTCTTGCCCTGGAGCTCCAGGTACTTGTCGAGGTCGAGGCCCATCTGCGGGAGCTGGTGGTGCTCCAGGTTGTGCTTGCGGGTGTTGACCTCGTCCTCGAGAAGCTTCTCGGGGACGGGGACCTCGACGAGCTCCAGCAGCTTCTCCAGGACGCGCTCCTGGGCCTGCGTGGCCTGGTCGTACTGCTTCATGTTCGCCAGGCGCTTGCGGCTGTCCGCCTTCAGCTCCTCCAGCGTGTCGAACTCGGAGGCGAGCTGCGCGAACTCGTCGTCCAGCTCGGGCAGTTCACGGGCGGCGACCTGGGTGACCTTGACGGTGACCTCGGCCTCCTTGCCCGCGCCGGTGCCGCCCTTCAGCTCGGAGGTGAAGGTGGCCTCGCCACCGGCCTCCAGGCCCTTCACGGCGTCGTCGATGCCTTCGAGCAGTTCGCCGGAGCCGATGGTGTAGGAGACGCCGCTGGCGATGCCGTCCTCCAGCACCTCGCCGTCGACCTTGGCCTCCAGGTCGACGGTGACGACGTCGCCCTCCTCGGCGGCGCGCTCGACCGGCGAGGTGGAGGCGAAGCGCTCGCGCAGCTGCTCGACCGACTTCTCGACGTCCTCGTCGGTGACCTCGACCGCGTCGACCTCGACCTCGATGGAGGAGAAGTCCTCGGGGAGCTCAAGGGCGGGGCGGACGTCGACCTCGGCGGTGAAGTTCAGCGTCTCGCCGTCCTTCAGCTCGGTGATGTCGACCTCGGGCTGGCCCAGGACGCTCAGCTCGGCCTCGTTGACCGCGTCCGTGTAGAACTTCGGGAGGGCGTCGTTGACGGCCTCCTCCAGCACCGCACCGCGGCCGAAGCGCTGGTCGATGACCCGGGCCGGGATCTTGCCCTTGCGGAAGCCCTTGACCGTGACCTGCTGGTTGATCTTCTTGTACGCCGCGTCGAGGCTGTCCTTGAGCTCCTCGAAGGGCACCTCGACAGTGAGCCGAACCCGAGTCGGGTTCAGGGTCTCCACGGCGCTCTTCACGGTTCGGTCTCCTTGGTGGCTGACTTCTTGGTTTGCCGGCGGGACCTCGAATGGTCCGCCGATCGCCGCCCGGAGACTTCCAGAGAGTAGAGAGACACGGGCGTGCAGCCTGCATAGTAACCGCAGCCGCCGAGACGCCCCAAAGCCGATCACGACAGTGATCGCGTAGCTGGTCGGGGTAGCGGGATTTGAACCCACGGCCTTCCGCTCCCAAAGCGGACGCGCTACCAAGCTGCGCCATACCCCGTGCTGGTGCGACACGTAGGGTACATGGCCGCACGCGCTCCGGCTGCCGCATTCCGTACGCGGGTATGCGGTGTGCGCCGGAGGGGGTTCAGCGGCTACGATGCGTCTTGTGTCGCGGGGAGCTCTGACCTGCGGCGTGCTTGGTGCGGGCGTAGCTCAATGGTAGAGCCCCAGTCTTCCAAACTGGCTACGCGGGTTCGATTCCCGTCGCCCGCTCTCTTCAACGGCCCGAGCCGGACCGGAGGTTGACCCTCCGAGTCCGGCTCTTGTCGTATGCGGCGCGGTTGTTCGCGCCGGGCCGCCGTCAGAAATCGATGTCGGCGATCGCCTTGGTGATCGAGTCCATGAGGTCGTTTATCGTCGGCGCGAGGCCGGTCGAGGCGAGGAAGAAGCCGAAGAGGACGGCGACGACCGCGGGGCCTCCCTTGATGCTGCCGCCCCTGATCATGACCACCAGGATGATCGCCAACAGCAGCACCACTGACAGTGAAATGGCCACGACTGATCACACACCCTCGTTCGGTTCGCTCTCCCGAGACCATCGTGCCACCAACAAGGGCCCGTCAATCGGGGTGTTGGGAATCAATCAGTAGCGGACCGACGACGCCGTGGGACCCTCCCGGCACACCAGCAGCAGCGCCCGGTCGTCGTTGACGTCCTTCGCGACGGCCTCGATCAGATGCCAGGCCGCGCCCTGGAAGCCGCCGGCGACGTACCGGTCCGCCTCGCCGGTCAGCCGGTCGATGCCCTCGACGATGTCCCGGTCGGACGTCTCGACGAGGCCGTCGGTGAACAGCATGAGGACGTCGCCGGGGCGCAGCGAGCCCTTGACGGGGTCGAACTGGGCGCCCTCGTAGACGCCGAGCAGCGGGCCCTCGGCCGCCTTCTCCTCCCAGCGGCCGCTGCCGGCGCTGAGCTGGAGGCCCGGGGGATGGCCGGCCGAGTACAGCTCGTAGTCGCCGGAGTCGAGGTCGAGGACGAGGTGGATGGAGGTCGCGAAGCCCTCGTCCCAGTCCTGGCGCAGCAGGTAGCCGTTGGCGGCGGGGAGGAAGGCGTGCGGGGGCAGGGAGCCGAGGAGGCCGCCGAAGGCGCCGGAGAGCAGGAGGGCGCGCGAGCCGGCGTCCATGCCCTTGCCGGAGACGTCGGTGAGGACGACCTCCAGCGTGCGGCCGCCGTTCGTGCGGGCCGCGACGACGAAGTCACCGGAGAAGGACTGGCCGCCGGCCGGGCGCAGCGCCATCTCGCGGTGCCAGCCCGGCGGGAGCTTCGGCAGCTTGCTCTGGACGCGGATGCGTTCGCGCAGGTCGAAGAGCATCGTGCCGCCGCGTCTCCAGGGGACGCCGACGCGGCTGCGGAACTGGGCGATCAGCAGGCCGAAGAACCCGCACGCGGCGACGACCAGGACGACGCCCGGGGTGACCCGGGAGGGGCCCTCGGTGTACGGGCCCAGCTGGACGGACTCGACGATCAGCGCGGTCGCCGCCGCCGCGTACAGGGCGAGCAGGCTGGAGGGGCGCAGCAGGAGGCCGCCGGCGACGATCGGGAGGACCAGGGCGGCCGGGGAGAACCAGACGGAGTTCGCGAGGGTGGCCGTCGTGATGACCGGGACGGTGAGCAGGAGGCCGGCCAGGGCGACCCAGTCCGAGCCGTCGCCCCGGAAGTAGTCCACGGCGCTTCTGCGCAGGCCGGTGCGGACCCGGTGCATGAGGTGCCGCAACCGGGCCGTGAACGTCTCGGCTTCCGCGCGCCGTTGTCGTCCTGCTGTCATTAGTTCGGGACCCTATCCATCCAACCCGCCGCTTGGCACGGGAGGTCCCACTTGTCCCCCGTCCGAGGTTCGACTTCACAGTGAACTTCATGGAAAGCGCTCTCCGGGAGAGGAGGGAGAAATTCGCTCGGTCGTCCGGAGTTGGGGGGTTACGGGTGGGTGCGGGGTGTCGACTCGGCCGGCGGGTCGGGGGTCAGCTCGGCTGGCAGGTCGGGCACCAGAAGAGGTTGCGGGCGGCCAGGTCCGCCGTGCGGACCGGGGTGGCGCACAGGTGGCAGGGCTGGTTCGTGCGGCGGTAGACGTAGACCTCGCCGCCGTGGTCGTCCACCCTCGGGGGGCGGTTCATGGCCTCGGGGGTGTGTTCCGGGCGGACCGTGTCGATGCGGTTGTTGCGGACGCCCTCGCGCATCAGCGCGACCAGGTCCGTCCAGATCGCCGTCCACTCCTGCTCGGTGAGGTCCTTGCCGGGGCGGTACGGGTCGATGTGGTGGCGGAACAGGACTTCCGCCCGGTAGACGTTCCCGACGCCGGCGATGATCTTCTGGTCCAGGAGGAGGGCGGCGATCGTCGTGCGGCTGCGGTGGATGCGGGCGTACGCCTGCGCCGGGTCGGCGTCGGGGCGCAGGGGGTCGGGGCCCAGGCGGGTGTGTATCGCCCGCTTCTCCTCCGGGGTGATCAACGCGCAGGTCGTGGGGCCCTTGAGGTCGACGTACGAGGTGGTGTTGCGCAGGCGGAGGCGGGTGGTGTCCGTGGGTGGGGGCGCGGGGGTGTCGCCGAAGGTGACCTTGCCGAAGAGGCCGAGGTGGATGTGGACCCAGCCGGTTTGTGCGAAGCCCAGGAAGAGGTGTTTGCCGTGGGCTTCGGTGGTGGTGAGTTCCGTGCCGGTGAGGAGGGCGGCGGCGTCGGAGAACTTGCCCTGAGGGCTGGTCACTTCGGGGGGTGTGCCTTGGAAGTGGGACGCGTAGTCCTGGGCCAGGCGGTGGATTGTGTGGCCCTCCGGCACGGTGGCTCCTCTCGTCGGGGCGGGGGGTTTCTCGCCCCCGCCGCCCCTACCCGTCCCATCCTTTGAAGGGGCTGCCGCCCCTTCGACCCCGCTTCGGCCCTGAAGGGGCCTCGTCCTCAAACGCCGGACGGGCTGAGATGCCGGCCAGCGTTTTGGAGTTACTGCTTCGGGTGGTGTGCCGGGATTTCCGGCAGGACGCCCGTCGTCTCGTACCCACTCAGCATGTCGATGCGGCGGATGTGGCGTTCGTCACCGGAGAAGGGAGTTGCGAGGAAGGTCTCCACAAACTTCGTCGCTTCGTCCTGGGTGTGCATGCGGGCGCCCACGGCGACGACGTTGGCGTTGTTGTGCTGGCGGCCCAGAGACGCCGTTTCCTCGCTCCACGCCAGAGCGGCCCGCACCCCCTTCACCTTGTTCGCGGCGATCTGTTCGCCGTTGCCGGAGCCGCCGATGACGATGCCGAGGGAGTCGGGGTCGGCGGCGGTGCGTTCGGCGGCGCGGAGGCAGAAGGGGGGGTAGTCGTCCTGGGCGTCGTAGATGTGCGGGCCGCAGTCGACGGGGTCGTGCCCGGCCGCCTTGAGCCATTCGACGAGGTGGTTCTTGAGTTCGTAGCCGGCATGGTCGGAGCCGAGGTACACGCGCATGGGACGAGTGTGACATGCGGGTTGCGGGCAGGGAGGAAGGGGTGCGGGCCCCGGTCACATCGGGAAACTCGACGAAACGTCGAGAAAACCGGCGTCACCGATCCTTAATGGCGGGTACACGAAATCCTTCACCTCCGTTTCACTGACCGCCAGCACCCGCACCCCCTGTCCCCCCTCCCCCACGCCGCGCAAAGGACGTCCCCCATGGCATCGCCTCCGACCCTGTCACCGGCCGGTTCCGGCCAGGAGAATCCCGAGGAACCCGGGCCCGGCCTGCAGGCGGGCCTGAAGAACCGGCACCTTTCCATGATCGCGATCGGTGGCGTGATCGGCGCCGGTCTGTTCGTCGGCTCCAGCTCGGGCATCGCGACCGCCGGTCCCGGCATCCTCCTGTCGTACTTCCTCGTCGGCACGCTCGTGGTGCTGGTGATGCGGATGCTGGGTGAGATGTCGGCCGCGAACCCGACGTCCGGCTCCTTCTCGGCGCACGCCGACCGCGCGCTCGGCCCGTGGGCGGGGTTCACGATCGGCTGGCTGTACTGGTTCTTCTGGGTCGTGGTGCTGGCGGTCGAGGCGACCGCGGGCGCGGCGATCCTGGAGTCGTGGATCCCGGCCGTCCCGCAGTGGGGCTGGGCGCTGATCGTGATGATCGTGCTGACGGCGACGAACCTGGTCTCCGTCGGCTCCTACGGCGAGTTCGAGTTCTGGTTCGCCGGTATCAAGGTCGTCGCGATCGCCGCGTTCATCGTGATCGGCGGGCTGGCCGTGTTCGGGGTGCTGCCCGGGGTGGACAGCGACAAGGCGGGGCTCGGCAACCTCACGGACCACGGCGGCTTCCTGCCGAACGGGCCGGGCGCGATCCTCACCGGCGTCCTGCTCGTCGTCTTCTCCTTCATGGGCAGTGAGATCGCGACGCTGGCGGCGGGCGAGTCTGAGAACCCGCAGCGGGCGGTGACGAAGTCGACGAACAGTGTGATCTGGCGGATCGCGGTGTTCTACCTGGGGTCGATCTTCGTCGTGGTGACCCTGCTGCCGTGGGACGACCCGTCGATCAAGGAGGAGGGCTCGTACGTCGCGGCCCTGGACTCGCTCGGCATCGCGCACGCCGGGCAGATCATGAACTTCATCGTGCTGACGTCGGTGCTGTCCTGCCTCAACTCCGGTCTCTACACGGCCTCGCGGATGGCGTTCTCGCTCGGGCAGCGCGGGGACGCGCCGAAGTCGTTCGCGCGGACCACCTCGCGGGGCGTGCCGATGGCGGCGATCCTGTCGTCCGTGGTGTTCGGGTTCGTCGCGGTGTTCTTCAACTACCAGTACCCGGACTCGGTGTTCCTGTTCCTGGTCAACTCCTCCGGTGCGGTGGCCCTGTTCGTGTGGCTGGTGATCTGCTTCTCGCAGCTGCGGATGCGGAAGATCATCCAGGCGGAGGCGCCGGAGAAGCTGGTCGTGAAGATGTGGCTGTACCCGTATCTGACCTGGGCGACGGCCGGGTTGATCGTCTTCGTGCTGGGTTACATGCTGACCGACACGGAGCATGACGGGCGGACGACGGTGCTGTTGTCGCTGTTGGTCGCGGCGGGCGTGCTGGTCGTGTCGCTGGTCAAGGACAAGGTGCGCAAGGGCGTCACCACGCCGTGACGCGGGGGCGTCACAGCACCGTGAAGCTTGCCTTCACCTCCGCGTAGACCCTGAGGGCACTCTCTTCCACGTCCGGCCGGTACCACGTGTTCACCTGGAACGACTTCCCGTCCTGGTCGAACCCGAGCAGCCGGGCGTGCCAGGGGGTGCCCTTCAGTGTGAACGTGTACTCCCACTCGACCGCCGGGTTCCCCCTGAACTCGGTCTCGGCCAGGCGGAGTTTGCGGTAGTCCTCGCCACGGTGCGCGTCCAGCTCGGACTTGCGCCACGCGTCGATCAACTTGCCGCGCGCGAGGGAGGACTTGGCGAGGAGTTCCTGTGTGCCGTCGGGGGACGTGTAGTGCACCTCGGCGCCGGTCTTCACGTCCCGCCGCCAGCCGTCCGGGGTCTTCCAGGCGTAGCCGCCGGCTTCCTCGTGGGCGCCGGGCGGCAGGGTGCGGGTGCGGGCGGTGCCTTCGACGGTGGGGGTGGGGGTGGGTGTGACGGCGGCTTCGTGGGCGGGGGGTGTGCCGCCCGAGGTGAGGAGGACGGCGGTGACGACGATGGCGATGACCGCGGCGACTCCTGCCGCGGCGAGGGCTGTTGTGCGCCGGTGCCGGGGGTGTTCCGGCAGACGTGGGAGGGGGGTGGTGGCGAGGTCGGGCGGGGGTGATCGCAGCTCCGCGCGCGGCATCTCCCCCACCCGTACCGTCGGCGTCGGTTCCGGGAAGGCCGTGCGCCTCAGTTCCGTCTCCAACTCGGCGAGGTCCGGGCGGAGTTCGGGGTCCTTGGCGAGGAGTCCGGTCAGGACGCCGCGCAGCGTCCCGACGTTGTCGGGGAGTCGGGGTTCCTCGTGGAGGACGGCGTGCAGGGTGGCCAGCGTCGTGTCGCGGGCGAAGGGCGAGTGTCCGGCGAGGGCGGCGCACAGGGTCGCGCCGACGGACCAGATGTCGGACGGCGGTCCCTGGGGGCGCCCGGCGACGCGCTCGGGGGCCATGTAGTCGGGCGAGCCGACCAGCATCCCGACCATGGTGAGCGCCTTGGCGTCCTGCATCGCGGCGATCCCGAAGTCGGTGAGGACGATCCGCTCGCCGGCCCCCTCCACCAGCACGTTCCCGGGTTTGATGTCCCGGTGCAGGACGCCGCGCGCGTGGACCTGCTGGAGCGCGGCGACGAGGCCGAGGCCGACGCGGGCGGCGGCGACGGGGCCGAGCGGGCCGTCGTCGGCGGTGACCCGTTCCAGGGAGCGGCCGCGGACCAACTCCATGATGATCCACAGGAGTTCGCCCTCGTCGACGACGTCGTAGACGCGCACCACGTTGGGGTGGTCGATGCGGGCGGTGGCGCGGGCCTCGCGCAGGGTGCGTTCGCGGCGGGTCCTGGTGTCCTCGGCGTCGGGGCCGTCGATGCGTATTTCCTTCACCGCGACCAGCCGGTCGAGTATTTCGTCGGCGGCCCGCCACACCCGCCCCATTCCTCCCTGCCCGATGCTTTCGACCAACCGATAACGCCCGGCCACCAAAAGCCCGGCAACACCGCCGCTGCTGCTGTTCCCCGGCAATCCACTGCTCCCTTTCACCGGTCGTACCACCGGAAACACAATGGTCACACTTCAGGCCGTACCAGCATAGTGCGGAGAAATCTTGTGGTACCTCTTCAAGTACCGCGAATTCAGGCGCGGCTCAGGGGGAGTCAAAGGGGGACGAACATGAGTTCTCGTCGCAGTGCGGCCGTCGCCGGGGTCCTTGTCTCGGCAGGGCTGGTATCGGCGCTGGTCCTGGCGCCGCAGGCGGGTGCCAACGGGCAGGAGCCGGGCAGTGCGCAGGGCGGCAAGGCGGTCGATCCGGCGCCGGCCGGGGTGAAACTCACGACCACACTGCCCGTCCGTATCTCGGTCGACAACAGCACCAGGAAAACCTCTCTCACCGCCACCGTGAAAAACGAGGGAACGAAGGAGAGCGGAAAGATCAGGCTCTTGGTCGTCGGTTTCGACGGCCTTTCGATCAACAAAGTCGAAGGCTGCACGCCACTCACGAAAGAAAACCTCCCCGAGGGTTCGAACAGTGGTTTCAACTGCCCGCTGGACAATCTCGCGGCGGGCGCCACGAAGTCGTACGCGGTCGACGCGAGCTACGACCTGACGAAAAAGGGGAGGATCTGCCTTCCGGTTCAGGCGGCGGACGGTTCGAAGACGTTCTGGCAGCAGGGTCCGGTCCCCTTCGGCACCGTCAACCCGGCCCCGAACGCCCCTGCCACCCCGCTCCTGCTCGGCACCGACAACAAGCCGGTCACCCCCGGCACCGGCCAACTCCCCAGCACCGGACCGGCGGAAGACCTCCTCCCCCTGGGCGCGACGGGCGCCGCGCTGCTGGCAGCGGGGGCGGCGGGCGTGTGGTGGTCGAGGCGCCGCACGGGGTGAGCACACGAAAGGGCCGTACCGTCTGAGCGGTACGGCCCTGCGTATCCGGGGCCGGCGCCGGCATCCGGGGCTGAGCGGGGCGGGCGAAGGCTCGGCGGTTCGGCAGCGCCCTGAAGGGGCGCGGGGAACTGCGCGACCAGCCACGACGGCGCCGCAGCCGGCTGACGGCCGTCGCGGCACTTCCAGCGGAGCGCTCAGCGTCGGTCGAGCAGCTTCCACACAGCCGGGACCAGGCCCATCGCGAGGGCCGCCTTGAGGGCGTCGCCGAGGAGGTACGGGGTGAGGCCGGCGGCGATGGCCTGGGAGGCGGACATGTCGGCGGCGTACGCGAGGTAGGGGACGCCGACGGCGTAGATCAGGGCCTCGCCGAGCAGGACCGCGCCGGCCATGCGCCAGACGTTACGGTCGGCGCCCCGGCGGGCGAGCGCGCCGACGACGGTGGCCGCCAGCATCAGCCCGAGGACGTACCCGAACGACACCATGCCCGCGCCGGAGCCGCCCTCGGCGAACCACGGCACGCCGACGACGCCGGCGAGGGCGTACAGCGCGAGGGAGAGGAAGCCGCGCCCGGCGCCGAGCGAGGTGCCGACGAGCAGCGCGGCGAAGGTCTGGCCGGTGACCGGGACGGGCGAGCCGGGGACCGGGACGGCGAGCTGCGCGGCGACGCCGGTGAGGGCGGCACCGCCGGCGACGAGGGCGATGTCACGGACGCGGCCGGCCGGGAGGAGGTCGGCGAGGACCCGCCCGGGGGCGGACGAGGCGGCGAGGGTGCTCATGGGGACTCCGCGGGCTCGGGGACGAATGAATCCGGGGCTGATAAGAGGGACCTAAAGGACGCTATCCCAGGCGCCCGCGTCCGAGAACCGTCACTCGTCGACAAACGGCAGGTCAGGGGGTTGGTGGGCTCCGGACAAAGGGCCGCCCCATAACGTGACTCCGGTCACGGACCGGATGTGATGCCCGTCGGTACGCTGGGTCTCTTTGCCCACCTCACGCATTGGACGAGCCGCGCCCATGCCCACCAGTACCGAGTCCCGCGCCACCGCGCCCGGCCTCACCCACGCTCTCAAACAGCGCCATCTGTCGATGATCGCCCTCGGCGGCGTCATCGGCGCCGGTCTCTTCGTCGGGTCGGGGTCCGGTATCGCCGCCGCCGGTCCGTCGATCGTCCTCGCCTACGCCCTCTCCGGGATCCTCGTGATGCTGGTGATGCGGATGCTGGGCGAGATGTCGGCGGCGCATCCGTCGTCGGGCTCGTTCTCGGCGCACGCCGAGCGGGCGATCGGCCCGTGGGCCGGGTTCACGGTCGGCTGGGCGTTCTGGATCCTGCTCTGCACGGTCGTCGGCCTGGAGGGGATCGGTGCCGCGAAGATCGTGACGGGGTGGCTGCCGGGGACGCCGGAGTGGGCCTGGGTCGCGCTGTTCATGGTCGTGTTCTGCGGGATGAACCTGGCGGCCGTGAAGAACTTCGGCGAGTTCGAGTTCTGGTTCGCGGCGCTGAAGGTCGGGGCGATCTCCCTGTTCCTGATCCTCGGCGTGCTCGCGATAGCGGGGCTCCTGCCCGGTACGGACGCCCCGGGCACCGCCAACCTCGGTGACCTCCTGCCGGGCGGCGGCGAGGGCTTCGTCGTCGGCCTCCTCGCGACCGTCTTCGCGTACGGCGGTCTGGAGACGGTCACCATCGCGGCGGCCGAGTCCGAGGACCCGGTGAAGGGGGTGGCGAGCGCGGTGCGGACGGCGATGTGGCGGATCGCGCTGTTCTACGTCGGCTCGATGGCCGTCATCGTGACGCTGGTGCCGTGGGACTCGAAGGACGTCGTCGAGAAGGGCCCGTACGTCGCCGCGCTCGACCACCTCGGCATCCCGGGTGCCGGTCAGCTGATGAACGTCATCGTGCTGGTCGCGCTGCTGTCCGCGATGAACGCGAACATCTACGGGGCCTCGCGCATGGCGTACTCGCTGGTCGAGCGGGGGCAGGCGCCGCGCGCGCTGGGCGCCGTCTCCGGCGGGGTGCCCCGGGTCGCCGTCCTCGTCTCATCGGTCGTCGGGTTCGGGTGCGTGCTGCTGAGCTACTGGCGGCCGGACGACGTCTTCATGTGGCTGCTGAACATGATCGGCGCGGTCATCCTCGTCGTCTGGTTCTTCATCGCCGTCTCGCAACTGCTGCTGCGGCGGCGGACGGCGCCGGAGAAGCTGGTCGTGCGGATGTGGGGGTTCCCGTGGCTGACGTGGGTCGCGCTCGCGGGGATGGTCGGGGTGTTCGTGCTGATGGCGCGGGAGGCGGACACGCGGACGCAGTTGGTGTGGACGGGGGCGATGACGGTGGTGCTGGCCGGAGCCGGGTACGGGTGGCAGCGGGCGCGGGCTTCGCGCTGATCGTTTCTTTCGGGCCCCCTTGCGCGCTGAGTGCGTGTAAGGGGGCCCTTTCTTGCGCGGGGGCGGGTTCCCCTTGCTAGCCTGCACCTGCAAGCTAGTTGCAATAAGAAGTGGTGCGCAGGAAAGGTTCTGAGAGGACCCCCCATGCCCGTCTACACGCTGCCTGAACTCCCGTACGACTACTCCGCGCTGGCCCCCGTGATCAGCCCGGAGATCATCGAGCTGCACCACGACAAGCACCACGCGGCGTACGTGAAGGGTGCGAACGACACGCTGGAACAGCTCGCGGAGGCCCGGGACAAGGAGAGCTGGGGCTCGATCAACGGGCTGGAGAAGAACCTCGCGTTCCACCTCTCCGGGCACATCCTGCACAGCATCTACTGGCAGAACATGACCGGCCCCAAGGACGGCGGCGGCGAGCCGCTGGCCGCCGACGGCGTGGGCGAGCTGGCGGACGCCATCACCGAGTCGTTCGGGTCGTTCGCCGGGTTCAAGGCGCAGCTCACCAAGGCCGCCGCGACGACGCAGGGGTCCGGGTGGGGCGTCCTCGCGTACGAACCGCTCAGCGGGCGGCTCGTCGTCGAGCAGGTCTACGACCACCAGGGGAACGTGGGGCAGGGGTCGGTGCCGGTCCTCGTGTTCGACGCGTGGGAGCACGCCTTCTATCTCCAGTACAAGAACCAGAAGGTCGACTTCATCGACGCGATGTGGGCGGTCGTCAACTGGCAGGACGTGGCGCGGCGTTACGCGGCCACGAAGGCGCGGGCGGACGTGCTGCTGCTGGGTGCGTGATTTTTCTGAGCGTCCTGCCTCGTGATCGTCTTCTCAACTGTCACGTGGGGCGGGCGGATTGAGGGAAGCCCCCGTGAGGACGTGACTCACGGGGGCTTCCTGTATGTGCGGGCGCTTACGGCTTACGGCCGACGCCGCCGTGCTGGCCGATCGGGGTCGTGTCCGCGCCGGGCTCGGGGCGCCACAGGGGGACGGAGACGACGCCCGGTTCGACGAGTTCCAGGCCCTCGAAGTAGCCCTCGATCTCGGCGATGGGGCGCAGGAAGTAGGGGACGGCGCCGGTCTCGTTGTAGCCGTCCTGGGCGTGCTCGTACGCCGGGTCGGTGCCGCGCGAGCCCTCGTTGAGGCAGAGGTAGCTGCCCGAGGGGAGCTGTGCGAGGAAGGCGCGGACCAGGTCGCGGGCGCGGTCGTAGCCGTCGACGTGGCCGAGGATGCCGCTGAGGATCAGGGCGACGGGCTGAGTGAGGTCGAGGGTCTTGCCCGCCGCCTCGACGATGCGCTCCGGGTCGTACAGGTCGAGGTGTTCGTACGCGGTCTTGCCCTCCGGGGAGGAGTAGAGCAGCGTGCGGGCGTGCGCGAGGATCAGGGGGTCGTTGTCGACGTACACGATCTTCGACTCGGGGGCGTACCGCTGGGCGACCTCGTGCGTGTTGTCGGCCGTGGGCAGGCCGGTGCCGACGTCCAGGAACTGGCGGATGCCGGCCTCCTCGACGAGGTGGCGGATGGAGCGGCCGAGGAAGGCGCGGCTGCTGCGCGCGATGGTGACGATGCCGGGGAAGACGGCCGTGTAGGCGTCGCCCGCCGCCTCGTCCACCGGGTAGTTGTCCTTGCCGCCGAGCCAGTAGTTCCAGATCCGGGCCGAGTGCGGCACCGTGCTGTCGATCTTCGTCATGCGGTCCATGGTGCCCTCTGGGTGAACTGGTGCGCGAGCACTTCGCGTTGGCGGGCGGAAGGTCCGGTTCCGGGCTCCCGCGCGGGCGCCGGGTCGCTTTATGCTCCTCCTTCCGGTGCGAGGAGGTATGCGTGTCCGACGTCCGATGCCCGAACCCGACCTGTGATGCGGGGCCGCTGCGGCGGTTCCGGGAGCTGGAGGGGGACGAGATCGCCGCCGCGGCGGAGGTGATGGGCCACTGTGCGAGCGAGCGCGGTGCGCGTTTCAGGCCGTCGGCGTATCACCGGTGCACGGGGACGGGGTGCCGTCGGGTGCAGCGGAAGGACAACTGGAAGATGGGCGGGAACCTGCCGGAGGAGTTCGCGAGCCCTCCTCCGGCCGGTACGTGATCCCGGTGGCTCACTCGAAGCTCGGGCCCTGGGTGCGGGTGCGCTTGATCTCGTAGAAGCCGGGGACCGAGGCGACGGCGATCGTGCCGTCCCAGAGGCGGAGGGCGGCCTCGCCCTTGGGGGCCGGGGTGACGACCGGGCCGAAGAAGGCGACCTCCTTACCCTCGGGGCCGGGGACCGCGATGATCGGCGTGCCGACGTCCTGGCCGACCTTGTCGATGCCCTCCTTGTGGGAGGCGCGCAGTTCGGCGTCGAACTCGAAGTCGTCCTGCTCGGCGTAGTCGATGAGGTCGGCGGGGAGGCCGACCTCTTCCAGGGCGGCGGAGATGGCTTCGAGGGTGGGGCCCTCGCCGTTGTTGTGGAAGCGGGTGCCGAGCGCGGTGTAGAGGGGGCCCACGATCTCGTCGCCGTGCTTCTGCCAGGCGGCGGCGACCACGCGGATCGGCTTCCACGCCTGCGTCTCCAGCAGCTCGCGGTACTCCTCCGGGAGCTGGTCGAGCTTGTCCTCGTTGAGCACGGCGAGGCTGAAGGGGTGCCAGCGGATGTCGAGGTCGCGCTGCTTCTGGACTTCGAGGACCCAGCGGGAGGTCATCCAGGCCCAGGGGCAGAGGGGGTCGAACCAGAAGTCGACCGGGGTCTTCTCAGCGGTCGTCGCTTCGGTGGACTGCTCGGACATGTCTCTCCTCGTGAGCGGGGCGCGTGAAAGTTCGAGTATTGCCGTGGCAACGTCCGGGCCGCGTCCGCCATTCCCGGTTTCCGGGATGTCAGGGGTGCCTCGGGGTTCGCTCACCCGTTCGGCCGTAGGGGTGGATCGGGGGTGTTCCCCGATGTGCCGGGTCAGGGGGGCGTGGCAGGATCGGTGCTGTCCAGGCGTAGCGCGGTGGCCAGGGGGTTCACGGGGCGCGCCGAGTTCCACGATGCCATGAGGGAGTGCCGCCGTGCCCGGTGAGAATCTGTCCCGCGACGAAGCCAGGGAGAGGGCCGCGCTGCTGTCGGTCGACGCGTACGAGGTCTCGCTCGACCTGCGTTCGGCGGTGGGCGACCCGGTCGGTGACCGCACGTTCCGTTCGGTGACGACGATCCGGTTCCGCTGCGGCGAGGTGGGCGCCACGAGCTTCGCCGACCTGATCGCCCCGAGTGTCACGGCGGTCTCGCTGAACGGCCGTGACCTGGACCCGGGCGAGGTGTTCGACGGCTCGCGGATCACGCTGGAGGACCTGGCCGCGGAGAACGAGCTGATCGTGGACGCGCGGTGCGCGTACTCGCGTACGGGTGAGGGCCTGCACCGCTTCGTCGACCCGCAGGACGGCGAGGTGTACCTCTACACCCAGTACGAACCGGCCGACTCCCGGCGGGTCTTCGCCAACTTCGAGCAGCCCGACCTCAAGGCCCCGTTCCGCTTCGAGGTCCGCGCGCCCGAGGGGTGGACGGTGTGGAGCAACGGCGTGGGGACGCTCACGGACGGCGTGTGGCGGTTCGCGGAGACGAAGCCGATCTCCACGTACATCACGTGCGTGGTCGCGGGCCCGTACCACTACGTGACGGACTCCTACCGCCGCGAGTTCGCGGACGGCACGACGCTGGAGATCCCCCTCGGCGCGATGTGCCGCAAGGGGCTGGCCCCGCACTTCGACGCGGACGACGTCTTCCTGGTCACCAAGCAGGGCCTGGACTTCTTCCACGACCACTTCGACTACCCGTACCCGTTCGGGAAGTACGACCAGGCGTTCGTGCCCGAGTACAACCTCGGCGCGATGGAGAACCCGGGTCTGGTGACGTTCCGGGAGGAGTACATCTTCCGGGGCAAGGTGACGCGGGCGTCGTACGAGGCGCGGGCGAACGTGATCCTGCACGAGATGGCCCACATGTGGTTCGGCGACCTCGTCACCATGGAGTGGTGGGACGACCTGTGGCTGAAGGAGTCCTTCGCGGACTTCATGGGCAGCTTCTCCCTCGTCGGCGCGACGCGTTTCACCGACGGCTGGATCACCTTCGCCAACCGCCGCAAGTCCTGGGCCTACCGCGCGGACCAGCTCCCCTCGACGCACCCGGTGACCGCCGACATCCGCGACCTCCAGGACGCGAAGCTCAACTTCGACGGGATCACGTACGCGAAGGGCGCCTCGGTCCTGAAGCAGCTCGTCGCGTACGTCGGCCAGGACGCGTTCCTGGAGGGTGCGCGGCGTTACTTCAAGCGGCACGCGTACGGGAACACGCGCCTCGGTGACCTGCTGTCGGTCCTTGAGGAGACCAGCGGGCGGGACATGGCGGCCTGGGCCCGCTCCTGGCTCCAGACGGCGGGGCTGAACTCCCTGACGCCCGAGGTGCGCGTCGGTGAGGGCCGGGTCCTTGAGCTGACGGTCGTCCAGGAGGGCGTGCCGTCCCGTCCGCACCGGGTGGCGGTGGGGCTCTACCGGCGGACGGACTCGGGTGTCGTGCGGTACGCGCGCGCCGAGGTGGACGTCACCGGTGAGCGGACGGTCGTCGCGGAGCTGGCGGGGGCGGAGGCGCCGGATCTGGTGCTCGTCAACGACGACGACCTGACGTACTGCAAGATCCGTTTCGACGAGCGGTCGCTCGCGACGCTGACCGAGTCGCTGGGGGACATCACGGATCCCCTCGCGCGCGCCCTGTGCTGGTCGGCGCTGTGGAATCTGACGCGGGACGGACTGCTGCCGGCCGCCGACTTCGTGGAGCTGGCGACGCGGTTCGCGCACCGCGAGTCGGACATCGGGGTGCTGCAGATGGTGCTCGCGTGGACCGGGTCGGCGCTGGTCAACTATGTGCCGTCGGACTGGCGGGCCACCGGTGAGGCGTTGGTGGCGCAGGTGGCGCTGCGGGATCTGCGGGCGGCCGAGCCGGGGAGTGAGCCTCAGCTGGCGTGGGCCCGGTTCTTCGCGTCGTCCGCTTCGTCGGCGGAGGATCTGGGGCTGCTGCGGGGGCTGCTGGACGGGACCGAGAAGGTCGCCGGGCTCGATGTGGACCAGGAGCTGCGGTGGACCTTCCTCGACGCGCTCGCCTCTCACGGGGCGGTCGGGGAGGCCGAGTTGGCGGCGGAGCTGGTGCGGGACGACACGGCGTCGGGGAAGCGGCATCACGTGCGGTGCCTCGCGGCCCGGCCGTCCGCCGCGGTGAAGGCGCAGGCGTGGGCGCAGGTCGTCGAGGCGGACACGTTGTCCAACGCGCTCGTGGAGGCGACGATCGCCGGGTTCGCGCGGGCGTCGCAGCGGGAGTTGACGGCGCCGTACGTCGAGAAGTACTTCGCCGCGATCGAGCGGGTGTGGGCGGAGCGGTCGATCCAGATCGGGGTGGATGTGGTGTCGGGGCTGTTCCCGGCGTATCCCGTGGCGGGGGCGGAGTTGTCGGTGCTGGAGGCGGCCGACGCGTGGTTGGCGGGGCATGAGGGGGCGGCGCCGGCGTTGCGTCGTCTGGTGCTGGAGGGGCGGGACGATCTGGCTCGGGCGTTGCGGGCGCAGGGGGTGATTTCACAGGGCTAGGGCCTGAAGGTTTAGCTTTGGCCCTTTGGCCAATGATTAGGCGTTCGGTGAGCGTTACGAAATACGTTCAATCGGCCCCGTAACCCCTGGCTCCCTCCCCTGGGACCAGGGGTTTTCGGCGCTTATCGGCATCCGAACACCCGTCCTTTAGTGCGGTGTTGTCCGCGTTTGTCGACAGGCGTGTAACGCCGGTTAGCGGGCCGGGCGGGCGCGGGAATTCCGATCGCATGAACCGCATGAACTCGGACACGCCTCTCTCGCAGCGCTCCCTCTTCCACGCCGACCGCGATCTCGTCCTGACGGCGGCTCAACTCCGGGCCCAAGGTGTCTCCCAGGCCGAGACGAACGAGCGGTGCCGTCCCGGTGGGCCCTGGCAGCAACTGCTGCCCGGGGTCTACGCGTTGCACTCCTGCGCGGTGAGCGGTGAGGAGCGGGTGCGGGGCGCGTTGCGGTATGCGGCGCGGGGGAACAGGGGGGCTGGGCGCGGGGGCCAGCGAGGTGCGGGGGTGCGGGAGGTCGCGGTTCCCCCGCAGGGGGCGACCGGCGGTGACGCGATGATCACCGGGCTCGCGGCGCTGGCGCTGCACGGTTTCAGCGCCCCTCCCCCGTTGCCGGACCAGGAGTTCGTCGACGTCCTCGTCCCCCGGCTGCGCCGGCTGCGGTCCACGGGGTACGTCCGGATCGTCCGTGCGGCCTCGCTGCCGGCTCCCGTGCTGGTCAACGGGGTGCCGGTCGCGCCGGCGGCCCGTGCGCTCGCGGACGCGGTCGCGGAACTCGACGACGCCGGGGTCGTGCGGCGGCTGATGGCGGAGGCCGTTCGGGACGGGCACTGTGAACCGGCGGTCGCGGTGCGGGAGTTGAGCCGGGCGAAGCTGCTGAGCCGGCCGCATGTGATGGACGCGGTGGACGCGTTGCTCGCGGAGGGGCGGGCGCTCGCGGAGAACCGGCTGTACCGGCTCGTCCGCGATCACGCGCTGCCGGATCCGCTGTGGAACGTCGACCTCCGCCTTCCCGGCGGGCCTCACCTCGGCGGGCTCGACGCGTACTGGCCCGATCACGCGGTGGCGTTGGAGCTGGACGTCCGCGCGCCCCGTCAGGAGGACGACGTCCTCTGGGCCGAGTACGCGCGCAAGCGGGAGACGCTGGAACGGCTCGGCATCACGGTCGTCCACATCACGCCGCGCAAGCTGCGGGAGTCGATGGAGCAGCAGGCGATGGTGATCCGCACGGCGCTGCTGGCCGCCGCCGATCGTCCGCCGTCCGCCTATGTCGTGGTACTGCCCCGGTAGGTCAGGAGGGGAACCGGGGCGGTACTCGGGGGGAGAGGAGGGGTCGCCTGGTGCTGCCGGGTGGCCCCTCCTCCGCGTGGGTCCTCGTTTCTTCGCGGGCGCGGGAGAGCAGGGGGGCGGGGCACGGGGGTCAGCGGGGTGCGGGGGCGCAGGGGAGGTGGGTGGCTACCGTTTTGCCGATGTGGGGGCGGAGGTGCCAGTCGAGGTGGGTGGTGAGGGAGTTGACCACCTGGAGGCCGCGGCCGGCTTCGGGGGTGGGGTGGGCGGGGAGGGTGGGGAAGGTGGTGGTGGGGTCGGAGACTTCGATCAGGAGGGTGTTGGTGGGGTTCTCCAACAGGGCCAGGTGGAGCCAGAGTTCGTGGCCGGGGCGGTGGGCGTGGCGGATGGCGTTGGCGACGAGTTCGGAGACGATCAGGGTGGCGTCGTAGGTGTTGCCGGGCCAGGACCAGAGGGTGAGGCGGCGGAGGGTTTGGCGGCGGGCGAGGGGGACGCTTCGCAGCGTCATGGGGTAGCTCATGTTCCAGGATTCGGTGTGGGGGGTGGTGGGAGTGGGAGCGGGGGTGGTCATGTGGGGTCGGCCCCTTTCCGTTGCGGCTGTGGGATCACCGTGGCGGGGCGGGGCGTTCGGTTGCAATCGAAAGTCCGCTGAATCATCAGGGATGGGGAAAGTGGACTATGCCCGAATCTGAGCATTCGCCTGCGGCGGTCGCGCACCCGGTGCCACACTCTGCACACGGTCACTAGCCGTACGCACAAGCGCACAGAGAGGTGCACATGGCTGCGAAGCGCGGGCGCACCGCCCAACGACTCGAACTCGGTCTTCAGATGCGGCATTTCCGGGAGAACTGCGGTCTCGGCGACCGGGGCGGACCCCTCTCGCGGAAGCAGGCCGTCGTGGGGCTGAAGATCTCCGAGGCGTCGCTACAACGGATCGAGTCGGGCTCGCTGAACTTCCGCAACGTCGGTGATCTGCGCAAGCTGCTGGACAAGTACGGGGTCACCGACCCCGACATCATCGACGGCCTGATCAGCCTCAACAAGGAGTCCAACAAGCAGGATTGGCTGACCCAGTTCCGGGGGCTGACGCCTACGGGGATGCCCGCCTTCGTCGGCATCGAGCCCGAGGCCCGCTCCATGAAGGTGTACCACCCCTCGCTGGTCTACGGGTTGCTCCAGACCGAGCGATATGCGGTCGCCGTGCACGAACTGCACAAGCCGATCGAGGAGCACACCTCCGAGTTCGTCAGCCAGAGCGTGGAGTTGCGGATGCGGCGGCAGGAAGTCCTCACCCGCGACAACCCTGTTGAGCTTCACGCCATCCTCGGGGAAGCTGCCCTCCGGTATCCGATCGGGGGTGCGGACGTCATGCGTGAGCAGTACGCGCGGATCGAGGAGATGGCTTCATGGGACCACGTCACGGTCCAAGTACTGCCGTTCAGGCCGAGCTACCGGTCCCCCGACGACTTCGCGATCCTCGACTTCGGCAACAACTTTCCGCCGCGTGTCCAGGTGGACAGCGCCTGGGGCCCCGTCTCCACCTCCGACAAGCCTCGCGAAGTCAACCGGTTCATGCGGCGGTTCAACGCCATGACAGCATCAGCACTGTCCCCTGAGGACACTCCCGCTTTCCTGCACCGACTAGAACGAGAGCTGTAGTCCATGCACAAGCGTTACACCGCCCCCGAACTCGCCGCCGACCAGGCATGGTTCAAGTCGTCCTACAGCACAGCCGGCCAGAACTGCCTCGAAGTCGCCCCCCTCGCCCCCCACATCGGCGTCCGCGACTCCAAGAACCCCACCGGTCCCGCCCTCCTCCTCCCCCTCTCCTCCTGGACGCCCTTCCTCACGCACCTGCGTGAGACCTCGGCGTAGTGCGACCGCTCACCCGGTCCAACAGCGCCGCGTAGGACGCGATCATCCGGGTCCGGCTGAAGCGTTCGCGGCTCGCGGCGAGGGTGGGGCCCAGCTCCGCCCTCGCCGAGGCCGCCTCGGACCAGGCCGCGGCGATCAGGCGAGGGTCGAAGGGGGTCACGAGGCCGTGGCCCGCGACGATCGACGCGCTGTCGCCGACGTCCGTCGTGACCGGGATCGCGCCGCACATCATGCCTTCGATGAGGCAGAGCGGCGCCGCCTCGCCCCAGGCCGACGTCAGCGCGACGACGTCGGACGCCGCGTACAGCGCCTCCATGTCCCGGCGGACGCCGAGCATGTGGAGGCGCCCAACGTCCTGTACGCCCGCCTCCCGCACGTCCGCGAGGAGTGACGCGTTCTCCTCGCTCATCCCCGCCCCGCACATCAGGACGTGACCCTCGGGCTCGCGCGCCAGCCATTCCGCCGCCGCCCGCAGGAACAGCGGGACGTTCTTCATGCCGTCGTAGCGGGCGGCGAAGACGACGACCGGGGCCGTCTCCGGCAGACCGAGTTCCGCGCGGACGGACAGCCGTCGCGCCGCGTCCGGGCGGAAGCGGATCAGGTCGACGCCGTTGGGGATGACGTGCAGCAGCTCGCCCGGCACGCCCGCCGCCTCGTACGCCGCCCGTGTCGACTCCGCGCAGCAGACCGCCGCCGCGACCTTGCCGTCCGCGATGCCGGTCAGCAGCTCGTCCAGGGACTGGTTCTCGGGGTCGGAGCGGTGGAGGCCGACGACGATCGGGCGGCGTGGGAGGCCGGCCTGGTTCAGCAGCGCCAGGGGCTGTTCCTTCAGCGACAGGATGACGTCCGCCTCGGCCATCGCGCGTGCCGTGTCGGCCAGTTCCTCGCCCGTGAAGGCCGTGGCCGGAACACCCCCCTCGAAAGTCCGCCCCAGTGCCGTCACCGGGATGCCCGCCGCCGTCAGGCGGCGGTAGCACGTGTCGTTCTCCATGCGCTGGCGCGTCGCCTCGCGGTGGACCTCCGCGTGCATGCTGAGCACGCGGTGGTGCTGGCCCCCCTCGCGGAGGCCCAGCACCACGTCGCTGTGGACGATCCGGGCGCCCCCGGAGAAGAAGCCCTCGTAGACAGACAGCACACGGAGCATTCGCGCTCACCCGCCTTGCACATGTATCAAGCCATCCCCGTGAAGTGCGGGTTAGCCGATATCAGGCGCGACGGATATTTCCGGGGGATGAACTGGGTGTTTTATTTCGCCGCATCCTGGATGACGGAGAGGTCGGTTTCACCCGAACGGCTTGCGCTCGGGGCGGGGTTTCCACAGAATTCCGCTTCTACGACCGAGACGATGTCGCCCGTCCAGTCGCCGTTCAGATTCGCGGCGAGGGAGTGCTTCCCGTCGGTGGTGGTGAGCGCGATGGATTCGGAGCCGTGGATACCGCCGCTGTGGCCCCAGACGGTGACGCCGCAGGAGAGGGTGGCGGTGAGGAGACCGAGGCCGTAGTCGGAGTTCAGGGCGGTGGTCTTCATCTCCTTGAGCTGGGCGGGCGGGAGCAGCTTGCCGCGCAGCAGGGCGCTGTAGAAGCGGTTCAGGTCGGACGAGGTGGAGACCATCTCGCCCGCCGCGCCCGCCGCCGAGGGGTTCAGCTCGGTGACGTCGTACGTCGGACCGTCGGCGGTCTCCGCGAGCTTGCCGTACGCGCGGCTGGACGGCTTGGGAAGGGTCGCCCGGTTGCCGGGGACCGAGGTGTCCTTGAGGTGGAGAGGATTCAGGACGCGGGTACGGATCTCCTGGCCGTACGGCCGGCCGGTCGCCTTTTCGATGACCATTCCGGCGACGACGTAATTCGTGTTGGAGTAGTTCCAGCCGGTGCCCGGCGGGAAGTCGGGGGCGTGGGACATCGCGATGCCCACCGCGTAGGCCGGGGTACGCGGCGTGTAGCGGTTCTTGAAGAAGCCGTCCTTGAGGAAGTAGTCCTGGGCGAACCCCGCGTCGTCCGTGTAATTCGCTATCCCGCTGGTGTGGTTGAGGAGCTGGCGGAGGGTGATGCGGCTGCCGTCGTGGCCGTTTCCGCGCACCACGCCCGGCAGCCACTTCTCCACCGTGTCGTCCAGCGACAGCTTGCCCTCCGCCTCCAGTTGCAGCAGCACGGTCGCCACGAACGTCTTGGTGATCGAGCCGACGCGGTAGTGGTCGCCCGCCGAGCGCGGCTTGCCGGTGTGGAGGTTGCCGACTCCGGCCGTCGTCGACCACGTCTTGCCGCCTTCCCGGGCGGTCAGCGTGACGCCCGGTACGCCCTCGCGGACGACGCCCTCGACGGCCTTGCGCGTGGCCTCGTGGGCCGGTGCGGCGGCCAGCGCCGGGGCCGCGAGCGCGAGTGTCGCCGTGAGGGCCGTCGCCGTGAGGGCCGTCGTACGGAGTGTCTTCATGTGGTTCCCCCTGCTCGTGATCGTTCGGTCAGGGGGAAGGACGCCCTCGGTTCAGGCGGAGTTGTCCCTGCTGAGAGGGGTTGAGCCTGTTTCAGTCAATCAGGTGACCCGTGGGCGGGCGTTGACGCCAGAGGCGGACGGCCGCCTCGACGATGCCGCCCGTCCGCAGGTCCGGGAGGTCCGCGAGGGCGTGCCAGGCCGCCAGGTCCGTCGAGCCGTTCTCCTCGGGGCGCAGTTCGCCGCCGGTGACCTTCGCCTCGTAGATCAGGGCCAGGCCGTGGTGGTCGGCGGGGCGGCGCAGGCCCCGGCGGGGGACGGGGGCGTGGCGGGAGACGGCACCGAGCAGGGCCGTGACCTCGACCTCGTAGCCGGTCTCCTCGCGCAGTTCGCGGACGACCGTGTCGTACGGGTCCTCGCCGTGTTCGACGCCGCCGCCCGGCATGATCCAGCTGCCGCCGCCGGTGGGGGCGCGGAAGCGGGCGAGGAGGATGCGGTCGTCCTGGACGATCACGGCGTAGGCCGCCGTTCTCCTGGTCTTTCTCACGGGCGGTTCACAGCTCCCTGTCGTAGCGGGCACCCTGGTGGGCGTTTTGTCCGGAAGTAGCGGTCAACTCACTAAAGTCCATCGCGGGTTTTCCCCATACATTCACCGCCTCCCGGTCAACTCTCCCCAAACGATCGTCCCGTGGGTAAAGCTGGGCGATCGTTCGGGATCAGTTTCGGTCCCCTTCACCGAAGACATGAGCTAGGGATGCCCATGACCCACACCCCCCACAGACGTACGGTCCGAATAGCCGTCGCGGCGGGGCTCGTCGCCGCGCTGTCGGCCGCCGGTCCCGTGCCGCTGGCGTTCGCCGGGGACCAGCACTCCACCGTCGCCCCCAAGTCGTCGCCGGACAAGGCCGACAAGCTGGGCGCGGACGACGCGGCGGCGCTCGCGGACGCGAAGACCGAGGGGGACAAGACCGTCACGATGATGGTCGCCACCACCCCGGGCGCCACCGCCCAGGTCGCGAAGCAACTCGACGGCCTGGACGGCGGGTTCATCGGCCGCAAGGACGACAAGCTCGGCTACGTCCGCGCGACCGTCCCCACCGGCAAGGCGGACGCGGCCATCGCCGCCGCGTCGAAGCTGACGTCGGTCCAGGCGATCGACCTCCGCCAGGAGATCGCCCTGGACGACCCGACACCGGGCACCTCGAAGGGCGACTCCGCCCCCAAGGCCGGGAGTTACCCCGCGCCGGGCAAGAACACCCCGGCGACGAACCCGTACAACCCGTCCTTCGAAACGGGCGCCGTCTCCTTCGTCGAGGACCACCCGACCTACGACGGCCGTGGCGTCACCATCGGCGTCCTCGACTCCGGCGTCGACCTCGGCCACCCGGCGCTGCAGAAGACGACGACCGGTGAGCGGAAGATCGTCGACTGGGTCACCGCGACCGACCCGGTGGTCGACCGCGACGGCACCTGGCTGCGGATGAACTCCCCTGTCGCGGGGCCCACGTTCACCGCCGCCGGCCGGAGTTGGAAGGCCCCCGCCGGGGACTTCCGGTTCCAGACCTTCGCCGAGTCCGCCACCAACGGCGGTGACATGGCCGGGGACTTGAACCGCGACGGCGACAAGTCCGACGTGTGGGGCGTCCTTTACGACGCCGCCGCCGGTACCGTCCGCGTCGACCTCGACAACGACGGCGACTTCACCGACGAAGAGGCGCTGAAGCCGTACAAGGACGGTTTCCAGATCGGGTACTTCGGGACCGACAACCCGGCGACCGAGGTCGCCGAGCGCATCCCGTTCGTCGTCGAGATCCGCAAGGACGTCGTCTTCAACGGCGCCGGCGACAAGTCCGACTACGTCAGCATCGGCGTCGTCGAGTCCCGGCACGGCAGCCACGTCGCCGGGATCACCGCCGCCAACTCCCTGTTCGGCGGCCGCATGAACGGCGCGGCGCCGGGCGCCAAGATCGTGTCGTCGCGCGCCTGCACCTGGACCGGCGGCTGCACCAACGTCGCGCTCACCGAGGGCATGATCGACCTCGTCACCAAGCGCGGCGTCGACATCGTCAACATGTCCATCGGCGGGCTGCCCCCGCTGAACGACGGCAACAACGCCCGCGCGCAGCTCTACACGCGCCTCATCGACACCTACGGCGTGCAGCTCGTCATCGCGGCCGGCAACGAGGGTCCGGGCATCAACACGATCGGTGACCCCGGCCTCGCCGACAAGGTCATCAGCGTCGGCGCGTCCATCTCCAAGGAGACCTGGGCCGCGAACTACGGGTCCCAGGTGACCAAGAAGTACGCGATGCTGCCGTTCTCCTCCGCCGGGCCGCGCGAGGACGGCGGGTTCGTGCCGACGCTCGTCGCGCCGGGCGCCGCCGTCAACACGATGCAGACCTGGTCGCCGGGCGCGCCGACCGCCGAGGCCGGCTACAGCCTGCCCGCCGGGTACGCGATGCTCCAGGGGACGTCGATGGCGTCGCCGCAGGCCGCGGGCGCGAGCGCGCTGCTGCTGTCCGCCGCGAAGCAGCGCGGTATCGAGCTGTCGCCGCTGACCCTGCGCACGGCGCTGACCAGCACCGCGCGTGAGATCAAGGGCGTTCCCGCGCATGTGCAGGGCGCGGGGCTGATCCGCATCGTGCAGGCGTGGGACGCGATCAAGAAGGGCGCGACCGCGCACGACTACACCGTCAAGGCGCCGGTCAGCACCGCGCTCTCGGGCGCGCTGAAGGAGCCCGGGTTCGGTACCGGCATCTACGACCGCGAGGGCGGGCTGAAGGTCGGCGAGAAGCGGACCTACGACGTCGTCGTCACCCGGACCTCCGGGCCCGCCAAGGCGGTTGAGCACCGTGTCTCGCTCGTCACGAACGACGGGACGTTCAAGCTGCTCGGCGGCAAGCGCGTCAAGCTGCCGCTGAACACGCCGGTGACGCTCAAGGTGCAGGCGCGGGCCAAGTCGGCGGGCGTGCACAGCGCGATCGTCGAACTCGACGACCGGTCGACCGTCGGCGTGGACCGGCAGATCCTCTCCACCGTCGTCGTCTCCCACGCGCTCGTCACGCCGTCGTACACCTTCTCCAAGGCCGCGAGCGTGCAGCGCAACAGCAGCCACTCGTACTTCGTGACCGTGCCGCAGGGTGCAAAGACCCTTGAGGTCGCGCTCGGTGGGCTGAAGGACAAGAGCCAGACGCGGTTCATCTCGCTGCACCCGTACGGGACGCAGATGGAGGACTCCGCGACGGTCTACTGCTACAGCGACTACTCCAACCCCGATCTGCCCAACAACTGCCGCCCGGATCTGCGGACCTACACCAACCCGACGCCGGGTGTGTGGGAGATCGAGGTCGAGTCGCGGCGGACGTCGCCGCACCTCGACAACCCGTACACGCTCGATGTGTCGGTGCTCGGTACCGAGTTCTCGCCGGCCGTGCGGACGGTGGCCGAGGCGAAGGTCGGGACGCCTGTCGCCGTCGACTGGACGGTGAAGAACGGGTTCGCGCCGCTCACCGCGAAGCTGGAGGGCGGGTCGCTGGGGTCGGCGAAGCTGGGTACGCCGACGATCGCGCACGGTGCTTCGCAGACGTCGACCGTTGTGGTGCCGGCCGGGGTCGAGCGGTTCGACGTGTCCATCGGTGGGGTTTCCGACGCCGCCGCGGATCTGGACCTCGTGGTGTACCGCGACGGGGTGGAGGTCGCGAAGTCGGCGGACGGGGACTCCGAGGAATCGGTGAGCGTCGTGAAGCCGGCTGCGGGGACCTACACGGTTGTCGTGGACGGGTACAGCGTTCCTGCCGGGACTACGACGTTCCAGTACAAGGACGTGTACTTCGCCGCTGGGCTCGGGAGTGTGTCCGTGGACTCCGGGGCGACCGTCTCCATCGCGAGCGGGGCCTCGGCGACCATCTCGGGGAACGTCCTTGTGAAGGCCGCTGGGCCTGAAGGGCGGGAGTTCTTCGGGGAGGTTCGGCTGGTGAATGCCAGGGGGACCGCTGCGGGGGTTGGGACCGTGGTGATCGAGAAGGTCGTGGGTTAGCGACTAAGGGGGTGGGGTGGGGAGTTGTGTGTCGGCTGCGGGTTCGTTGTGGCTTGTCGCGCAGTTCCCCGCGCCCCTAAAAGACCTGCGCGGGGCCTGAATTGAAGAGGCGGGCGCTCCCCCAAGAGCGCCCGCCTCTTCGCTTTCCCCCGGTTTCCCCACCTTCCCCCCGTTTTCCCCCTTTTCCCCACCCCGTTTTTCCGGCCGGCGCCCACCCCCGTGACGGCGCCGGCCGGTGTCCGGTTGCCGGGTGATGCCCTCCCCCGAGGGAGCACCACCCGGCGATCAATGACATTAGGCGGGGTGGTCGGGGGTTGGGGGGTTCCGGTTGTGGCACCACGTGGCCATGGCCGGGAGATGCCAGGAGGTCACGCCGGGTGACTCGAACGCAGGTACGCCGAAATGGCGGATCGGATACCGTCAGCCACAGTTCCGACACCACCGACAGATCTCGGCCGCAGAACGGCCCGCGCAGGGGGAGCCATGCTGGAGACCATCGGCATCGACCAGTCGACCCACGACGTCTACCGGTCTTTGCTGCTGCACCCCTCCTGGACCCTGGAGGACATCGCCCGCGAGACCGGGCTCGCGGAGACCGAGGTGCGCGGCGCGCTCGACCGGCTGACCCAACTCTCGCTCCTCCATGAGGCCGCGGGCCACCAGTTCGTTCCCGTGAGTCCGGAAATCGTCCTCTCGCCGCTGCTCCAGCGCCGGGAGGCCGAGCTGGACGAGCAGCGCGCCCGGCTCTCCCAGGAACGGGCCGCTCTCGCGGCGCTGACCTCGGATTACGCCAACATGGCGGCGCACCGCGTGGACAGCGGCGTCGAGCGTCTCGAAGGCGTCGACGCGGTGCGGGTGCGGCTCATGGAGTTGGCTCATCAGGCACGGGTCGACGTGCGGACGTTCGTGCCGGGCGGGGCGCTGAGCGCGGCGGCCCTCGACGCCGGGCGGCCGCTCGACGAGCAGCATCTGTCCCGTGGGGTGCGGATGCGGACGGTGTATCTCGACAGCGTCCGCAACGATCCGCCGACCGTGGAGTACGCGAACTGGCTCGCGTCGCGGGGCGGGGAGACGCGTACGGTGCCGGCGCTGCCGATGCGGATGATCCTCTCCGACCACACCACCGCCGTCATCCCCATCGACATCGACGACAGCCGCAAGGGGGCGCTGCTCATCCGCTACCCCGGGATGGTGCGGGCGCTGGGCGAGCTGTTCGACATGGTGTGGGAGAACGCCGTCCCGCTGGGCTCCGCGCCGCAGGAGATACCGGAGGACGCGCCGACGGACCGTGAGGCGGCGCTGCTGAAGATGCTGGCGGCGGGGCTCACGGACGAGGGGATCGCCCGGAAGATGGGCGTCTCGCTGCGGACGGTTCGGCGCAACACGGCGGATCTGCAACGGCGGCTGGGGGTGCAGAGCCGGTTCCAGGCGGGGGCGGAGGCGGTGAGACGGGGGTGGCTGTGAGGGGTGATGGATCAGTGGCTCAGCCACTCGGCCTTTCGGCCACCGGGCCACTTTCACGTTGCTGGCCGCTCCCTGCCATGACCGGGGGATGACAGCTGGACGCGGCCGATATCCGCACAGGCCGTGCCTAAGGTCACACCGTGTACGCAGTCAAGGTCGTTCTCCTGCCGTCGGCCGCGCCGCCCGTCGCGATGCCCAGCGACCAGCGGCTGAGCGCCGTTGCCGAGCACACGAGAACCGACCCCCGCCCAGGCATCGCCCACGTCTCGCTCGCGAGGTGGGGCAGACGGCTGGTCGGGATGACGTTCGTGGAGGCCGGCAGCCTGGACGAGGCACTGGACCGCGCGCGCGACGGCTGGGCCGAGTGGCTGAGCCTCCCCGGACTGCTGCCGGACTGGGAGCTGGGCGACTGCCGTCCGGACCGTTACCTGTACGGGGAACCAAGAGGCGGCCGGGTCGCGTGATACGCGTGACCGGAATTGGCAAGAGCCTGCCATGGCCTCCTGAGGCCAGCGAAGGAACATGACAGCGGCATGGCCGCCGAACCATCATCGTTTCCGGCACACGCTCGCCGCCCCGGGGCACCGGCACCACGCCGGGCACTCCCCGGGAACGAAGAATTGCAGAGGCAGAGAATGAGACGAATCACCGGCCGAGCCGTCCGCACCGCACTCGCCGCCCTGGCTGTCACCGCGACGCTGGCGCTCCCGCTGGGCCTCGCCGGCCAGCACGGCGCCTCGCCCGCGCAGGACAAGCGGGTCGTGGCGGCCGACGGCCTCGACGACCCGGTCGTCACCAAGCCGACGAAGCCCAGCGGGGACGACACCGGCAGCTGGGTCTGGGACGGCTGGGAGTAGGCGGTACGACGCGTAGTACCTGACGCGTACGACGAGACAGAGGCGGGCGCCGTTGAAGGGGCGCCCGCCTTTCGCGTCTCAGCCGGGGCACGCCGTCTCGCGCGACTCCTCCAACGCCCGCACGAGCGACGGGCGCTGAGCCGCGACGCCGGGCTCCCCCACCACCAGCGCGTCCGGGGACGCCGAGTCCGGCCCGAGCGCGACCAGCAGCGCCTCCCCCCGCACGACCTCAGTGTCCACCGCGTCCACCGCGTCCACCGCGAACGTGACGTCGGAGGGGCCCGGCACCGGCTTGTAGGACCGCGTCACTCTCAGGGTGACCTCCGTCGCGTCCCCCTGGGGGTGTACGGAGATGACGGTGCCCTCGACGACCGTGGCGGCGCAGGCCAGGTACTCGGGGTCGGTGAGGGCGTCCGCTGCCTCCTCAGCGGTACCGCCAACTGCGGAGGCAGCGGACTTGTCGGCGTCCCCCGCGTCGCCGGCGCCGCCGGTCCCGGCCAGCAGGGTGAGGGTGCCGCCGAGCAGGCCGAGCACGCCGGTCGCCGCGAGGCCGTACAGCACCCCGCGACAGGAGCGGCGGCGTGGGGGAACGGCCACCGGGCCGGCGTCCAGTTCCTCGGCGATGAGGGCGAGTTGGTGGCGCAGGACGGCGATGTCCGCGTGGGCGGCGCGGAGTTCGGGGGTGTCGGGGGCGGGTTCGCCGGTGATCGCGTGCAGGAGCGCGTCGTCGTCGGGCATCTCAGACCACCTCGTCCTCGTGCAGGCGGACGCGCAGCGCCCTGACCGCCGTGTGCAGCCGGCTCTTCACCGTGCCTTCGGGCACGCCGAGTTGTTCCGCGATCGACGCGACGGGGAGGTCGGCGTAGAAGCGGAGGATCACCACCTGGCGCTGGGCGTCGGGGAGTTGGTCGAGTCCTCGGGCAACGGCCAGTGAGAGCACGCTCGTTTCCTCGCCGGACGGCTGCGCGGTCTGGCGCAGCGAGGCGAGGCGTTCGCCGAGGCGTTCCTGGCGGCGTTTCGCTCGGTGCCAGTCCATGGCCAGGTTGGAGGCGACGACGGCCGCCCACGCGGAGACGTCGCGCGGGGCCTCGTAGCCCTTCGCGGCGCGTTCCAGGAGGCGCAGGCGGACCTGTTGCACGCCGTCCGGCAGGTCCGCCTGGGGGACGCCGCCGAGGGCGAGGACCGCTCTGACGCGGCGCTCCTGTGCCGCGTCCAGGGGATCGTCGCCGGCCTCGGTCCGGCGCGGTTTTCTGCGCAGCACAGACACCCCTCCCTGTTTCTCCTACGACGCCGGGCCCCCGGGAAACGTTCGTGGGGTGTACGTCACATCGGCGGGCGGGGCGGAACGGATTGCGGTGTGGGGGCGGGTCGGGGGCAATATCTCCAGCTCAGTGCGGGTGTGGCCGGAGTTCTGGTGCCGTGTGGTGGTGCGCCGGGTGGAGTGGGGGGCAAAGAATTGGACAGGTGGACCGGGGTGGGCCGCATGATGGAAACGCCGCAGACACATCAGTACAGCCACAGGGAGTCGCCGTGAGGATCGGAATCGTCGGAGCCACCGGGCAGGTCGGCACGGTCATGCGCAGGATCCTCACGGAGCGTGCGTTTCCGGTGACCGAGCTGCGGCTGTTCGCGTCGGCGCGGTCCGCCGGGTCCGAGCTGGACGGGGTGACCGTGGAGGACGCGGCGACCGCGGACTACTCCGGGCTGGACATCGTCCTCTTCTCCGCCGGGGGCGCGACGTCCAAGGCGCTCGCGGAGAAGGTGGCCGCGCAGGGGGCCGTCGTCATCGACAACTCGTCCGCGTGGCGGATGGATCCGGACGTCCCGCTGGTCGTCTCCGAGGTCAACCCGCATGCCGTCGCCGTGCGGCCCAAGGGGATCATCGCGAACCCCAACTGCACGACGATGGCCGCGATGCCGGTGCTGAAGGTGCTGCACGCCGAGGCGGGTCTTGAGACGCTGGTCGCCACGACGTACCAGGCCGTGTCCGGGTCCGGGCTCTCCGGGGTCGCCGAACTCGCCGGGCAGGTACGGAAGGTGATCGACGACGCGGAGAAGCTGACGCACGACGGGAGCGCCGTCGACTTCCCGGCGCCCGGTGTCTACAAGCGGCCCATCGCCTTCAACGTCCTTCCCCTCGCGGGCAATCTCGTCGACGACGGGCTGGGCGAGACGGACGAGGAGAAGAAGCTCCGCAACGAGTCCCGCAAGATCCTTGAGATCCCCTCGCTCAAGGTCTCCGGCACCTGCGTCCGCGTTCCCGTCTTCACCGGGCACTCCCTCCAGCTCAACGCGAGCTTCGCGCGTCCGCTGAGCCCCGAGCGGGCGCTGGAACTGCTGTCGACGGCCCCCGGCGTAGTCGTCACGGACATCCCCACCCCCCTCCAGGCCGCCGGCCAGGACCCCTCCTACGTCGGCCGCGTCCGCCGCGACGAGACCGTCGCGAACGGCCTCGCCCTCTTCGTCTCCAACGACAACCTCCGCAAGGGCGCCGCCCTCAACGCCGTCCAGATCGCCGAGTTGGTGGCGGCCGAGCTCAACGCCTAGGCACCATGGGGGAACTGCGCGTCGTGCGGCTGCGGCACCGTCGTGGCTGGTCGCGCAGTTCCCCGCGCCCCTGAAAGACCTGCGGCTGGGCCTCGTTCGGGGCGATCCGGCGTTCCGCCACGTACAAGAAGCAGCCGTGGATCACCGAGCGTACGTGTACCGCGAGGCAGCAGCGGAGGGGGCGCCGCCCTCAACGCCGTCCAGATCGCCGAGTTGGTGGCGGCCGAGCTCAACGCCTAGGCGCCGTGAGGGAACTGCGCGTCGTGCGGCTGCGGCACCGTCGTGGCTGGTCGCGCAGTTCCCCGCGCCCCTGAAAGACCTGCGGCTGGGCCTCGTTCGGGGGGCACCCCGCGCATCGCCGCCGCAGAAGACCGGCACGTGGCGGAGCCGCGCATGTATGCAGCCCCGTGCCCTTGAAAACCTCAGGCTCGTGCCCGGTGTTCGGGGTTGCCGGCGAGGTCGCGGCGTCGCGTTGCGGTGAGGAGGGTGGGGGCGGCGAGGAGGGTGAGGGTGGCGCCCAGGTAGAGGACGGCGGTGGGGCCGTGGGTGTCTGCTGTGCGGCCGCCTGCGAAGGCGCCTGCGGCGATGGCCGCGTTGAAGACGCCGGCGAAGAGGGCGGAGGCGGCTTCTTTGGTGTGGGGGGCTGCTGAGGTCAGCCAGGTCTGGGCCGTGACGGAGACGCCGCCGTAGAGGAGGCCCCAGAGGAGTAGGAGGGTCGTGGTGAGGGGGAGGGAGTGGGAGGAGGGGGCCAGGAGGGTCAGGGTTGTTGTCAGGGTCGTGGCGATCAGGAGGAGGGTACGGGTGGGGTTACGGGGGGCTCTGGTGCCGATGAGGAAGGTGCCGGCCACCCCTGACGTCCCGTAGGCCAGAAGTAGCAGGCCGATCTGTCCCTCCGCGAGTCCCGGGACGCGTTCCAGGAGCGGGCGGACGTAGGTGTACGCGGCGAAGTGGCCGGTGACGAGGAGGGCGACGGCGGTGAGGCCGCGCCGGAGGCGGGCGTCGCGCAGGAGTTGGGGGAAGACGGTGAGGCGGACGGGGGTTTCTGCCGGCAGCGGGGGCAGCGTGGCGTACAGGGCCGCCGCCACGGCCGTCGCGAGGAAAGCCGGCGCCGCGAACGCCCAGCGCCAGCCCGCGGCCTCGCCGAGGAACGTGCCCGCCGGGACGCCGATGACAGAGGCGACGGCGATGCCGGAGAAGACGACGGCCGTCGCGCGCCCGGCCCGCTCACCGGGCACCAGCCGCGCCGGCAGCCCCGCCGCGATCGCCCACACCCCGCCGATGCACACGCCGACCAGCGCACGGGCGACGAGCAGGACGGCCAGCCCGGGGGTGAGCGCGGACAGCAGCCCGGCGACGGCGAGGAGCAGCAGGAGGGCGACGAGGACGTGCCGGCGGTCGCTGCGGCGTACGACGACCGGCAAGAGCGGTGCCGTACCGGCCGCGACGAGCCCGGGGAGCGTGACGGCGAGCCCCGCCGTTCCGGCCGAGACCCCCAGCGACGCCCCGAGCGAGGTGAGGAGGCCGACGGGAAGCATCTCGGTGGTGACGACGGCGAAGGTGGCGGCGGCGAGAGCGAGAACGGCGGGCCAGGTGCCGGTGTCTGTGGAGGGGTTGGCGGACATGCCTCCACCCTTCGCGCCGGGCCCGCCGGGAACAACGGCGAACCTCTCGCCCTTCCATGAACGTGGCTTATCGATCGCCCCCCGACCTGCGTGAGCTGGAGTGCTTCCTGACCCTCGCCGAGGAACTGCACTTCGGCAGGACCGGCGAGCGGATGTACGTGTCGCAGGCCCGCGTCAGCCAGTTGCTGCGCGCTCTGGAGCGCCGGATCGGGGGCCGGCTGGTCAGCCGGACGAGCCGCCGGGTGGCCCTGACACCGCTGGGCGAGCGCTTCCTGGCCCGCCTGCGTCCGGCGTACGAGGAGCTGGTGGCCGCCGTCGAGGAGGCGGGCGGGACCGGCCTCAGGCTCGGCTTCCAGGGCGCCGTCAGTACCGAACTCGCCGGTGTCCTGCGCGAGTTGGGGGATATCGATCTCGTCGAGCTGCCGCTGTCCGACCCGTTCGGCGCGCTGCGCGCCGGGAGCGTCGACGCGGCCGTCGTCCTGCTGCCCGTCCGCGAGCCGGACCTCGTCCTCGGCCCCGTCTTCTCCCGCCGCCCCCAGCGCCTCGGGGTCCCGGCCGGTCATCCCTTCGCGACGCGGACGTCCGTGTCGGCGCCGGAGGTCGCGGCGCAGCCGCTGGTCAGGCCCGCTCCCCCGGCCCCCGCGTACTGGCGCGCCGCGCAGGCCCCGGCGGCGTCCGGGCCCGAGGCGGGCACCCTCCAGGAGGGGCTGACGCTGGTCGCGACGGGGCGCGGCGCGATGCTGCTGTGCGAGCCGACGGCGACGGCGCACCGGCGGGACGACGTGGTGTTCGTGCCGGTGGAGGGGGTGGCGGAGTCCGCGCTGGGGCTGGTGTGGACGCGGGGCGGCGAGGGGGCCGGGGTGCGGGCGCTGGCGCGGGCCCTGGCGGAGAGGGCCCAAGGCCACCCGAACGTCGCCCGGGGCACCTGCCCCGTGGAAAGATGACCACAACCCACGCATAACGAGGAGATGACCGCGTGCCTGGCACAAACCTGACTCGCGAAGAGGCGCAGCAGCGGGCGAAGCTGCTCACCGTTGACTCGTACGAGATCGATCTCGACCTCTCCGGAGCGCAGGAGGGCGGCACCTACCGGTCCGTGACCACGGTGCGCTTCGACGTCGCCGAGGGCGACACCTCGTCGTTCATCGACCTGGTCGCCCCGGCCGTCTCGGAGGTGACGCTCAACGGGGACGCGCTGGACCCGGACGAGGTGTTCAAGGACTCCCGGATCGCGCTGCCGGGCCTGCTCGAGGGCCCGAACATCCTGCGGGTCGTCGCGGACTGCGCGTACACCAACACCGGTGAGGGCCTGCACCGGTTCGTCGACCCGGTCGACCAGCAGGCGTACCTCTACACGCAGTTCGAGGTGCCGGACGCCCGCCGCGTGTTCGCGTCCTTCGAACAGCCGGACCTGAAGGCGACGTTCAGGTTCACGGTGAAGGCGCCGACCGGCTGGACGGTGATCTCCAACTCGCCGACGCCCGAACCGAAGGACGACGTCTGGGAGTTCGAGCCGACGCCGCGCATCTCGACGTACGTCACGGCGCTGATCGTCGGCCCGTACCACTCGGTGCACAGCGTGTACGAGAAGGACGGCCAGTCGGTGCCGCTCGGCATCTACTGCCGCCCCTCGCTGGCCGAATTCCTCGACTCCGACGCCATCTTCGAGGTGACCCGGCAGGGATTCGACTGGTTCCAGGAGAAGTTCGACTACGCGTACCCGTTCAAGAAGTACGACCAGCTCTTCGTCCCGGAGTTCAACGCGGGCGCGATGGAGAACGCGGGCGCGGTGACGATCCGCGACCAGTACGTGTTCCGGTCGAAGACGACGGACGCGGCGTACGAGACGCGCGCGGCGACGATCCTGCACGAGCTGGCGCACATGTGGTTCGGCGACCTGGTCACCATGGAGTGGTGGAACGACCTGTGGCTGAACGAGTCGTTCGCGACGTACGCGGAGGCCGCCTGCCAGGCGTACGCGCCGGGTTCGCGCTGGCCGCACTCCTGGACGACGTTCGCCAACCAGATGAAGACGTGGGCCTACCGCCAGGACCAACTGCCGTCCACGCACCCGATCATGGCGGACATCCGCGACCTCGACGACGTCCTCGTCAACTTCGACGGGATCACGTACGCGAAGGGCGCGTCGGTGCTGAAGCAGCTCGTCGCGTATGTCGGCGAGGACGCGTTCTTCACGGGCGTGCAGGCTTATTTCAAGCGGCACGCGTTCGGCAACACGCGTCTGTCCGATCTGCTGGGCGCGCTGGAGGAGACCTCCGGGCGTGACCTGAAGTCCTGGTCGAAGGCGTGGCTGGAGACGGCTGGGATCAACATCCTGCGCCCGGAGATCGAGGTGGACGCGCAGGGCGTCATCACCTCGTTCGCGGTCCGCCAGGAGGCTCCCGCGCTGCCGGCCGGCGCGAAGGGCGAGGCCACGCTCCGCCCGCACCGCATCGCTGTCGGCCTGTACGAACTCGACGACGAGAGCGGCAAGTTGGTGCGCGACGAGCGCGTCGAGCTGGACATCGACGGCGAGCTGACGGCCGTCCCGCAGCTCGTCGGCAAGCGCCGCCCGGCGGTGTTCCTGCTCAACGACGACGACCTCTCGTACGCCAAGGTCCGCCTCGACGCGGACTCCCTCGCGGTCGTCACTCAGCACCTCGGCGACTTCGAGTCCTCGCTGCCGCGCGCGCTGTGCTGGGCCTCGGCCTGGGACATGACGCGGGACGCGGAGCTGGCGACCAGCGACTACCTCTCGCTGGTGCTGTCCGGCATCGGCAAGGAGTCGGACATCGGCGTCGTCCAGTCCCTCCAGCGGCAGGTGAAGCTGGCGCTTGAGCTGTACGCGGCGCCGGCCAAGCGTGAGGATCTGCTGGCGCGTTGGACCGAGGCGGCGCTGGAGCACCTGCGTGCGGCGGCTCCCGGTGGCGACCACCAGCTGGCGTGGGCCCGCGCGTTCGCGGCGGCGGCCCGTACCGAATCCCAACTCTCCCTTCTTGAGGGCCTGTTGGACGGGACGTCGACGATCGACGGGCTCGCCGTGGACACCGAGCTGCGCTGGGCGTTCGTCCAACGCCTCGCGTCCGTCGGGCGGTTCGGCGACGCGGAGATCGACGCCGAGTACGAGCGCGACAAGACGGCGGCGGGTGAGCGGCACGCTCTCACGGCGCGGGCCTCCCGGCCCACCCCCGAGGCGAAGGCCGCCGCCTGGGCCTCCGTCATCGACTCCGCCGACCTTCCCAACGCGCTTCAGGAAGCGGTCATCGGGGGCTTCGTCCAGACCGATCAGCGTGAACTCCTCGCGCCGTACACGGAGAAGTACTTCGAGGTCGTCAAGGGGATCTGGGACTCCCGTTCCCACGAGATCGCCCAGCAGGTCGCCATCGGCCTCTACCCGTCGGTCCAGGTCACCCAGGACACCCTGGACCGCACCGACGCCTGGCTCTCCTCCGCCGAGCCCAACGCCGCTCTGCGGCGGCTCGTCTCGGAGTCGCGGTCGGGGATCGAGCGGGCGCTGAAGGCGCAGGCCGCTGACGCGTAAGCAGGCGCCTAAACGGCTTTGAGGCGCCCGGAGTTGTGGCTCCGGGCGCCTTTCGTCTGTGCGGCTCGTACGGCGCTGGGCGCCTCGCGTCACTCCAGGTGGGCCACGACGGCCGTGCGGAAGCGGGTCACGGCGTCGTCGACGCTGCGGATGAAGCCGGTCTCCGCGTTGCCCCGGCCGCCGCCCATGCTCTTGAACAGGGACAGGCGGAAGCCGGTGATGCGGGTGTCGGCGTTCTTGGGGAGCAGGTCGGCGGGTTCCGGGCGCAGGCGTTCCAGCGTGCCCCTCGGCCCGCCGGTGTCCCCCTCGACGAGGGTTTCGACGTGGAGGTCGGCCGGGGCGTCGGCCAGGCGGCGGACCAGGCGCTTGGCCCAGCTGAGGGGGTAGCCCTTGGCGGGGGCCGGGATCTCGACGGACGTCCGGATCCTGGCCGTGCGCAGGTCGGCGCAGACGGTCAGGATGCCGGGGGCGCCCTCGATCCGCAGTTCGGCCAAAAGTCGTCCGTCCAGGCAGAGTTGGTCGGCGAGGCGGCTGCGGCGCTCCTTCGGGTCGGCGCCGCGTCTGGCCCGCTGCACCGGCAGGACCTTCTGGCCGAGTTCACCGCCGAGGCTCAGGCAGATCTGCCGGACGAGCCGTTCCCAGCTCTCAACGACGTCCAGGGCGCGCGGGTCGCCGGCGCACAGGGTCTCGTCGTCGATGCCGTTGCGGACGGGGACCCAGGCCGCGCCCATGTTCTGGAAGCCGTGGCAGCCGGAGTTGTCGTGGCGCAGGTAGTGCAGGAGTTCCAGGAGCAGCCAGGCGTGCGCCTTGTCGCCGACGCCCTCGTGGCGGATCAACATCTGGGCCTGGTGGGCGACTTCGGCCCACGACAGGTGCCGCAGGGCGACCTTGTGCTTGCGGCGGCCGTCGACCTTGACGTCCACCAGGGGGCTGCCTTCGAGGGCTACGTCGTTCGAGAGCGTGATGACGGCCTCGTAGCCTCGCCGGGCGGCGATGTCCATGTACGCCTGCACCTGTTCGGACTTGAGGGCGTTGCCGTTGGTCTTCGTCTCGACCAGCGCGGTCCACAGTTTGCCGGCGCGTTCGACGCGGATGACTCCGTCCGGGCGTCTCGGGGTGTCGCCGTGCGGCAGCGAGACCTCGGTGAACGTCTCCATCCGGCCCGCCGGGGCGCCGAACGCGGCGGTGAGTCTGCGGCCGAACTCCGGGACCTGTGCCATCACGGACAGCAGGACGGACGTCGCGCGGGTCTCGCGGTCGCGGTCGCTCTTCAGGGCGGAGACGGGGAAGAGTCTTGCCGGTTGCCAACTGTCGTTCTCGGCGAGGGACTTCTTGGGGACGTCGGGGACGGTGACCTTCTTGCGGGCGGTGCGGGGGCGGGTGGGTTTCTTCGGGGTCGGTGTCTCTGCCTCTGTCTCTGCCTCTGTCTCGGCAGGCGGGCGGGGAGCGGGGATCAGGCCAGGCGCGGGGGTCGGGGCGGGCGTGGGGTCCTGGCGGACCGGTGTTTCCTGTTGCGCCGGTGTCTCCTCCGTTTCGGTGTCGTCCTGCTCCGCGTCGTCCTCGACGTCGACGCCGAAGTCCGCGGCGAGGCCGGCCAGGCCGCTGGCGTAGCCCTGTCCGACGGCGCGGAACTTCCACTCCTCGCCCCGCCGGTACAGCTCCCCGAAGATGATCGCGCTGACCGTCCCCGCGTCCTCGATGGCGAACCCGGCGAGCCCTTCGCCGCTCCCGTCGGCCAGCGTGACCTTCAGCTCCTCCAACTCCCCGAATCCCGCGCCCCCGTAGCGGCTCGCCGCGACGACGATCCGTTCGACGCCGGGCGCGACGGCGGTCAGGTCGAAGCTGATCCGGTCCTCGTCGCCGGTGTCGGTCGGGGCCTTGCCCAGCAACTGCACGCTGCCGTCGGCCGCGACGGGGTTGTTGTAGAAGTAGAAGTCCCCGTCGCCGCGCACCTTTCCGTTCCCGTCGAGCAGCAGGACGGACACGTCGGCGTCGCCCTCCCCCGTCGGGCTCACCCAACTCAGCCGCACCATCACGGAGTCGGCGCTCTCACTGAGTGCCGCCAGTGACACGTTCGACCCCTTGGCCATCTCCCGCACAGAACCCCCCAGTTCTCGAAGCAGCTCCCCCGTACCCATGTCGTGTGACGTAGGGCACCACATGGGACTGTAGTGGGCGATGTGGGGAGTTGGGGGTGGGTCGGGAAACACCGGGGCCGTGGACGCCGCTTCCTCGTCCGCCCACGGGGTAGTGCTGGGGGTGGACCCGTCCCGGCTGGCGAGGAGGTTGGCGTGGTCGACGAGGAGTTGGTGCGGCTTGCCGAGTTGTACGGGGTGGCGGGGGCCTTCAGTCCGGGGGCGGGGCGGGTGGTGGAGGCTTCGGAGGAGGCGTTGCGGGGGGTGTTGAGGGCGTTCGGGGTGGAGGCGGGGAGTGCGGAGGCGGTGCGGGGGGCGTTGGCGGAGCGGCAACGGGTGCTGCGGGAGCGGGTGTTGGCGCCGGTGGTGGTGTGGTGGGAGGGGCAGGCGGCGCCGGCGTTTCCCGAAGGGGCCGAGGTGCGGGTGGTGACCGAGGAGGGGGAGGTCCGGGAAGGGGTGGGGGAACTGCCGTTCGGGGTGCACCGGTTGAGTGTGGTGCTGCCGGACGGGCGGGCCGGGGACGCGCATCTCGTCGTCGCGCCCCGGCGGCTTCCCACGCCGGTCTCGCGGTCGTACGGGATGGTCGTGCAGCTCTACTCCCTTCTGTCGCGGCGGTCTTGGGGGATGGGGGACCTCGGGGATCTGCGGGAGCTGGTGGAGTGGAGCGGGCGGGGGCTCGGGGCGGGGTTCGTGCAGGTGAATCCGTTGCATGCGGCGGTGCCGGGGGTGCCCGAGGTGGCTGGGGTGCCCGAGGTGGCTGGGGCGCCGACCGATCCTTCGCCGTACCGGCCGTCGTCCCGGCGGTTCCCGGATCCGGTGTATCTGCGGGTCGAGGAGATACCCGAATTCGCCTACGTCGACGGGGCGTTGTTCCAGTCGCTGCGGGAGCGGGGCGGGCGGCTGCGCGAAGGGGTTCTGGAGAAGGGGGAGTTGATCGACCGGGACGCCGTGTGGGCGTTGAAGCGGGAGGCGTTGGAGGCGGTCGTCGCGCTGCCGCTCGGGCCGGGGCGGCGGGCGGCGTACTGCGACTTCCTCGCGGAGCAGGGGGAGGCGCTGGAGGACCACGCGACGTGGTGCGCGCTGGCGGAGGTGCACGGGGCGGACTGGACGCGGTGGCCGCGGGCGCTGCGTGATCCTCGGTCGGAGGAAACGGCCCGTGCGCGGCGGGAGTTGATGGACCGGGTCGACTTCCACAGCCGTCTCGCCTGGTACACGCACTCCCAACTCACCTCTGTGCAGCGGGAGTCGGGGATGAGTCTCGGGGTGGTGCACGATCTGGCCGTGGGCGTGCATCCCGGGGGCGCCGACGCCTGGGCCCAACAGGACTTCTTCGCCCAGGGGATGTCGGTGGGCGCACCCCCTGACGCCTTCAACTCCCTCGGGCAGAACTGGGGGTTGCCGCCCTGGCGTCCCGACCGGCTCGCCGAGTCGGGGTACCGGCCTTTCCGTGAGCTGCTGCGGGCGCTGTTCCGGTACGCGGGCGCGTTGCGCATCGACCACGTGATGGGGCTGTTCCGGCTCTGGTGGGTGCCGGAGGGGCGGTCCCCGGCCGACGGCGCGTACGTCCGCTACGACGCGGAGGCCATGCTCGCCGTCCTCGTCCTGGAAGCGGCGCGCGCCGGCGCCGTCGTCATCGGGGAGGACCTGGGCACCGTCGAGCCCGGCGTCCGCGAGACGCTGCGCGAGCGGGGGGTGCTCGGGACGTCCGTCCTGTGGTTCGAACGCGACTGGGACGGGGACGGGCGTCCCGTCCCCGCCGAACTCTGGCGCCCCGACTGCCTCGCGACCGCGACCACGCACGATCTTCCGCCGACCGCCGCCCGCTTGAGTGGCGCACACGTCGAACTCATGGACCGGCTGGGGTTGTTGAGCGGGCCCCTTGAGCGCGAGCGGGCCTCGGCCGCGGCCGACGTCCGCGAGTGGCTGGGCGTGCTCGGCGACTCCTCCGCCGACGAAGAATCCCAAGTCCGCGCGGTCTACCGGTACTTGACCCGTACGCCCGCCTCCCTGGTCGGCCTGTGGCTGCCGGACGCGATCGGGGACCGGCGTCCGCAGAACCTGCCGGGGACGTGGGATCAGTATCCGAACTGGCGGTTGCCGATCGCGGATGCTCAGGGGCGACCGGTGGGGTTGGAGGAACTGGCGGCTTCGCCTCGGCTGCGGGCGTTGGTTGAGGTGGTGCGGGGGGTGGGGTGAGTGGGGGGCGGGGGGCGGCGTGGTGGGGCGGGTGTTGGGGCGGGGTGGGAGGGGGTGTCGCGGGAGGGGCGGAGTGGGGGGTGTCGCTGCGGTGCGAGGGGGGCGGGGTGGGCCGGAGCCGGAGGGAGGCTCCTCGGCGGCGACGCCTGCGGGCTAACGACGGCTCGGCGCCGGGGCGGCACGGCGATCCGGGACGACCACATCGCGGCGGCGGGCCGGAGCGGCGGCGTGGCCGTGGGCCGAAGCCGGGGCGGGGCGTCTCGCGTCGGCGAACAGGCGGGGCGGCGGCATCGCGGCGGGGCGGGGCGGGCGTTGGGACGGGGCAGACGTCGGGGCGGGATGGGCGTCGGGCCAGGGCGGACGTCGGGATGGACTGGCGGCGGGCCGAGGCGCGCGCCCTGCGGCCCCGGCTCCCGCCTCCCGGCTCCCGGCTCCCCGCTTCCGGCCCTCCGCTCCCGGCCCCCGGCCCCCCGCCCCCGGCTCCCGGCCCCCGGCCCCCGGCTTCCGGCCCCCGGCCCCCGGCTCCCCGCCCCCGGCTCCCCGCTCCCGGCCCCCGGCCCCCCGGCTTCCGGCCCCCGGCCCCCCGGCTTCCGGCTCCCGGCTTCCGGCTCCCGGCCCCCCGCTCCCGGCTCCCCGCCCCCGGCTTCCGGCTTCCGGCTTCCGGCCCCCGGCCCCCGGCTCCCCGCTCCCGGCTCCCGGCTCCCCGCTCCCGGCTCCCGGCTTCCGGCTTCCGGCCCCCCGCTCCCGGCCCCCGGCCCCCGGCTCCCGGCTCCCGGCCCCCCGCTCCCGGCCCCCGGCCCCCGGCCCCCGGCTCCCGACTCCCGGCTCCCGGCTCCCGGCTCCCGGCTCCCGGCTCCCGGGGGAACCCCCGGTGTGCCCGATAAGGCACCCCGCGCGCGCGGGGGCGTCCGGCGTTCGCTACTTTTGCACCGTGGACAAGAAGAACGCCTTGCGCGCCGGCACCCTGGCGGCCGGTACGACGCTGATGATGCTGCTGATGTCGTCCCCCGCGCTCGCGCTGACGCGCGACGACGGCGATGACCCGGGTCCCGGTCTGAGTGTCGTCGACACGCTGGGCCTGTTCGTCGTGGCGCCGCTCGCCATCTTCGCGGTGATCATGGGCCTCGTCTGGGTCCTGGACAAGTCGAAGGACCGCGAGCCGAAGCCGTCCAAGGTCTGACGTCCGTCTGAGTTTCACGGGCGCCGCCTTCACCGCTGTACGGGGTGAAGGCGGCGCTCGTCGTGTTTGCGTAGCTCTTGAGAGCTAGAGCCCTAGTCCTGGGTGGCTCCTGCCATCAGCTCTCGCAGCAGGTCGGCCAGTTGGCCGACCTTTTCCGTGTCCAGGGTGGCGATGACCCCCTGCTGGACGGCGAGCCCGGCGGCCACGGCCTGGTCGACGACCTGGAGTCCGTCCCCCGTAAGGGTGACCCTCAGGGCCCGCCGGTCGGTGGGGTCGGGTGAGCGGCGCAGCAGCCCGGCGCGTTCGAGTTTGTCGAGGCGCCCCGTCATGCCCCCGGTGGTGAGCATGAGGGTGGAGGAGAGTTCGCGCGGCGAGAGGGAGTAGGGCTCGCCGGAGCGGCGGAGGGTCGCGAGGACGTCGAACTCGCCGCGCGAGATGCCGAAGGGGGCGTAGGCACGTTCGGCTCGGTCGCCCATGGCGCGGGCGATGCGGGAGATGCGGCCGAAGACCTCCATCGCGGCGGTGTCGAGGTCGGGGCGGGTGGTGGCCCACTGGTCGACGATCGCGTCCACGGGGTCCTTGGGGGGCGTGGTCATGGGGTGAGTATCCCTCGGTCGGCCGGCATCAAGTGACCCCTGATTCACTTGACTCTAATTTGCTTAGCGCTAAGCTAATTAGAGTCAAGCTACTCGCCGAGCCGAGGTCACCCATGAGAACCGTCCTCCTCACCGCCCTCGCCCCCGTCTCCTGGGGCACCACCTACGCCGTGACCTCGGAGTTCCTGCCCCCGGACCGCCCCCTGTTCACCGGCCTGATGCGCGCCCTGCCCGCCGGCCTGCTCCTCCTCGCCCTCACCCGCACCCTCCCGCGCGGCGCGTGGTGGTGGAAGGCGGGCGTGCTCGGCGCCCTGAACATCGGCGCGTTCTTCCCGCTGCTGTTCCTCGCCGCGTACCGCCTCCCCGGCGGGATGGCGGCGGCCGTCTCCTCGGTGGGCCCCCTGTTCGTCCTGGCCCTCTCGGCGCTGGTGCTGCGTGAACGCCCGACGGTCCGCCCCCTGCTGACCGGCATGGCGGCGGCCCTGGGCGTCACCCTCGTCGCCCTCAAGGGGGCCGGCGCGCTGGACCTCCTGGGTATTACGGCGGCGACGGCTTCGACGGCGTCCATGGCGGCCGGCACCGTCCTCACGAAGAAGTGGGGCCGCCCCGAGGGGGTAGGCCCCCTCACCCTCACCGGCTGGCAACTCACCGCCGGCGGCCTCCTCATCACCCCCGTAGCCCTCCTGACCGAGGGCACCCCACCCGCCCTCGACGGCCGCGCCGTCTCCGGCTACCTCTACCTCGCCCTCGCCAACACCGCCGTCGCCTACTGGCTCTGGTTCCGCGGCATCGCCCGCCTCTCCGTCACCCAGGTCTCCCTCCTCGCCTCCCTCTCCCCCCTGACCGCCACCCTCATCGGCTGGGCCGCCCTCGCCCAGCCCCTCACCCCCCTCCAACTCACCGGCATGTCCATCGCGTTGACCGCGACGATCGTCGGCCAGCTCAGGCCGACCACCCGCCCGACCACTCCCGACCCGACACCACGCGAACTCCAGCGGGCGTGAGCCGGTCCCGGCGTCGGCGCGAACAGACTGGTGCCCCGTCAAAGTCCGCGCCTGCGGCACCGGTTGAGAGGCAGGTGGAACACCTCGTGCAGGACACCCCCGAGAACGACGACACGGGCCGCGCGATGACCGTCGAGATCCACGGCGTGTTCCGGCGGCACCCCTGGATCGATCAGGTCAGCGCCGACCATGATCTGGACGAGGATCTGTTCAGCCTCGTCGTCAAACGGGCCGCCGCGTACGGCTGGAGCAGTGCCTTCATCGGTGGCCTGAGCGATCTCGCGGGCGCCCGTTGGGGCCATGCCGATGCCGGGAACGACTGGTCGCAGGACGGCCGGAACCGGCGGCTGGCCTGGCTGACGGTCCACCCCACGGCCGGGATGGCCCGGCAGCACCTCCCGGTCCTCCCCATGACCCGGGTCATGACCGACTCCCTGTACCGGATGGGGAACGTGACCTTCACCGCGCTCAGCGCCCACGTCCCCCTGCGCCTCGCCCCCGACACCGCCCTCGACCTCCGGACGGACGCGGACTGGTACGCCCTCACCTCACCGGCGGCCAGGACCGGCATCACGGTGACGATCTCGGCGGACTCGGAGTTCCCTCCGGCCCAGGTACTCACCCACACCGCCCAGCGGTCCATCGGGCAACTGCGCATCGATCAACGCGAGTTGCCCACCAGGACCACCGAGACGACGTTCACCGCGTCCGCGCCCGAGTGGACACCGGACGCGGCGGCGTGGGTCACGGACCTGGTCGTGAACTCGCCGAGGGAGGCCGGGGTGAGGGGGCGAGCGGTGATCACGGCGTCCGGTGGGAGGCGGTGAACGCGGCCCAGGCGGAGGGGGCGAGGGTGAGGAGGGGGCCGTCGGGGGTCTTGGAGTCGCGGACGGCGATGGTGGAGGGGATGTTGCGGGCGACTTCGACGCAGTCATTGTTGATGTTGCTGTAGCTGGACTTCACGAACTGATAACCGGGCACGGTGGTTCAACTTCCCTTGCGCAAGCTGTCGATGAGCTCGACGGAGTCATGTGGAGACAGACTGAGCCGAGCAACGCCATCGAACACCCTATTGAAGTACGCGCTGTCCTCCTCATTCTCCATCCACACCATCCCCGTGTGGGTGTCGCTGTGCACCACGTCGAGCGCACCTTCCTCAGCGAAGGAAAGGATGCTGAACGGACCGGCGGTGGCCGGGTGCGCCCCGCTACGGAACGGAAGCACCTGGAGCCGAACGTTGGGCAGCGTTGACGCTTCCAACAGCCGCTCCATCTGACCGCGCATCACCTCAGGCCCACCGATCTGCTGGCGCAGAACCGCTTCCCAGATCACGACGTAGAGCTGAACAGGGTCTTCACCCAACAGGCAGCCTTGACGCTTCTGCTTCAGCTGCGCTGCGACCTCGATCTCATCGGGGTCCTCCCACCTGGAGTCAGCCACACCCAGTGCCCGCGTATACGCGGCCGTCTGGAGCAGCCCCGGGATCAGCGAAATCTGCCAGCTCCGGATGCTCGTGGAAATCTCCTCCATGGAGATGTACTCCCCCAGACCCACGTAGGGCGCGCCACGCCACCACCCCTTGGCCTTGCGCCGCTCCCGGTCCAACTTCGCCAACTCCAGCAGCCGCCCCAACACCTCAGCGTCCTCAAGGCCATACGCCTCACAGAGGATCCGAATATCCGGGTCCCGCATCGGCACCCAGCCCTGTTCCATCTTCACGATCTTCGAGTTGGTGGCGTTGATCGCCTCGGCTGCCTGGCGCTGGGTCATGCCAGCGGCGTCACGCAGGCGCAGCAGTTCTCCACCCAGCTTGCGCGCCAGGACAGTTGAGGTCCGGTTGCCCAGTGGTGTCGTACGAGTCACCGACCCAGTGTGTCTCATGAACCACAGCGCGTCACCCTTTGGAGACAATAATCTCCGTTTCGCTTGCGCCTGAGAATCGAACGCCCCTACCTTCGGGCCAACCAGTCACGCAAGGGAGGCCGGAACAATGCCCACCCACCACGAAGACGAACTCGACTACACCCCCACCCCCCACAACGTCACCCGCGCCCGCACCCGCACCGCTCACCTCGCCGCCGCCTGGGGTCACCCCGCCCTCGCCCCGGACGTCGCCCTCGTCACCAGCGAACTCACCACCAACGCGATCCTCCACGGCAGCTTGCGGGGCCGCCTGATCCGGGTCCGGCTCGCCGTCGTCGACACCACGCTCCGACTGGAGGTCAGCGACCCCCGCGCCGAGCGCGTCCCGCACCCCCGCGAAGCGAGCCCCGCGGAGCAGTTCGGTCGGGGGCTCGCTCTCGTCGGCGCGCTGTGCGACGACTGGGGTCACGGGCCCCGCGACGGCGTCGGCAAGACCGTGTGGGCGGAGTGGAAGCTGCCCGGCTGAAGCAGCGAGCCCAGAAGGAGACACGTCGCTGTCGCACGGGTGCATCCGTGTCCCACAAACCGGAGCGGAGTGAACGGCGGGACCGCCCCGGCGGGATCGCGCTAGCGTGGGGCCTGTGCCGGAAAGAAAGCGGGTGAACGGAAGGGGCGGCCGATGACGACACCGTATGCGGGTGGAGACGGTCCCCTCATCCCCAGACCCGAACTGACACTGCCCGCCCTCAGGCAGGCTGTCGCGGCAGTCACGCCTTCCCGTCTGCCCGAGTTCTTCGAAGACCTTCAGAGCGCGTTCGTCCGGGCCGGGGACGAGGACAGCGTCGTACCGATCCGCATGTTCTACCGACAGTGGGCCGTGGTGGTCGAGATCGAACGGCATCCGGAGACAGCCCGCCGACTGCACGCCGCCGAGCGCGCCGTCGACAGCCCTGACCCTGCCGTACGGGAACGCGCGATCCGCGAAGCCGGGGAGATCGTCCGGGCCGCGCACAGAGAGGTCGCCGGTGGCTGACTGGCGCTGGGAGCTGTTCGCGGACGACATGCTGAACGGGCTCCCGAAAGCCGGCGCCGCCGAGGTGGAACGACTGGCCAACGAGATCGCCGTGCGCGAATCCATGGTCTTCCAGGAGGGCGCGGACTACACCGGCCCGGGGCCGGGCGTGCGCACCGAGAGCCGTGGACTGCTCATGCTCCGCCACCTCCCCTTGGTGAACCGCACCGTCCACTGAGCAACGACACCATCAACAGGGCTCTCGCGCCGAAGAGTTGGACTTCGGAGGGCAGGGGCCCGCACTCATGCCTCTTGTCGTGCGACACCGGCGTGCCGGCGCCACCAAAACCGCCGCCGACCTCCGTCGGCCGACACCCCTGCGAACTGCGATTTCACGCCATGGTCACGAAACCCCCGCAGCATGGGTGCGACGACTTTCGGAACGGCGGGTTCCCGTTCTCACCTTTGGCCACTAGCATCCACACAACGGTTTTCAGCCAGGCCATCACCCCATGGCCGCATGCCCGCGGCGCGGCGGGCCGAAGGCCCTCACCTGCGCAAACGGCTCCGCGCGCCCCTCCCCTCCACCCCGTGCGAGAGCCCATGTCAGACACCCGGTCCGCCGACTACACCAAGCGCCTCACCCGCCTGGAGACGTCGGGAATCAAGCGGCTGCTGCCCACTCAGGCCCCTTACCGGTGGAACCTCCGGCGGCTGAAACTGGGCAGAGTCCTGGACGTCGGCTGCGGCCTCGGCCGGAACCTGCTGAACTGCTCGCCGCAGAGCGTGGGCGTGGACCACAACGCGCACTCGGTCGCCACATGCCGCGAGCGCGGCCTCACCGCGTACACCCCCGACGAACTCGCCGAGGCCCCCGACTGCGGCCCCGGCTCCTTCGACAGCCTGCTGTGCGCGCACGTCCTGGAGCACATGGACGAGGCGCTGGCTGTCGACGTCCTCGCCCAGTACCTGCCCCTGGTGAAGCCCGGCGGCAAGGTCGTCCTCATCACCCCGCAGGAGGCGGGCTACAAGACGGACGCCACGCACGTGCGCTTCGTCGGCTTCGAGGAGCTGCGCGAGCACGCCGAGACCGCGAAGGTCGCCGTCGCCCGCACCTACTCCTTCCCCTTCCCCCGCCCGGTCGGCAAGGTCTTCCCGTACAACGAGTTCGTCCTCGTCGGCACGCTCCCGGCCTGACCGCACACCACCCGCACGGCCCCCTTCCGGGGGTCGACGCATGGGCCACTATTCACTCAGTACATGTACGTGGTGCATACTGGCCGCCATGAGCACCCGCCACATCCTCCTCGGCCTGCTCGCCACCGGCCCGAGTCACGGCTATGACCTGAAACGACGGCATGACGAGCGGTTTCCGCAGGCCAGGCCGCTCGCGTACGGGCAGGTCTACACGACGTTGCAGCGGCTCGTGCGGGACGGGCTCGCGGAGGTGGAGGGGACCGACTCGGACGGGGGGCCGGAGCGGACGATGTACCGGGCCACCGAGAAGGGGGTCCACGAGCTCGGCGTCTGGGCGGCCGAGGTCGCCCCGCCGGCGCCGTTCGTCGCGAACGAGATCTTCGCCAAGGTCGTCGTCTCGATCCTGAGCGGCGGTGACGCGGCGGCCTACCTCGCCGCGCAGCGGACCGCGCACATGGCGCGGATGCGGGAGCTCACCGCCGTGAAGACGGGGGCCGGCGCGGACCTCGCGACCGTCCTGTCGGCGGACTACGCCCTCAACCACCTTGACGCCGACCTCCGTTGGATGACCACCACGGGGGCCCGGCTCACCACACTCACCGCGGAGGTCGACGCCGGATGAAGGACACCGCACTTCTGTCAGGGCTCGGACTGGCCAAGACGTACGGCCCGACCCGCGCCCTGCGGGACGCCTCGCTGGAGCTGGCGGCGGGAGAGATCCTCGCCGTCACGGGGACCAGCGGGAGCGGCAAGTCGACGCTGCTGCACTGCCTCGCGGGGATCGTGCGGCCGGAGAAGGGGACGGTCGTGTACGACGGCACACGGCTGGACGCGATCAGCGACAAGCGGCTCAGCGAGCTGCGCCGCAGCGACTTCGGCGTCGTCTTCCAATTCGGGCAGCTCATACCGGAGTTGACCGCGCTCGACAACGTCGCCCTGCCGCTGCTGCTCGCCGGGCGGCGCCGGGACAGCGCCTGGGCGCAGGCCCGGGAGTGGCTGGAGCGGTTCGGCGTCCTCGCCCAAGAGGCCCTGCGGCCCGGGGAGATGAGCGGCGGCCAGTCCCAACGCGTCGCCCTCGCACGGGCGTTGATCACCCAGCCCCGCGTCGTCTTCGCCGACGAGCCCACCGGCTCCCTTGACACCCTCACCACCGAGCAGGTCATGACCGCCCTCACCCGCACCGCCCGCGACACCAACACCGCCCTCCTCCTCGTCACCCACGACGCCCAGGTCGCCGCATACGCCGACCGCGAGGTCCACATGGCCGACGGCACGGTCAGGCCGGCGGGGGTCGCGGCATGAACGACTTCCGAAAGGGGCGCGACGACAAGGCAGTTGACGAGGGGGTCACGGGGGCGAATGGGAACGGCGCTCGGGACACCGCTCGGGAAATCGCTCGGGAGATCGCTCGGGGCGAGGCTCAGGGCGGCAGCCGGAGCGGCGCTCAGGACGGCAATCGGGGCGGCAGTCAGGGCAGTTCGCGCGAGGCCGGTCACCACGACAACCTTCGCGACGACCCTCACGACGACTCCAACGGCAGCCCCCGCCACGACACCGCCCGCCACCACCCTCGCGGCGACTCCGGCGACAGCTCCCATCGCGACGTCACCCACGCCAACTCCCGCCCCGGCGCCGCCCGTTCCGCCACCCCCCGCCTCAACTCCCCCCGTACCAACCCCCGTCACCACCCCGCCCCCGCCAACTCCCCCCGCACCGGCCTCCGTACCGATCTCCGGCTCGCCTGGGCGCTTCTGCGGGGTTCGGATCGGCGGGAGTGGTGGCGGGTGGGGCTGACCGCGGTCGGGGCGGGGCTGGCGACGGGGCTGGGGCAGGTCGGTGCCGCGTTGTACTCGTTGCGGGGTCGGCATCACATCCCGTACGCGGCCGGGCTGTTCGACGATCCCGGGGAGCGGCGGGGGACCATCTTCGTGCTGGGGCTGCTCCTCATCCCCGTCCTCGCGTTCCTCGGGCAGTGCGCGCGGATCGGGGCCGTGCACCGGGACCGGCGGCTCGCGGGGCTGCGGCTCGCGGGGGCCGGGGCGGCGCAGGTGCGCAGGATCGCCGCGCTGGAGACCGGACCGGCGTGTCTGCTGGGTGCCGGGGCCGCCAGTGCCGTCTGCGTGTCCGTGCTGGCGAGCATCTGGAAGGGGGCGACGCTCTACACATGGACCGGCATGGCCGTCGTCGCGGTGGCCGTGCCGCTGCTCGGCGCCGGGGCGGGGGTGTTCGCGCTGCGGCATGTCGTGGCGTCGCCGCTGGGGCTGGTGCGGCGGGTGCGGCCGGAGGGGCGGGGCGGGATGTTCGCCGTCGGCACGGTCGCCGTCGTCCTCTCGCTGACGTTCGTGGTGCTCACCGGTGACATCCGGGCCTCGCTGCTGCCGCCGCTCGCGGTGCTGCTGGTCGCGGTCGCCGGGGCCGGTGCGGTGGCGACGGCCGGGACGCTGGCCCGGCTCGCCGGCGGGTTCCTCGCGCCGCGCGCCCGCTCCGCCGCCGTCCTCATCGCCGCCGAGCGGCTGCGCGACGACCCGTGGGCGGCGGCCCGTACGCATGCGGCGGTGCTGCTCATCACCGTCATCGGGACCGGGTACGTCGCCGTCCGGGCCGTCCTCGTCGACGGGTTCGGGGAGCACCGTTACGCCGCCGACGACGACTTCTACCTCGCCGGGCTCGACCTCACCGCCGCCGCCATCGGGCTCGCGCTGCTGATCGCCCTGTCCGGTCTCGCCGTCGGGTCCGCCGAGTCGCTGGCGAGCCGGCGCCGGGGGCTCGCCGCGCAGGTCGCCGCCGGGGTGCCGCGTTCGGTCCTGGCGCGGGCGCTGCTGCTGGAGACGGCGCTCCCGCTCGCACCGGCCGTCCTGTTCGCCGGCGGTGGCGGGGCGCTCCTCGGCTACTGGTACGGGGAGCTTACGGACGTACCTCTCCCGTACAGCATGGTGCTGGTCCCTCTCGGGGTGTACGGGACGTGCCTGCTGGCGGCGGCGACCTCCCTGCCGCTGCTGGGGCGGACGGTACGCCCGGAGGAGCTACGTCAGGCGTAGGGGGTTGCCCTGAGAACCTCCAGCCCTCAGACCACCTGCCCCGGGAACGCGAGGGGATTCCCAGGGCAGGTATGCGAAAGCCCGGGTCTCAGGCTGATATGCCGTCGATCCGGGCGAGTGCGTCGTCCGCGCCGTAGGGCCGCAGGTAGGGCAGCCAGCGCGGGTCCCTATGGCCGGTGCCGATGATGCGCCAGGCGAGGCCGGTGGGTGGGGCGGGTTTGTGGCGCAGGCGCCAGCCGATCTCGGTGAGGTGGCGATCGGCCTTCGTATGGTTGCAGCGGCGGCAGGACGCCACCACGTTGTCCCAGGCGTGCTGGCCGCCCCGGCTGCGCGGGATGACGTGGTCGACGCTGGTGGCGACGGCGCCGCAGTACATGCAGCGGCCCCCGTCACGCGCGAACAGCGCGCGGCGGGTGAGGGGGACGGGGCCCCGGTAGGGCACCCGGACGAATCGCTTGAGCCGGACCACGCTGGGTGCGGGGACTGTGACGGTCGCGCTGTGCAGAAAGGCGCCCGATTCCTCCAAGGAGACGGCCTTGTTCTCCAGGACGAGGACGAGCGCGCGGCGGAGCGGTACGACGCCGAGGGGCTCGTACGACGCGTTGAGGACCAGGACATGCGGCACGGATGCCTCCTTGGGCGTCGGCGGCGCGTGGCTCGCGCCGGGACGATCTGCTAGCAGTCTCTCCTCTTGCCTGGTGAACGCGCCACCATGTCCCGGTAACGGGCTGGGAGTGTTTTCGACCACACCCCATGTCTTGCCGCCGCCGGGGGCCTTCAAGCACGGGTGAGACAGGTCTCTGTCCGCCCGATCGGACAGACCTCCACACAATGCCCCGTTAGTGTGGTGTGCCTGCCCGTACGGTGACCGTTTCGTGACCTCGGGCCGCCGTACTTGGAGGTATCCGCAGTGTCCCTGTCCGCCGCCCTGCTCGCCGACGCCGTGCCGACACCGTCGCCGTCCCCGTCGGAGTCACCCGCCGTGATCGTGCCGACGCTCCAGGACGCCCAGGAGAGCGCGACCAACGCCGCGAGCTGGGTCGAGCAGAACTGGTCGACGTGGCTCGCGATCGGGCTGCGGGTGCTGCTGATCATCGTCATCGCGGTGATCCTGCGGAAGGTCGTCCTGCGGGCGATCACCAAGCTGATAGACCGCATGAACCGGACGGTCGAGTCGGTGGACGGCGCGCTCGGCGGGCTCCTCGTCAACGCGGAGCGGCGGCATCAGCGGTCGCAGGCGATCGGGTCCGTCCTGCGGTCGGTCGCGTCGTTCCTGATCCTGGGGACGGCCGCGCTGATGGTGCTGGCGACGTTCCAGATCAACCTCGCGCCGCTGCTCGCCTCGGCCGGTGTCGCGGGCGTCGCGATCGGTTTCGGCGCGCGCAACCTCGTCACCGACTTCCTGTCCGGCGTGTTCATGATCCTCGAGGACCAGTACGGCGTCGGCGACCAGATCGACGCCGGGGTCGCCACCGGTGAGGTCATCGAGGTCGGGCTGCGCGTCACCAAGCTGCGCGGGGCCGACGGTGAGATCTGGTACGTCCGCAACGGCGAGGTCAAGCGCATCGGGAACCTGTCGCAGGGCTGGGCGACGGCGGGGGTGGACGTCACCGTCAAGCCCACGGAAGACCTCGACCGCGTCAAGGCCACCCTCACCGAGGTCGCCGAGCGCATGTCCAAGGAGGAGCCCTGGAACGAACTCCTCTGGTCCTCCATCGACGTCGTCGGCCTCGACTCCGTCCTCCTCGACTCCATGGTCATCCACCTCACCGCCCGCACCATGCCCGGCAAGTCCCTCACGGTCGAGCGGGAGCTGCGCTGGCGGGTCAAGCGGGCGTTCGACGCGGCCGACATCCGCATCGTCGGCGGCGTCCCCCTTCCCCCGGAGGAACCCCCGGCCGACCCCTCCGACACCATCGCCGCCCCGTCCGCCTTCTCCAACGCGAACTCGCCCCAGTCGAACGCGGCGACACCGCTCACCGCACCGGGGCCTGGCGCGGGGGCCGGGGCGGGGGCCGGTAAGTAAGGGGACGGGATCCGGTAAGGGGGACGGACTCCGGGACGGGAGCCGGTAAGCAGCGGACGGACTCCGGGGACGCGTGCCCCGGACGATCGTCGCCGGCCACGTCTACAAGGAACGTCCAGCCTCGCGATACGCGTCGCACAGCTCCCCGAACTCCCCCGCCGGCGCACCCCGCAGCGCGACCGTCTCGGAGACGAGGATCGCGCCGAGGCCGTGCCAGGCCGGGTCTAGGCAAACCTCGTGGAGGACGAGGAGGTCGCCGTCGGTGGTGGTCAGGTGCTCGCCGAGGGAGTGCCGGTACCCGCCGTGTCCCAGGTCGAAGACGCCGAGCAGCGTGTCCCGGACCCCGGGCTCGAAGTCCTCGGGCGCCCAACGACACGACGGCTCCGCACGCCGGACCCGTACGAACCTCAGCGCCCCGACCTCCGCACCGCTCGTCCGCCCTGTGCCATGACGCCAGACCTAGTACCGGAGCCCGCCGGGCCACCCTGTGAGGCTTCTCAGGGCGACCCTCAAATTACCCCCAAATTCCCCCTTCCCCACCTCCCAAAAGGAACCGAACACCCGTCCCCCGCGTATTCATGGGCACAGGGTTCATGCGCAGGTGGTGACACGAAGCGATCAAGATCCAGTGAAGCCCGGTGCGCGGTGGGCGGCGGGGCGGTGATACTTGCGGCGGGACGGGACCATGGGGGAGGTCGGCAGTGGTGAGGCCGGATGTGGGCGGGCGGCGGAGCGCGTGGGCGGAGAACAGTGAGCGCCTGAGGCGCGCGGCGACGACGGAACCGGGGCGCCTGAGGATCATCGGCGCGGTCATCGCGTCCCTCGTGATCGTGTTCGGCGCGGTGACGGCGTGGCAGATGACCGACAGGGCGGACGCGGCGGACGACGTCCTGCTGAAGAGCCAGCCCCTGACCTCGGACGCGGCGGACATCTACCGCGCGCTGGCGGAGGCGAACACCGCCGCGTCGAGCGCGTTCCTGGCGGGCGGCCAGGAGACGCCGCAGGCCCGCACGCGGTACGAGGACAACATCGCGACGGCGGCGAAACAGCTGGTCACGGCGGCGGCGAGCGCCGAGCCCGGTTCCCCCTCCGCGAGGGCGATCACCACGCTGAACACCGCGCTCCCGGTCTACAAGGGCCTCGTCGAGCGCGCGCGTACGTACAACCGCATGGGTTTCCCCGTCGGCGGCGCCTACCTGCGGTACGCGAACCAGAAGATGCAGGACGAGATGCTGCCGGCCGCGCAGAGCCTGTACGACGGCGAGAACGCCCGCCTGAAGTCCGACTACGCGGACGCGAAGGCGTACCCGTGGGCGGCGATCGCGCTGGGCGCCCTCGCGCTGGCGGTCCTCGCGGGCGCGCAACTGCGCGAGTACCGGCGTACGAACCGGCTCCTGAACCCCGGCCTGGTCGCGGCGTCGGCCGCCGCCGCGGTCGTCCTGCTGTGGCTGGCGGCGGGGCACAGCGTGGCCCGCGTGGAGCTGAACGGCTCGCAGAAGAACGGCGTGCGTTCGCTGGAGGCGCTGCACAACGCGCACATCGCCGCCCTGAAGGCCCGCGGCAACGAGAACCTGACGCTCGTGTCGCGCGGCGCGGAGACCGTCGACGGCAAGGACAAGTACGACGAGGCGTACACGCGGGAGATGGCGAACCTCGTGAACGACCTCGCCCGCGCGGGCAGTTACGCGGACGACGGGCAGGGCGAGGCCCCGGTCGAGGCGGCGAACAAGAGCGTGGCCGAGTGGCAGACCCGTCACAAGGCGGCCCGCGCGCAGGACCTGAACGGCGACTACGAGGAGGCCCTGGCCCGCGTGATCGGCTCCACCGAGCCCACCAGCCAGTCCTTCGACGCCGTCGACAAGAGCCTCCAGAGCGCGCTCACGCACGAGCAGGCCGAGTTCAAGGAGGCCGCGCGGGACGGCCGTTCGGCCTTCTCCGGGCTCCCGGTCGGCGCGGGCGTCCTCGCCGTCCTGGGCGCGGCGGGCGCGGTCCTCGGCATCGGCCGCAGGCTGTCGGAGTTCCGATGACCACACCGACCCCCCGGACGCCGGGCACACAGACTCCGACCCCGCGCACAGAAGGGAGCACGGCCGTGCGGTTCCGTTTCAGGGGCTGGGGCGGAGTCACCGCCATGGCAGCCCTCGTCGGCGTCCTCACCCTGGCCGTCGCCCTCCTGCTCCCCCTCGCGCGGGAGCACCGGGACAGCGGCCTCGACTCCACCCCGGCCGCCCGCACGGCACCGGCGGCCGAGTCCTGCGTGAGCCCGGAGGCGCAGACGCTGGCGCCGAGCGCGGCGGACGGTCCGACGATCGCGGCGATCAAGGCCCGCACCGGCGAGCAGCGCAAACTCGTCGTCGGCGTGGACCAGAACAGCTACCGCTGGGGCTACCGCAACCCGAACAACCAGGGCGCGGCCCTTGAGGGCTTCGACATCGACCTGGTCCACGCGATCGCGCAGAACATCCTCGGCGACCGGAACGCGGTCCAGTTCAAGGCGATCCCGACGGACCGCAGGATCGGCGCCGTCCGCAGCGGCGAGGTCGACATGGTCGTCCGGACGACGACGATCACGTGCGCGCGGCTGAAGGAGGTCGCGTTCTCCGCCCCGTACTTCAGGACCGGCCAGCAGGTGCTCGCCGCCAAGTCCCTGGCCCTCACCGGCTTCGACAACAGCCTCAGGGGCAGGACGGTGTGCGCGGCGGCGGGTTCGACGACCGAGGCGGACCTGAAGGAGGGCAAGTTCGGCGTCAAGCCGCTCATCGTGCCGAACCAGCTCGACTGCCTGGTGCGGCTCCAGCTCGGCGAGGCGGACGCGGTGATCACGGACGGCGCGCTCGCGGCGAGCCAGGCCGCGCAGGACCCCACGGTCGAGCTGAAGGGGAAGCCGTTCACCGAGGACTACTACGGCGTGATGATGAGGAAGGACGCGGACGACCTGGTGCGCCGCGTCAACCAGGTGCTGGCGCAGTACCGTGCGGGCGGCTGGCAGACGGCGTACGACAGGTGGCTCGCGCCGACGATGGGCGGGGACTCCAGGCCGTACCTGCCCGCCAACCCCCGCTACCTGCGCACCAGTTAGACCACCGCACAGGCAGGGAAGACCGACCGGACCGGCACGACGAAGCGAACGACAAGGGGTGATCGATGGGCGTCGCGGGAGCCCCTGGTCCGGTGATGGACCGGGACGAGGTGGACCGCGCTCTGGCGCGGCTCGGCCAGGAGCACGAGGCGATCGAGACCTCGCTGCTGGCGCTCCAGGACCACGCGGGCCGGCGCCTGCTGGAGGGCGCGGAGCTGACCGGCGTGACCCGCGAGCGCTGGGCGGCGGCCGACACGGCGATATCCCTGCTGTGGACGTACTTCGACGCGTACACGGACGCCCTGCGCTCGGCCCGCGAGATCCGTTCCCGGCGCCGCTGGTCCTCGCGCGAGGACCTGGTGGAGCTGACGGAGCTGCTGCGCGGCGAACCGGTCGCCGTGGCGGGCACCGGCGTCCTCGCGGAGCACTTCTCGCTGGCGGCGCTGGTGGACCGGATGAACGAGCTGTACGCGTCGTCGCTGGACCTGGTCGTCGCGGCGGACGCGGTGTGGTCGGCGCTGCCCGCCCGGATCGATTTACTGGCCGCGGAGTTGCAGCGCACCCGGCAGCTCGCGCACTCGGTGGGCGTGCGCCCCGGCGAGCACCCCTCGGGCGACGACCTGGAGCGGATCACCCGCACGCTGACGGACCTGCGTGAGCGCGTCGTCTCCGACCCGCTGGCGTACTGGGTGCCCGCGAAGGGGAGTTCGGCGCCGGGCGGCGGCCGTCCGGACACGACGGTGTACGACCGCGAGGCGCGCGCCCTGGAAGACGTGCGCCGGGAGATCGACGCGGTGCTGACGGTCCGTCAGGACGCGGAGCAGCGGCTGGTGCGCCTGCGGGACGTCCTGTCGCGGGCCGACCGCACGCTCGCGGAGGCGCGCGCGGCGCGCGGCGAGGTGCTGGCGAAGATAGCGGCGACGGAGGTGCCGGTGGTGAGCGGCCCGCCGACCGTGCTCCAGGAGCAGTTGGCGGCGGCGGCCGAGTACCGCAGGCAGGGCCAGTGGCACCGGCTCTCCCCGCTGCTGGACTCGCTGGAACAGAAGGCGGACGACGAACTGGAGCGCGCCCGCGAGCAGTTGGGCGCGGTGACGGCGCCGCTCGCGATCCGCGCGGAGCTGCGCGGGCGCCTGGACGCGTACAAGGCGAAGGTGGCCAGGCTGGGGCTCGCCGAGGACCCGTTCCTCGTCGAGCGGTACGACGCGGCGCGCCGCATGCTGTGGAGCGCGCCCTGCGATCTGCGGGTCGCGGAACAGGCCGTCCTGCGCTACCAGCGGCTGGCGGCGGAACTGCTGGCGACGCCGAGGGACCGGCAGAGCGGGGGGACTTCATGAGCCAGTCGGGACAGAGCTGCCAGCGCCCGGGGTGCGAGGGCGCCTACGAGGACGTCGGCGGCGGCGAACTGTACTGCGACACCTGCGGGCTGGCGCCGGTGGTGTCGGCGACCGGCATGGTCGGCTCGCCGCCCACGAGCGGCATCTCCCCGGCCTCGTCGGCGAGTTCGGCCTCGACGGGCTCGCAGTCGTCGCGGTCCCGGCGGTCCGTGTCGGGCCGGCTGTCGCGGTCGCTGTCGGGGCGTTCCACCGGGCGTTCGGTGTCGGTGCGCAGTTCGGGCGCGTCGGCCGGGTCGTCGGGGCGGGCGCGGCTGGGGGCCGGTCTGGTGTCGGTGCCGCAGGTGCCGAGGCCCGATCCGCGCGCGATGGTCCTTGACGATCCGGAGGTGCCCGAGCGCAAGCGGTTCTGCTCGCGCTCCGACTGCGGTGCGCCCGTGGGGCGGGCGCGCGGTGAACGGCCGGGCCGCACCGAGGGGTTCTGCACGAAGTGCGGCCACCCCTATTCCTTCGTGCCCAAGCTGAAGGCCGGGGACGTGGTGCACGGCCAGTACGAGGTCGCCGGGTGCCTGGCGCACGGCGGGCTGGGCTGGATCTACCTCGCGGTGGACCGCGCGGTGGCGGACCGCTGGGTCGTGCTGAAGGGCCTGCTGGACACCGGGGACCAGGACGCGATGGCGGCGGCGATCTCCGAGCGGCGCTTCCTCGCGGAGATCGAGCACGCCAACATCGTCCGGATCTACAACTTCGTCGAGCACCTGGACCAGCGCACCGGCTCGCTGGACGGGTACATCGTGATGGAGTACGTCGGCGGCAAGTCCCTGAAGGAGATAGCCAACGCGCGGCGCACGCCCGACGGGCGCCGGGATCCGCTGCCGGTCGAGCAGGCGTGCGCGTACGGCATCGAGGCGCTGGAGGCGCTGGGCCACCTGCACAGCCGCAACCTCCTGTACTGCGACTTCAAGGTGGACAACGCGATCCAGTCGGAGGACCAGCTCAAGCTGATCGACATGGGCGCGGTGCGCCGGATGGACGACGACGAGTCCGCGATCTACGGCACGGTCGGTTATCAGGCCCCGGAGGTTTCAGAGGTCGGCCCTTCGGTGGCCAGCGACCTCTACACGGTCGGCCGCACGCTGGCCGTCCTCACCTTCGACTTCCAGGGCTACACGACCGTCTTCGCGGACTCGCTGCCCGACCCCGACCACATCGAGGTCTTCCGCGCGTACGAGTCCTTCTACCGGCTGCTGGTGCGCGCCACCGACCCCGACCCGGCCCGCCGCTTCGCCTCCGCGCAGGAGATGGCCGAGCAGCTGACGGGCGTCCTGCGCGAGGTCGTCTCCCTCCAGACGGGCCGCGCCCGCCCCGCCCTGTCGACCCAGTTCGGCCCCGAGGTCCGGGTCACCGACACCGAACTGTTCCCCCAACTGGACGGCGAGGTCTCGCGGTCGGGGGCGCGGACGGTGAAACCGGGCCGTTTCACCCGGCTGTTGACGCCGAGAGCGCTGACCGCGCCGGTACCGAGCGGCGTCCCGACCCCGGCGCCGACTCCCGGGCCCATGGTGACGACGCTGTCGAGCGGGCCCAACTCCCTTGCTGCGACGGCGCTTTCGAGCGACCCGACGCGCGCGGTCACGCCCGTGTCCGGCGCCCCGGCGCCCAAGACCCCCGCCGCACCGGCGATGTCGCTCACCACCCCCGGCCGCACCCCGACCCCCTCCACCCTGGTCAGGGCCGCCGACGCCCCCGCCGCCGCCCTCGCGCTGCCGGCCCCGCTGATCGACCCGACCGACCCCAACGCCGGTTTCCTCGCCGGGCTTTCGACGTCGGCGCCCGGTGAGCTGATCGTCGCCCTGGACGCCGTGCCGAACCCGTCGACGGAGACGCAGATCCGGCAGGTGCGGGCCCAGTTGGAGACCGGGGACACCGCGTCGGCGGCAACGGGCCTACGGGCGCTGGAGCGCGACCGCGAGGACGACTGGCGGGTCGTCTGGTACCGGGGCGTCGCCTCCCTGGTGACCGGCGACCACGAGGACGCGGCGCTCGCGTTCGACGCGATCTACGACGCGTTCCCCGGCGAGAGCGCGCCGAAGCTGGCGCTCGGGCTGTGCGCGGAGGTGCTGGGCCAGCTGGACAACGCCGCCGAGTACTACCGCCTGGTGTGGATGACCGACCCGAGCTATGTGAGCGCGGCGTTCGGGCTGGCCCGCGTCCGCCTCGCGGCCGGGGACCGCAGGGGCGCCGTCCGGACGCTGGAGTCGGTGCCGGAGTCGTCGATCCACTACACGGCGGCCCGGGTCGCGGCCGTCCGCGCGCGGCTGCGGCAGCGGACGGCGGCAGCCGGCGACGTACCCTTCCTGGACGACCTCACCGCCGCGGCGGCGCAGGTCGAGGCGCTGGACGCGTACGGTCTCGACCCGAAGCGGCGCGAGCGGCTGTCGGCGGAAGTCCTCGGCAGCGCCCTCGACTGGGTACTCTCCGGGGGCCGGGGCAGCGACCCGGCGCCCGCGCGGACGCTGCTCGGCAGCGACCTCGACGAGCGGGGCCTGCGCTTCGGCCTGGAGCGCTCGTACCGCGCGCTGGCCCGGCTGGCCACCGCCGGTGAGGAGAGGATCGACCTGGTGGAACGTGCCAACCGTTACCGCCCCCGGACATGGGTGTAGTTGATGTCGCAAATGCCCCCGTCGCACACGCCCCCGCAGGCCGCACTGCCGACGTGTCCGAGCTGCGCGGAGCCGCTGGAGTCGGGCGACCGGTTCTGCGGCGCCTGCGGCTACGACCTGTCGGCCGTGCCCCCGCGCCCGGACGACCAGCCGACGCTGACCCTGAACGGGAGCGCGCCGGAGCCGTCCGGCGTCCGCTTCGACCGGCCCGCGGCCCCCGAGCCGGAGGAGTACGCCCTCCAGGCCCCGGACCCGAGGGCGGCCGCGGAGGCCGCCGCCGCGCAGCCGGTGTGCGTCGCCTGCCGGGCGGGCCGGGTGGACGGTGACGGCTACTGCGAGAACTGCGGCCACGCCCAGCCCCGCGCGCGCGACCACATGGAGCAGGAGGCGGGCCCGCTGGCCGCCGTCAGCGACAGAGGTCTGCGCCACCACCGCAACGAGGACGCGTTCGCCGTCGGCACGGCCCCCCTGCCGGACGGCGCGCTCGCGAGCGTCGCGATCGTCTGCGACGGCGTCTCCTCGGCGACCCGCCCGGACGACGCCTCGGCCGCCGCCGCCCGCGCCGCGCACGACGCGGTGGCCGCAGCTCTCCCGCAGGGCACGCACCCGCAGCAGGCGCTGCACGACGCGATCGTCGCCGCCTCGCGCGCGGTGAACGCGCTGGCCGACGAGCCGGGCGGGGCCCGCGAGCACTCCCCGCACCAGAACGCGCCCGCCTGCACGATCGTCGGGACGGTCGTGACGGCCGGGCTGCTGGTCGTGGGCTGGGTCGGCGACAGCCGCGCCTACTGGGTGCCCGCCGACCGCTCGCTGCCGGCCGCCCGGCTCACCGAGGACGACTCGTGGGCCGCGCAGATGGTCGCCGCCGGGCTGATGAACGAGGCCGAGGCGTACGCCGACGAGCGCGCCCACGCGATCACCGGCTGGCTCGGCGCGGACGCCTACGAACTGGAGCCGCACACCGCGTCGTTCAAGCCCGACCGGCCCGGTGTGGTCGTCGTCTGCACGGACGGCCTGTGGAACTACGCCGAGGGCGCCGAGGAGATGGCGCGGGTGCTGCCGCTCGACGCGGGCACACGTCCGCTGCACAGCGCGCGGGTGCTCGTCGGGCACGCGCTGGACGGCGGGGGCCACGACAACGTAACAGTGGCCGTCGTACCGTTCCCGGTCCCGGCGCCGGGGGCAGGATCGCTCTGAGGCGGGTACCCGGTGGGGGCCGGGGCCGCCTCGGCCAGTCACGGGTAACACAGGGGGAATTGAGCGGTTATGGCCAACTTCTTCAAGTCGAGCGTGCCGCAGTTCGCGGTCGACGTCTATCAGAACGAGTACCTGCCCGAGGGCGGCCGTGAGGTCAACGCGATCGTCACGGTCACGGCGACCGGCGGCGGCACCGTCGGCAGCGCGGTCACCTCGCCGCACCTGTACTCGCCGGCGCAGGGACCCTCCGCCGCCGTCGCGATCATGGTCGACTGCTCGGGGTCGATGGACTACCCACCGGTGAAGATGCGCGGGGCGCGGGAGGCGACGGCCGCCGCGATCGACGCCGTGCGCGACGGGGTGCACTTCGCGGTGATCGGCGGGACGCACGTCGCCAAGGAGGTCTACCCCGGCGGCGGCCGGCTCGCCGTCGCGGACGCGGCCACCCGCGAGCAGGCCAAGCAGGCGCTGCGCAAGCTCAGCGCGGGCGGCGGAACGGCGATCGGGACGTGGCTACGGCTCGCGGAACGCCTGCTGTCCTCCGCCGACGTCGCGATCCGGCACGGCATCCTGCTCACCGACGGGCGCAACGAGCACGAGGAGCCCGACGAGCTGAGGGCGACGCTGGAGCACTGCGCGGGCCGGTTCACCTGTGACGCGCGCGGGGTCGGCACGGACTGGGTGGTGAAAGAAGTCACAGGCGTCGCCTCGGCGTTGCTCGGCAGCGCCGACATCGTCGCCGATCCCGCCGGGCTCTCCGCGGACTTCACGCGGATGATGGAGACGGCGATGGGCAAGGAAGTCGCCGACGTCGCGCTGCGGTTGTGGACGCCGGTGGGCACGACCGTGAAGTTCGTCAAGCAAGTCGCGCCGACCGTCGAGGAGTTGACGTCCCGGCGCACCGAGTCCGGGTCGCGGTCCGGGGATTACCCGACCGGGTCGTGGGGGGACGAGTCCCGCGACTACCACGTCTGCGTCGAGGTGCCGGGCGCCGGGATCGGGCAGGAGATGCTGGCGGCGCGCGTCTCCCTCGTCGTCCCGCAGGCGGACGGCAGCGTCCAGAACCTGGGCGCGCAGGGGCTGGTGAGAGCGGTGTGGACCGAGGACGTGGCCGCCTCCACGTCCATCAACCCCCAGGTCGCGCACTACACCGGGCAGGCCGAACTGGCCCAAGTCATCCAACAAGGGCTCGACTTGCGCAAAGTGGGCGATATCGATGGAGCAACGGCCAAACTGGGCCGGGCCGTACAGCTCGCGAGTGTGTCGGGGAACGCGGATACTGCGAAACTGCTTGCGAAGGTGGTGGACGTGGTCGATGCCACGACCGGTACTGTGCGGTTGAAGGCGAAGGTCGCGGAGGCGGACGAGATGACTCTCGAAACCCGGTCCACAAAGACTGTTCGCGTAAAGAAGTGACGTAGAGCGACACACGTAAGGAAAGGGGGACGCGCCGACATGCCGACCTGCCCGAACGGACACCAGTCGGGTTCCGACGACTGGTGCGAGGTCTGCGGTCACCGCATGGCCGGTGCCGTACCTCCGCCGCCGCCCCCGCCGCCGGCCGGCGGCTACGGCTTCCCGCCGCCGCCCGGCCGGCCGGGCGGCGAGCCCGAACTCTGCCCGCAGTGCCGGACGCCCCGCGAAGGGGGCGCGCCGTTCTGCGAGGAGTGCCGGTGGAACTTCCTGACGAACACGGCGACGTCGTACACGCCGGCCGCGCCTCGGCCGTCGGGCGGGGGGTTCGGCGGGGCCGGGGGGCCTGGCGGTCCTGGCGGCGCCGGTGGGCCCGGCGGGGCCGGGGGCTTCGGTGCGCCCGGTAACGCCGGTGGTCCTGGCGCCGGGGGTCCCGGTGGAGCCGGGGGCAGTGGCTTCGGGGGCCCTGGTGGTTCCGGCGCCGGGGGTCCCGGTGGCGGTGACTTCGGCCGGGGCGGCGGGGCCGGTGGCTTCGGCGGCTCCGGTGGTCCTGGCGCGCCCGGTGGTCCCGGCGGGGCCGGTGGGGCACGGGGCTTCGAGGGGTCCGGTGCGCCCGGTGGTGCCGGCGCGTTCGGGGACTCCGGACGGCGTGGCGGGCCCGGTGGAGCCGGTGGCTTCGGGGACTCCGGTGCGCGGGGCGGGGCTGACGGGTTCGGTGGGCCTGGCGGGGCCGGTGGGCCCGGTGGGCCCGGGGGCTTCGGCGGTCCCGGTGGCTCGGGCGGGCCCGGTGGGTCCGGCCCGGGTGGCGCGCGCGGTTTCGACGGGGGCCGTGGCTCCGGAGGGCCGGGCGGTGCCGAGGGATTCGGCGGGCCTGGTGGCTCGGGCGGGCCCGGTGGGTCCGGCCCTGGTGGCGCGCGCGGTTTCGACGGGGGCCGTGGCTCCGGAGGGCCGGGCGGTGCCGAGGGATTCGGCGGGCCTGGTGGCTCGGGCGGGCCCAGTGGGTCCGGCCCGGGTGGCGCGCGCGGTTTCGACGGGGGCCGTGGCTCCGGAGGGCCGGGCGGTGCCGAGGGATTCGGCGGGCCTGGTGGCTCGGGCGGGCCCGGTGCGGGCAGTGGTTTCGGGGGCTCCGGTGGGTCCGGTGGGCCCGGTACGGGCAGTGGTTTCGGCGGATCCGGGGGGCCTGGCGGTCCCGGTGGGTCCGGTGGTTTCGGTGGCGGGCAGGGCTCCGGCGGGCCGGCCCGGACCGACGGCTTCGGCACGCCCGGTGGCGCTGACGGGCCTGGCGGCGCCGGGGGCTTCGGCGGTCCCGGCGGCTCGGGTGGGCCTGGCGGGGGCGGTGCGCCCGGTGGCTCCGGTCCCGGTGGGGCGCGGGGCTTCGACGGGGGCGGCGGGCCTCGTACGGCCGGTGGTCCCGGTGACTTCGGCGGGCCCGGGGCGTCCAGCGGGGCCGGTGGACCGAGTGCGCCCGGTGGTCCCGGTGCGCCCGACGGTCCGGGTGGGGCCGGTGGGCCTGGGGGTCAGGGTGGGCCCGGCGGTCCGGGGGGCGCTCGTTTCCCCTCGCCGCCTGCTCCGCCGTCCTTCGGGAACGGTGACTCCTTCGACTACCAGGGCTCCAGCCCGTCCCGGGTGAACCGTCCTGCTGAACCGATTCCCTTCGGCAGTGAGCCGTCGGGTTCCGCCGGTGCGCCGCCGTTCGGCGGACGTCCGGGCGGTCCCGCGCCGACCTCGGGCGGCGGCTCCGGCCCCTTCGGCGGACGGGACCAGTCGGCCCCCGGCTCCGGCGCGCCCGCCGGCCTCTTCAGCGGACGGGACACCACGAGCCCCGGTCCCGGCGGACCCGGCGGCTTCGGCACGGGTCCCGGCGGAGCGGGCGCCCCTGGCGGGCCCGGCAACCCTGGTGGCCCCGGCGGTCAAGGCGGCTCTGGTGCCCCCGGCGGTCAAGGCGGCCCCGGCGCCTTCCAGCAGGCCGGTGCCACCGCCCCGCCGAGGTTCCCCCAGCAGGGCACCCCGCCCGGCACGCCCCCCGGCACCCCGCCCGGCCAGCCCTTCGGCGGTGCCGAGGACGACTGGGTGATCTCCCCGCCCACCTCCGGCGCCCCCGGCGGCGGCTACGGCTACCCCCAGACGGGCTCTGCCCCGTCCCCGGCGTTCCCGGGCCGGCCGGGCGGCACCTGGACGGCGACCATAGGCCCCGACCGCGACTACTTCATGGCGATGATGCAGCGCTCGGGCCCCGAGGCCGCCGGCCTGAACCTCCCCGCGTACTCCCCGGAGCAGCAGCGCCCCCTCACGGGCAACCAGGTCACCATCGGCCGGCGCCGCCACTCCACGGGCGAGACCCCGGACATCGACCTCTCGGTCCCCCCGGAGGACCCCGGCGTCTCGCACCAGCACGCGGTCCTGGTCCAGCAGCCGGACGGCACCTGGGCCGTCGTCGACCAGAACTCCACGAACGGCACCACGGTCAACGCGGGCGAGGAACCCATCCAGCCCTTCGTCCCGGTCCCGCTCCAGGACGGCGACCGGGTCCACGTGGGCGCCTGGACGACGATCACGATCAGGCGCGCCTGACAGGAACCCCCGCGACGCGGACGTGGCCGACACCGGCCGCGTCCGCGTCCCCCTACCTCCGAAGTCCTAAGCCCCAAGTCCTCGTCCCCCCGATCTGAGACCATGGGGTACGTGAATGAGATTCGGCGCGGCACACTCCAGCAGCAGACCTTCTACGAGCAGGTCGGCGGTGAGGAGACCTTCCGCCGCCTCGTCCACCGTTTCTACGAGGGCGTGGCCCAGGACCCCCTGCTGAAGCCGATGTACCCGGAGGAGGACCTGGGCCCGGCGGAGGAGCGGCTGACCCTGTTCCTGATCCAGTACTGGGGCGGCCCGACGACGTACAGCGACAACCGCGGCCACCCCCGCCTGCGCATGCGCCACGCCCCCTTCGCCGTCGACCGCGCGGCCCACGACGCGTGGCTGAAGCACATGCGGGACGCGGTCGACTCCCTGGACCTCTCCGAGGAGCACGAGGCGACGCTGTGGAAGTACCTGACGTACGCGGCGGCGTCGATGGTCAACACCCCCGACTAGAACGCCGCTTCACCGCGCACGTCCACCGCGCACTTTCACCGCACGCTGAGCCCGAAGTCCCCAAGTCCCGCGCGCCGTACGGCGATCGACCCGTACGCGGTCCGCAGCCGCAGCCACGCCCCGGAGGAGAAGAGACTCACCTCGGGCGTGGACGGCCGCAGGAACCCGAGCGCCTGGGCGGCGTGAACGGCCCGCAGCGGAAGGCCCGTTGAGCCCACGGCCCGCGACCAGATCTCCCGCCCGATCCGGTCCAGCTCGGCCCGGGTGCGCCGCTCGGCGCCCAACTCCTCGGTACGGCGCCGGAATTCGGCGACGACACCGGCGACGAGGGCCCGCAGCTCATCGGCGGACGGCAGCCCGCCCTCGGCCCGCCAGCCGCCCCTGGGCGGCAGAACTCCGGCCCAGGGAGGGCCGGTCACCGCGCCCGGCACGCCTGCCGTCGCCGCGTCCTCGTCCACCGTCTCCAGCAACTCCCCCGCCGAGACGGTGACATCGAGGCTCGCCTCGATGCCGTCCTCGTACGGCTTCGCGAGCCGGACGGCGCGTACCGCGAGGACTTCGAAGGAGGGGGGTCGGCCGAACACGGCGAGCGCGGTGCCGGCCGCCTGGAGACGGACGGCGGCGCCGCGGTCGTAGTGCAGCAGCCGGGAGAGGAAAGCGGCGAGGTCGGCCGCCTCCCCCTCGTCGGCGAGATGGAGCACCGTCATGCGGCGACGGCCCCCTGCGGGTCGTCCCGGTACTCCTCCAGGAACTCCCGTTCCTCCGCGGTGAGCCGGCGCGGCCGCTCCGCCTCGAAGTCGAACGGGACGATGACGGTGGCCGCCCGGACGTACACGACGTCCTCGTCCTTCACCTCGTAGGTGACGGTGAAGGAGGCGGCCCGTATCTCGGTGACCCACAGCTCGATGGTGACCGGCGAGTGCCGGTGGACCAACTGCCGTTTGTAGTCGATCTCGTGGCGGGCCACCACGGACCCCTGCTGGAAGTCCTTGTCCGGACGGAACAGGAAGTCGATACGCGCCTCCTCCAGGTAGCGGAGGAAGACCACGTTGTTGACGTGGCCGTACGCGTCCATGTCCGCCCAGCGCAGGGGGCAGTGGTAGATGTGCCGCAAGATCAGCCCCGGGTCAGCTTCTTGTAGGTGGCGCGGTGCGGGCGCGCGGCGTCCGCGCCGAGCCGCTCGATCTTGTTCTTCTCGTACGACTCGAAGTTGCCCTCGAACCAGAACCACTTGGACTCGCCCTCGTACGCGAGGATGTGCGTCGCGACGCGGTCGAGGAACCAGCGGTCGTGGGAGATGACCACGGCCGCGCCGGGGAATTCGAGGAGCGCGTTCTCCAGGGAGGACAGCGTCTCGACGTCGAGGTCGTTGGTCGGCTCGTCGAGGAGCAGCAGGTTGCCGCCCTGCTTGAGGGTGAGCGCGAGGTTGAGGCGGTTGCGCTCACCGCCGGACAGCACACCGGCGGCCTTCTGCTGGTCCGGGCCCTTGAAGCCGAACGCGGAGACGTACGCGCGCGACGGCATCTCGACCTGGCCGACGTTGATGTAGTCCAGCTCGTCGGAGACGACGGCCCACAGCGACTTCTTGGGGTCGATGTTCTCGCGGCTCTGGTCGACGTAGGAGATCTTGACGGTCTCGCCGACCTTGACCGAACCGGAGTCCGGGGTCTCCAGGCCCTGGATCATCTTGAACAGCGTCGTCTTGCCGGCGCCGTTCGGGCCGATGACGCCGACGATGCCGTTGCGCGGGAGCGTGAAGCTCAGGTCGTCGATGAGGACCTTGTCGCCGAACGCCTTCGAGAGGTTGTTGACCTCGACGACGATGTTGCCCAGGCGCGGGCCCGGCGGGATCTGGATCTCCTCGAAGTCCAGCTTGCGCATCTTGTCGGCCTCGGCCGCCATCTCCTCGTACCGAGCGAGACGGGCCTTGGACTTGGCCTGGCGGCCCTTGGCGTTGGAGCGGACCCACTCCAGCTCTTCCTTGAGCCGCTTCTGCCGCTTGGCGTCCTTCTGGCCCTCGACCTTGAGGCGGGTGGCCTTGGTCTCCAGGTACTTCGAGTAGTTGCCCTCGTAGCCGTGCAGGCGACCGCGGTCGACCTCGCAGATCCAGCCCGCGACGTTGTCGAGGAAGTACCGGTCGTGGGTGACGGCGACGATGGTGCCCTCGTACTTGGCGAGGTGCTGCTCCAGCCAGTTCACCGACTCGGCGTCGAGGTGGTTGGTGGGCTCGTCGAGGAGCAGCAGGTCGGGGGCCTCGAGCAGGAGCTTGCACAGCGCGACGCGGCGCTTCTCGCCACCGGACAGGTTCGTGACCTGCCAGTCGCCGGGCGGGCAGCCCAGCGCGTCCATCGCCTGCTCCAGCTGGGCGTCGAGGTCCCAGGCGTTCGCGTGGTCCAGCTCCTCCTGGAGCTTGCCCATCTCGTCGAGCAGCGCGTCGCTGTAGTCCGTCGCCATCAGTTCGGCGATCTCGTTGAAGCGGTCGAGCTTGCCCTTGATCTCGGCGACGCCCTCCTGGACGTTCTCCAGGACCGTCTTGTCCTCGCTCAGCGGCGGCTCCTGGAGCAGGATCCCGACCGTGTACCCCGGCGACAGGAACGCGTCCCCGTTCGACGGCTGGTCCAGACCCGCCATGATCTTCAGGATCGTCGACTTGCCCGCCCCGTTCGGCCCGACCACACCGATCTTCGCGCCGGGCAGGAAGTTCAGCGAAACGTCGTCAAGGATCACCTTGTCGCCGATGGCCTTGCGCGTCTTGCGCATGGTGTAGATGTACTCAGCCAAGAGAAACCGTCCGGCAGCGTGAATTGGGCAGTGGGCAGATACACCCCATCTTGCCGTACGTCCATCCCTGGGCGGAAACCTGTTAGCGGGGACCTCGGTGACCTGGCCCTTCAGCCCGCCGCCCGATCGACACCCAGGTCCGGCGCATCCCGGCCCGCAGGGCGGCGAGGGCGTCCTCGTAGCTCTCCCGGCCGGTGACGTAGGCCGGGTCGCCGGCCGCGACGCCCCCGGCCGCCAGGTCGCGGACGTCCCGCAGGGCCCGGAACGCGGTCTCGGAGGCCCGGACGACCTGGTCCGGAGCCGTGATCGACATCTGGTACCGGAGCCCGTAGCAGGCGGCGAACCCGCTCCGGGCCGCCTGCTCGCGCTCGGCCCGAGGGAGGTCCGGGGAGCGGGCCAGCCCCCGGAAGACGTTGCGGGCCTGGGAAAGCTGCTCCAGGTACTCGCCGTACAGCACCCGGCGCACCCCGGCCGACCGTTCGCTCCGCTCACGCCGCCACCGGGCCCTCTCAAGCAGCGCACCGGCCCCCGTGGCGATCACCGCCCCCACCACCGCACTCACCAGAGCCGCCCAGGGCATCTCCCGTCCCCCCTCCCGGTCTCCGCCCGCTCTCCCCACCCGTACCCCACACCGGCCCGTCTCAGCCCGCCCCCACCGCTTGCCCAACCGGCCTCGCCCGGCATTCCTGCCAACACCCGCCCTGGCCCTCCGGAGCCCTGCCCGCTCACCGAAACCACCGGACCCACCGGGACCGCCGGGCCCTCGGATCCGCCAAAACCACTGCCCGCACCGAGCCCACCAGCCCCGCCCACGCCCCGCACGGGCCCACCGGAGCCGTCGTCGCCCTCGCCCCGCACAACCACACTGGAACCGTCGTCGCTCCCGCCCCGCGTCCCAGCGCTCTGCCGGCTCCCAGCCTCCGGGGACCGCCGGTCCGCCTTGCCCTTCGTCTTCGCCCTGCGTCGAGCCGCGCGCTTCCGGCTCGACTCACCGATTCAGGGGCAGCCACGTTCTCGCCTGGGGCGCACCCGCGCTCGGCCCGCCTTCGAGTCGTCGGTATCCGCTGGTTCGGCCAACCCCGTCGGCTCGGGGCGCCACAGCTCGTCATCAACCTGGCCCCTGCCCGTCTCACCCGCGCGACCGGCCTGACGTCACCGCGCTCCCGGACCCGGCACCGCGGCCGGTGCGCCTCCGCCGGGAGGCACCGAGGCTTCCCCGGACGGCTCCTCGCCGGGAGGCGTCAAGCCCGTCGGCGGGAGCCGGTGTCGGGTCCCCTGCTCTCCCGTTCCCCTACTCCCCCGTCCCCTGGTTCTTGCGTGCTGTCAGGACCAGGGCCGTGCCGCCGATGAGGACGAGGCCGATGGCGGTGCCGGCGATGAGGGGGGTGGTGCTGTCGGTGCCGGTGTCGGCGAGGTTGGTGGGGGTGGCGGGGAGGACCGTGGCCGGGGTGGGGTCGCTGAAGGTCTGGGTCGTGAGGTTGGACGTCGTCCGGGACTGGGTCTTGCAGTCGAGGATGCCGGTGAAGCGGGGGGTGTTGCCCTGAGGTGTCGTGAGGGCGAAGTCGTAGGGCTGGTCCTCCTGGAGCGGCACGGTCACCGTCCGCGTCTCGCCCGCCCCGATCGTGTACTCCGCGGCGAGGAGGGTGAACGTGTACGGCTGGTCCCCCTTGTTCGTCGCGGTGATGTCGAGCCCGCCCTTGAGACAGTCCCGCGCGGCGGACAGCGCCGGCACCGCTCCGACGGCCCCCCAGCTGGCGACAGCCGTCGCGGACACGGTCGACTCGCTGGACCCGGCGAGGATCTGCGTCTGGCTGCGCCCCTCGGAGACGAACGCCCGCCCGACGGGCACGGTGGTCGACGCCTGGAGCGTCACCTGCGCCGACCCGGCCGGCGCGGCGGCCGGCACCTGGAAGTACAGCCGGCTGCCGTCCCCGGCCGAGGTCACCGGCGCCCCGTCCGCGTCGACCACCTTGACCCCGCTGATCGCGGCGTCCGGCGGCGGCGTGACGGAGACCGTCCCGGCGTCGGTGCGCACGGTCACCGGACCGAGGAGTTCCCCCGGCTTCCCGGACACCGCCGGGCTGTCGACGGTCAGCGACGCGGCCGGCTCGGCCGCGCCGCGGGCCGCCTTCTCCAGGTAGTCCGCGAGCTGCCGCGCCTGCGGGTCGACCGCGTCGACGTCCGCCCCGTCCGAGTACCGCCAGATCGCGACCTGCGTCCCGGCCGCCGCGTCCTGCTCGGTGAGCCCGCTCTTGATGCCGGCCGACTTCGCGAGCCACGCGAGGTCGTTGACCTGCGGGTAGGAGTGCTGGAGGATCCAGCCGATCCGCCCCGCCTGCTTGTTCGCGGCCAGCGAGGTCCCGCTCCACGGCGTCTCGTGGTACTTCGCGTCCTTCTGCGTGGGGGTGTAGACGTCGACGCAGTACGTCTGGAGCATGCCCCCGCCGTCGACGGACATCTCGAACAGGCCCGCCGGGATCTCCTGGTCGCCGCCCTCCTCGTGGAGCACCGCGCCGCCGTAGACCTTGAGCCCGCCTATGGTCGCGGTCGCCCCGCCCTGCCCCTGCGTGGCCGTGTCGGCGACGGCCGGAGCGGCGGCGGCGAGGATCCCGGCGGCGGCCAGCCCGGACACCAGGGTCACGGCGACGGCGCGGACCGCTCCTCGCGCTCGGGCGAACGGCACGGTGGTCGAAGAAAGCACTCAATTCCCCTTCGAGCGGGACCCGTTGACGTGGGGGACGGGGTCCCACCAGCAGAATCGGAAGCCACGAGGGCCATGTCGCGCATCCTAGAGAGGCCGGCGCGGCCCCTTTCCCCGTCGGATCATCGGGCAACCGATCCGAATCGGAATCGTTATCCCAAGATCCGTTCGGCCGCCCCGACGGCTGGGCTTATCGATAAATCAACCGCTGCTCAAGGCAGTTGATCCACTCATCAAGCGGCGTGATTCACCGATAAGCCCCAACCCGGCTTTTTCAGCCGCCTTTTGCCCTCACACCACGCTGACCTGGCCTCACGTCGCGCTCACCGGCTCCCGCTCCAGCGGCTGCGCCTCCCATTCGGGCTCAGGGCGCCCGCCCGCCGGCTCCGTCCTGAGCACCCGGACGAACGCCGAGGTGCCCCGCGCGAGGTCGTGCCCGATGGCCGCCGCGTCGATGTCGGCCGACATCCAGTTCTGCCCGTCGCGCAGGTCCGTCCGCACCTTCAGCCGGCCCTGCACGATCACCGGGTCCCCGACCGACAGCGACGCCGCCACGTTCACGGCGAGCTGCCGGTTCGCCCACACCGTGAAGAAGTTGGTGTGCCCGTCGACCCACTCGTTCTTCTCCCGGTCCCAGTACCGGGCGGTCGCCGCCATCCGAAACCGTGCCGAGGTGCCGGACGGCGACTCCCGGTAGACGGGCTGCGTCGCGACGTTCCCCACGGCGCACATCGTGACCTCGTTCATCGTTCGCCCCTCCCTCGCCCCGCCGTCCCCGGCCGGGCGGATCCCGCACGGGCCTCTCCCGTACGGCTGGCTGCGCCGGCCACGCCCTTCGTGATCGCCGCGAATCCAGACTGCCGCCCCGGCAAGTCCCTCGCCCGGCCCTGTGGACACCCCCCGGCCTGTGGAAAACCCCGTCACCCGATCGAGCGAACCCCTGTCACGCCGCCTGCGGTTCACCTGCGCGGATCACACAGAGCGACACCGCCGCACAACAAAAGCCGCACAGCAAAAGGTGGCGACACCGTCCCCGGCATCGCCACCCGGCACCCTCCTACCGACCCACCACCCCTCCTACCGGTCCGCCGTCACCCGGCACCCCCTACCGCCCCACCCCCACCACCCTCCCGTACTGCTCCCGGACCTCCCGGTACCGCAGCAGCTCCGCCGCCACCGGATCCAGCACCCGAGCCCTCCCGCACCCGGCGGCGGCCTCCCGCAGCCGGCGTTCCGCGTCCTGCCCGTACCTGCGCGCGGGCCCGCGCGCGGCGAGCCGGCAGCTCCACTCGACGAGGGGCCCGCCGACGATCCCGGCGACCATCAGCAGGACCGGCACCCCGAGGTTGGGCGCCATCGCGCCCGCGATCTGGGCGACGAGCCAGAGCCCGCCGACGATCTGGAGGACCGTCATGGACGCCTGCGCGAACACGGCGACGGGCCACCAGCCGGGCCGGGGCGGGCGTCCGGGCGGCAGCCCCGCGCGCGCGGCGAGGTCGTCGAGCGCTTCGGGCAGCCCCTGCGCCCCGCGCACGGCGGCCTCCCGCACGGCGAGCGCCCACGGCGCGGGCAGCCCCGCCGACGCCCGGTCGGCGACCGTGCGGACGGCTTGCTCGACGCGCTGGCGTGCGGTCGCCTCCTCGTCCATCTGCGCGCGCACGGGCAGCCGTCCGGTCGGGGGGTCGCGCCGGTCCTGGTACCAGCGCCACAGCCGCAGCCACGGCGTCCCGCACGCGCGGTTGGCGTTGCGCAGCCACGCGCGCTCGGCGGCGTCCCCGGCGGCGCTCGCGCCGACGGCGTCCGCGAGCCGGGCGGCGAACTCGTCGCGCGCCTCCTCGGTCAGCCCCGGCCTGCGCGCGGGCGCGTAGACGGGGCGCAGCCGGGCGGCGGCGGCGTCGACGTCGGCGGCGACCCGGCGGGCGGGGGCCTCGCGTTCGGCGAGGAACTGACCCAGCACCTCGCGCAGTTCGGGCACGCCGTCGCCGGTGAGCGCGGACAGGCCGAGGACGGTCGCGCCGGGTTCGCCGTACTCACCGAGGGCGATGCCGTCCTCGTCGAGGAGCCTGCGCAGGTCGTCGAGGACGAGTTCGGCGGCCTCGCCGGGGAGCCGGTCGGTCTGGTTGAGGACGACGAACATGACCTCGGCGTGGCCCGCCATGGGGCGCAGGTAGCGCTCGTGGATGACGGCGTCGGCGTACTTCTCGGGGTCGACGACCCAGATGACGGCGTCCACCAGGGCGAGGATCCGGTCGACCTGCTCGCGGTGCGGGAGGGCCGCCGAGTCGTGGTCCGGGAGGTCGACGAGGACCAGGCCGCTCAGCTGGGCCTCCGCCTCGGGGCTCTGCACGGGCCGTCTGCGCAGCCGTCCGGGGATGCCCAGGCGGTCGATCAGGCCGGCCGCGCCGTCGCTCCAGCTGCACGCGATGGGCGCGGCGGTGGTGGGGCGCCGCACGCCCGTCTCGGAGATCGTCACGCCGGCGAGGGCGTTGAAGAGCTGCGACTTGCCGCTGCCGGTGGCGCCGGCGATGGCGACGACGGTGTGCCGGCCGGAGAGCCTGCGGCGGGCCGCCGCCTCGTCCAGGACGCGGCCGGCCTCGGCGAGGGTCTTGCCGTCGAGGCGGGTGCGCGAGAGGCCGACGAGTTCCCGGAGGGCGTCCAGCCGGGATCTGAGGGGGCCGTCGTAGGCGAGGGGGGCGGGGGCGGAGCGGGGTTCGGGGGCGGGGGGTTCGGTGTCGGGGGCGTTGACCCGGCGGGCGATGAGTCCGTCGTCCCAGGAGACGCCGTCGGGGTCGGGGGGGTTGCCGGGGTCGGCGGGAGTTTGGGGGGACTCACTCGTGTGGGGGACGTTTTCGCCGTCCCTAGGGAACGCGTCCGCAGGGAGCACGTTTTCGGGGGGTGTGTTCCGGGGGGCGGTGTCGGGTTCCGCGCCGGGGCCGGCGTCCGCGGGGGCGTCGTCCGTGGGGCCCTGTTCGTGTTCCTGGTGGTCCGTGACGGCGGTCATCCGTCACCTCTCCTTCTGCAGTACGGACAGCGCGGCGATCAGTTCGGCCTGCGGTTCGGCGTGGACGTCGAGTCCGTCGAGGGGGGCGAGGCGGCGCTCGCGTTCGGTGGTCATGACGCGGTCGAGGTGGGCGCTGAGGAGCCGTCCGCCGCGGTCGCGCAGGCGCAGGGCGCCGTGGGCGCCGAGGCGTTCGGCCAGGCCCTCGCCTGCGGAGCGGGCGCGGCGTCCGCCCAGGAGGGCGGTGGCGACGAGCGCGGCGACCGCCTCGGGGTCGGGTGCGGAGCCGCGGTCGAGGTCGCGGACCTCGTCCTCCGCGTACTCCTCCAGTTCGCGCCGCCAGCGCCGGACGGCCAGGCCGATGCGGTGTTCGGCGCTCTCCAGGTCGGGGTCGCGGTCGTCGAGGTGCCCGGCGGCGGGTTCGCGGCGCCAGGCGTCGTCGACGCGTTCGTCGGCGGCGGTGACGGCGCACAGCAGGAGGGCCGCCAGGGACTCCACGAGGGCGTCCAGGAGCTCTCCGGGGGCGCAGTCGAGGGGGAAGGCCCGCCAGCGCTTGAGCGCGTCTCCCGCGAGCACCACGCCGCTCTGCAGCCGCCCGCGTACGCGCGCGTACTCGCTGTCGTACGCGTGGTCGACGGCGGCGGTCAGCCGCAGGGCGGCGGCGTACTGGGCGGCGGCGGCGCCGGCCAGCTCGGGCATGCGGGACTTGAGGGAGTCGAGGACGCCGTGGGCGGTGCGGGCCATCGCGCGGTGGCGGGCGCCGGGGTCCTGGGCGTGGTGGACGAGCCAGGTGCGCAGCGGGGCGACGGCGGTGGCGGGGAGCAGCCCGCCGCCCCAGGCGGACTCGGGGAGTTCGGGGACCGTGAAGCGCGGGACGTCGCCGAGGCCGGCCTTGGCGAGGAGGGCGCCGTACTGGCGGGAGACCTCGGAGACGACCTGGTGGGGGACGCGGTCCAGGACGGTCACCAGGGTCGCGTCGTACTCCTTGGCGGTGCGCAGGAGGTGCCAGGGGACGGCGTCGGCGTAGCGGGCGGCGGTGGTGACCATGATCCACACGTCGGCGGCGCAGATGAGCTGGGCGGCGAGGGTGCGGTTGTCGGCGACGAGGGAGTCGATGTCGGGGGCGTCGAGGAGGGCGAGGCCGGCGGGCAGGGTCTCGGAGGTCTCGACGCGCAGGACGCGGCCGTCCTCGCCAGGGGTCAGGAGGTCGTCGGCGGATTCCTGGTGGGGCACCCACGCGCGCGTGAGGCCGGGCAGGACGCGCATGCCGCTGAACCAGTGATGGTCCTCCGGGTGGCACACCAGCACGGGTGTGCGTGTGGTCGGCCGCAGCACGCCGGCCTCGCTGACGCGGTGCCCGACCAGGGAGTTGACGAGGGTGGACTTGCCGGCGCCGGTGGAGCCGCCGACGACCGCGAGGAGCGGTGCCTCGGGGTTTCTCAGGCGGGGTACCAGGTAGTCGTCGAGCTGGGCGAGGAGTTCGTCGCGGTTGGCACGCGCGCGTGGGGCCCCCGGCAGGGGGAGCGGGAAGCGTGCGGCGGCGACACGGTCGCGCAGCGCGGAGAGTGCGTCGAGCAGTTGAGGCCGTACGTCCAAGGTCACCACATGCGAAGAATGCCCAATTTTAGGGGATTTCTGAAGCATATAACGACGTCTGCGCGCCGACTGGACACAAGGGACGGAAGGGGTGAGCGGGACAAGGGGGCACCCCAGGCATAACGAGTGCACAACACCCGCGCCCCAGGACGCCAAAAGCGGTGCACGATTCGCACTTGCCTGCGATTATCAGGACCGCTTCACCGAACCTCCACATCGAGCCACGGAGGCGAAGCAACCAGGACAAGGAACCGGGAGCCCTATCCTTGTCCCCGGCAACGTGCCCGACGACCCTCCCGGTCCCGACACACCGCCACCCACCCGGCCCCCGTAGCTCAGTGGATAGAGCAGGCGCCTTCTAAGCGCTTGGCCGCAGGTTCGAGTCCTGCCGGGGGCGCCCTCACCCTCTCCCTGCGGAAACGCGTGAGGGGGTTCTTTGTTGCCCGGACGCACATCGCGATCAGCCGCGGCAGGAGCGATCTCCTTCGCCGTCAGCCCGGTCGGCAGCGGCACATCCGATTTCAGCGAACCGTCCAGCACGTCGGGTTCAACGCCTCCTTCCGCATGCTCGCCACGCCCCGCGCCTGCCGCGACACCTCCTGAATGGCCGTGCCGAAACAGACAATGGGGGTATGAGGGGAGGGTTGTGGGGATTCGGTGGGGAGGGTGGGTCACCGGAACCTTCGATTCCCGTTTCGCGTCTTTCCTGGGAGAGATAAGGGGGATCCCATGATTGAGGGCCTGACGGTCGGTGAGCGGATTGTGCTGCTCGCGTTGGACGAGGAGAGCGGCGAGCTGAGGGAGGCTCCGCTGCGGGTGGCGTTGGCGGCTTCGGCTGCGGTGTTGGTGGAGTTGAGGCTCGCCGGGGAGCTGGTGGAGCGGGACGGGTCGTTCGTCGTCGTCGGGGTGCCGGCAGAGACGGCGGGCGCGGTGGTGGCGGAGCGGGTGCGGAGCCACGCCGGGGAGACGGCCCGGGAAGTGCTGCTCGGGGTGCGCGAGGAGGTGCTCGACGCGGTCTATCGGGAGCTGTCGGGGAAGGGGCTCGTGCGGGAGGAGGGGCGGCGGGTGCTCGGGGCGTTCGGGTCGGTGCGGCACCCGGTCACGGGGACGGCGGAACTCGCGGCGCTGCGGGAGGAGTTGGCGGACGTCGTCGTCGGAGGGCAGGAGCCCGGCGAGCGGACGGCGGCGCTGGTCGCCGTGCTGCATCACGCGGGCCTGCGGTCGCTGCTGCCCGGCGGGGCGGAGGCCGAGGCGAGGGTCGCCGCGATCGCCGAGGGGCAGACGACGGCCGCCGCGCTCGGGGATACGATTCGCGCCACCGTCGCCGCGCTCACCGCGGTCATCGCCGCGTCCGCCCTGTAGGCGGCGGCGCCCCGGATCTTCCCGGTTTTCCCCGTCCCGGCAGGCCAGAAGCCTGTCGGGACGGGTCGCTCTACGCACTTCTTACCGCGTCCGAGATTGACAGCCCCATACACCGATGTTCGAATACGGCCATGGGGGAAATGACCTTGACCACATTGGGTCTTTCAGATTTTGACCAATCCGTGTATAAGGCCCTGCTGCGAGATAGCGAATTGGGCATATCCGGCCTGTGCGTCGTTTTTGACCAAGACGACGACGGCATCCGGGCAGCCCTGCGAAGACTCGCCGAGCAGGGCATGGTGCACCTGGACGACCACGGCGAACCGACCGTTCTCAGCCCCGACGACAGCGTCGGGCGACTCCTCGACGAACGGCTCAGGAAACTCGTCGCGGAGCAACAGGAAGTGCTGTCGTTCGGTTATTCACTGATCCGGCAGTCACTTCTCCGGCGTCCGCCCGGACACATTCGAGCCGACGACAAAGACGACAAAGACGTCTGTGAACGGGCCGAGGAACTTTCGCTCCACGCCCGCCGCGAAGTGCTGACGATGCAGCCGGACCGGCTCCTCACACCGCAGGCGATCCTCGCCACCCGCCGCGTCGGCGTGGCCTGCCTGCGCCGCGGGGTGACCGTGAAGGCCCTGATCCACAGACGGGCCCTGGAGGACGAGGCCACGGCCACGCTCTTCACCGACCTGATCCGGCACGGCGCACAGGTCCGGCTGCTGGACGGCGAGTTCAAGCGGGTGCTGATCGCCGACCGCGCGACCGCCCTCGTCCGGTCGTCCGAACGGGACACGCCGCAGAACAACACACCATCGAGCACACCGCCGAGCACCGCACCTACCTCACCGAACACACCCGCCCCACCCAGCCCCGTACTCGTGGAGCAGGGCGCCCTCGTCGGCACCCTCCTCTCCTTCTTCGAGCGCTGCTGGTCCCAGGCCCTCGACGCCGCGCCCCTGCTCCTCTCGGAGCACGACCCCCTGGACGCCCTGCACCTGAAGGTTCTCCAGGCCATGGCCCGCGCCGACAAGGACGAGGTCGGCGCCCGCGAACTCGGCATCTCCGTACGCACCTACCGGGGCCGGGTGGCGGAACTCCTGAGGCACCTCCAGGCCGCGACCCGCTTCCAGGCGGCCCTACGAGCCAAGGAACTTGGCCTTATCTGACCGACACACCCGCCTCCGCCAGCTCCCGCACCAACCCCACCACCCTCGGCTGAACGACCGGCACCAGCCGGGCGGCCCGATGGGCGTGCTCGGTGCGGGAGCACAGGAGGTTACGGGCGACGGCGTACCGCCCCCGCTCGGGCACGAGGACAAGCTCCTCGAAGAGCTTCACCTCGCCGGAGACGACCCGTTCGATCTCCGTGTCGAGGTCCCCGTCCCAGTCGAGGGGCCGCACCAGCTCCCCGGAGTCGGACATCCGCCGGTACCAGTCCCGCATGTCCGCGAGGACGGCCGCGCGGAACGCGTCGTCGTAACGGCCGGAGCGGAGTTCGCCCAGCAGCGCGTGGGCGGCGCGCGCGTCGTCGAGGACGGCCAGGGGCAGCCGGTGGGGGCGCGGCATCCGGTTCCTGCGGGTGCCGCCGTCCATCAGGAGGTCCGCGGTCGGGGCGACGGCCGTGCGGAACGTGTGGCCCGCGTCGGCGATCCGCAGCCACAGGTCCCAGTCCTCCAGGCCCGCCCCGCCGCGCCAGCCGCCGACGGCCTCCACGACACCCCGGCGGTGGCCCACCCGTGACGGCTCGAACATCGGCCCCAGCACCTGGAGTTCGGGGTGCCAGAAGGCCGAGAGGGGCGCGAACTCGACGGCCTGCGCGCCGTCCGCGTCGTGGTAGGTACAGCCCGTCGCCGCGAGGTCCGCGTCCGCCCGGAGCAGGCCGAGCAGGACGCGGAGGTGGTCGGGGCGCCAGACGTCGTCGTGGTCCAGGTAGGCGATGAACTCGCCGCGCGCGAGGGCGAGTCCGGCGTTGCGGGGGCCGCTGGGGTGGCCGCTGCGCGCGACGCGGTGGAGACGGACGCGGGGGTCCTCGCGGGCGGCCCGGCGCACCCAGTCGTCGGTGTCGTCGTCGCTGCCGTCCGAGACGACGAGGAGTTCCCAGTCCTGGTGGGTCTGGGCGCGGACGGAGTCGATGGTGGCGGTGATCTCGCGGGACCTGTTGTAGGCCGGGCAGATCACGGAGACGCCGCTCACAGAAGCGTGCTTCACAGGAACGCCAGCTCCCCCGCGGCCGCGTGCCCCGCGAGCAGGACTCCCGCCGCCCCGGTCGCGAGGTCCGTCGTCAGGCGGACGTTCTCCAGGCCGAGGAACGCGGGCCGGCCCTCGTGGACGACCTGGTAGAGGCCGGCCGTCGTGGCGAGGCGGGCGAGTTCGGCGGCGTGGGCCGGGCCCGCCAGGCGGGTCGCCGTCAGGAGCACGCCGGCGAAGCCGTGGAAGAGCCCGCCGGTGTGGGGGACGCAGTCCAGGGCCGTCCGCAGGACGGTGTCGCAGGCCAGCGCGAAGCCCGGTTCGGGACGCCGGTCCAGGTACTCCCTGAGGACCAGGGCCGTGCCGCCGCTGCCCGCCGCGAAGGTGGGGCGCGTGCCGACGGCGCCGTCCGCCCAGCCGTCGTCCGTCCAGCCGAGGGCGCGCAGGTCGGCGTCGAGCAGGTCGCGGGCCGTGTCGAGCAGGGCGGTGTCGGGGGTGCGGGCGTGCAGGCGCAGCAGGAGCAGGGCCCAGCCGGATCTGCCGCGCAGCAGACCGGCCTCGCCCCGGCGGGTCGGGCTGGACGCGTTCTCGGTCAGCCGTTCCGCGAGGAGCGTGGCCTGCTTCAGGGCGTCGTCGTCGCCGGTGGCGCCGGCCATGTGCAGGTGGGCGAGGCCCAGCCCGGCGCGGCCGTCCAGCAGGGTGTCGTTCCCGGGGTCCACCGCCGACGCCGCCTTCAGCAGCTCCGCCGCCGCGTCCGTCCGGCCGAGGTTCTGGAGGACGCACGCGACACCCGACGTGCCGGTGTAGAGCCCCGGCGACGGGTCGGTGACCCGGCGCGCGGACTCCTCCAGCCAGTCGACGTGCGCCGCCGGGATCTCCGTCCCCGTCTCCCCGAGCGCCCACAGCACCCCGGCGGCCCCGTACGCGAGACACGTCCCGCCCTCCCGCAGGATGAACTGAGCCGTGTCCCCGGGGAAGAGCCGGTCCTCACGGTGGGGCGTGGCCGTGGCGAGGATGCCTCGGCCGACGGCGACGGGGTCGGGGGCGGAGAGGCTGCTGCGGCGGACGGTGACGGCGGGGCCGGAGTCCGCGAGAACCCGCCGGCCGACGGGGCCGGGGTCCGGGGTGCGCGGCTCGCCGGAGGCGAGAGCCACACCAACGCCCCCGCTCACGGCACCCGCCTCGCCGGCACCCTCGTCCACGGCACCCGACCCCGGCACGGACGCAGAAGCACCCACCCCACCCGGCACGAGCCCCCCGCCAACAGCAGCCGACTCGCCAGCACCCTCGCCCACAGCACCCGACTCACCGACCCCCCGGCTCCCGCCGACCCCCTCCAGCCCGGCCTCGGCCCCCGCCCCCAGATCCGCCCGAACCCGCGCCCCATAATCCCCCGGCACCGGATACCGCTCCTCCACCAACCCGATCAACTGGTCCAACTTCCCCTCGTCCCACGTCAGAAGATTCGTCAGCGGCGTGAAGAGGGCGAGCCGCAGGCAGCCGAGGGCGTACCGGTCGATGGCGGGCCCCCGATGCGTGGGCGGCGCGGCGAAACCGGGCGCCGCATGGATCTGCCGAGCGGAGGGATCCGTGGAGGCCGTCTCCAGATCGATGAACGCGATCGTGTCGTCCGGCCGGACCATGACGTTCCCGGGGTGGAGGTCACCGAAGACGACCCCGCGTTCGTGCATGGCCCGCACCCCCTGCTCGATCTGGTCGAGCACGGAGACCGCCCACCGGGTGTACGCGGCGGTCCGCGCCGGATCGGCGCCCGGCGAGGCCGGGTTGTCCCGGGTGGTGCGGACGGCCAGGGTCTCGCCCGCGACGAACTCCCGGACGAGGAAGTGGTGTTCGTACCCGACGCGGGCCTCGACGAGTTCCGGCACCCAGGGCAGCCCGGCGAGCCGGCGCAGACAGTCCCGCTCCCGCAGGAGCCGTGCGACCGCGTCCTCCCCGTGGGTGTCGACCCCGGCGAAGGGCCGGGCCTCGCGCAGCAGGACCGGCGTCCCGGTGCGCAGGTCGGTCGCGCGGTAGACGCCGCCGCCGTTGGAGAAGTGGAGGGCCTGTTCGGCGCGGTAGGGGAAGTCGTCCAGGGTGCCCGCGCCGCGCGCCTCGACGGCCTCGGTCAGGCAGGCGGGGATGCTCACCCACTCCGGCGGCCGGAACGACGGCCCGCGCACGTCGGGCACGAGCCGGCCCTCGGGGTCCTCGACGCAGGGCACCGTCTCCCCCTTCGCGGACTTCATCGTGCGCGCGACGAACCCGCCGTAGCGCACGTAGAGCGGGCCGGACCGCCAGCGCAGGTCGCTGAGGATGTAGGGGCCCTGCTCGCCGTCGAGGAGGTCGCCCAGCTCTTCCAGCGCGAGGGCGAGGCGGGTCTCGTCCTCGGGGTAGACGGTGATGAACTTGCCGCTGGCCCCCCGGTCGCCGTACTTGCCGTTGCGGCGCTGAAGGACCTGCTGGCCGCGGATGAACTTGAACGCCATGCGCTGGTCGACCAGCCACCGCGCGGCTCGGGCGAGGACGCGGGAGGCGTTCTCCGCCGTCGCCGACACGTGGATCTTCCAGCCCTGGAGCGGCAGTCGGTACCCGTGCGGGGTGAGCATGGTCCACTCGGGCCCGGTGTGGGACGTCCAGTCGTCCGGTGTCTCGGCACGGAAGTCGTCGTCATCGCCCTCGGCGACGCGGTCGAAGAAGGGTGTGCCCGGCGCCAGGAACAGCACACGCCGATAAGCGTCCATGACAGGTTCAACCGCCTTCAGGAGATACGGGGTCAGCGCCAGAACGGCGCCAGGTACTTGAGGTAGAGCCAGTCGCCCAGCCGGCGTTCGCCCGCGTCCACCACGGCCTGCCCGGTGGTGCCCGGCGCGGCCCCGGTGCCGTCGAGGACGATCCCGGTGGCGGGCACCCGCACCGCGTCGAGGCCCTTGACGGGGGCGAGGGCGGAGAGCGGGGCCGTCAGTCCGACGGGTCCGGCGGAGCCGACCGTCGCCGTGCCCAGTTCCTTCTGGAGCACGACACCGCCGCTCAGCAGCCGCACCCGGGCGCCAGCCGCGACGGCGTCGAGGTCGGTGGTGCCGGTCGCCACGAACACCGTCCGCCCCCGCTCGGCGACGAAGCCGCCGGTGACGGAGTACGGCACGGAGATCCCCCACAGGGCACCCGCGACGGCCACGGCCCCCACGGCGGAGACGGCGGCCCGCCGCACCCGGGACGCCCCGGCGTCGCGCGCCTCCGCGCCCAGCCTGCGGGCACCGGCGTACACGCGCAGCGACAGGTACCCGAGCGCGACGGAGACGACGACGGCCCCCACCAGCCCGGTGCTTTCGAGGACCGAGCCCCACAGCGTGAAGGCCATGCTGACGACGTACAGCGGGAACAGCATGCAGGCGAGCCCGAACAGCGGCGCCCACTCCACGCCGGGCAGCGCGCGTTCGTAGCGCCCGCCGAACAGCAGCCGGGCGACGAGCCGCCGGGCGTCCGTCATGGACCGGTCGCGCAGGTGGGAGATGTCGAGGTGGCTCATGAGCGCGAGGTAGCCGTCGAGCTTGACGAACGGGACGGCGTTGAAGAACCCGGAGACGTAGTTGGTCACCGTGAGCAGCAGGAGGAAGTCCCGCAGCCCGGGGCTGCCGCCGGTGGCCGCGACGACGAGCGAGCCGACGCCGGCGAGCCCGGCGAGGAGGGTCTGGGTGGCGATCCCGGCGAGCGCGACGCGGACCCGCTGGCGGTTCTTCGGCAGCCGCCAGCCGTCGGACACGTCGCAGAAGAACGCGGGCGTCAGGTAGAAGAACATGAAGCCCATCCGGCTGGGCCGGCCGCCGTAGTGGCTCAGCACCAGGCCGTGCGCGAACTCGTGCAGCATGGTGCCGCAGTACGTGACGACCAGCAGCGCGAGCAGCGCGGGCGCGGAGACCGGCTCGGCCAGCGCCCCCCAGGCCGCCGGTGCCTGCACGGCGAGGCTCAGCACGCCGAGCGCGGCGAGGACGGCGGCCGTGACCGCCCAGCCCCGGTGCGCGAGGCGGGCGGTCAGCGGGCGGAACCGGTTCAGCATCCGCTCGGGGCGGACCAGGGTGAACTGGACGGTGAGCGGCGGCACGAAGGTGACGCGGCGGTCCCGGCGCGCCGGGCGCCCCGCGTCCTCCAGGAGTTCGGTGCGCTGGGCGCGCAGCAGGCCCTCGGCCACCAGCTCGGCCGTCCAGGGCGCGCCGAGTTCCCGCGCCAGCTCCCCGGGGTCGCGGGTGCCGTCGGTGAGGCTGAGGAGCCTCGCCATGCCGGCGGTCACCCGCAGGTAGCGCCGCTCGCCGGACTGGACGAGCCAGGGGGCGCCGTCCTCGGCGGGCTCGTGGACGCGGACGTCCGCCGCGAGGCGCGGGCGCTGCGGGAGCGGCGCCGGCGGCTGGTCGGCCGCCGGCCGGGTCAGGGTCGGTCTCACGGCAGGTCCCGGCGCAGGAACAGCGCCCGCGCGGCGACGGTGCCGGCGGCGAGCCACGCGGCGAGGACCAGCAGGGCCCACGGGATCGGCAGCAGGTGCTCGTTGCCGCCCCGGTAGACGGAGGCCATCGCCTCGTCGATGGTGAACCTCCCGACGGCCGGGACCAGCCGCAGCAGCCCCTCGCCGACCAGCCAGGTGCTGATCAGCAGGACGAGGATCGCGGCGACCTGCTGCCGGATCAGCAGCCCGAGCAGCGCGCCCCACAGGGCGCCCGTCACGACGACGAGCATCACCCCGAGCAGCGTCCACGTGGTCGTCATGGTCCACTCGGGCCGCTGCTCGCGCCCGGCCATGAACAGCCACGGGCTGACGGCGGCCAGGGCGCCGGCGACCAGCGCGAACGCCGCGCCGCAGCAGGCGGCGGCGGTCAGCTTGGCCGCGACCAGCCGGCCCCGGCCGCCGCTGAGCAGGACGGAGCGGCTGATGGCGCCGTTGCCGAACTCGCGGGTCACGGCGAGCATCGCGACGACGGCGGCGGCGAGTTCGACCATGAACCAGCCCTGGACCAGGGTGGAGGTGATCTCGCGCGTGCTGTCGGGCCGCGGGGTCTTGGCCAGCTCCTGCTGGAGCATCCCGGCGTCGGCCATCACGCACATCAGCAGGGCGGCGGCGGACACGGCCCACCAGGCGCGCCCGGTCCAGATCTTGCGCCACTCGGCCACGATGAGGTCACGCATGGGCGTTCTCCTTCGCGGCGGGGCCCACCAGGTCGAAGAAGCGGCTCTCCAGGCTGACGGCGCCGCCCTGGGTCAGCTCGGCGGCCGTGCCGCTGTAGCGCAGGGTCTTCTGGAGGATGACGATGTCGTCGGCCATCTGCTCGACCTCCGCGAGGATGTGGCTGGAGACCAGCACGGTGCGGCCCTCGTCGGCGAGGGCGCGCAGGAGTTCACGCAGCCAGCGGATGCCGTCGGGGTCGAGGCCGTTGGCGGGTTCGTCGAGGACGAGGAGTTCGGGGTCGGCGAGCAGCGCGGTCGCCAGGGCGTGCCGCTGCCGCATGCCCTGCGAGTAGTCGCCCAGCTTGCGGTGGGCGTCCCCGGCGAGGCCGACCTGTTCGAGGACGTCGTCCACCCGGGTGCGGGGCAGGCCGAGGGTCTTCGCCCAGATCCGCAGGTCGGCGCGGCCCGAGCCGGCGCCGGTGGGGCCGATGCCGTCGATGCTGACGCCCACCCGGTGCGCGGCGCGGGGCAGGCGCGCGTAGGGGTGGCCGAAGAGGGTGGCGCTGCCCGAGGTCGGGCGCGCGAGGCCGAGCAGCATCCGCAGGGTGGTCGTCTTCCCGGCCCCGTTGCGCCCGAGGAGGCCCACGACCCGGCCCGCCCTGACCGAGAAGGTGACGTCCTCGACGGCGGTGTGGTCGCCGTAGCGCTTGGTGAGTCCCGTGATCTCGACGGCGTCGCTCACACCTCGGCCCTCCCCCTGGCCCGCAGGTACAGGCCGGCGCAGACGACGAGCGCGAGTTCCACCCCGAGGCAGATGAGCAGCCCTCTGGTGCGGGCCGGGCCCTGGGTGAGGGCGTAGACGACGCCGGGGGCGGCCACGGAGACGACGAGCCCGAAGGTCACGAGGAACCAGACGAGGCCGCGAGAAGATGCTTGAGGCATCGGGTATCTCTCCTCTGCGGCCCGGGGCCGCACGTATATTCATCGGTGCGGCCCTGTTCCGGATGCCAATGGCCGGCATCCGGAACAGGGCGTTTGCCGTTGATCACCGGACCGGTCAGGTCGCGATGACCGAGGTGACGGCGATGGTGCTGTAGGCGGTGCTGACGCCGGCCGAGATGGCGGCGCTGGCGAGGAAGCTGTCCCACCAGTCGGGCGCCTCCATGCCCTCAAGCTCCTCCATGGCCAGCTCCTGCATGGCCAGCTCCAGAGCGGGGTTGGTCTCCTTCATTTCTTTCACCTCCTTCGGGGTTCGTCTCGGGTGTCCGCCGCGGTGAGCGGATCAGGTGGCCAGGGTGACGATGGAGACGTACGAGATGACGCCTCCCGCGCTCAGGCCGCCGACGGCGCTGAGCGCCGCGCTCCAGCTGAAGTCCGGGGCGTCGAGCGCCTCCAGCTCCTGCATGTCCAGCTGCTGGTCCAGCTCCTGGAGAGCCAGCTCCAGCGGTGCGCTGGTGGTGGTCTGCATGGTGGTTCCCCCCTTCTGTGTGTTGTGCCGTCCGCCGGTGGATTCCGGCGGAAGTCTGTGATGCGGCCTGCCGACGGCTAGGCCCGCTGTCCGGTGGCCTCCGCCAGCACCTGCCGGACGTCGGCGAGGGTGAGGGCGCCCAGGGTGGGCAGTCCGTCTCCCCACGCGCGCGTGGTGGCGCGGGCGATCAGCTCCGTGCGTTCCTCGCTCGCGTCGGTGCCGCGCTCGATCCGCCAGGCGTCCAGCAGGGCGGTGACGCCCTCGACGGGGTCGGCGGGCAGGGCCGGCCGGTGGGCCGAGGTGACGGTCTGCCAGAGCCGGCGCAGGCGGCGGGCGCTGCCCCAGCGGGCGTCGCCTTCCGCGATCCGCCGCCACAGGGGCGCCAGCAGCGCGGCGGCGGCCGTCATCTTGCGCAGGCCGAGCCCGGTGGACAGCTCGTTGGCCAGGTACCAGCCCTTGCAGGCGCACGGGTCGCGGCCGAGGTTGAACCACGGGCCGTGGCTCACCCCGCTGAGCTTGGCGATCTCCAGGCGCAGCGCGTCGCCGGGGGCGCCGTCCGCGTCCCGCACGGCCGCCAGTTCGGCGCCCAGGGCGGTCAGCCGCTCGACGAGCGTCAGGGCGAAGGCGTCCTCCGAGGGAAGGTCCCGCGGGTCCCCGACGTACATGCCGGCCACCCGGAAGAAGACCTCCAGGACGCCTTCCGCGAGGAGTTCGACGGGCAGGGTCCGGGTGGCGACCGGGTCGAGGACGGCGACGTCCGGCTGGAGCCCGTTGCCGAGCACCAGGCGTTTGCCGTGCGGTCCGGCGAGGCACATGCCGCCGCTCAGCTCGCTGCCGGTGCCGACGGTGGTCGGCACGGTGACCAGCGGGATCGCGGGCTCCGCCTCGGCCGGCAGCAGCACGAGTCCGCTGCGCTGCCGTACCGCCAGCCGTTCCCGCACGACGGGGGCGGCGCTCATCAGGACGGCCAGTTTGACCTGGTCGATGAGGGTGCCGCCGCCGACCGCGAGGACGACGTCGCTGCCGTGCAGCCGCTCGGCGAGCGCCGTCACGCTCTCCAGCGTGCCGGGGCCGTCCGGGACCAGCCGCTCCACCGTGCGGCCCGCCCACACCGCGCACGCGGACAGCTGGTCCACGGCCTCGGAGTCGGCGACCGCCGGGTCGGCGAGCAGGGTCAGGGTCCGTCCCGGGTGGCGGGGCAGCCACTTGGCCAGCCCGCCGATCCCGTACGCGACCTGGGTGGCGCGGCGGCCGCTCAGGTTCCACACCGGGTCCATCAGGCCACCCCGATCCCGGCGCGCACCCCGGCTCGCACGCACTCCAGGAGTTCGGCGAGGTCGGCGTCCGTGTAGATCAGCGCGGGCAGGATCTGCACCCCGTTGACGCTGGGGTGGACCACCGCGCCGGCGTCGCGGATCGCGGCGACGACCCGCGGGACCTCGCGCTGCGGGAGCGGTTCGCCGTCCGGCGTGCGCAGCCGGATCGAGCGGAAGCAGCCGAGGCCGGTGGTGCCCGAGACCAGGGGTTCGGTGGCGACCAGGTCGGCCAGCGCTGTATCGAGCAGGGCCGACAGGCGGCGCGCGGCGGCGACCGCGTCGAGCCGGCGCATCTCCTCGACGGTGGCGAGGATCGCCGCGCAGGTGACGGGCGTTCCGGCCTGGGTCTCGCCGTGGACGAAGACGTCGCCGGCCGCGTCGAAGGGTTCCGCGAGCGCGCTGGGCAGCAGGACGGCCGCCGCGGCCTGGGTGCCGTTGGTCAGCCCCTTCGACGTGATCAGCAGGTCCGGCGGGGCCGGCCAGCGCTGGGAGGCGAAGAAGTCCCCGGTGCGGCCGAAGCCGGTGGCGACCTCGTCGGCGACGAGCAGGAAGCCGTGCCGGTCGCGCAGGTCGAGGAGCGTGCGGACGTATTCGGGGGTCAGGGGCACGGCCCCGCTGCCGAGGACGGGTTCCACGACGACGGCCGCGACGCGGCTGCCCTGCTGGTCCATGAGCCGGGTGACCTCGTCGGCCGCGTTGGCGCTGACGTGCCGCACGAGGCGCTGGTCGACGCCGTAGACGGACTGGCCGAGTTGTTCGCCGGTGAGGGCGAAGCCGCCGAAGGTCAGGCCGTGGTAGCTGTCGCGCAGGCCGACGACGAGTTTGCGGGCGCCGTCACCGCGCAGGGCGTGGTGGTGGCGGGCGAACTTCATCACGAGGTCGTTGGCGGCGCCGCCGGAGGTCGAGAAGATCACCCGGCCGTAGTGCTCCGGGCCCGCGACCTCGACGAGTGCCTGGGCGGCGCGTCGGGCGTACACGTTCTCGTAGCGGAACACCGACAGGTAGGAGGCATCGCGCAGGGCGTCCGCGCAGGCGCGGGCGATGGCCTCGTTGCCGTAGCCGAGGTTCGCGTTCCACAGCCCGCTGGCGCCGCAGAGCAGTTCACGGCCGTCCTGGAAGCGGATACGGACGCCGTCCGCCGCCACCGCGCACAGGTCGTCGGACCCGTGCAGGCGGGGTTCGAGCAGGGAGGGCCACAGGGCGCCGGTCATCGGTCGGCCTCCGCTTCGAGCAGGACTCCGGTGTGGCGGGCGGAGGCGGCGGGCAGGGCGTGGCGGGCGACGACGCGCAGTCCGGCGCCGGCCAGTTCCCGGGTGAGGTCGTCGGGCGGCAGGACCCGGATCGCGGTGGTGAACACCGGGACGGGACCGTCCTGCGGGATCTCGCGCTCCGGGGCCAGGATCGTGACCCTGCGGACCTCCTGGCCCGCCCGCCAGTGCTCGATCATCCGGTAGCGCCGGCCGCTCGCGCCCACGGCCTCGACGTCCAGGTCGTCGTCGCCGGCGGTCACGTCGACCGTGGAGAGCAGGAACCTGCCGCCGGGGGCGAGGTGGGCGCGGACCGAGGCGTAGAGGCCGGTGCGGGCCTCGGCGTCGAGGAGGGAGACGGAGGTGGTGCCGAGGACGACGGCACCGTAGGTGGCGCCGAGGTCGAAGGCGGACATGTCTCCCTGGACCACGGTGCAGCGTTCGCCGATGCCCGCCGGGGCCTCGGCGAGCCGCTGCCGCAGCAGGGCCACCATGCTCTCCTTCAGCTCCAGGGCGGTGACGGGCCGGCCCAGGGCGAGCAGGGGGAGCGTCAACCGGCCCGATCCGGCGGCCAGTTCGAGGACGGGGCCGGGGAGCGCGCGGGTCGCCCGCAGGAGTTCCCTGATCTCGGAGGTGTCGGTGGCGGCGAGGTCGTGGTAGACGGGCGCGCCGGCTTCGTCGTAGAGGTCGTGGAGGGTGACGCGGTCGCCGTGGGCGGCGAGGACATCGGCGGCCAGGCCCGGGACCGCCGGGGCGTGGGTCGTCGTCATGCCGTCGCCTCCAGCACCGGGAGCGGGGCTCCCTTGCCGGCGAAGAACGCGAGGACACGCTCGACGGACGCCCGGTCCACGTGCTCCGCCGCCGCCTCCGCGCTGCCGAGGACCAGCAGCAGCTCCGTGATCTCCGCCGCGCGGCGGCCGAGCTGGAAGGTACGGGTGTCACCGGCGGGCCTGGCGTACGCCTGGTCGGCGGTCCAGCACAGGAGCGGGGCGCCCGGGTTGTCGTCCAGCGGCTCGACAGCCTGGTCGAGACCGGCGACGAGACGGTGGCCGAAGCCCGAGACCCGGGGCTCGGTGATGCCGCGCGTCTGGAGGTCGCGCAGCAGGTCCAGCGTCGCCAGGTAGCGGGCGAGCCAGGGCCGGGTGCGGACGGCGGGTGCGCGCAGCTCCTCCGGGACGGCCGCGCCGAGCGGTACCGCGCCGGGGACCTCACTCGCCGCGTTCAGGCTCAGCCACCGCTCGTGCAGGGTGGCGGCCGAGTCGCCGGCGGTGCCGAGGCGCAGGCCCTGCGGGGAGACGGAGACGGCTCCGTCGTCGGCCACGTGGAGCCGGGTGCCCGGTCCGTCGCCGGGGACGTTCGCGCCGAGCGCGGCCAGGTCGGCGAGCTGGACCGCGGGGCTGACGGCGAAGGAGGCGAACGTGCCGTCCGCCCTCGCGGCGTCGGCGTCCGCGAGGAACAGCTCGAAGTCGGTGGCGCCGGCGACACGGACGAGCGTCGTGCCGAGCAGCGACATGTACGGGCTGACGCCGTAGTCCTGGATCTGCAGGAACAGGGTGTCGTCGACGGAGGCGTCGCCCTCGGCGCCGGTCAGGGAGCCGTCGTAGCCGACGACGGTGGCGCCGGAGGCGTCGTCGCGGTGGGTGGGGGTGTCGGGGGCGAGGAGGAGGGTGTGGGGGCCGACGGTGTCGGAGGCGAGGAGGGTGGGGAGGTGGGCGGGGTCCTCAAGGACGACGGTGGTGGTGCCGGCGTTCTGGGTGCCGGGGGTGGCAGGGGCCATCGGATGGCCGGTGACCCAGGAGCGCAGGTGGCTCCCCACTCGGGCGATCAATTCCTCATTCACCGGTTTCCCTCCGATCCACGCCCACAGCAGCGAGAATCTGCTTCAAGTCGTCCATTGCGGCGTTCACGCCATAAAGTCGGCACACGCCCGTGAGATTCAATACGATTTCGTCGACCCCGACGGCACGGTATTCATCGAGTCCCTTGACGATCTGGTCGATGTTCCCGAACAGAAAAGCGCCGGAATCCGCCATGCGCCGGGCCGCGGCCCGCTGATCGAGATCGGCGAATTCGATGCCCGCTTTTCCGAGCATGTCGATGTAGTGCGGTGCCTGCATGTGCGCGGAATTACTGGCCAGCACGAAGTCGGACACGTCACGGTCGGGGCGTTCGAGCGCCACCGGCACCATCGCGGTGGTCCGCGGCACCGCCCGCCCGGCGTCCCGCGCGCCCTCCCGCATCGCCGGGTGGACGACACCGTCCAGGTACGCGGCCGGGGTGAGCCAGGTGACGGCGACGTCGGCGACCTCGCCGGCGAGGCGGGCCATGCCGGGCCGCAGCACACCGAGGCCGAGCCGTACCGGCGCCGACATCGCCGGGCCCATGCCCGCGTGGCAGGTGTAGTACTCCCCGTCGAAGTCGACCGGTTCGCCGCTGAGCAGGCCCCGGACGACCGTCAGGTACTCCCGGACCGCGGTGAGCTGACTGCGGTACGGGGCGCCCAGCAGACTCTGCTGAAACGTTTTCGCACCGGGTCCGAACCCCGCGACGACTTCCTTGCCGGTCGCCATCGCCAACGTCTTCACCTTGTGCGCCGCCTCGAACGGATGCCTCAGCGGCATCAACGTCACCCCGAGCCCGGTAGGCACCCTGAATCCCGCCCCCGCTGCCCCGGAAAACGTCTGAAACGGCTCCATCAACAAACTCTGCCCCTGCCAGAGCCGCGCCGCCCCCGTCCATTCCACCAGCGCGGCGAAGGGAAGCACCTGCTCCACCCGGCGCGGCAAGAACGGCACCAATATCGAGTAGTCCATATTTCCCCCCCGGACCGCGGCTTCTGACGTCCTGAATATTTCCAGAGCGATCACCGGGGGCGCAAGGATCTCCGCTGCAACTTGATGCAGCGACAACTGCACAAAACTGCGCCGGGCTTTTAGGGGGCCCAATAGCCCACCGGGTACTCGCCTACCCGAACCGGCTGGCACCACACCCCGACGCCACCGCCGGCGGCGCCCCGCTGCGACGCACCGCCGCCCGAAGGGAAGCACGAGTTCGCCGGAGAAGGCGGCCCCGCCGCGCCGACCGGCTCACGCAGCGGCGCGGACTTCGGCCGAGCCGGCGATCGCAGCGTTCGGACGGGCGCGGTCCCGAACCGCGCCGATGTGGCGATGGCCTGCACATTCCGACGCCTCGAACCTCTACACCAACCGGCGGGACGCCACCCCGTTCGCGGGACAGTCGCGCCGACCGACCTATCCTCCCGGCCACGGCGTGGGCTGCTCACCGCCGCCGGTGCACCACCCAGCGGAACCTGACCGCGCCGCACCCCCATAGCCCCAGCCGATGACCCCATCGGTTTCCTTGCCCAGCAACCGATGGCCCCTGCCCCCACCCCCCTCGTAGCTTCGCCCCATGACCACATCGACCCGGACCACCCCCGCCTCCCTCGCCCCGGCGCCCGCCCCCACCCCTCGTCAGGAAAAGCGCGGCGCCCTCCAGCTCACCGCCGCCATGCTGCTGTCCGGCACGATCGGCGTGTTCGTGGTCGAGTCCGGCGCTTCCCCGTTCACGGTGGTGTTCTACCGGTGCGTGTTCGGCGCCGTGTTCCTGGCACTGTACTGCCTGGCCCGCGGCTACTTCGGACAACACGGTTTCACGGCACGGACGTTGGGACTCACCGCGCTCGGCGGCGTGTTCACCGTGTTCAACTGGACGTTCCTCTTCGAGTCGTACGAGCGGACGTCGATCTCGGTGGCGACGGTCGTGTACCACACTCAGCCGTTCATCGTGGTCCTGCTGGGCGCGGCCCTGTTCAGGGAACGCGTGACGGCCCGCAAGGCCGGCTGGCTGGCGGTCGCGTTCACGGGCCTGATCCTGGTCGCCGGCGTCTCGGACCTGGACGTGACGGGCCTGACGGGCATGGGGTACGCGCTGCTCGCGGCGCTCTTCTACGGCCTGTCGACGGTCGTCACGAAGCGCGTGACCGGCGTCCGCCCGCACCTCGTCGCCCTGGTCCAGGTCACCCTGGGCATCCCGCTGCTGCTCCCCTTCGCCCCGCTCACCGAGAGCGCGGAACTCGGCGCCGGCTGGGCCTGGTTGATCGGCCTCGGGGTGCTGCACACCGGCGTGATGTACGTCCTGATGTACGCGGCGTACCAGAAGCTGCCGACGTCGAAGATCGCGGTGCTGGCGTTCGTCTACCCGGTGGCGGCGCTGCTGTGCGACTGGGCGGTGTACGGCCACCACATCACCTGGCTCCAGGCGCTCGGCGTCCCGCTGATCGCCGCCGCGACCCTCGGCGTCAACCTGCGGCGCGCATGAGCCGCACGGCCTCGTCGACGAACAGCCGCACCTCCGCCGGGAGCAACCGCCCGCTGCGCCAGGCGAGTTGGGTGTGGACGGTGAACGAGGGGCGCCACGGCAGGACGACCATGTCGCCGCGCGCCAGTTCCTCGGCGACGGTCACCTCGGGCAGCAGCGCGATCCCGAGCCCCGAACCGACGCTCCGTTTGATGGCCTCGATGGTCCCGAATTCCAGGAACTCACCGCCGAGTTGTTCCTCGAAGAGGTCCCGGTACGCGCACCCGGCCTCCGTCGCGAGCACCGGCACCGCCCTCAACTCGTCGAGCGTCAGCGTCCGTTCACCCGCGAGGGCGTGCCCGGGGGCGCCGACGAGGACCAGCGGCTCCTCGGTGAGGACGACCGTCTCAAGCCCCGGGTGCTCGGTCTCCCGCTCCATGAGGAAACCGACGTCGTACGTGCCCTGCCGCAGCGCCTGCCGGGTCTCGGCGCACAGGCTGGGCCGCAGCGCGAGCCGCAGCCCGGGGTGGCGGTGGTGCAGGAACTCCAGCAGGGGCGGCATGCGGTACGAGGTGATGCTCTCCATCGTGCCGACGACGAGGGTCGCGGCCGGGCCGCCCGTGACGTCGGCCCGCGCGGCCTCGACCGACTCCAGGATCCGTTCGGCGTGCCGGACCAGTTTCTCCCCGGCGGGCGTCAGCCTGATCCGCCCGCCGAGCCGGTCGAAGAGTTCCACCCCGAGCGACGTCTCCAGCGCCCGGATCTGCGATGTCACGCTGGACTGGGCGTAGTTGAGCTCTTCGGCGGCCCGCGTGAAGCTGAGCAGCCCCGCGACTTTCCGGAACGTCACCAACTGACGGAACTCCACCACGCCCCCCGAGTCGAGAATCCCGCGGACGACGTTCAGTTCACCGCGCGCAGCATCCGCGTCACATTGATCCGCGTGGGCGCGAGCCCCAGTTCCACGCTCTCCATCATCCGCTCACCGTTGAGCCGCCCGTACGCGAGCAGGTCGACGTTCGCGAGGTTGAACTCCGGCCAGGTGTGGATGCTGAGGTGCGAGGCCGAAAGGAGGAGAATCGCGGTGACCGCGCCGTTGGGGAATACGTGGGACGCCTCGCCGAGGACCTTGGCGTTTCCCTTTTCGGCGGCGGTGCGGAGCACCTGGAGAAGGCGTTCCTCGTCCGTCAGAATACTGTTGTCGCTCACCCATACGTCGACGGCGTACGAGCACAAGTCGTCGACGTTTATACCCTCGGTGGCAAGGCTTACGGCGTTCGTCATGGGGAACCGGGGAGCGTGACCGGGGCCACTTCCCCGTCTCCTTTCGCTTGGTTCTGCGCTGGTCCGCGCGGCCGAACAGGTAAGGTCGCGAGGCCAGTCACTGGCGCTCGTTGACTCCAGCGTAGCATCAGCCGCCCCCTACCGCCCTGCGGTGCAGTTCGTCAAGAAACCGGCAGGACGGCCACGGCTCGACTTTATGGAATTCCCCCCGGATAAACGATCAAGCGATTCCGGTGCGCGGCACGCGGAATTCACCGGCGAATAGCGCCCGCTAATGCCCCGCATACGCCGAACTCCCGTCCCTTACACTGGACGTACTCCGTCCGAAACCCTCCTCCTCCCTGGAGCCCCCTTGTGAGTACGGCCGCCGATCGAGTGCTCAGCGAAGTCGCCGCCGCGGTCCGCCTCCAGGAGGGCCCGCCCGGGGTGCGCTCGGTCCTGCGGGCGCTGCGCCGCCTGGAACCGGCGTCGACGAAGGAACTGAGCCGGGCCACCAGCCTCCCGGTCCCGATCGTCGCCGCCGTCGGCAACGAGCTGCGCCGCCGCGACCTGGTCACCAAGGAGCGCCCCTCCCGGCTGACCCCGGCCGGCCGCGCCCTCCTCGCCGAGCTGGGCATGGACCTCGCGCTGAACGCCACCTGCACGACGTGCGACGGCCGCGAGCTGGTCATCCCCGACGTCCTCGACGAGGCCGTGCACCGGCTGCGCGCCCTGATGGCCGACGGCCCCGCCGCCGACCTCGCGATCGACCAGTCCCACTGCACCCCCGAGACCAAGGTCCGCCGCGTCCTCGCCCTGCTCACCGCCGGCGTCCTGCCCGGCGGCTCGCTGCTGCTGATCGGCGACGACGACCTGATCTCCCTCGCGGTCGCGGTCGTCGGCGACGTCCTGGGCGCGCCGATCGTCGAGCGGGTCACCGTCGTCGACATCTCCCCCGACATCCTCGGCTACGTCCAGAAGGTCGCCGCCGGTCTCGGGACGCGCGTCGAGACGGTCGAGCACGACCTGCGCGCGCCGCTCCCGGAGCAGTTGCGGGGCCGGTTCGACGCGGCCATGACCGACCCGCCGTACACCCCCGAGGGCGCCCGCCTCTTCCTCTCCCGCGCGGTCGAGGGGCTGCGCCCCGGCGCCGCGCACAGCGTCTTCTTCTCCTTCGGCGGCAAGAGCCCGGACGACATGCTGGCGGTCCAGCGCGAGATCCTGGACCTCGGTCTCGTCACCCACGGCCACATCCGCAACTTCAACGAGTACGAGGGCAGCGGCATCCTCGGCGGCGTCGGCTTCTTCCAGCACCTCCTGACGACCAGCGCCACCGCCCCCACCCACACCGGCGACTTCGAGGGCCCCCTCTACACCGGCGACAAGCGCACCCGCGCCCGCCGCTACGAGTGCGTGGCCTGCGGCACCCACGTCGAGGTCGGCCCCGGCGCCCGCTGGCCCTCCATCGCCGCCCTCAAGTCCGAAGGCTGCCCCCACTGCGGCAAGGGCCCCTTCCGACCGGGCCAGTTGGTCCCGGAGACAACGAAAACGGCGGAAACGGCGACGGCAACAACGCCCGCCCCCACGGCCCCCGTTGCCCCGGCCCCGGCCTCAACTCCCGCCAACTCCCCCACCCCCGGTTGGCACCCCCCCACCCCCGAAGCCCGCGCCGCCCTCACCCACCGCGCCGCCCCCTACCTCACCCGCCAGGCCACCGAACCCGACCTCCCCGCGATCGGCGAGTTCGAGGCCGAGATCGCCCGCGTCTCCTTCGGCGAGGACGCCATCGACGACCCGGCGGTCTGGTCGGCCCGCCTCGGCCGGGCGATGGAGAAGAACAGGGAGGGCATGATCGTCGCGTCGGCCCCGGACGGCGCCCCCGTCGGCTGGTGCTGGATCAGCATCAACACCAACGCGATGACCGGCGACCGCTACGCCAACTTCCGCTCCCTCGCGGTCTCCCCGCTCGACAACCGGGCCGACGTCGCCGAACTCCTCCTCACCGCCGGCCTGGAGTTCTGCGCGGCGAACGGCATCAAGGAGGTCACCGGCCGGGTCCACGTCGGCAACGTCCCGATGCGCACGGTCTACCGCCAGTTCGGCTTCGACCCGACGAGCCTGACGATGAAACTCCGCCTGCCCGCCCCCGAGAAGGCCGCCCGATGACCGCCTACGGCCACGTCAAGTGCGTCGTCTGGGACCTCGACGGCACCCTGTGGGACGACGTCGCCGTGGAGACCGCGACCGACGAACTCCCCACCCCCCGCCCGCGGATGCTCGCCGCGATCGACACCCTCACCGCGCACGGCGTCCTCAGCAGCATCGCGAGCCGCAGCGCGCCGGCCGTCCTGGACCGCCTCGCGGACCGCCTCCCGGAGGTCCACGCCCGTTTCCTCGCGCCGCAGGTCTCCTGGCAGGACAAGAGCGAGTCCCTGCGCCGCATCGCGGACGAACTCGGTATCTCGACGGACTCGCTCCTCCTCGTCGACGACTCCCCCTACGAACGCGCCGAGGTGGCGGCGCTGCTGCCCGGCGTGACCACCCTCGACCCCGGCCAACTCCCGCTCCTGCTCGCGGAGTTCGAGGGCAAGGAGGTCACCCCGGAGTCCCGCGCCCGCGTCGGCCGCTACCGCACGGAGGCCGTCCGCCGCGCCGAGGGCGAACGCTTCGAGGGCACCCGCGAGGAGTTCCTGGCCTGGTGCGACATGCGCCTGACGATCGGCCCGGCGACCTCGGACGACGTCCCGCGCGCCCTCGAACTCGCCGCCCGCACCCACCGGTTGAACTCCTCGGGCCTCACCCCGGACACACTCCGCGCCCTGCTCGCGCGCCCCGGGAGCACCCTCCACACCGCCCGTATGTCCGACCGCTTCGGCGACTACGGCATCATCGGCGCGGCCCTGGTCGACCACTCGTCCCCGGACATCTGGTCGGTCCCTCTCCTCGCCCTCTCCTGCCGGGTCGCCGGCCGGGGCGCGGCGGCGGCGTTCCTGTTCCGCCTCATGGAAGAGGCCCGCGACAACGGCGTCCACACCTTCTCCGTCACCCTGCGCCCGACGGACGCCAACCTGGAGATGCGGATCCTGCTGCGGCAGGCTGGCCTGCGCCGCGCAGACGGCACTGAGCCGCCCGTGCTCACCCGTTCCCTCAGCGGGGATCTCCCCCAGCCCCCCGCCTACCTGCACATCAGAGAGACGGCATGACCGCCCCCATCGAACAAGAGATCCGCACCCTGCTCGCCGAGGCCACCCACCTCGACCCGGCCTACCTCGCCGCCCTCCCCGCCGACACCGAACTCTTCGGTCCTCAGATCGCGTTGACCTCCCTCGCCGGTGTCACCCTGCTCGCCTCGGTCAAGAAGCGCTACGGCGTGGACGTCGCCGATCTGGATCTCAGCCTGGACAGCCTGGAGTCGGTCGCGACGCTGGCGGAGTTCGTCACTCGGGTGATCCACCCGGACGCGCCGTGACCCGTTCGCGCCGCTGACGTTAACGGGGAGTGCGGTCGGCGAAACCTGCCGTCGTACGTACCGATGTCAGTGAGGAGAACGTGATGTCTCGCATCGCGAAGACCGCGGCCGTCGTGCTCAGCACGTCCGCCGTGGTGGTCGGCGGCGCCGGTCTGGCCATGGCGGACGCGGGTGCGCAGGGCGCCGCTGTCGGTTCGCCCGGCGTGCTGTCCGGCAACGTCATCCAGGTCCCCGTCAACGTCCCGGTGAACCTGTGCGGCAACACCGTGAACGTGATCGGCCTGCTGAACCCGGCCTTCGGCAACACCTGCGTGAACGACGGCCACGGCGGCCCGAAGCACGGCGGTGGCTACGGCGGTTACGGCAGCTGACGTTCCGTCACCTCCCGCACCTGCGCGGGAAAGCCCCGGCACTCCGAGCGCCGGGGCTTTCCCGTGTCCCCAACTCCCCTACGCGTACCGGTAGATGGCGCTGACGTCCTCCAACTGGTCCGGCGTCACGTCCCAGGGCGGCAGTTGCTCCGTCCGCGCCACCACCCGCCCCCGCTGCCGGTCGCCCAACTCCGGTTGCCGTGCCGGGAGATACCGGTGCTGAGCGTGCCGCTTCTGCCACCGGTACCAGCACAGGTCGACGAAGGCGTGGTGCAGCCAGAACACCGGGTCGTTGACCGAGGCCCCGCCCAGCATCACCCCGCCGACCCAGCGGTGGACGCGGTTGTGGTTGCGCCAGGAGACGCTGCCCCGTCCGGTCCCCCACCCCTCCAGCTTGTTGCGGAACCCCTTGGTGACCGTGGAGTCCCAGGGCGAGGTGTCGTAGACGGGGTCCGACATCGCCCACTCCAGCTCGTCCTTGGTGGGCAGTTCGATGGGGTCGCGGGCGCGGCCGAGGTCGCGGGTGAGGAAGTCCTCGTCGGTGATGTTCTCGCGCAGCGTCCAGTTGCCGGTGGCGTGGGCGAAGGGTCCTGTGGTCACCTGGCGGTCGCCGGGGCGGCCGTTGCCGCCGAGCAGATCCGCCGTCCAGGGCGCCGACTTGGCGCTGCGGGCGCGCGTCCAGTCCCAGTAGGGCACGGTCACCGAGTCGTCGACCTTGCGCAGCGCCCGCTCCAGGTCGAGGAGGAAGCGCCGGTGCCAGGGGAGGAAGGAGGGCGCCATGTGGGCCGTCCGCAGTCCGTCCTCGCCGTCGGAGACGTAGAAGTCGATGTGCATGCGCACGAACTCGTCGTACTGGCCCCGGCGTTTGATCTCCAGGAGCGCCTTGACGAAACGGGCCCGTTCGGCGGCGGTGAGGGTGGTGACGTCCTTACGGGTGTAGGCCATGGTGTCCCCCCGAGCGTTCCTTGAGCTGTTCCCCCGGGCTGAGTTCGTCGACGGCGGCGCGGGCGGCCTCCAGCGGGGTGTCGTACGAGCGGTAGTGGTCGACCATGCTCAGCCAGGTGCCGTCGGCGCGCCGCATCAGGTGCAGCGGCCGTCCGTCGACGGTGACCTGCCACGACGCGTCGGCCGAGCGGCCGCTGCGCGTCGGCATGCCCTTGATGTGCCGGCCCCGGTACATCTCGTCGAACCCCGGCCCGGGGTTCACGTCGCGGAAGCCCCGCGAGGCGACGAGCAGCGGGGTGACGGCGGCGACCGCGCCCACCCCCAGCAGCGCCCGCATCATGGCCCGCCGTCCGGGTCTCGCCACCGTCACCGAACCCCCGCCCACACCGACGACCGTCATGCTCCGCTCCTCCTCCGGTTCCGTCACGTCCACAGCGGTAACCGCGAAGGGGCCCGCCGGGTCACCGCCGGAGGCGGAAAAAGCACGCGAACGACGGCCCGGGGCACCCACCGCCCCGGGCCGCCGTCGTGGGAGGGCCGGGCGCTACAGGCCCTCGCCCAGGCCGAGGTCGGCGGCCGGGACGGCCTGGAGGACGGGGGTGACGACGCCGGCGGCGGGCAGCTTCGGGTCGGGCAGGCCGAAGTTGTCGGGGTTGGGCGGGGTGAGGGGCAGGTCGAGGGTGGCGCCGGGGCCGAGCGCGCGGACGTCGCCCGCGGGGGCGTCGAGGGCGACGTGGTCGAACTCGTCGCCGAGGACGCGCGGGATCGGCGTCCGCATGCCGAGGCCCGGCAGGCCGGCGCCGACGGGGAGCTGGGGGAGCGCGCGGTCGGGGACGAGGCTGCCCTCGACGTACCGGGGGCCGTCGGGCGCGCCCGGCATCGGGAGCGGGATCTCGCCGCCGACCTTCGGCAGCTCCATGCCCAGCGCCGTCTCGGCGCCCTCCAGCGGGACGGGCACGGGAACCGTCTCGGCCGCGGCGGCGGGGGTCGCGGCGGCGGCGCCGGCAGCGGCGGCCAGCAGCACGGCGGCGAGGGTTCCTCGGGTGGTCGACTTCATCTCGGGTACGGGCCCTTTCGGATTTCGGGGGACGCGCTCTGCACAACGGGTAACGAGCGGGGCGAGCACCCTGGAAACGAGGCGGGTCCGCAATTCCCCCGGACGCGGGAATCGAACGACTAAAGCGGCGGGGCGCTCACTCGAAAGGGTGAGCGCCCCGCCGCCGTGGTCCTGCGGGAAAAAGCCGTTACCGGAGGCTGCGCGCGGGCAGCACGATGTGCGCGGCGGCGTTCAGCGTCTCGTCGGCGCCCGCGAACGCGGCCAGCGCCTCCAGTTCGACGGGCTTGCCCGGCTCGGCCTCGGGCCAGGGGCGGGTGGTGAAGACGAGGTAGGCGTAGCCGCGGTTCTCGACGGCGGCCAGCCACTCCGGCGGCGGCACGCACTGCGCGTTGAGGCCGGGCATGTTCAGGACCGCCTGGCCCGACTCGACGAGCAGGCTGACCGGCAGGCTCGGCCGTTCGGTCCCGTCGACGAGGTCGCCGCCGACCGGGAGTCCGTTGTCACCGAGGAGCCGTTCGATGGCGCTCGCGGTCACCTCGGGCCCGTCGGCCGCGTCACCGAGGGAGTAGGCGAGCAGGTAGGGCATGTCACTGCCGTCGGGGGCCTCGCCGCTCCACGGCATCACGACCAGGGTGCCGAGGTCGGCGACACGGAAGGGGCGGGTTTCGCTAGTTGAGGTCACCGCGCGACCATAGCGGCGCGCGACGGGCCGTCAGGGCGTGTCCTCACCCGAGCGGAGGACTCCGCACGGGTGTGCCACTCGTACGAGGGACGAGCGGGGTCGCGGGTCGACGCCGGGGGTTGCCGGAGGGCCGGTCCCGGCGCGCCCGGACCGGCCCTCCCCGCGGTGTGTTCAGCTCTGCAGCGGGAGTCCGCCGAGGAGCGGGTTGTGCGTGTTGAGCGCGCCGGCCGCCTCCTTGACGGAGCTGAGCGGGGAGCTCGCGTTCTCGGTGTCGAGCGCGTTGGACTGGTGCTGGAGCGGCATCACGTCGTCGGCGGTGAGGCCCCCCGAGGTGAGCGTGTTCACCGCGCCGGTGAGGCTGGTGGGCGTCAGGTCGGCGGTGCTGTGCGCGAAGGCGGGCGCGGCGGCACCCGCGAGGGCGACGGTTCCGGCAATGACGGCGGCAGCCTTGAGGGACTTCATCGGGTTCCTTTCATCGGCGGCTGAGAGGGAGTCGGCGATCACGACGCCGTGCCTAACGATTCCCTCGCGCACCGGAAACGCACGGACGTGCGCGGACATACGTGTACGCGGAAATTTCCGCACCCCGACCGGTCGGCCGGGGTGCGGAAATTCCGGGCTACTGCTTTTCGGTCACGGCAATTGCGGCGCCGCCACCGGGAGTTGGGGCGCCACGGGGAGCGCCGGGGTCTCGGGCAGCGCCGGGGTCGCCGGGAGGGCGGGCGTCGCCGGCAGGGCCGGAGGGTCGACCGGCAGCGCCGGGGCGTCGACCGGCAGCGCCGGGAGCGGCGGCAGTCCGGGCAGGCTCGGGACGGGCAGGCCGCCGCCGAGGAGGGTCGCCGCGACGAGGTTGACGAGGCCGAGCACCGTGCCCGTCGCCGCCGAGACGACGCCGGTCGGGTCGGCCGACGTCGCCGCCGCGACCAGTTTCGCGACGGCGGCCTGCAGCGCGGCGAGCGCGTCGTCCTGGACGTCGGCGAGGGCGGCCTTGGTGTCGTCGCGGGCCGCCTTGCCGTCGTCCGCGCCCGCCTTCTGGCCGGTGGACGGCAGCGGGAGGGTGGGCGCGGGGGGCAGGGCCGGGGTCTGCGGCAGCGGGGGCGTGGCCGGGAGCGCCGGGGTCTCGGGCAGGGGCGGGGTCGCGGGGAGGGCCGGCGTCTCGGGGACGGCGGGGGTGGCGGGGAGTTCCGGGGTCGCCGGGGCCGCGGCGCTGATCTTGGCGACGGCCGCCTTGATCGCGTCGGAGAGCGCGGCGGCCTTGTCCGGCGTCAACTGGCCGTCGGGGGCGGCGAGTACGGCGTTGACGAGGTCGGTGACCGGGGTGAGCAGGGAACCGAGGTCACCGAGGCTCTTGGTCTGGGCGAGCAGCGCGCCGGCGTCGGGGAGGGGCGCCTCGGCAGCCTTGGCCGTCTTGGACGCCGCCGCCGCGTGTTCGTGGGCGGAGCCGTCCGCCGCGAACGCGGTGGGGGCGGCGACGCCGAGGACGAGGGAGGCGCACAGTGCGGTGGACGCGATACGCCGTACGGGCAGACCACGCATGAGTATTCCTTTCGATTGCGTCAGGTCTTGAGCCCACCGTGCGAGTGACACCCACTCACCGCAACAGATCAATCACGCCCCGCGACCGTTTGCGTGACCGCATCACCCCAGGTCGGACGGGCCGTCAAGCGCCGCGCCCCGTGTCGCGCGGCCGACCCCCCATTCGGGGGAGCACACACGAAACGGCCGCTCCCCTGGCTGGGGAGCGGCCGTCCTGCGAAGAGGCGCGTCAGTCGTTGACGCAGGTGTTGCCGAAGGCCGGGTTCAGCAGGCCGATGACGTCGACGGAGTTGCCGCAGACGTTGACCGGCACGTGGATCGGGGCCTGGACGACGTTGCCCGACAGCACGCCCGGGGAGTGCTCGGCGACACCCTGCGCGCCACTGTCGGCGGCGGCGACGCCGGAGGCGCCGGCGACGGCCGCTACGGCAACGGTGGTGAGGGCCAGGCCCTTCGCGATACGCGACATGGAGAGGTGCTCCTTGGAGGATTTGACACAAACATCCGGGCGGGGATGCCCAGCGCTGTGTCAACGCGTGGCGCCGCCGCTGGTTGTGCGGCCAATGGGGTGATGTGCCGACCGGCCGCTTTCACCATTCCGACACACTTGCCCGGCTATCACCGGATTAGTCCGAATACGGACTAGAGTTGCGGCCCATCCGAGCCACCCCTATAAGCCAGCAAATCGCACTGCGGACTCGCCGCCGCAGGTTCCCCGAAAGGGCCACGCCGGTCATGCCCACTCCTCTGGCTCCGCTGCTGCGCCGCGCGACGGTGGGCGCCGTCGCCCTCGCCACCCTCTGGACCTCGCACCCGGCGCTCGCCGCCCCGGCCGCCGAGGCGAGCGTCCTCCCCTTCGCCGAGCGCTACCGCGCCACCCGGCACGGCGGCATCGTCCGCGCCGCCAACACCTCGATCACCTGCCGCGCCGAGACGGCCGGCTGCGCCGAGGTACGGGCCGGACTCCCGGCCGCCAACGGGGACTTCGACATGTTCTACGTCGACGTCGACGACGACCCCAACACCTACAACTCCTCCCGCGCCGAGGTCCGCCTCCCCGAGGGCTCGCGCGTCACGTACGCCCGCCTCTACTGGGGCGGCAACCTGCGCGTGGGCGAGCAGAAGCCGCCGAAGGACAACGGCCGGGTGCTGATCGCCGAACCCGGCGGCTCCTACAAGGCGCTGCTCGCCGACACCGTCACCGGCCACCGTGTCGCGGGCGGCGCCGACGCCTTCCAGGCGTCCGCCGACGTCACCAAGCTCGTCCGGGAGAGCGGCGCGGGGCTCTACACGGTCGCACAAGTCAACGTGGCGATGGGGAAGTCGAAGGCCGGCGCCTGGGGCGGGTGGACGCTCGTCGTGGCGTACGACAATCGGAACGAACCCCTCCGCCACCTCTCCCTCTGGGACGGCTTCGACACCCTGAACGGCAAGCGGGGGCACGAAGTGACACTCAAGGGGCGCGCGCTGGCGGCGCACGCGGGCGGGTACGCCGGGCTCGTGGCCTACAACGGTGACCCCGGCCGAACGGGTGACTCGCTCGTCCTTTCGACGGGCGCCGGCCGCTCGACACGGCTCTCCGACGCCGCGAATCCGGGCGACGACGTACTGAACTCCACGATCAGCGAGCCGGGGGAGGCTCCGGCGGCGCGTGAACCGGCGTACGCGAGCACCCTCGGCTACGACTCCGACGTGTTCGATCTGAGCGAGGGTTTGCGGCGCGGTGGTGACCAGGCGGCCTTCCGTCTCGTTTCCTCCCGGGACGCGGCGTGGGCCGGCGCGCTCTTCGTCGCCGTCGACGCCCGGCAGTAGTCAGGCGCGTTCCCGCCCGTCCCGAGCGTCGTCCGTGAGCGAGGAAACCGCGCAATGCACCAGCCAGTGCCCGAAGCCGGCCCCCGGGTCCTGCACGTCGCCCAGCCCGTGGACGGCGGAGTCGCCCGCGTCGTCCGGGATCTGACGATGGCTCAGCTCGCGGCCGGGTACCACGTCACGGTCGCCGTCCCCGACAGTCCGCTCGCCGCCGACCTGGCCGCGCTCGGGGCCGTCGTGCGCCGCTGGGAGGCGGCGCGGGCGCCGGGGCCCTCGCTCTGGGGCGAGGTGCGGCGCCTGACGCGCGTACTGCGGGACGTGCGGCCGGAGTTGGTGCACGCGCACTCCGCGAAGGCCGGCCTCGCCGGGCGCCTCGCGGTGCGCGGGCGGGTGCCGACGGTGTTCCAGCCGCACGCCTGGTCGTTCGAGGCGGTCGACGGGGCCATGGCCGCCTTCGCCGTCAACTGGGAGCGTTTCGGGGCGCGTTGGGCCGAGCGGCTGGTGTGCGTGAGCGCCGCCGAGCAGGCGACCGGCCAGCGGGCCGGGATCGCCGGGCACTACCGGGTGGTCCCCAACGGCATCGACACCGGCCGCTTCCGCCCCGCACCCGCGGACGCCGTCCGCGCCGCCCTGCTGCCCGGCGTCGAGTCGGCCGCGCCGCTCGTGGTGTGCGTGGGGCGGCTGTGCCGGCAGAAGGGGCAGGACGTGCTGCTCGCGGCCTGGGAGACGGTCGTCCGGGAGGTTCCCGGGGCCCGGCTGGTGCTCGTCGGCGACGGCCCCGACCGGGCTCGACTCGCCGCGCGGGCACCGGAGTCGGTGACGTTCGCCGGGGCCGTCGAGGACACCGCGCCCTGGTACCGGGCCGCCGACCTGGTCGTCCTGCCGTCCCGCTGGGAGGGCATGGCGCTCGCCCCGCTGGAGGCGATGGCGTGCGGTCGGCCGGTGGTGGTGAGCGATGTGGACGGCGCCCGCGAGAGCCTGCCGGCCGCGCTCGCCGACCGGTGCCTGGTGCCGTCCGGGGAGCCCGCCGCGCTGGCCGGCGCGGTCACCGGCCTGCTGCTCGACCCTTCGCTGCGCGCGTCCCTCGGCTCCCGGGGCCGCCGGCACGTCCTGTCCACACACGACGTGCGGCACACCGCCGGGGCGATCGCGGACCTCTACCGCGAACTCCTCGGCGGCGAGCGGCCGTTGCCGCGCGTCGAGCCCACCGAGTGCAGGGAGTCCATCCACTCGTGACCGCCGAAAGCACCGTCCCCTCCCCCGGTTCACCCGTCTCCGTCATGCCCCGCCGCGAGAGCGGCACGGGGTTCCGGTTCCCGGTCCGGCGGCCCTCCGCGCGGCCGCCCTCGCCGCTGCCGCTGCTGCTGGCCGACTTCGCCGCCGTCGCCGCCGGGCTCCCGGCGCTGGCCGAGGCGCAGCGCAGGCCGCTGCTGGTCGGGGCGTTGGTGGCGGCGACGATACTCCTGCGGCCCCAGCGGGCCCGGCCCGTCGCCGGGGTGCTGGACGAACTCCCCGCCGTGTGCGGGCGGATCGCGGTGGCCTGGCTGGCGCTGGCCACCCTGGTCGCCGCGAACTCGCCCGCCGACGCGCTGAGTTGGGCGACGCTCGGGGCCGGGTGCGCCGCTCAGGCGGGCGCCGCCTGCCTCGGTCGGTCGCTGGTGCACTACCGGCGCCGGCGGCTGCTGGCCCGGCGTCCGCGCGCCGCGCTCGTCGTGGGCCCCGCCGCCACCGCCCAGCGGGTCGCCGCCGCCGTCCTGCGGCATCCCCGGTGCGGGGTGGAGCCGGTCGGGATCGTCGCCGAACAGGGCGGCTCCGGCGGCCAGTTGCCGGTTCTGACGACCGGTCAGGACGTCCAGCGGGCGGTCGTGCAGAACGGGGTGCGGGACATCCTGTGCGTCGACCCGGCCGTCCGGGTCAAGCAGGCGCCGCTGCTGCGGGCGCTCGCCGAGTCGGGGTGCGCGGTGTGGGAGGTCGACGCCGAGTCGCCGTCGCACGGCTCGCGCGACCATCTCGCCGGGTACCCGCGCCGGCCCGTCGACCTCGGGCTGCGGCGGCGGGGCAGCGCCGGGAAGCGGCTGCTGGACGTCGCCGTGTCCGGGACGCTGCTGCTGCTGATCAGCCCGCTGCTGCTGGTGTGCGCGATCGTGCTGCGGCTCACCGACGGGCCCGGGGTGGTGTTCCGGCAGGAGCGGATCGGCAAGGACGGGCGGCCGTTCACGCTGCTGAAGTTCCGCACGTACCGGCCCGCCGACGACCACGAGGCCGCGACGCGGTGGAGCGTCGCCGGGGAGCGGGAGATGAGCCGGTTCTGCCGGTTCCTGCGGCAGACCTCGCTGGACGAGCTGCTGCAGCTGTGGAACGTGCTGCGCGGGGACATGAGCCTCGTCGGGCCGCGTCCCGAACGGCCTTATTTCGTCGGGCAGTTCAGCCAGACGTACCCCGGTTACGCGGCCCGGCACCGGATGCGGGTCGGGATCACCGGGCTGGCCCAGATCAACGGGCTGCGCGGGGACACCTCGATCGAGGACCGGGCCCGCTTCGACAACGCGTACATCGACAACTGGTCGCTGTGGCAGGACGTCTGCATCCTGCTGCGCACGGCCGCCGCCTTCGTCCGTCCGACCGGGAGCTGACGCCGATGGCCCTCGCCCTGCCCCTCGCCCCGCCCCGGTCCTGGTCGCCGGTGCTGCCGGTCGCCGCCGTGATCGCGCTCGTCGCCCTGCCCGTCGCGCCCGGCGGCGAGGGGGGTGCGGGGCCCGCCGACGCGCTCTCCGCGCTCGTCGTCCTCTTCTGCGTCGTCCGGCTCCTGCGGCGGCGGGCCCGGCCGCTGTCCCTGCGGGCCGCCGTGCTGTTCGGGATGCCGGTCGCGGGGCTGACGCTCGCGGCGCTCGGCGCGGCCTCGGCGGGCGCCGGGATGTCCGGGCTCGGCCGCTACCTCCAGGTCTTCGTGCTGGTGCCGGCGGCCGTCCTGCTGCTGATCCGGGACGCCCGTGACTTCCGGCTGCTGGCCTGGGCGTTCGTCGGCCTCGCCGGGTGGCAGGGGGCCGTCGGCGTGCACCAGTTCGTCACGCACACCGGGGCGTCCTACCAGGGCGAGGAGATCCGGGCCGTGGGCACGTTCGGGCCGCAGGACGTGATGGGGATGGCGACCGTCGTGTCCTTCGGGCTGATCTGCGCGGTGGGGCTGGCGCTGGGGCGGACCGTCGCCCGGGAACGGGTGATCGCCGCGGTCTGCGCGGGGGCGCTGCTCATTCCGCTGGCGCTGTCCTTCAGCCGGGGGGCCTGGATCGCGACGGCGCTGACGTGCACGGTCCAGCTGGTGCTGGCCGGGCTGCGCAGGGCCCTCAAGGCGGGGGCGGTCGTGGCCGCCCTCGGGGTCGTCCTCGTCGGCGGGTTCGGGGTCGGCTCCGCGATGCTCCAGGAGCGGGTCAGCAGCATCACCCAGGTCACCGGTACGCCGGACCAGTCCGTCACCGACCGGTACACCATGTGGGCCGCCGCCCTCGACATGTGGCGCGAACAGCCCCTGACCGGCGTCGGGTTGAAGGGCTTCCCCGAACACCGCGACGCCCACGCGTCGCTGGCGCTCTCCTCCGGCAGCGACACCGAGGGGGCGGGCTCGGCCTACGTCAAGCAGCCGCTGCTCTCCCCCCACAACATGTACCTCCTGATCCTCAGCGAACAGGGCCTACTCGGCCTCCTCGCCCTGGCCGGCTGCTGGCTCGCCCTCCTCACCTGCGCCCTCCGCAACCTCCTGCGCACCCGCACCCGCCAACACCCCTTCCTCGACTGCGCGTTGATCGCCTGCGGCCTCTCCGTCTGGCAACTCACCGACTTCATGTACGCCGACATCGGCGGCCCCTCCACCGTCCTCACGGCCATCTGCCTGGGCCTGATCGCCTGGTGGGCCCTGGCCGGCCACACCGCTTCGGAGAGGGCCACCACCCGATGACGGTGACTCCCTCCCGGACCCCCCGGACGGACGGCACAGCGCGGGAAGCCGCGCCGGTGCCGTCCGTGCGGTCGGGCGACGCAGCGGAGGCCGATGTGCGCGCGGGGGATGACGGGACGCCCGGCGACGAGGCGGGCGCGGAGCGCGTCGGCCCCGGCGAGCCGGCCCCCGAGCACCCCCTCTCCCCGGCGATCGACACGGGCCTCGGTGCCGGTGACTCCAGCGGGCCGTCCCACCTGTCCGGGGCGCCCACCGGCGAGCGGGACCGGAGCTCGTCCGCCGCTCTTGCCACCGCACGGGAGCGCGCCTCAGGCGCCGACCTCGCCGGCGGACAGAACCACGCCGCAGACGCCGCCCCCGCCGGCGAACGACGTCGCGCCCCCGTCAATCCCCCCAGCGACCGGGAACACGCCGCGCCCGCCGCACTTGCCGCCACGCAGGAGCGCGCCTCCGACACCGTGCTCGCCGGCGAACGGGAGCGCGCCTCAGGCGCCAGCCTCACCGGCGGACAGAACCACGCTGCGGATAGCACCCCCGCCGGTGAACGGAGGGGCGCCTTGGTCGCTCCCGGCGTCGGCCAGGAGAACTCCGCCCGCTCGGGTGCCGGTTCGCATCCCAGCGGGAAGTTCCTCGCCAAGGCGGCCGTGCTCACGGCGGTTCTCTCGGTCGCGGGGTCGTTGCTCGGGCTGGTGCGGGATCAGGCGTTGGCGCGGTTGTTCGGGGCGGGGGAGGAGACGGACGCGTTCTTGGTGGCGTGGACGGTGCCGGAGTTCGCGGCGACGTTGCTGATCGAGGACGGGATGGCGTTCGCGTTGATCCCGGCGTTCAGTGCGGCGTTGGCGAGCCGGGCGAGGGGGGTGTCGGGGGATCCGGTGCGGGCGCTGGTCGCGGGGACGCTGCCCAAGCTGTCGCTGGCGTTCGTCGGCGTGGGGGCGTTGGTCATCGGGCTGGCGCCGCAGGTGGTGGGAGCGCTGGCGCCGGGGCTGCCCGACCCGCGGCTCGCCGTCGACTGCACGCGGCTCACGGCGACCTGTGTCGTCAGTTTCGGGCTCGCCGGGTACTGCAGCGCCGCGCTGCGGGCGCACCGGAAGTTCGGGGCGCCGGCGGCGATCTACGTGGCGTACAACGTCGGGATCATCACCGGGATGTTCGTGCTGGGCGGCCGGTGGGGGGTGCGGTCGGCGGCGGTCGGCGTGGCGGTCGGCGGCGTGCTGATGGTCCTCGTCCAACTGCCGTCGCTGCTGAAGCAGTTGACCAGCAAGGCCGCGCTGCGGGAGAAGCGCGGGGAGCAGGAGCCGCAGGCGCTGGACGTGGCGCTGCTGGCGACCGTGCTGCTGTTCGCGCTGTGCCGCCAGTCGCAGGTGCTGATCGAGCGGTTCCTCGCCTCGCGCCTCCCGGAGGGGGCCATCTCGCATCTCAACTACGCCCAGAAAGTGGCGCAGATGCCGATGCTGCTGTCGATGATGCTGGTCACCGTGACGTTCCCGGTGGTCGCGCGGGCACTCGCGGAGGGCGACACCGAGCGGGCCCGCAAGCGCGTGGAGAGCGACCTGGCGCTGGCGACCTGCGTCGTCCTGCTGGGCACGGCGGCGATCGTGGCGTGCGCCCCGCAGATCATCCAACTCCTGTTCCAGAAAGGCGCGTTCACCTCCGAGGACACGGCCGCCACCGCGCAGGTGATGCGCGTGTACGCGCTGGGCCTGCTGGGGCAGACCCTCACCGGCGTCGTGGTCCGCTCGTACTTCTCGGCGGGCCGCGCGAGCTGGTACCCGGTGGGCGCGATGGCCGTGGGGATCGTGGTGACGTCGTGGATCGGCGCGCTGACCGTGGGCGGTTGGGGGGTCACCGGCATCGCCGCGGCGAACGCGGCCGGCATCACCGTCACCGCGCTGGTCCTGCTCGCGGGTCTCGGCCCGAGGAGCGTCCCGGTCCATGTCCGGGGCGTGCTGCGGGAGTTGAGCAGGCCGGTGCGGGCCGCGCTGGTCGCGACGGTCCTCGGCACGTACGCGGCCGGCCATGTCCAGGGGGGTCCGCTGACGGGCGCGGTGGCCGGAGGGCTGACCGTGACCGCCGTCTTCCTCGTCCTCGGCTGGGCGCTGGACGCCCAGGGGGTCGACCCCGTCCTCCGATCCGCCCGTTCCGCATCCCGAAGGCTGGCAGCCCATGTCCGTTCCCGTTGAGGCCCCGAGACGGCCGACCCTCAACTCCCTTCCCTGGGTGGCGATGTACCACTCGGTGGGCGACTGCTCCGACGACCCGTACCGCATCACCGTCACCCCCGACCGCCTCGACGCGCAGCTCGCCTGGTTCGCGCGCGGCGGCCTCAGGGGTGTCTCCGTGGCCGAGTTGCTGGCGGCCCCCGACCGCCGGGGCCTCATCGGCCTGACCTTCGACGACGGTTACGCCGACTTCGTCGACAGCGCCCTGCCGATCCTGCGCGCCCACGGCTTCTCCGCGACCCTCTTCGTCCTCCCCGGCCGCCTCGCCGGCGACAACGCCTGGGACCCCCTCGGCCCCCGCAAGCCCCTGCTGGGCGCCGACGGCATCCGCGAGGCCGCGGCGCAGGGCGTCGAGATCGGCTCCCACGGCCTCACCCACGTCGACCTCACCCAGGCCGACGACCGGACGCTCGCGGCCGAGACCCAGGACAGCCGCGCCCGCCTCGAAGAGCTCCTGGACACCGCCGTCACCGGCTTCTGCTACCCCTACGGGACGGTCGACGCGCGCGCCGTGGCCGCCGTCCGCGACGCCGGTTACGCCTACGCCTGCGCGATCGACCCCGGTGCCCTGAACGGCGTCCACGCCCTGCCGCGCGTGCACGTCGGCCAGAACGACACCGCCGCCCGCCTGTTCCTCAAGTACCGCCTGCACAGGCTCCGTCGGCGCCCGGTGGAGGGGTTGTGATGCGGGCGCTGCACATCATCACGGGCCTCGGCGTCGGCGGCGCCGAGCAGCAACTGCGGCTGTTGATCCGGCACTTGCCGGTCGACTGCGACGTCGTCACGCTCACCAACCCGGGCCCGGTCGCCGACGGGCTGATCGCGGACGGCGTCCGGGTCACGCACCTCGGCATGTCCGGCAACCGGGATCTCGGCGCCCTGCCGAGGCTGGTGAAGCACATCAGGGACGGCGGCTACGACCTCGTCCACACCCACCTCTACCGCGCCTGCGTGTACGGGAGGATCGCGGCCCGGCTCGCGGGGGTGAAGGCGATCGTCGCGACCGAACACTCCCTGGGCGACTCGCAGATGGAGGGCCGCGGCCTCAGCAGGGGTGTGCGCGCGCTGTACCTGGCGAGTGAGCGGCTGGGCCGTTCGACGGTCGCCGTCTCCCCCACGGTCGCCGACCGCCTGCGCCGCTGGGGCGTGCCGGGACCGCGCATCGAGGTCGTCCCGAACGGCATCGACCTGGCCCGCTTCCGCTTCGACCCGGTGGCCCGCCACCGCACCCGCCGCCGCCTGGGCCTGCCGGAGGACGCGTACGTGATCGGCGGCATCGGCCGCCTCAGCGCCGGGAAACGTTTCGACGTCGTCATCGAGGCGCTGGCCCAACTCCCGGACGACCACTGGCTGTTGCTGGTCGGCGGCGGTCCCGAGGAGAGCGTGCTGCGGCGCACCGCGCACGACGCCGGGGTGGCCGACCGCGTCCTGTTCACCGGCGAGCGCCCGTACGTCCCGGACGGCGGCCCCGGCCCCGACCTGCCGTCGCTGACGTCCGCGATGGACGTCCTGGCGTCGCCGTCCCCCGAAGAAGCCTTTGGCTTGGCGGTGGTTGAGGCGCTGGCGTCCGGGCTGCCGGTGCGGTACGCGTCGTGCCCGGCGGTCGAGGACCTGCCGTCGCAGGCGCCGGACGCCCGTCAAGTCCCGTGCAGCGCCGAGGCGTTCGCCAAGTCCTTGGTCCGGCCCCCGACTTGCGGCCCGCGCACCCCGCCCGAGGCCGCCCGCCACTACGACATCGCCCGCAGCGCCGCGCGGCTCATGGACGTCTACACGACCACCCTTTCCGTCCCGTCACCCCAGAAAGCCACCGCCACATGACCGAGAACACCTCCCGCCGCCCCGCCGTCCTCGCCCGCGCCAAGGCCCTCCCGCCCTGGACCCTGATCGCCGCCGGCGCCCTCGTCGGCGGCCTGGCCGGCGGCTCGTACGGCCTGCTGAAGCCGCCCGTCTACACGGCGACCGCGTACGTCGTCGCCGTCCCCGCCGAGAAGTCCGACCCCTCCTCCGCGCTGGGCTTCGCGCAGGCGTACGGCCGGGTCGCGACGCAGCTCGCGGTGCTCGGGGACGCGCAGGTCTGGGCCGGGGTGCCGGTGAACACGCTCCGGACGAGCGTGCGGACGGCGACCTCGCCGGACGCGCCGATGGTCTCGATCACCGCGACCTCGGGGCGCGCCGACCTCGCCGCCGACATGGCCAACGCGGTGTCGCGGGCGCTGACCCAGCACGCGAAGGGCACCGAGAAGACCACCAACGTCGAACTCCAGTCGTTCGCACGGGCGATGAAGCCGACGGAGCCGTCCTCGCAGTCCCCGGCGGTCACCGGACTGGTCGGCGCGAGCGCGGGCGGGCTGCTGGGGGGGCTGGTGCTGCTGGTGCGGCCCAAGCGGGGGCGGGGGGCCGGGGCTGACGGGGTGTTCGGGGCGGCGGGAGCGGCGGGGGCGGCTGAGGTGGACGAGGCCGCCGGAACAGGCGGGGAGAGCAAGGCAGTTGGGGCAGGCAGGGCGGCCGGCGGCGGCAAGGCGGCCGGAGCAGGCCGGGGGGCCGACGCGGGGCGGGCCGGGCGAGGCTCCGGCTCGGCCGGTGTCACCGGCACCGCCAACACCTCCGCCGCCACCGCCTCCTCCGCCGCCCCCGACGACGCCAAGACCGCCGCCCCCGTCCCCGGCCCGGCCCTCGCCGCCGACACTCGCGGCGCGCGATGAGGGCCGAACTGGTCACGGACGAGGCCGAGTTCGCGGCGCTGGCCGCCGACTGGGCCGACCTGTACGGGCGTTGTGCGACGGCGACCCCGTTCCAGAGCCACGCCTGGCTGCACTCCTGGTGGCTCTCGTACGGCAGGCGCGGCCGACTGCGCCTGCTGCTCGTGCGCGCGGCGGACGGCCAACTCCTCGCCGTCGCGCCCCTGATGGCCGTCCGCGCTCCGCTGCCCGCGCTGGTGCCGCTGGGCGGGGCGATCTCCGACTACGGGGACGTCCTGGTCGACGACGAGCGCGCCGAGGAGGCCGTCGTCGCGCTCACCGAAGGGCTCGCGGCGGCGGCCCGCACGGCGCTGATCGACTTCCGCGAGGTGCGTCCGGGGGGCGCCGTCGAGCGGGTGTACGAGCACTGGCGCGGGCCGAGGCGGCGGGTCGGCGACTCGGTGTGCCTGGAGCTGCCGGCCGTCCCGATGGAGGAACTGGTCGCGCGGCTGCCGTCGGCGAAGGCGCAGCGGGTACGCGCCAAGCTGCGCAAGCTGACCTCGCTCGGCGTCGAGCGCAGCGCCGTCGCGCCGGACGAGGTGGACGGGGCGCTGCGCCGCCTGCTGGAACTGCACCGACTCCAGTGGCAGGGCCGGAAGGTGACGTCCGAGCACCTGCGACAGCGGTTCTGCGAGCACCTGGTGAGGTCGGTCGGCCCGATGGTGCGCTCGGGCGACGCGGTGGTGACCGAGTTCCGGCTGGACGACGACGTCGTCGCCGTCGATCTCACGCTGCTGTCACGGGAGTTGGCCGGGGGCTATCTGTACGGGGCGCATCCGAGGCTGCGGGAGCGGAAGGCGGACGTCGCGGTGATGCTGCTGGACGCGTGCGCCGAGCACACCCGGGAGCGGACGCGCGGGGCCTTGAGCCTGCTGCGCGGCAACGAGCCGTACAAGCACCACTGGCGGCCCGAACCCGTCGTCAACCAGCGGCTGTTGCTGGCCCGGCGGCGCACGGCGCCGCTGCTGTCGGCGGCGCTGTGCGACGTGGCGGCCCGGCGGCGCGGCAAGGAGCTGCTGCACCGCTGGGAGTCCTTCAGGGAGCGGTCCGGTGACGGCGGGTCCTGAGAGCCTGGCCGCAGGTTCTCAGGCGGGCCCGCCGTCACCGGCGCCGTCACCGGTTGCGGGAGAACCAGTCGAACTTGATGCAGAGCTTCCCGCCGAGCCAGTGCTCGACCCAGTCGCCGAGGTTCACCGGCGAGCAGTTCGGCTGAGGCTGAGGCTCGGGCTGCGGCTCGACCGGGGGCTGCACCGGAGGCACGACCACCGGGGGTTCGACCGGCGGCTCGACCGGCGTCACCGGCTCGTCCACCCGGCCGGACAGGACCGAGCGGTAGACCTCGGAGGAGCGCGGGTTGGAGCCGCACTGCCACACGCCGTGCGGGCAGTAGTCGGTGACGGTGTTGTAGAGCGGCTTGTGCTCGTCCATCCAGGCGAGCATGCGCCGCATGTACTCCGGGTTGTCGCCGTTGCGGAAGAGCCCCCACTCCGGATAGGAGATGGCCTTGCCGTGGGACTTCGCGAAGTCCACGTGTTCCTGGAGGCCGTAGGGCTCTGTCACCTGTTCGTCGAACGTCCGGCCGGTGGGCTGGTCGTAGGAGTCCATTCCGACGATGTCGACCGTCGCGTCACCGGGATAGCACTGGGTCCACGGAACGGCGTCCCGGCCCCGGCTCGGCGTGAAGTCGAACTTGAATTCCTGGCCCGGCACCGCACGCATGGTGGTGACGATCCTGTTCCAGTACTTCTTCCAGGACTCCGGGTCCGGACCGCACCGATGGGTGTACGTGATGCCGTTCATCTCCCAGCCGAGCACGATCACCGTGTCCGGCACCTTCAGGGCGACGAGGCGTTCGGCCAGGGCCTTGAAGTGGTGATCGAACTCGCCGGCGGCGCCCTGCCGCAGCATCCGGCGCACCTCGGCGTCGGGCACGCCCTCCTCGTTGCGTTCCAGCATCGGCACGTTGAGGACGAACATCCGGTCGGCCTTCTCGCGCCGCCAGTCCGCCCACACGTCGAGGAAGCCGGGGGCGCCCTCGATGTTGCTCCACCGGTCGCCCGGCAGGTAGGTGTGGCCGACCCGCAGCTCCGAGCCGCCGAGCCAGCGGCTCAGCTCGGCCATGCGGGAGACGCCGCGGGGGCCGTAGTCGAGGTAGGCGCCGAAAGCGGGGTACTTCTTCGCCGGGGCGGGAGCGGGGACGGGGGCGGGCACCGGGGCCGGGCTCGTCGTGTCGCCCGGAGGTACTACGGGTCCTACGGGGTCCGCGGGGGCCGGCGCGGGCGTCTGGGCGGCGTCCTCGTCGTCGTCCCCCCACCAGCCGTCCGACCACCGGCCGCTCTCCCACCACGCGGGAGCGGGAGGATCGGCGCGTTGCACCACCCCCGGACCCGCGGCGAAACCAGGACCGGAGGCCAGGGCTGCCGATACGACGACGGCCGTCGCGACGACGGCCAGCCGCCGGGACCGGGCGCGTCGCTTTCGTGGGGTCATGCCTGCTCCTTTCTCCACTCACACGCGTGATGACCGCGCCATTCGCGCGTTATGACAGCGTCAGGAATTCCTGACAGACAGTCACATGTAAGTCATACGAAAAGGAAGTACGCCACCGCCGTTACGGCTTTCGAGTGGTCCATTCGTCCGCATCGGTGAACGAACCGAAGGAATGCCCGTGCCCCTGCTCGACACCCGCGTCCCCGCAGTGCTGCTGCGGATCGACCGGAATCCCTTTCACCACGGAACGCTGGGTGCCGTGCGCTCGCTCGGCCGCGCCGGGGTCGAGGTCCACCTCGTCGCGGACGTGACGGGGAGCCCCGTGGGCCGCTCGCGGTTCGTCCGCGGCCTGCATCCGCCGCCGCTGCCCGGGGCCGCCGACGCGGAGATCGCCGCCGTCCTGCTGCGGGTCGCCGCGCGCGTGGAGCGGCCCGCCGTGCTCATCCCGATGGACGACGCCGGCGCGGTCGCCGTCAGCCGGCTGCGCGCGGAGCTGGCGCCCGCGTACCTGCTGCCGCAGCAACCCGGTGAGCTGCCCGAACGGGTCGCGGACAAGGCGGAGCTGGCGGGGCTGTGCCGGGCGGCCGGCGTCCCGCATCCCGAGACGGTCGTCCCGGAGAGCGCGACGCAGGCGGCGCAGGCCGCGTGGCGGCTCGGGCTGCCGGTCGTCGCGAAGTGGAGCAGACCGTGGCTGCTGCCCGGCGGGAGCGGGCTGCGCAGCACGGTCGTCCTGCGCTCCACGCAGGAGGCGCGCGAGCTGTACCTGCGGACGGAGGACGCCGGGTGCCGGCTGCTGCTCCAGGAGTTCCTGGCGCCGGGCACCGGCCTCGACTGGTTCTTCCACGGGTACGCCGACCGCGCGGGGGCGGTCCGCGCGGGCGGGCCCGGCCGCAAGCTGCTGTCCTGGCCGCGCGGGGCGGGTCTGACGGCCGTCGGCGAGTGGGTCCCGAACGCGACGGTGACCTCGCTCGCCGAGCGGCTGACGGCCGACCTCGGCTACCGGGGCATCCTCGACCTCGACTTCCGGCGCTGCGCCGCCACCGGCCGCTACCACCTCCTCGACTTCAACCCCCGCCCCGGCGCGCAGTTCCGGCTCTTCACCGACGCGACGGGCCTCGACGTGGTCCGCGCGCAGCACCTCGACCTGACCCACCGCGCCCTCCCCGCGGGCGCGCCCCGCCCCGGCCGCGCCTTCGTCGTCGAGAACTACGCGCCCCTGGCCGCCCTGCGCCCCTCCCCCCACGGGCGCGAACTCGCCTGGCACGCCCCAGACGACCCCGGCCCCGGCCGCGCGATGTGGGGGCTGTGGTGCCGGCACGTCGTGACGCGGATCGCCCAGCGGCTGCGGCGCACGGGCGGGGCGACCCTGACGACCGCCCGTACCAGGGTGGTACGGCAGGCCGTAGCTCCGGCGGTGTCCCTCACAGGTCTCCCCCAGGGGGTACCGCAGGCGGCGGGCGCGGGGCGCGCCGCACAACCAGGGAGCTCAGGGGTTTCCCCTACAACCCCTACAACCCCTCCGTCCCCTCCGACCGACGACGAGAAAGCGAGCGGCTGATGTTCGACCTGCTGGTGGTGGGCGCGGGCCCGTACGGACTGTCCATCGCGTCCCATGCGGCGGGCGCCGGGCTGAGCCTGCGCGTCTTCGGGCGGCCGATGGCGTCGTGGCGTGACCACATGCCGCGCGGCATGTTCCTCAAGTCCGAACCCTGGGCGTCCAACCTGTCCGACCCGGCCGCCCGCTGGCGGCTCGACGCCTACTGCGACACCCGGGGCGTCTCCGCGCGGCACGGCGAGCCGATCCCGGTGGAGGTGTTCGCCGACTACGGCCTCTGGTTCGCCCGCAACGCCGTCCCCGAGGTCGACGAGCGCACGATCGTCCGCATCTCCCCGCGCGTCGGCGGATTCGAGGCGGTGACCGAGGACGGCGAGACCGTGCACGCCCGGACGGTCGCCCTCGCGGTCGGCGTCATGCCGTTCGTGGAGATCCCCTCGGCCCTGCACGGCGTCTCCCCCGACCTCGTCTCCCACAGCAGCCACCACAGCGACCTCGACCGCTTCCGGGGCCGTGACGTGACGGTCGTCGGCGGCGGCCAGGCGGCGCTGGAGACGGCCGCGCTGCTGGCCGAACAGGGCACGCGGGTCCGGGTGTTGGCCCGCGCGGACCACCTCGACTGGAACGACGTGCCGCCGCCCTGGGAGCGTCCGTGGTGGCAGTCGCTGCGCTCGCCGCACAGCGGGCTCGGCTGCGGCTGGCGGAACTGGTTCTACTCCGAGCGGGCCGGCTGGTACCGGCGCCTGCCGGAGGAGACGCGCGCCCGGATCGCCGCCAACGCCCTTGGTCCGGCGGGGGCTTGGTGGGTCCGGGATCGGGTGGAGGGGGTAGTGGAGGTGCTGCTCGGGCATGAAGTGACGGCAGTTGAGGGGGAGTTGACGCGCGGGGCCGCCGGTGATGCCCAACTCGATGCGGGCAAGCTCCGATTGGAGGTCACCGGCGCCTCCGGCAGGACGCGGACCGTCGAGACCGACCACGTCATCGCCGCGACCGGTTTCAAGGCGACCCGGGACCGACTCGCCCTGCTCTCCCCCGAGTTGCGCGGCGCCCTGACCGCCGTGGCCGACGGATCCCCTGCCGTCGGCCGGGAGTTCGAGTCCTCCTGCCCCGGCCTCTTCCTGGCCGGCCTCGTCACCGCCTCCGGCTTCGGCCCCGCGATGCGCTTCGTGCACGGCGCGACCTTCACCGCCGGCACCCTCGTCCGGGGCGTACGGCGCCGGCTGCGCACGGGCGTGCCCGGCGGGGCGGTCCCGGCGCCGGGGCGCAGTGGTGAGCGGGGTGCGGTGGACGCCGTACGGCGTTGATACCGGGGCCGGTTGTCAGCCGGCCCACATACGCACGGGTGCCGGCCGCTTCTCGGAGCGTCCGGCACCAGGGTGTGCGGAGTTGTTCGGACCCGGGGTCCGTGTCACCGACGGGTCTGGGCCCTGCCACGTCGGTAGAGCACGGCACCGCCCGCGATCATCGCGGCGCTGAAGCCCGCGGCGGCGAGCAGATCGCCCGTACCGGTGTGGGCCAGGGTGGGCGGCGGGGAGTCGTTGCCCGTGGGGGGTTGGTCGTTGCCGGTGGGCGGCTGGTCGTTGCCCGTCGGCGGCTGGTCGTTGCCCGTGGGGGGCTGGTCATCACCGGTCGGCGGCTGGTCATCGCCCGTCGGCGGCTGATCGTCACCCGTGGGGGGCTGGTCATCGCCGGTCGGGGGCTGATCGTCACCGGTCGGGGGCTGGTCATCGCCCGTCGGCGGCTGATCGTCACCGGTCGGGGGCTGGTCATCGCCCGTCGGCGGCTGATCGTCACCCGTGGGCGGCTGGTCATCGCCCGTCGGCGGCTGCTCGCACGTCTCCCCGTTGGAGCCCGGTACGTCGATCACGTCCCCGGGGCTCTCGCAGACACCCCCCGGAGGCTGGTCGTCACCGGTCGGGGGCTGGTCGTCACCCGTGGGCGGCTGGTCCGGCGTCTCGGTCTCTCCGCCGTACCCGGGGCCGTCCGAGCCACCGGAGTCACCGGACGAGGACTCGTGATCGTCGTCCCCGTAGGACCCGTACGACCCGTAGGACCCCCCGTACGACCCGTAGGACCCGTACGACTCGTCGTCATCCCCTCCGTACGTCCCGTACCCCCCGTACGACTCCGGCGTCACCGACTGGTGCGCGCAGGAGTTGCCGAAGGTCGGGTTGAGCCCGGAGGCCGCGTCGACGGTGTTGCCGCAGGCGTTGACCGGCACGTCGACGGGAACCTCGACGTTGTTGCCGGACAGGACGCCGGGCGAACCGGCCGCGGTGCCGGTGGTGTGCGAGTCGGCGAACGCCGGGCTGCCGCACAGGGACAGAATGCTCGTCGCGGCGGCGGCCACGACCATTCCCCTGCTCAGGGTCTGTCGCAATCTCGTTGTCTTCCTGCTCGAACTGCCATGAATGCTGGACTCGGCGTGAACGGACGCTCGGCGACTGCCACGACTGGGCGATGGAGAGCCGAAGGCCGGCCTCGGAACGTTGGGCAGGTGTCCAAGGCCGGCCTTCGACCAAGCCGTTCAGCCTGGTGTGACGGATACGTCAGTCGTTGACGCAGGTGTTGCCGAACGCCGGGTTCAGGGCCGCGATCACGTTGACGGTGTTGCCGCAGACGTTGACCGGGACGTGGACCGGGATCTGGACGACGTTGCCGGACAGGACACCCGGCGAGCCGATGGCCGCACCCTCGGCGCCCGCGTCCGCGAAGGCCGGGGCCGCCCCGCCCAGCGCCAGTACCAGGCCCGCGATGACGGCAGCGCTCTTCTTCATGTCTTTCCCTTCTCCGTGGTCATGCCTCCCATGACCTACAGGCTGCAAACGAGAGATAGACAGCGAAAGAAACTGAGCAACATGGGCCGAACGGGAATTCACTCGAACGCATTCATATAATCAGCACTTCGGAGTGACAGAACGATTCTTCGCAGACAAGTAAAGCGAATTGACGGCGTGTCACAGAAAAACGCCCGGACGGCCCGCACACAGAAACGGACCGCCCGGACGCGACACACCGGCGGACGTCAGCCGTTGGAGACGCCGTTGCCCGACAGCGCGGAGATGTCGCTGAGGATGTGCGACAGCGGCTCGTCGCCCTTGGCCTGGGTCGAGTTCTCGACGCACTGCTGGTTCTGCGGCGCCGACAGGATCGGGATGTCCTGGACGGCGATCGGCACCACGCCGACGACGGAGCCCACGTTGGCCTTGAGCGGCACGCCGGCGCAGAGCTTGTTGACCGAGCCCTGGACCAGGGTGGCCTGGGGGCTCATGTCGCCCTTGGTCACCGAGTTGCCGAACTTGGAGTGCGCGCCGTTGCCGCTGGCGGAGGTGGTCCCGCTGTCGTCCCCGATGGCAAGCGCCTGGGGGGCCACCGCCGCGCTCGCGCCGACGACGGACGCGGCTACCGCCGCCACGGCCATTGCCTTCTTCAGCATTTCGCTCTCTTCTCTTTCCCGATCCCGGCCGTCGGCCAGGACCTTGTGCCTGCCCCCGACACAACAGCGGGCACGGGAATTGGTTGCGGCCCTTCACCCGATCGGTTCCGCGACACGCCGAGCTTGGGCCGTACGGGTGAATGGGGGAAACCGTCGGGCCCCTTCGTCGGTTGATCAGCACGCTCCGGTGGACGGGGTTTCTCCAGAAGGGACTTATTCACGTGATCAAGAAGGTACTCGCCGCTGCCGCTGTCGCCGCGTCCGTCGTCGGCGCGGGCGCCGGCCCGGCCCTCGCCATCGGCAACGACCACGGCACCACCTCCGCGAGCGGCAACGGCGCTTCCCAGTCGTTCGGCAACTCGGCGACCTACGGCAACATGAGCCCGCAGATGGCGCTCATCCAGGGCTCGCTCAACAAGCCCTGCATCGGTCTGCCGGCCAAGGTCAACGCCGGTTCGATCGTGGGCCTCGTGCCGATCGCGGTCCAGGACATCAACGTCCTGTCCTCGCCGCAGAACCAGCAGTGTGTCGAGAACTCGACGCAGGCCAAGGGCGACGAGCCGCTGTCGCACATCCTCGACGACATCTCGGTCCTCGCGGGCAACGGCGCGGCCAACCACTGAGCCGTCGAACGGGTTCACCTCGCTGAGCCCAGGGGCTGATTTCCGCCCCGTCGCAGCGGGCCGCCGGTCTTCCGGCGGCCCGTTCCGTTTACCGTGCGCGGCGTGACGAGCGACAGACACAGAGCCAAGAGAAACCTTTTGTCACGGCGGTCGGTCCTGCCCGCCGTCGTCCTCACCACGGCGGGCGCCCTCCTCACCGGCGCCGCCCTCCCCGCAGCCCACTCCGCGCCCCGGCGTCCCCTGAACGTCCTGGTGCTGGGCACCGACGAGCGGGACACCATCACGACCGCCGAGAAGCGGCGCTTCCACGCGGGCGGCGAGCCCTGCGGCTGCTCCGACTCGATGATGCTGGTCCACTTCTCGGCCCGCCGGGACCGGGTCAGCGTCGTCGGTCTGCCCCGCGACTCCCTCGCGACGGTCCCGACGTACCGGGACGACGCCGGCCGCACCCGCCGCGCGCACCCCGCCAAGCTCAACTCCGCCTACCAGGAGGGCGGTCCGGAGCTGGCGGTGAAGACGGTGTCGGCGATGACCGGCGTGAAGATCGACAAGTACCTCCAGGTGGACTTCCGGCGCTTCATGGACACCGTGAACCAGGTCGGCGGCGTCGAGGTGTGCACGCCCCGGCGGCTGCGGGACCGCACGACGAAGCTCGACCTGCGCCCCGGCAAGCACCGGCTGAAGGGCGGGCCCGCGCTCCAGTACGTGCGCTCGCGGCACGTCGACGGCAGCGCCGACCTCGGCCGTATCCAGCGTCAACAGCGTTTCCTGGTCCAGGCGTTGAGAGGGCTGAGTGCGCGCGGGCTGCTCGCTGATCCGGTGCGGACGGTCAAGTGGGCGCGGACGTTGCTTGGTTCGGGGCCGCAGGGGTTCACGGCCGTCGAACTCGTGCGGCTCGCCGGTGAGTTGCGCAAGGTGACGGTGAGCGCGACGGAGTTCACGACCGTGCCGATCGCCGGCTTCAACCCCGTGCGCGGGGACGTCGGTTCGACGCTCGCGTGGGACGGGAAGAAGGCGCGGGCGGTGTTCGGGAAGCTCGCCAAGGATCAGCCGCTGGTGGTGAAGCGGGCCAATCCCCGGCCGAAGGACCCGCCGAGTCCGGTGGGGGCGCCGGTGCCGGTGCGCGGGAGCGCGTACGCCTGCCGGTAGCGGCGCGCGGCGGGGTGCGCGCTGGTCCGAACGGGGCAACTTGCGCAACCTCGGGCCGGGGCGGGCCGTTCTCGGTCATGCAGCTCCTCCCCCGGAGTCCGCTTTTCGAAGGGAACAAGAACCATGAAGAAGCTGTGGGCAACCGCCGCTGTAGCCGCTTCCGTAGCCGGTATCGCGGCCGGTGCCGCGCCCCAGGCGCTGGCCATCGGTGACGACAGCGGCACCACCTCCGCCAGCGGCAACGGCGCCTCGCAGGAGTTCGGCAACTCCGCCACCTTCGGCGACATGAGCCCGCAGCTCTCGCTGGTCCAGGGTTCGCTGAACAAGCCCTGCATCGGTCTGCCGGCCAAGCTCAACGCCGGTTCGATCGTCGGCCTCGTGCCGATCGCGGTCCAGGACATCAACGTCCTGTCGGCGCCGCAGAACCAGCAGTGCGTGGAGAACTCGACGCAGGCCAAGGGCGACGAGCCGCTGTCGCACATCCTGGACGACATCTCCGCCCTGTCGGGCAACGGCGCGGCCAACGGCTGAGCCGTCCCGCTCCCCGTCGTACGGCGGGTCACCGGTTTCCCCGGTGACCCGCCGTCCGTCATGTCCGGCCGCTGGACGGCTACTTGCGGTAGATCGCCTCGATCTGTTCGGCGTAGGCGCGGGTGACGACGTCCCGCTTGACCTTCAGGGACGGGGTGAGCATGCCGTTGGCCTCGGTGAACTCGCCGTCCACCAGGGTGAACGCGCGGATGGACTCGGCGCGGGAGACGGCCTGGTTGGCGTAGTCGACGGCCGCTTGGACGGTCTCGCGCAGGCTGGGGTCGGCGGCGAGTTCGGTGAAGGGGGTGTCGGCGGGGAGCCCCCGGACGGCGAGCCAGTGGGCGATCGCGTCGGGGTCGAGGGTGATGAGGGCGGCGATGAAGGCGCGGTTGTCGCCGACGACGAGGCACTGGCCGACGGGGCTGCGGCTGCGCAGGCGGTCCTCCAGGACGGCCGGGGAGACGTTCTTGCCGCCGGAGGTGACGAGGAGGTCCTTCTTGCGGCCGGTGATGGTGAGGTAGCCGTCGTCGTCGAGCGCGCCGAGGTCGCCGGTCTCGAACCAGCCGCCCTTGAGGACCTGCTGCGTGGCCTCGGGGTTGTTCCAGTAGGCGGGGAAGACGGCGCCGCCCCTGATCAGGACCTCGCCGTCGTCGGCGATGCGGATCGCGGTGCCGGGGACCGGGCGGCCGACCGTGCCGGGGCGCGGTTCCAGCGGCGGGATCATGGTCGCGGCGGCCGTCGTCTCGGTGAGCCCGTAGCCCTCGTAGACGATGATGCCGGCGGCCTGGAAGAAGAGGTTCAGGGTGCGGTCGAGCGGACTGCCGCCGCTGATCGCGTAGTTGAGCCGGCCGCCGAGCTCCTTGCGGATGCGGCGGTAGACGAGGACGTCGTACAGGGCCCAGGCGGCGTACAGCTTGAGGCCGGGACCCTTGGGGGTCTGCCCCAGGAAGTGGGCGAGGTACTGCTCGGCGAAGCGGACGCCGATGCGTTCGGCGCGGTCGAAGGAGGCGCCCCGGCCGATCTTCTCGGCGGTGGCGCGGCCGGTGTCGTGGATGCGCTCGAAGAGGTAAGGGACGCCGACGATGAAGGTGGGCCTGAACTCCTTGAGGGCGGGCCGGAGTTCGTCGGGTTTGACGCTCGGGAAGTGGCCGACCTCGATGCGGCCGGTGAGGCAGGCGATCTGCAGGACGCGGCCCATGATGTGGGCGAGCGGCAGGAAGAGGAGGGTGGAGGCGGTGCGGCCGGTGACGGCCTTGAAGACGGGGTGGAGGAGTTCGAGGACGTTGCCCGCCTCCTCGTGGAGGTTGGTGTGGGTGAGGACGCATCCCTTGGGGCGACCCGTAGTACCTGAGGTGTAGCAGATGGTCGCGGTGGCGTCGGGGGTGAGTTCCTTGCGGCGCCTGGTGACCTCGTCGTCGTCCACCTCGCGGCCGAGGTTCCTCAGGTCGGCGAGGGCTCCGGCGTCGAGTTCCCAGAGTTTCGGTTCGTGGGCGGCCGTGGCCTCGACGACGGTGGCGGTGTTGGCGGGGTTCTCGGTGATGACGTGCCGGGCGCCGGAGTCGCGGACGATCCACTCGACCTGTTCGGCGGAGGAGGTGGCGTAGACGGGGACGGTGACGCCGCCGGCCGCCCAGATCGCGAAGTCGAGGACGGTCCACTCGTACCGGGTGCGGGACATGACCGCGACGCGGGCGCCCGGTTCGACGCCGGCGGCGATCAGGCCCTTGGCGACGGCGGTGACCTCGGCGGCGAACTCGGCGGCCGTGATCGGGCGCCAAGTCCCGTCGGGGTCACGGCGTTTGAGGATGACGTCGGCCGGGGCCTCGGTGGCGTTCCGGTACGGGAGGTCGGCGACGCTGCCGGTGGTCAGGGGGGCGGTGAGCGAGGGGACGCGGGCCTCGCGGACCGTGCCGTGCTCGTCCCGGACCAGGTCCAGGGCGGTACGGGCCGCGAGGTCGGTGCGCTGCTTGGCTCGCCTGAGATCCCTGCGTACGCCCATGAAGGCTCCCCTGACGTCAACTGGCTGGAAGTGAAGGCAACTTACTCGTGCGTAGCCTTCTGGGGCCAGGGGTCGGGCCTTTGTGGATCAGGAAACCGGGCGAGAGGGTTACGAGACCACGTCCTTCCTCGCGAACCCCCGGAACGCGAGGGCGAAGAGGATCACCGCATAGGTCACCGAGACGGACGCGCCCTGGGCCATGCCCGCCCACTCGGGGGTGGGCTGGACGGCGTCGGCCCAGGCGTACTGCCAGTGCGCGGGCAGGAAGTGGCGCCAGTCGCCGAGGGCGGTGACCTGGTCGAGGACGTTGCCGACGATCGTCAGGCCGACCGCGCCGCCGACGGCGCCGAGCGGGGCGTCCGTCCTGGTCGAGAGCCAGAACGCGAGCCCGGCGGTGACCAGTTGGGAGACGAAGATGTAGGCGACGACGATCAGGAGCCGCTGCGCGGCCGTGCCCGGGGCGAGCGCGCCGCCCGTCGGCAGGTCCAGGGAGCCCCAGCCGTAGGCGGCGGTGCCGACGGCGAGGGCGACCAGCGGGAGCAGGATCATCGCGGCGAGGCTGAGGCCGAGGCCGACCACCAGCTTCGACCACAGCAGCCGGGCCCTCGGGACGGGCGCCGCGAGGAGGTAGCGCAGGGAGGACCAGCCGGCCTCCGAGGCGACGGTGTCCCCGCAGAACAGGGCGACCGGGATGACCAGCAGGAAGCCCGCCGACACGAAGAGGTTCACGGCGGCGAAGTTGGCGCCCGACGCCGTCGCCGTGTCCATCAGGGTGACCTGGCCGTCGCGGCCGTCCGGGGTGCCGCCGATCATGAACGCGATCCACAGCACGAACGGGAGGGCGGCGAGGATGCCGCCCATGATCAGCGTGCGGCGGCGCTTCAGCTGGCGGGCTAGTTCGACCTTCAGGGGCAGGGTGCTCGACGCCCGGTAGCCGGAGGCCGTCTCGGTGAGCGTGCTCATGCGGAACCTCCGATCAGGGTGAGGAAGGCGTCCTCCAGGCGGCGGTGCGGGCCGACGGACTCCACCGGCACGTCGAGCCGGATCAACTCGGTGATCAGGCGTTTCGCGGTGCCGTCGGGGCCGAGGCGGACCAGGATGCCGTCGTCCGTCGTGACCGCCGAGGCGATGCCCGGGAGGGCGGCGATCTTCTCGACGACCGGTTCCTCGACGGGCGTCGTCGTGCCGACGAGGAGGGTGTCGCCGGAGCCGACGATCTCGGCGACCGGGCCCGCCTGAACGAGCTGCCCCCGGTCCATGACCACGAGGTGCGTGCAGGACTGCTCGACCTCGGACAGGAGGTGGCTGGAGACGATGACCGTGCGGCCCTGGGCGGCGTAGCGGATCATCACCTCGCGCATCTCGCGGATCTGCGGCGGGTCGAGGCCGTTGGTCGGCTCGTCCAGGATCAGCAGGTCCGGCAGGCCCAGCATGGCCTGGGCGATGGCCAGGCGCTGGCGCATGCCCTGCGAGTAGGTACGGACCGCGCGCGCGAGGGCGTCGCCGAGGCCGGCGATCTCCAGGGCCTCGTCCATGTGGGCGTCCTCGGCGGGGCGGCCGGTCGCCCGCCAGTACAGGTCCAGGTTCTCGCGGCCCGAGAGGTGCGGGAGGAAGCCGGCGCCCTCGACGAACGCGCCGACGCGGGAGAGGACGGGGGCGCCGGGGCGGATCGCGTGGCCGAAGACGCGGATCTCGCCGCCGTCGGGCTTGATGAGGCCCATCAGCATGCGCAGGGTCGTCGTCTTGCCCGCGCCGTTGGGGCCGAGGAGGCCGAGGACCTGGCCCTTCTCGACCGTGAAGGTGAGGTCGCGGACGCTGTACCTGTCGCCGCCCTTGTACTTCTTCGTCAGGCCGGTGATCTGGAGGGGGACCTCGCTGTGGTCCGGGTCCGGGGCGGGGGTCGCCGTGCGGCGGCGGGCCGTCAGGAGGAGGGCCGCGGCGACGGCCGTGCCGGCGAGGGGGAGCCACCAGACCCAGGCGGGGAGGGCGGAGGCGGCCGTCTTCACGTCCGGGGCAGTCGGGATCTTCAGAGCGTCGCCGGCCAGCGAGACCGTGTACGTCGCCGCTGCCGCCGGGGAGGCGTAGCCGAGGTCTGTGGAGGCGAGGACCAGGCGGAGGCGGTGGCCCTTCTCGATGCGGTGGTCGATCGCCGGGAGGGTGAGGGTGACGTCCTTGCCCGCCTTGGCGCCCGTGACGCGGATCGGGGTGACCAGTTGGGAGGGGAGGACCTGGGTGCGGCCGTCCGCGCTGACGTCGTACACCTTCGCGAAGAGGACGGCGTCGTCGGTCGTCGACTTGACGTGGACGGTGGCGGTCGGGGAGCCGGTGACGCGGAGGTCGTCGCGGGTCGGTGCGGAGGTGAACGCCGCGTACTGGCCCGGGAAGTCGAGGGAGAGGCCGACGCCGAGGGAGGAGAGCTGGGAGAGGCCGCCGCTGCCGGCGCCGAGGCCGGGGAGGGCGGAGATGGCGGGCGGGTTGGCGCCGGGCGGGTTGGTGAACGTCTGCTGCGCGCCGGTCAGTCGGACGGTCCGGGTGTCGTTCGCCAGGCCGGGGTACTCGGCCGCGCTCGCGCCCCTCAGCTGGGCCGCGCCGTCCGTGGAGTCGATGCCGCCGGTGCGGGTGATCCTGAACGCCGGGCCCGTGTCGGCGGACTTGTCGTCCTTCAGGTAGCGGTCGAACCAGGTGCGGACGCGGGACTGGACGCGGTCCGACTCCAGGTTGCCGCCGTCGTGGCCGCCGGCGATCCAGTCGACGTCCACCGGGGCGCCGTTCGCCTTGATCGCCTTCGCCGCCGCGTCGGACTGGGCGAGGGTGAAGAGGGAGTCGGTCTGGCCCTGGAGCAGGAGGGTCGGGACCTTGATGCGGGTGCCGACCGCCGAGGGCGAGCGCTCTTCGAGGAGCTGGCGCGCCTGCGCGTCCGGGACGCCGGACTCGGCGACGCGGTCGTACATCGCGCACAGCGCCGGCTCGAACTTCGCGCAGCCGCCCGCCGTGTTGAAGAAGACGCCGGTCCAGAGTTTCTTGAACACGCCGTCCGGGAAGAGGGCGTCGGCGAGGTTCCAGTACGTGATGGACGGGGCTATCGCGTCGACGCGGTTGTCGTATCCGGCGGCGAGGAGGGAGATCGCGCCGCCGTACGAACCGCCGGCCACGCCCACGCGCGGGTCGCCCGTCTTGTCCAGCTCGACCTGCGGCTGCTTCGCGAGCCAGTCGATCAGCTTCGAGACGTCCGCGACCTCGGCCTTCGGGTCGTTCAGCCCGATCTTGCCGGTCGACTTGCCGAAGCCTCGCGCGGACCAGGTGAGCACGGCGTACCCGTCTCGGGCGAGGTCTTCCGCCTGCCCCTTCAGGTCGTCCTTGCTGCCCCCGAAGCCGTGCGCGAGCAGGACGGCGGGGCGCTTCTTCGTGCCGGCCGTCGTGAAGTACGACGTGTCCAGCTTCACGCCGTCCACGTCCATCGTGCGGGCCGTCTCCCGCACCGCCGGTTCACCGTCCGACGCGACCGCCGTCCACGTACCGGCTCCCGCCAGCACGGCCACCGCCGCCGCGCCGGCCAACAGGCGCCGTGGTGAGGGCCGCCTCATGTGCGGCCCCTGCTCTGCCCGGACACTCGAAGATCCATGCGTCAACGGTACGGGGTGAGTCTGACAATGAGCTGTCGACCGGAGGGCGAGGTGGGGCCATCCTTGGGGCGTACGACGTTTCCCCGGTGTACCGCAGGCGCGGTACACCGGGGCACGTCAGTGCCGGTTCAGCCCCGTTCGCGGCGGCGGAGCACCGCCTGCCAGGCGCGGTCGGCGACGGTTCCCGTGACGAGGGCGGCCACGGCCGCGGCGTACCAGGGGAGGTGGAGGACGACGCAGAAGGCGATCGCGGCGGCGAGGGCGAGCAGGTTCAGCCACCACGGAGTGCGCATGATCATGAGGGAACCTCTTCGGCAGCGGTCGTCATCGGCAGTTCTTCTTGCTGACCTTGGTCAGTTTGCTCGACCCCCAGAGCTTGATCTGGTAACAGCCGCCCGCCGCCAGATTCCAGTTCTTGATCTGCTTGAGCCAGTTGACGAGGTTCTTCCAGGCGTTGAGCCCTGCGGCACCGCAGACCATCTTGCCGATCCCCGCGAGCTTGGCGGGCAGCTTGGCGACGGTGCAGCCGTACAGCCAGCCGCCCCAGCCGGCCGTGGTCGCGGCCATGCTGTACGCCTTCCATTCGACGCTCGTGGCGTTGAAGTAGATGTTCAGGCCGAAGGTCAGTTTGGGGTCGACCACCACAGGGAAGGCCGTGGCCGCGCTGAAGTCGACGGTCTGGACGAGCTTGTCCCCTTCGACGCGGTACGACGTGGGCACCGCCTTGCCGTCGGCGTCCCGGGCCCACGGCGCGTCGATGAGGCCGTGGACCACCGTGTTCTCGTCCGTGCCGGAGGAGACCAGGACGGTTCCGCCGTCGAACGGGGTGAGGGTCGCGCCGGCCGGCAGCTTCATCGCGGAGGTGTACTCGTGCGGCGCGGTGGCGTTCTTGATGACCTGGAAGGTGCGGACGCCGCCCTCCAGCGTCGGCTGGGCCACCGTGTCGACAGGGCCGTCGGGGCTGACGTACACGACGCTGCCATTGAGGGCGACGCCGCGCGGTTGTACCGCCGTCGGCAGTCCCATCGTCATGCTGCCGCGTTCGGCGGACTTGACGCTGATGGCGTCCGAGGTGCCCCAGGGGACGCCGACCGTCGTGGTGCCGGTGGCGGCGACGGCCGCGTAGGCGCTGTCGCTGGTGGTGGCCGGGGTGACGTCGGCGGCGTCCAGAGCGGTGTTGACGGCGGACAGGGACGTCAGTTCCGGGGTCATGCGCAGGGCGGTGTCGACGGTGAAGGTGACGGGGTCGGACCAGCCGTTGGCCCAGTGGGTGCCGTCGTCCGTGGTAGTCCGGAAGGAGTAGGTGCGGCCGTTGGTCAACTTGCCTGCCGGTACCTGGACCTTGGACGTCTCACCCGTGGGTACGGGGTCGGCGACCACGCTCGTGACGACCTTGCCCGTGGCCGTGTCGGTGATCTGGTAGGTGCCGCGCACCTGGTCGTCGTTGTTGGAGTCCTCCGGGGTGAAGCGCAGGGTGGGCGTGGTGGTGTTGACCCGGTAGATGCCTCCCTGGGAGTAGAAGGGGGGCCCGGCCTGGAGGTTGGTGCCCGTCCGGGGGCGGTAGTTGTAGCTGACCGTCAGCTGGGGGATCTGCTCGGCGGTCGATTCGGACGAGTAGAAGCGCTTCCAGGCGAAGGTGTCGGACTCGTCCGCCGCCTTGAGCGCGATGTGCCCCTCGTCGGCCTTCGCGCTCGCCCAGGTCTGGGCGAGTGAGGTGACGTCCGCGCTCACCCAGCCCGCGTTCTTGCAGGAGGCGCCGCGTGTCTCGGTCGAGGTGGCGATCTTCTGCGTGCGTGCGGGCTGGTTGCCCCAACGGGTGTCGGCGTCGGCGCCGTTCGCGGCCCACACCTCCCAGGGGCGCGCTTCGCACGACCACGAGTGGTAGTTGTACAGCGACAGTTTCGCGCTGCTGACGAGGGCGTCCGCGAAGACTGAGGTGTCCCAGGTCATGTACGAACGGGCAATGCGCTTACGGGTCTTGGCGGTGTCGGCGTAGTCGCCGGGCCAGCCGAGTTTCAGGTCCGTCGACGAGGACTGGTCGGTGGTGTCGCCGTCCTGGACGAACGTGTCGAACAGCGTGCCGAGAGCGTCCGTCGCCGGGTCGATCGTCACCGGGTACACGGTGTCCTCGGCGGACAGGAAGGCCGGGTCCGGAGCGAGGGTGAGTTCGACGGTGTCGCCGTTCTGGGACAGCGTCATCGGCACGCGCGCGGAGTGGGTGTGCTCGCCCGAACGCGGGTCCGTCTGCGCGTCCCACATCACCGGGGCGGGCATGAGGCCCACCTCCTCGCCCGACTTCCGGTCCTTGAACGACACCGAACCGTCGTCCTGCTGCGTCGCGTCGAGTCCCGGCAGCGTCAGCGGCACGGTCCACGGTGCCTTGTCCTGAGCTGGGCGGTCCTTGAGTACGAGGAACTGCTCGAATCCGTCGCGCGTTGCATCTACGACGAGGTCGGCGCCGGGTACCGCCTGCTGGTAGACGGCCTTGTGTCCGCTGACGGCCGGTGCGGGCAGCCCGCCCTTCCACTGCACCGCCATGCGGCGGCTTCCCATGCCGAGCGTGACGAGGTCGCGATTGGCGGAGTCCGGGGCGGTGGCTGCGGCGGCGACCGAACTGGCCCTCACGCCGCCGCCCCCGGCGAGCCTGAGTTCCTGGGGGTGCGCCTTGGCGGCGACGCTCCCATCGGGTCGCCGGGTCAGTGTCGCGTCCACGTCTACCCAGTTGCCGTTGCGCAGCATGCGGGTGGGGCCCGAGGTGAGTTCCGTGACGAGGTGTCCGTCCGGGGCGGCCCAGGTGGTGGAGGACTCCGTCCGGCGTTCCAGCACCTCGACCCTGCGGTGGCCCGACTGGGCCGCGGCTATGGCGGCTTCCGGGGTGTTCGCTTCTGTGATCGCGGGGGCCTGGGGGGCGGGGGCGGGGGGTTCCTCGGCGGTCGCGGGGGCGGCTGCGGCGAGGAGGGTAAGGGAGGTTAGGGCCGCGATTGTGGTGACAGCGGTGCTGGTCGTGCGGCGAGTGCGGGTGGGCGGAGTAGTCAGGTCCGTTTGTGAAGGTTTCATGAGAGCGGTGACGTTACCCTAAGCAAAGGGGGAGCAAATTTACGCCATATCGCCGCGCAGGGGTTGAATCGGGCGATCCTGATCAATGGCGTACGTCACAGATCATTTATGAGGGCGTGGGCGGGTGATCGGCACGTCAGCGGCTGGCGCTCCCTCGGACCAGTAGTACGACAAGGCCGAGCACAGATACGACCGAGCGGAGGAGGAGAAGTCGTGAACCACTCTGAGTGGAAAACGCGTCGGACCCGGAAGCTTCTGGGGGAACGGGTGGAGGAGTCGGCCGCTTACGTAGAGGCCGGGTACGCGTTTGCCCTGGGGCAGGCTGTGTACGACCGGCGCACGGAACTCGGGTTGCCGCAGAGCGAGTTGGCTCGGCGGGCGGGGATGAGTCAGCCGCAGATCTCGAATATCGAGGGGGGTGATTCGGTGCCGACCCTGCCGTTGCTCACGCGTTTGGCCAAGGCGTTGGAAGCGTCGCTGAGCATCGATCTGGACGGTGACGCTTCGGCGTTCGTGTTCACTCCGCGTGAGGGGGAGGGGTAGGGTGGGCGGCCGTCAGTGGCGTGAGTCGCGGGTGGCGGTGATGAAGGTCTGCCAGGCGTGGGGGGTGAAGGTGAGGGGGGTGGTGTGGGGGGTTTTGCTGTCGCGGACGGGAATGAGGTGGGGGATGTTGTGGGCTACCTCGACGCAGTTGTCGCCCGCTTCGCCACCGGTGTAGGTGGACTTGCGCCACTGGGCGCCGCTCAGGTCCGGGGTGACTCGCATGCGTTGAACCTTTCCATCGCCGCTTCGATCGAGGCCGCAGACGCCTCCGGCGAGAGAGCGTGGGCTTTCATGAGATCGTACTGGCGGATGCGGCGACTCACGGTGGCACGGTCGTCGAACGCCTCCCCGACACCGCAGGCTTCCTGATAGACGGTGGTCGAGTTGTCCGGCGAGGTGAGCAGCACGAGGAAGCCGTTCATGAAGGCGTACGACCCCGCCGAGAACGGCATGATCTGGATGGTCGAGCGCCCCGAGTTCACCCGGGGCAAGAACGCCGCGAGTTGGTCCCGCATGACCGACGGGCCGCCCACGGCACGGTGGAGGATCGCCTCGTCCAGGATGGCCCAGTAGTCGGGCGGGTTGTCTCCACGGAGGGCTTCCTGGCGGCTCAGGCGTTTCGCGACCAGGTCCTCGATCTCTTCGGGGCTCGCCTCCGGGTTGCTGCGGTGGAACAGCGCCCGCATGTACGCCTCCGTCTGCAACAGGCCCGGCACCAGGTTCGAGCTGAACTCCTGGATGCGGACCGCCTTCGCCTCCAGTTCCAGACAGTGGTCGAACCTCTTCTGAGGCTGCTCCTTGAGGATCGTTTCGTAGATGCCCTGAAACAGCACCCCCGTGCCGAACGCGACGTCGAACTTCGCCGAGATCGGCGGCAGCGGCATGCGGGTTCCGATCTCGACGCCGTACACATGAGGCTTGCTGTAGTTGACGATGTCCGCCAGCCCTTGGTACGACAGGCCCGCCGCGGTGCGCTGGCGATGGAGTTCCCTTGAGTACAACTCCCTTGCCGTGCACGGAACTTCGATGCCGTTCGCGTCGATGGTCATGTCGCCGGACTCCTTTGTCCTCGTTTCTACGGCGGCCGGAAACGGTCTCCCCCTGCCGAGGCTAGCGACAGACCGCAACCATGGAGGCACAAACGGTTAAACCCCCCAACTCCGGAGGCCCCCATGGACCCCACACTCCGTCTGCTCCCCTGGACCACCCCCGATGGCCGACCCTGTTACCTCTCCGCCGACCCCGACAAGAAGGGGCACGTCAGTCGGCTCGCCGATGATGTGGAGGCGATGCAGATGGAGACGGCCGTCAAAGTGCTGGGGCATGCGGTCAAGGTGTTGGACGACCCCGACTCGCCGCCCAGGGAAGTGCTGTTCGCGGGGAAGCGGTTGTCGGAGTGTCTGCGGGACACGGTGAGGGTGGCGGAGTCGCGGGGGCGGCGGTTGGGAGTTGAGGAGGACGGGGACGGGGACGACGAGTAGGCGTGCGCGCGAAACGGCGAAGCCCTGCTCGCCCCCAAGTCGGGGTGAACAGGGCTTCGTTGACGTCACTCAGTGGTTGCGGGGGAAGCCCAGGTCGACGCCCGACGGACCCTCGGAGGGGTCCGGCCAGCGGGTGGTGATGACCTTGCCGCGCGTGTAGAAGTGCGTGCCGTCGTTGCCGTAGATGTGGTGGTCGCCGAACAACGAGTCCTTCCAGCCGCCGAAGCTGTGGTAGCCGACCGGCACCGGGATGGGGACGTTGACGCCCACCATGCCTGCCTCGACCTCCAGTTGGAAGCGGCGGGCGGCGCCGCCGTCGCGGGTGAAGATGGCGGTGCCGTTGCCGAAGGGGGACGCGTTGATCAGGGCGATGCCCTCGTCGTACGTGTCTACGCGGAGGACAGTCAGGACGGGGCCGAAGATCTCGTCCTGGTACGCCTTGGCCGTCGTCGGGACCTTGTCGAGCAGCGAGATGCCGATCCAGTGGCCGTCCTCGAAGCCCTCGACGGTGAAGTCGCTGCCGTCCAGGACGACTTCGGCGCCCTCGGCGGCGGCACCCTTGACGTAGGACGCGACCTTGTCGCGGTGCGCGGCGGTGATGAGGGGGCCCATCTCGGACGTCGGGTCGTTGCCGGGGCCGATCTTGATCTTCTCGGCGCGCTCGCGGATCTTCTCGACCAGCTCGTCACCGATCGAACCGACGGCCACGACAGCGGAGATGGCCATGCAGCGCTCGCCGGCGGAGCCGTACGCCGCGCTCACCGCCGCGTCCGCCGCCGCGTCGAGGTCCGCGTCGGGCAGGACCAGCATGTGGTTCTTCGCGCCGCCAAGTGCCTGGACCCGCTTGCCATTTGCGGAGGCGGTGGTGTGGATGTAGCGCGCGATCGGGGTCGAGCCGACGAAGGAGACGGCCTTGACGTCGGGGTGCTCAAGGAGGCGGTCGACGGCCACCTTGTCGCCGTGGACGACGTTGAAGACGCCGTCCGGCAGGCCCGCCTCGGCCAGCAGCTCGGCGAGCTTGATCGACGCCGACGGGTCCTTCTCGGACGGCTTGAGGACGAACGTGTTGCCGGTCGCGATGGCGATGGGGAACATCCACATCGGCACCATGGCAGGGAAGTTGAACGGCGTGATCCCGGCGACGACACCGAGCGGCTGGCGGATCGAGGCGACGTCGACCCGGCTGGCGACCTGCGTCGACAGCTCGCCCTTCAGCTGGACGTTGATCCCGCAGGCGAGGTCGACGATCTCCAGGCCACGGGCGACCTCACCGAGCGCGTCGGAGTGGACCTTGCCGTGCTCGGCGGTGATGAGTTCGGCGATGGCGTCGCGGTTGGCGTCGAGCAGCGCGCGGAACTTGAACAGGATCTCGGTGCGCTTGGCCAGGGAGGACTGGCCCCAGGTGACGTACGCGTCCTTGGCCGCGGCGACGGCGGCGTCGACCTCGTCGACCGTCGCGAACGCGACCTTCGTGGTGACCGCGCCGGTCGCCGGGTCCGTGACCGGACCGAACGTGCCCGACGCGCCGTCGACGGTCTTGCCGCCGATCCAGTGGTTGACGATCTTCGTCATGCCCAGGTGCTCCTTTGTGCTTTCGGCGGCTTCTAGAGGTGGCGGCGACGGGTGGCGACGTGCCGTTCGTACTGCTCGCGGGCCTTGACGGCGGACGGGCGGGTCGCGGTCTCGGCCACGGGAACATCCCACCAGGCCTGCGCCGGGGGCGCCCCCGACACTGTGTCTGCCGTTTCGGTCTCGACATAGACACAAGTGGCGGTGTCGGCGGCGCGCGCCTCGGTGAGGGCGGCGCGCAGGTCCCCTACGGTCCTGGCCCGTAGTACCCGCATGCCCAGGCTCTCGACGTTCGTCGCGAGGTCCACGGGCAGGGGGGCGCCGGAGAAGGTGCCCTCGGGGGTACGGAAGCGGTAGGCCGTTCCGTAGCGCTCGGCGCCGGTCTCCTCGGAGAGGCCGCCGATGGACGCGTAGCCGTGGTTCTGGATGAGGAGCATCTTGATCGCGACGCCCTCCTGGACGGCCGTCACGATCTCGGTCGGCATCATCAGGTAGGTGCCGTCGCCGACCAGCGCCCAGACGTTCCGCTCGGGGGACGCCATCTTCACGCCGATCGCGGCCGGGATCTCGTAACCCATGCAGGAGTACCCGTACTCCAGGTGGTAGCCGTCCCGGGAGCGGGCCCGCCACAGCTTGTGCAGGTCACCGGGGAGGGAGCCGGCCGCGTTGATGACGATGTCGGACTCGTCGGCGAGGGCGTCCAGTACCCCTAGTACCTGGGTCTGAGTGGGCCGTACGTCCTGCTCGGTCGCCTCGTACGCGGCGTCGACGCGCTGCTCCCAGCGCTCCTTGTCCTCGGTGTACTCGGCGATGTAGGGGGCGGCGACGCGGTGGTCCGCCAGCTCCCCCGCCAGTTGTTCCAGCGCGCTGCGGGCGTCCGCGACCAGCGGGAGGCCGGCCAGCTTGTGGGCGTCGTAGCCGGCGATGTTGAGGTTGAGGAAGCGGGCGTCCGCGTTGAACAGGGTGTTGGAGGCGGTGGTGAAGTCGGTGTAGCGGGTGCCGACGCCGATGATCAGGTCCGCCGTGCGGGCGAGTTCGTCGGCGGTCGCCGTGCCGGTGTGGCCCACGCCCCCTACATCCTGGGGGTGGTCGTACGGGAGGGAGCCCTTGCCGGCCTGGGTGGAGGCGACGGGGATACCCGTAGTACTCACGAGGGACGCGAGGGTTTCCTCCGCACGGCTGTGGTGGACGCCGCCGCCCGCGACGATCAGGGGGCGCCGGGCCGCCCGGATCGCCTCGACGGCCGCCGCCAGCTCGACCGGGTCCGCGCCGGGCCTGCGTACCGTCCAGGTCCGCTCCGCGAAGAACTCGTCCGGCCAGTCGTACGCCTCGGCCTGGACGTCCTGCGGGAGGGCGAGGGTGACGGCGCCGGTCTCGACGGGGTCGGTGAGGACACGCATCGCCTGGAGGGCGGCCGGGATCAGGGCCTCGGGGCGGGTGACGCGGTCGAAGTAGCGCGAGACGGGGCGCAGCGCGTCGTTCACCGACACGTCGCCCGCGTACGGGACTTCGAGCTGCTGAAGCACCGGGTCGGCGACGCGGGTGGCGAAGATGTCGCCCGGGAGGAGGAGGACCGGGATGTGGTTGACCGTCGCGAGGGCGGCGCCGGTCACGAGGTTGGTGGCGCCGGGGCCGATGGACGTCGTCACCGCCTGGGCGGAGAGCCGGTTCGACTGGCGGGCGTAGCCGACGGCCGCGTGGACCATCGACTGTTCGTTGCGGCCCTGGAGGTAGGGCATCTCATCGCCGTACTCCACGAGCGCCTGGCCGAGGCCGGCCACGTTGCCGTGGCCGAAGATGCCCCAGGTCGCGCTGATGAGCCGCTGCCGCTGCCCGTCGCGCTCGGTGTACTGCGCGGCGAGGAAGCGCACGAGCGCCTGGGCCACTGTGAGCCTGGTGGTCATCGGTACCCCTCCGTGTGGTCCGGGTGGAAGCAGATCCGCCATTCCCGGGTGTCCCCCGGTCCGGCCATGACGTTCAGGTAGTACATGTCGTGGCCGGGCTGCGCGATCGACGGGCCGTGCCAGCCGTCGGGGACGAGAACGGCGTCACCCGAGCGGACCTCGGCGAGCACGTCCGCGCCGCCCTCGCGGGAGGGGGACACGCGCTGGTAGCCGAAGCCGTTCTCGCCGTCGATCTCGAAGTAGTAGATCTCCTCCAACTCGGCTTCCTCGCCCGGCCGGTGCTCGTCGTGCTTGTGCGGCGGGTACGAGGACCAGTTGCCGCCCGGGGTGATGACCTCGACGGCGATCAGCCGGTCGCAGTCGAACGCGTCGGCCGAGGCGAAGTTGCGGACATGGCGCAGACGGTTCTCGCTGCCCCTGTCCTCGACGGGGACCTCCGGTGCGGGGCCGTAGCGGGCGGGGAGTCGTCGCTCGCACTTCGCTCCTGCCAGGGCGAAGCGGCCTCCCGCACCGGAGGCGATCGTTGCCTGGGCGTCCCGGGGAACGTACGCGAAGTCGGAGACACCCGCGAACACGCTTTCCCTGCCCAGGAGTTGGAACTGTTTTCCGTCGGTTCGCACGGTACATCCGCCTTCGAGCGGGAGGACGATCCACTCGCTCTCGCCGGCGTCGAAGGTGTGGGAGCCGTCCGCCCCCAACTCGACGATACGCAGGGCGCTGTAGCCCCAGCCCGCCGTCTTCGGGTCGATGTCGAGCGCGTAATCGCCTTGCGCGGACGCGCCCTTGGGTACGTGGAGTTCTACGGTGCTCATGCGGCCCTCACAGCAGTCCGACGGCGGTGTCCACGGCGGCGGTGACGTCCCCGTCCGCCGGGTACAGCAGCGAGCGGCCGACCACCAGGCCCCGGACGGTGGGGAGTTGGAGCGCGCCGCGCCACTTCTCGTACGCCCCGTCCTGGTCCCCGCCGACCTCGCCGCCGAGCAGCACGGCGGGGAGTGTCGACGTCTCCATGACCTCGGCCATGTCGTCGGGGTTGTCGGTGACGGGGAGTTTCAGCCAGGTGTAGGCCGAAGTCCCGCCCAGCCCCGAGGCGATGGCGATCGAGCGGGTGACGGCCTCGGCGGAGAGGTCGTTCTTGACCTTGCCCTCGGGGGTCCGGCGGCTGATGAACGGCTCGACGAACAGCGGGAGTTGACGGGCCGCCATGTCGTCGATGGCCCGCGCGGTGGTCTCCAGGGTGGCGAGGGAGCCGGGGTCGTCGTAGTCGATGCGCAGGAGCAGTTTCCCGGCGTCGAAGTTCAGCCGCTCGATGTCCTCGGCGCGGTGGCCGGTGAAGCGGTCGTCCATCTCGAAGACGGAGCCCTGGAGGCCGCCGCGGTTCATCGAGCCCATGACGACCTTGCCGTCGAGGGCGCCGAGCAGCAGCAGGTCGTCGAGGATGTCGGCGGTCGCGAGGACGCCGTCCACGCCGGGGCGGCTGAGCGCGAGGCAGAGGCGTTCGAGGAGGTCGGCGCGGTTGGCCATGGCGAGCCTGTCGCCGCCGACGCCGAGGGCGCCGCGCGCGGGGTGGTCGGCCGCGACGATCATGAGGCGGCCGGTGTCGCCCACGAGGGGGCGGCGCTTGCGGTGCGCGGCGGCCTCGGCGACCGCCTCGGGGCGCTCGGTGCGCAGGCGGACGATCTCGCCGACGTCCACGGCGACCGGGCTCATCGGCCGGCCCCCGCTTCGGTGACGGCCCCGGCGGCGCCGGAGATCTCGGGCGTGACCTCGCCCGCTTCAACGGCCGCTTCGATCTCGGCAGTTGTCGGCATCGCCGAGCTGCACTCCAGGCGCGAGGCGACGATCGCCCCGGCGGCGTTGGCGTGGCGCATGGTCTTCTCCAGGTCCCAGCCTTCGAGGAGGCCGTGGCAGAGGGAGCCGCCGAAGGCGTCGCCGGCGCCGAGGCCGTTGAGGACGCTCACCGGCAGCGGCGGCACCTCGGCCTCCTCGCCCTCACTGTTGACCGCGAGGACGCCCTTGGGTCCCTGCTTGACGACGGCGAGTTCGACGCCCGCGTCCAGCAACGCCCGTGCGGCGGCGCGGGGTTCGCGCACGCCGGTGGCGACCTCGACCTCGTCGAGGTTGCCGACGGCGACGGTCGTGTGCTTCAACGCCTCGGTGTAGAAGGGGCGGGCGGTCTCGGGGTCGGACCAGAACATCGGGCGCCAGTCGAGGTCGAAGACGGTCGTGCCCGCCTTCGCGCGGTGGGCGAGGGCCGCGAGGGTCGCCGTGCGGCTGGGCTCCTCGCTGAGGCCGGTGCCGGTGACCCAGAACAGGCGGGCCTCCTGAAGGGCCGTCAGGTCCAGTTCGTGGGCGTCGATCTCGAGGTCCGGGGCCTTGGGGCGGCGGTAGAAGTAGAGCGGGAAGTCGTCCGGCGGGAAGACCTCGCAGAAGGTGACCGGGGTCGGGAGCCCGGCGACCGGGGTGACCCAGCGGTCGTCGACGCCGAAGCGGCGCAGCTCCTCGTGGAGGTAGGTGCCGAAGGGGTCGTCGCCGGTGCGGGTGATGACGGCGGTGGAGCGGCCGAGGCGGGCGGCCGCGACCGCGACATTGGTCGCCGAGCCGCCCAGGAACTTCCCGAACGAGGTGACCTGCGGGAGCGGGACGCCCGTCTGGAGCGGATAGAGGTCCACCCCGATCCGTCCCATGGTGATCAGGTCGTACGCCATCGGGTTCCCTTCACATCGGTTCTCCACGGCATGCGGCGGCGGCATGACGAAGTCACTGCAAGGGTTCTAGTCCCGTTCTCCGGGCCCTGTCAATACTTTGTCCAGACATTCGGACCAGCTCTTGACACCTCCCCGGGGAGACCCCACGCTGGCGCTCATGACGACGTTGTCCTCATCTCCCTCACTCTCCCGCATCCGGATCGGTTCGGCCCCCGACAGCTGGGGCGTCTGGTTCCCGGACGACCCCGCCCAGGTGCCCTGGCAGCGGTTCCTCGACGAGGTCTCCGCGTCCGGGTACGAGTGGATCGAGCTGGGCCCCTACGGGTACCTCCCGACCGACCCCGTAGTACTCACGGAGGAGATCGCACGCCGCAACCTCAAGGTGTCGGCCGGGACGGTCTTCACGGGGCTGCACCACGGCGAGTCCGTCTGGGAGAAGACCTGGGCGCACGTCGCGGACAACGCGGTCCTCGCGCAGGCGATGGGCGCGAAGCACCTCGTCGTCATCCCGTCGTTCTGGCGCGACGACAAGACCGGCGAGGTCCTTGAGCCGGACACACTGACGCCCGAGCAGTGGCGCAACCTCAACACCCTCACCGAGCGGCTGGGGCAGCGGGTGCGGGACGAGTACGGGCTCAAGATCGTCGTCCACCCGCACGCCGACACGCACATCGACAGCGAGGACAACGTCGTCCGGTTCCTGGACGGCACCGACTCCTCGCTGGTCTCGCTCTGCCTCGACACCGGGCACTACGCGTACTGCGGCGGCGACAGCGTCAAGCTGATCGAGACGTACGGGGAGCGGATCGGGTACCTGCACCTCAAGCAGGTCGACCCCGAGATCCTGGCCGACGTCCGCGCGAAGGGGACGCCGTTCGGGCCGGCCGTCGCGCAGGGGGTCATGTGCGAGCCGCCGAAGGGGGTGCCGGAGCTGGGTCCCGTCCTTGAGGCGGCCGGGAAGCTGGACGTCGACCTGTTCGCGATCGTCGAGCAGGACATGTACCCGTGCGAGCCGGACAAGCCGCTGCCGATCGCGCAGCGCACGCGGGCGTTCCTGAGGTCCTGCGGGGCCTGAGGGTTTTGTCGGCTGTGTAACGAACGACACCTTTGTGTCACGTGTGTCGCGTGTACGCGGGTCTTCGGTCACGCGTGATCGACCGGCGCTTCCCTCCGGTCGGCCGGTGTCGTTCAGCAGCACATGACAGACCGTCAGCTCTGGTCCTACAAGGACATCGCCGCCCATATCCGCGTCCAGCCGGACACCGTCCGCTCCTACCGCAAGCACGGGCTCCTGCCGCCGCCCGACCACGTCGAAGGGGGCAAGCCGTTCTGGTACGCCGACACGGTCCGGGCGTGGGCCGCGTCGAGACCCCGGAGCCAGACGCGCCGGGAGGAGTGAGGCGCCCCGAAGATCGGAAAATCGTTCTGTGCCCCGCCTTCGGGTGGGGCACAGTGCCGTCCATGGACTTCTCCGTGAAACCCGTTCTCACCGGCCCGCTGACCGTGCTGCGGCCCTTCACCGAGGCCGACGCCGAGGTCATGGGCGCGCTCATGGAGGACCCGGAGGTCATCCGGTTCACCGGGGGCTCGCCCGAACCCCTCAGCCCCGAGTTCCTGCGCTCCTGGTACGGCTCGCGCAGCGCGCAGGCCGACCGGCTCGACCTCGCCGTCACCGACCGGTTCAGCGGGGAGGTCGTCGGCGAGGTCGTCCTCAACACGTGGGACCCGGACGCGCGCAGTTGTGTGTTCCGGACGTTCCTCGGGCCGCGCGGGCGCGGGCGGGGGCTCGGTACGGAGGCGACGCGGCTGATCGTCGGGCACGGTTTCGATCAACTCGGACTGCATCGGATCGAACTGGCGGCGTACGCGTTCAATCCTCGCGCCCTACGGGTCTACGAGAAGGTCGGTTTCGTGCGGGAGGGGCTGCAGCGGGAGATCGAGCTGCGGGACGGCGCGTGGGTGGACGAGGTGGTCATGGCGGTCCTGGAGGACGAGTGGGCCGTCCACCGGGGACACCCCGCTGCCGTGGAGGTCACCGCCACGGCTCGATGACCGTCACGCCCGCGCCGGGCGCCGTCCCCATCGCCTCCAGGGCCCCCGGGACGTCGTCCAGCGCGATCGTCGACGTGACGAGCCGGTCGGGGCGCAGGACGCCCGCGCGGACCGCCTCCAGCATCTCCGGGTAGGTGTGGGCGGCCATGCCGTGGCTGCCGATCAGTTGAAGCTCCAGGGCGATCGCGCGGGCCATCGGGACGGGGGTCGTGCCGCAGTCCGAGGGGAGCAGGCCGACCTGGAGGTGGCGGCCCCTGCGGCGCAGGGAGTTCACGGACGCGGCGCAGGTCGCCGGGGAGCCCAGGGCGTCCATCGAGAGGTGGGCGCCGCCGCCCGTCAGGTCACGGACGCGGGCCGCCGTGTCGTCCACCTCGCCCGCGTCCACGCACTCCACCGCGCCGAACGCGCGCGCGAGGGCCAGCGCGCGCGGGGAGACGTCGACGGCTATCACGCGCGCGCCGGAGGCCGCCGCGATCATCACCGCCGACAGGCCCACACCGCCGCAGCCGTGGACGACGGCCCACTCGCCGGCCCGGACGCGGCCCTGCTGGACCACCGCGCGGAACGCCGTCGCGAAGCGGCAGCCGAGGGAGGCGGCCGTGGCGTACGAGAGGTCGTCCGGGACGGCCACGAGGTTGACGTCCGCGTGGTCCAGGGCGACGTACTGCGCGAACGAGCCCCAGTGGGTGAAGCCGGGCTGGGTCTGGCGCTCGCACACCTGGTGGTCGCCGGACCGGCAGGACGGGCAGGTGCCGCAACCGCAGACAAAGGGGACGGTGACCCGGTCGCCCGCGCGCCACCTCGTCACCGCCGGGCCCGTCTCCTCGATCACGCCCGCCAGTTCGTGGCCCGGGACGTGCGGGAGGGTGATGTCCGGGTCGTGGCCCGCCCAGCCGTGCCAGTCGCTGCGGCACAGGCCGGTGGACTCCACGCGGACGACCACGCCGTGCGGCGCGGGGCGCGGATCCGGCACGTCCCGCACGTGCGCGCGCTCGCCGTACCGCTCGAAGACCACTGCCCGCATGTCGTAACTCCCTTCGGTGACGGTGATCATGCAGGACGCGGGCGCGGTGCGGGTAGCCCGTGCGCCCCGTCCGGACTGCGGTTCCCCGCGTACGCCCATAAAGTGCGACGAAAGCCACCCTCCCTGTCGCCTGAGGGGCCCCTGTGACGTATTCGCCGCCGCCCGGCGCTCCTCGCGCGCGTATCCCCGGTCCGCAGCAGCCGCCGCCCGGCTATCCGCGGATCCGGGCGGGGCTCTGGAAGCACGCGTTCGGGGGCGGGCTCGCGCTGTGGGCGCTGACCGCGGCGGTGACGTACGTGACGGGGAACACGACGCTGCTGCCGACGCTGATCCTGCTGGGGAGCTTCCTGGTGCCCGTCACGTTCGTGCTGTGGGCGTACGAGCGGCACGGGCGGGATCTGGGCGTGAGCGTGCTGCTGGGGTGCTTCCTGACCGGCGGGACGCTCGGGGTGCTGGGGGCGTCCCTGATGGAGACGTACCTGCTGCGGCCGTCCGCCTGGGTGTTCGTCGGGGTGGGGGTGATCGAGGAGGCCGCGAAGCTGGGGGCGCTGATGCTCGTGGTGCGGCGGCAGGTGCGGCTGCGGGGGATGCGGGCGGGGCTGGTGCTGGGGGCGGCCGTCGGGTTCGGGTTCGCGGCGCTGGAGAGCGCGGGGTACGCGTTCAACGCGGCGGTGACGGCCGAGGGGATCGACCTGCGGGCGCTGGTGGAGACGGAGGTGCTGCGCGGGGTGCTCGCGCCGTTCGGGCACGGGCTGTGGACGGCCGTCGCGGGCGGCGTGCTGCTGTCGTACCGGGCGGCCGGCGGGCGGTTCCGGCTCACCGGGCCCGTCGTCTGGACGTTCGTCGGCGTGTCGCTGCTGCACGCCCTGTGGGACTCGACGCACGGGATCGCGGTGTGGCTGGTGACGCGGCTGACGAGCGTCGACCTGGAGCGTGAACTGTTCGAGGTGGGGTACCTGGCGGATCCGACCCGGCAGCAGGCGCACCTGTTCACGCTGTTCTCGGTCGGCGGGACGGTCTGCGTCGCGCTGCTCGGAGTGGCGTGGGCGCGGTCGCTGGCCCGCCGGGACCCCCCTTGGAGAAATACCCCCTAGGGGTATACAGTCGGAGGTGAGGGAAGCACCGTGGGCCTCAACCGGCCCCCGCTCCCCCACGCCCCGCACGTCTCCACGAGGAGTAACGACATGACCGCCCCTACCGACACCGTCACCGCCGTCTACAAGGTCAGCGGCATGAGCTGCGGCCACTGCGAGGGCGCCGTCTCCGGCGAGATCTCCCAGCTGGACGGCGTCAGCTCGGTGAAGGCCATCGCCTCCAGCGGTGAGGTCACGGTCGTCTCGGCCGCCCCGCTGGACGAGGAGGCCGTCCGCGCCGCCGTCGACGAGGCCGGCTTCGAGCTGGTCGGCCGGGCCTGAGACCCGTTCCCCCATCCCCCCGACGGGCCGTACGACCGACCCACCGGTCGCGTACGGCCCGTCGCGTTTCCAGGAGTACGGAGATGTCCAGCACCCACGCGCCGGCGGCACCGCAGACCGCCGAGGTCGAACTGATCATCGGCGGCATGACCTGCGCCTCCTGCGCCGCCCGGATCGAGAAGAAGCTCAACCGGATGGACGGCGTCGCGGCGACCGTCAACTACGCCACCGAGAAAGCCAGGGTCAGCTACCCCCAGGGGGTAGCCGTGAGCGATCTGATCGAGACGGTCGTCAAGACCGGGTACACCGCTGAGGAACCCGCGCGCGTGGAGCCCGCCTCCGACGACGACGCCCCTACGGACGCCGATCCGGAGCTCGACGCCCTGCGGCAGCGCCTGCTGGTGTCGGTCGCCTTGGCGGTCCCGGTGATCCTCCTGGCGATGGTCCCCTCGTTCCAGTTCGACAACTGGCAGTGGCTCTCCCTGACGCTCGCCTCGCCGGTCGTCGTCTGGGGCGGCTGGCCCTTCCACAAGGCCGCCTGGACGAACCTGCGGCACGGCGCGTCGACGATGGACACGCTGGTGTCCGTCGGGACGGCCGCCGCGTTCGGGTGGTCCCTGTGGGCGCTGTTCTTCGGGGACGCCGGGATGCCCGGCATGCGGCACGGTTTCGAGTTCACCGTCTCGCGCGCGGGCGCGTCGTCCGCGCTGTACCTCGAAGTGGCCGCCGGGGTGACCACGTTCCTGCTGCTCGGCCGGTACCTGGAGGCGCGCGCGAAGCGGCGGTCCGGGGCAGCGCTGCGGGCGCTGATGGAGCTGGGCGCCAAGGACGTCGCCGTCCTGCGGGACGGGCGCGAGATACGGGTGCCGATCGGGGACCTGAAGACCGGTGACCGGTTCGTGGTGCGGCCCGGTGAGAAGGTCGCGACGGACGGGGTGGTCGTCGAGGGGGCGTCCGCCGTGGACGCGTCGATGCTGACGGGTGAGTCGGTGCCGGTGGACGTCGGGCCCGGGGACGCCGTCACCGGGGCGACCGTCAACGCCGGGGGACGGCTGGTCGTCGAGGCCACGCGCGTGGGCGCCGACACGCAGCTCGCGCGGATGGCGCGGCTCGTGGAGGACGCGCAGAGCGGGAAGGCGCAGGTGCAGCGGCTGGCCGACCGGATCTCCGGGGTGTTCGTGCCGGTCGTGCTGCTGATCGCCGCCGCGACGTTCGGGGGGTGGCTCGGAGCGACCGGTGACACGGTGGCCGCGTTCACCGCCGCCGTCGCCGTCCTGATCATCGCGTGCCCGTGCGCGCTGGGGCTCGCGACGCCGACCGCGCTGCTGGTGGGGACCGGGCGCGGGGCGCAGCTCGGGATCCTGATCAAGGGGCCCGAGGTGCTGGAGTCGACGCGCCGGGTCGACACGGTCGTCCTCGACAAGACGGGGACGGTGACGACGGGGCGGATGACGCTCCAGGAGGTGCACGCCGCCGAGGGGACCGACGAGGAGGAGCTGCTGCGGCTCGCCGGGGCGCTGGAGCACGCCTCCGAGCACCCGGTCGCCCGTGCCGTGGCCGCAGGCGCCGCTGAGCGGGTCGGGGAGCTGCCGGAGGTCTCGGAGTTCGAGAACGTGCCCGGGAGGGGCGTACGCGGCCGCGTGGACGGCCTGGAGGTGGCCGTGGGACGGCTCTTCGAGGTGCTGCCCGACGACCTCGCCCGGGTCCGGGACGAGGCCGAGCGGAGTGGGCGGACCGCTGTCGTCGTCGGGTGGGACGGGCGTGCGCGCGGGGTGCTGGCCGTCGCGGACGCGGTGAAGGAGAGCAGCGCGGAGGCCGTGCGGGCGCTTCGGGCGCTCGGGCTGACGCCGGTGCTGCTGACCGGGGACAACCGGGTCGTCGCGGAGTCCGTCGCCGCGGCCGTCGGGATCGACGAGGTGATCGCGGAGGTGCTGCCCGAGGACAAGGTGGCCGCCGTCAAACGGCTCCAGGGCGAGGGGCGGGTCGTCGCGATGGTCGGGGACGGGGTCAACGACGCCGCCGCGCTCGCGCAGGCCGACCTCGGGCTCGCGATGGGCACCGGGACGGACGCGGCCATCGAGGCCGGCGACCTGACGCTGGTGCGCGGGGACCTGCGGGTCGCCGCCGACGCGATCCGGCTCTCGCGCAGGACCCTCTCGACGATCAAGGGCAACCTCGTGTGGGCGTTCGGCTACAACGTCGCCGGGCTGCCGCTGGCCGCCGCCGGACTGCTCAACCCGATGATCGCGGGGGCGGCGATGGCCTTCTCGTCGGTGTTCGTCGTCACGAACAGCCTCCGCTTGCGCACGTTCCGCTGAGAACGGGCGTAAGTTACCGGAGGTTACGATGAGTTGGTTCAATTTGATACCACCGGATATGACAATCCCCCTGGAGTCCGGGCAGCACCTCACATAAGCTCTTCACAAGGCTCGCGCATCTCCACCACGCAAGGGCCCCGATCGCCGTATCCGGTCACTTGCACACCAAACGGGACATGCGCGAGAGACACAGATCACAGTGATGTGAACGTAACCATCGAAGGGGTTCGAAGGTCTAAGTTGACGGTGTCAGGAAGCGTCTTGGGGGGCGCGGACTGGCATCTGGGGATGTCTTGGGGGACCTCCCCGGAGATGCGTTGCCGGGACACGTACAACGGGAAGCTTTGAGCGGCCCTCCCAGCGTGCGCGTCCCGGCAGATCGCAGACCTGGCGGTACGGCGAGTTTCGCTCGTTCCGCTCACGCACAACCGCATAGGCAGTACACAGCACAGCGATTCAGGCGCTGTCCTCCGAAACGCCCGGCCGGATCCCGTGGGGGGAATCCGCACCGGGACATGGGAAGGCGCCCTGGACGTCGGCCCGTGGGGGGACCGGCGCCAGGGCGCCTTCTGCTTATCCGGGGCGCTTTCGCGCGTCCGCACGCGTGAGGCATTTCACCGGCCCGCATCACCGACCGCGCGGAAAGTCTTTTCCGGAAATCCGTGAATGAAAAAACTTTTCCGCTCTCAGTGCTGGATCAGGGCTCAGTGCTGGATCAGGCCGCCCACCGGGACGCCGGGGACGTGTCCCGTCGCCGGGCGCGTGCGCGCGAGCGCGAGGCCGACGTCGACCAGGGATGAGCGGCGCAGGCCGGTGACGGCGGGCAGCGGCGTCCAGACCGACTCGGCCACCTCTCCCCCGGGCTCCGGGCGCAGGCGTCCGCCGGTGATGCGGACCGCGTAGAAGACGCCGACGTTCTGGTGCGGCACGCCCGCGCGTGCCTGCGAGGCGGGGATCACGCGGGAGTCGACGCCCAGCAGGTACTCGACGACCGCGTCGCAGCCCGTCTCCTCGGCGACCTCGCGGATCACCGCGTCGTACGGGTCCTCGCCGTGTTCGACGCCGCCGCCGGGCAGCGTCCAAAGGGGCTCGCCCCGCTGCGGTACGCATCGGGCGAGCAGGACTCGGGCGTCGTCTACGCACACCGCGTACGCGGCCAGGCGGAAGCTCATGCCGGGCATTGTCGCGGCGCGCGCGGGGCGGCGTCGTTCCGTTTTTCTGGAGCGGGCTCGGGTTTTCGGGGCGGGCTCAGATCGCGAAGTGCCAGACCGTGACCATGTACGCGCCGTACCAGGAACCGAAGAGGGCGGCGGCGGCCAGGGTGATGATCGCCGTGCTCGTGCGTACGCGCGCGAGCGCGCGGGCGACGGGGACGACGAAGACGAGCGCGGGGATCAGGAGGCGGAGCTTGGAGTGGTAGAAGTTGCTCTGCCCGAGGGTGATGACCAGGACGACCGTGCCGTAGACGGCGAGCGGGGGCCAGACGCGGTCGCGCCAGGCGGCGGCCGTGCCGGCGATCAGGGCGAGCAGCAGGAGCGCGGTACTGACCGGGACCCAGCCGTCGGACGCGGTGAAGGTGTCGCCCAAGAAGCTGAGGAAGGCGCTGCCGTTGTCCCAGCGGGTGCCCCAGCCGGCCTCCTGGATCCGGAACCAGGCGTCCGCCTCGCCGGTGCGCAGGGCGACCCAGACGACGTAGCCGAGGACCCCGCAGTAGGAGAGCAGGAGGCCCGTGAGCGGGCGCCAGGTGATGCGGCCCTCGCGGCGGTAGTGGAGGGCTACGGCGACGCCCAGGGCGGCCATGAGGGCGACCGCGACGGGGCGGGTGAGGCCCGCGAGGAGGATCAGGGTGCCGGCCGTCAGCCACGCCTTGCGGTGGATCGCGAGGAGGGCGCCCGCGGCGAACGCGAGGAACAGGGACTCGCTGTAGGACATCAGGAAGACGAGCGCCATGGGCTGGGCGCAGGCGACCAGGAACGTCGCGATGTGGGCGGTGCGGCGGCCGTAGAGGTCGAGGAGGAGGCGGTGCACGCATATGAGCGCGGCTATGAGCGCGAGGTGCGCGGCCACGAGCCCGGCGGTGTCGTAGTCCAGGAAGGTCACCGTGTGGACCGTGCGGACCAGGAGGGGGTAGGCGGGGAAGAAGGCCAGGGTGCCGCCCTGGAGGCCGTCCTTGGTGACCGCGAACTCGTGGGGGTAGCCGTGCTGGGCGATGTCCAGGAACCACTGCCCGTCCCAGGAGATCAGCCGGTCGTGCACGCTCTGGTCGCCGGGCGGGTTGAGCAGGGCGAGCAGGACGAGGTGGAGGACCGCGGCGACGCCGTAGACGGCCAGCGGGAAGCGTGCCGCGCGCAGGGCCCGGTGCAGGCGGGTGAGGCGCGGGCGGGTGTTCCAGGGGTCCTGGCGCGGGGGCGCGGCGGGGACGCGCACCTCGGGCGGGAGGGGTCCGCGGGCCGGCAGGGGAAGGGGCGTGGGCGGCATGAGGGGAGTTCGCGATTCTTTCTTCGGGAATGCGGTACTGCGGTGCCTGGCAGGGAATGTGAGGGACGGTCAGCCCGGACCGGGGCTCGGATAGGGGCGGGAATCCGGGGGCGGAAGTCGGTGTTCGGGCGGAACTCCGAGCGGGCTCGCATTCACCGGTGAATAACGGTGGGGCACGCTCACGTGACCGGTCGGAAACAGCAGGGCGACGGCGATGAACGCCAGGGAGGCGGCGGCGCACGAGCCGAGGAGAAGGGCCCTGTACGGGTGCGACGGCATGACGGTTCTCCGGGAGTGGAACGGTGGGGGGTCCCCAGGAGCCGGATATCACGCGGTCGCGTGGACATTCTTTCGCGGCCTCGCGATTACCGGTTCGATCCTCTCACGTGGGCGATAGAGGAAATAGTCCGTCAGGTTCCTTGAAGTGTAAAGCTTCGATCTCGGTTGTGAATCCGTGGTGAAAGGTGAGCGTCGTTCGGATACTGATCGGTCGCTTTTCCGGACGGCCTGGAATCGCCCGTTCACACCCCGCTGTCAGACCCGGGCGGTACGGTCGGATCATGTCCAGTCAGGCGGGGAATCCCACGGGTGAGCGGCGGCTCAGCGTCCTCGAAGGCGTGCTGGAGCGGATCACGTACGCCAACGAGGACAACGGCTACACGGTCGCGCGCGTCGACACCGGCAGGGGCGCCGGTGACCTCCTCACGGTCGTCGGGGCGCTGCTCGGCGCGCAGGTCGGGGAGTCGCTGCGGATGGAGGGCCGCTGGGGCTCGCACCCGCAGTACGGCAAGCAGTTCACCGTCGAGAACTACACGACCGTCCTGCCCGCGACCGTGCAGGGCATCCGGCGTTACCTGGGCTCCGGGCTGGTCAAGGGGATCGGGCCGGTCTTCGCCGACCGGATCACGCAGCACTTCGGGACCGACACCCTGCGGATCATCGAGGAGGAGCCCAAGAGGCTGATCGAGGTGCCGGGCCTCGGCCCCAAGCGCACGCGCAAGATCGCCGACGCCTGGGAGGAGCAGAAGGCGATCAAGGAGGTCATGCTCTTCCTCCAGACCGTCGAGGTGTCGACGTCGATCGCGGTGCGGATCTACAAGAAGTACGGCGACGCCTCGATCTCGGTCGTCAAGAACCAGCCCTACCGGCTCGCCGCCGACGTCTGGGGCATCGGATTCCTCACCGCCGACAAGATCGCCCAGTCCGTGGGCATCCCGCACGACAGCCCCGAGCGCGTGAAGGCGGGCCTGCAGTACGCGCTGTCCCAGTCGGCCGACCAGGGCCACTGCTACCTCCCCGAGGAGCGCCTGATCGCCGACGCGGTGAAGCTCCTCCAGGTCGACACCGGGCTCGTCATCGAGTGCCTGGCCGAACTCGCCGAGCCGGACCCCGAGGGCGACGGCGAGCCGGGCGTCGTCCGCGAGAAGGTCCCCGGGCCCGACGGGGAGCCGGTGACGGCCGTCTACCTGGTGCCGTTCCACCGCGCCGAGCTGTCGCTGTCGGGGCAGGTGCTGCGCCTTCTGCGCACCGAGGAGGACCGCATGCCGGGCTTCCGGGACGTCGACTGGGACAAGGCGCTGGCGTGGCTGGGGCGGCGGACGGGGGCGGAGCTGGCACCCGAGCAGGAGGCGGCCGTCAGGCTCGCGCTGAGCGAGAAGGTCGCGGTGCTGACGGGCGGGCCGGGGTGCGGGAAGTCGTTCACCGTGCGGTCGGTCGTGGAGCTGGCGCGCGCGAAGAAGGCGAAGGTGGTGCTGGCCGCGCCGACCGGGCGCGCGGCGAAGCGGCTCGCGGAGCTGACCGGCGCGGAGGCGTCGACCGTCCACCGCCTGCTGGAGCTGAAGCCGGGCGGGGACGCGGCCTACGACCGGGAGCGGCCGCTGGACGCGGACCTGGTCGTCGTCGACGAGGCGTCGATGCTGGACCTGCTGCTCGCCAACAAGCTGGTCAAGGCGGTGCCGCCGGGCGCGCACCTGCTGTTCGTGGGGGACGTCGACCAGTTGCCCAGCGTGGGCGCGGGCGAGGTGCTGCGGGATCTGCTCGCCGAGGGCGGGCCGGTGCCGGCGGTGCGGCTCACGCGCGTGTTCCGGCAGGCCCAGCAGTCGGGCGTGGTCACCAACGCGCACCGGATCAACGCCGGGCAGCATCCGGTGACCGACGGGATGAAGGACTTCTTCCTGTTCGTCGAGGACGACACCGAGGAGGCGGGCAGACTCGCGGTGGACGTGGCCGCGCGGCGCGTCCCGGCGAAGTTCGGGCTGGACCCGCGGCGCGACGTCCAGGTGCTCGCGCCGATGCACCGGGGGCCCGCGGGCGCGGGGAACCTCAACGGGCTGCTCCAGCAGGTCATCACGCCGGGGCGGCCCGACGTGCCGGAGCGGCGGGTGGGCGGGCGGGTGTTCCGGGTCGGCGACAAGGTCACGCAGATCCGCAACAACTACGACAAGGGCGCGAACGGGGTCTTCAACGGGACGGTCGGCGTCATCACCTCACTCGACCCGGTGGAGCAGAGCCTCACCGTGCTGACGGACGAGGACGAGGAGGTGGCATACGGGTTCGACGAGCTGGACGAGCTGGCGCACGCGTACGCCGTCACCATTCACCGCTCGCAGGGCAGTGAATATCCCGCGGTGGTGATTCCCGTCACGACGGGAGCATGGATGATGCTCCAGCGGAACCTGCTGTATACGGCCGTCACGCGCGCGAAGCGGCTGGTCGTGCTCGTGGGGTCACGCAAGGCGATCGGGCAGGCCGTCCGGACGGTCTCCGCGGGCAGGCGGTGCACGGCGCTGGCCTTCAGACTGGCAGGCGGGTGAGGTGCCGCGGGGGCGGGCTCCGGCAGGCTCCGGTGGGCAGGGCTCCTTGTCCGTATGCCCCGTGCGGCGGTCGGAAAAAATGATCGATCAAATGAGTCACGAAGGTCACAGAGCACTTCCGGAAGCGGAACAAAGGCGGCAGGATGAGCAAGTTGGCGGCACTGAGTGCCGCCGACACGCCCGATGGCCGACCCCGAGTGCACTCTCCTGCGCCGAATGGGGGATGGTAGAGACAGTCAGGGCAACCTCGAAGATGAGGCACAACGTCGGTGAGGGAAGACGTGAGCGACAACTCTGTAGTACTGCGGTTCGGCGACGGCGAGTACACCTACCCGGTGATCAACAGCACCGTCGGTGACACGGGCTTCGACATCGGGAAGCTCCGCGCCCAGACCGGTCTCGTAACGCTCGACAGCGGCTACGGCAACACCGCCGCCTATAAATCCGCGATCACCTACCTCGACGGCGAGGCGGGCATCCTCCGCTACCGGGGCTACCCGATCGAGCAGCTGGCCGAGCGCTCCACGTTCCTGGAGGTCGCCTACCTGCTGATCAACGGGGAGCTGCCGACCGTCGACGAGCTCTCCGCGTTCAAGAGCGAGATCACGCAGCACACCCTGCTGCACGAGGACGTCAAGAACTTCTACAAGGGGTTCCCGCGCGACGCCCACCCGATGGCGATGCTGTCGTCGGTCGTCTCCGCGCTGTCCACGTTCTACCAGGACAGCCACAACCCGTTCGACGAGAAGCAGCGCAACCTCTCGACGATCCGGCTGCTCGCGAAGCTGCCGACGATCGCGGCGTACGCGTACAAGAAGTCCGTCGGGCACCCCTTCGTCTACCCCCGCAACGACCTCGGGTACGTCGAGAACTTCCTGCGGATGACGTTCTCCGTCCCCGCGCAGGACTACGACCTCGACCCCGTCGTCGTCGCCGCGCTCGACAAGCTGCTCATCCTGCACGCGGACCACGAGCAGAACTGTTCGACCTCGACGGTCCGTCTGGTGGGCTCCTCGCAGGCGAACATGTTCGCCTCCATCTCCGCCGGCATCAACGCGCTCTGGGGGCCGCTGCACGGTGGCGCCAACCAGTCCGTGCTGGAGATGCTGGAGGGCATCCAGGCGAGCGGTGGTGACGTCGACTCCTTCATCCGCAAGGTGAAGAACAAGGAGGACGGCGTCCGGCTCATGGGCTTCGGGCACCGGGTCTACAAGAACTTCGACCCCCGCGCGAAGATCATCAAGGCCGCCGCGCACGACGTCCTCTCGGCGCTCGGCAAGTCCGACGAGCTGCTGGACATCGCGCTCAAGCTGGAGGAGCACGCGCTGTCCGACGACTACTTCGTGTCGCGCAGCCTGTACCCCAACGTCGACTTCTACACCGGGCTCATCTACCGGGCCATGGGCTTCCCGACCGAGATGTTCACGGTCCTCTTCGCGCTCGGTCGCCTGCCGGGGTGGATCGCCCAGTGGCACGAGATGATCAAGGAGCCCGGTTCTCGTATCGGGCGTCCCCGTCAGATCTACACCGGTGTCGTCGAGCGGGACTTCGTGCCGGTCGAGGAGCGCTGACGCCTCCGGCGGTTGCGCCGGGTGCGGTGAACGTACGTGGGTTCAGGGTCCTTCCGCTTGTTGGCGGGGGGACCCTTCGCCGTTGGGGGATGTGCAGTGGTTCGGCGTTGTGCCGGACGTCAGCCGTCGAGTGGCACGCTCGCTACGGGCTCCCATTCGTACATGCGGTGGTCGCGGTTGAGGAGGATGAGTTCGGCGCTGGTGATGCGGGCGCGTGCGGGGGCGGAAGGTGCGGTGGCGACGGTGTCGAGGACGGGAGCCGCCGGGCCATCGCTGTTGCTGTAGGCGATGGAGATGTGAGGGGCGAAGCCGTCGGCCTGTTCGGGGACGTCGCTCCAGACGTCCCCTATGGCGGCGCGGAGGGCATCGCGGACGGCGGCGACCGGCTGTCCGGGCTCCGCTTCCCATCGGATGGCTTCCGGGGTGACGGCGGGCCTGTCGATGGTGATCTCGAAGGAGCTGACGGTGGCAAGACGTTTCCCCGCGGCGGTGACAATGGCGGCGGTGTCGGCGTCACTGACCTGGTCGGCGAAGCCGACACCCTGCATGGTCAGGTGGAGCCACTGGTCGGGGACGAGGTCGAGGCCGGGAAGAAGGGCAAGATGTTCACGCCATTGCCCGGCCAGGCACCTGACCTCCGGCTGGCCGTCGAAGGTCAGGTGCCAGGTGAGGAAGCGGGTGCCCTGCCGCCAACCGGGCCGCCACCACCAGTGATCAGCCATGTTCTGAGGGTCAGTCATGGTCCGTGATCCAAGCACTGCCGGGCGCGCTTGACGAGAGGGCGTGGGGGCGCGGCTCCCGGCAGTACGCCTCGACTGAACGCTCCCGCGCAGACGGCCGCGACGATGTGGCGTCAGCGCGTGGGCGCGGGTTCCTTGACCGAGTCGACGAAGGTGTTCCAGGAGGCGGTGGTGAAGAGGAGGGCGCCGAGGGTGGGGAGGTTGGGGGCGAATTCGAGGCACCTGCCGGTGGACAGGTTGCTGTGGCTGCACCTGCGCCAAGAGACGGAGCTCAGGTTGAGAAGCTTTGTGGGGTTTCCTCCAGCAGTTGCTTGATGAACTCCCGCGATGCGCTCGGAGAGTAGGCCAGATCGCGCACTTGGTCGTATCGGAGCTGGTATTGCTTGACTTCCTTGGTGTCATTGAACGGTGCGCCGAAGTATCCGCTCTCCACCCAGACGATGGCCTTCCCGTCTCCGTCGTGAATGATGAAGACTTCAGTGTTCGTCAGAGGGTGGAGTCTCGTGGAAAACGGGAGTACCTGGATGGCGATGTTGCTGTGCTCTGACATGTGCAGCAGGTGTTCCAACTGCTTGTGCCACTCGGCCCGGAACAATGGCGCGTCGTCTCCTAGCAGGATTTCTTGCCGAGCCATGCGGAAGGCGACCTCAGCCTCCAGCCGATCGCTAGGAATCCCGCCCACGGCGAACAGTTCGCGTGTGTAGCCAGGGGTTTGGAGCAGGCCGGGCAGAATACTGGACGAGAAGTAACACAGGCTGACCGACTGACGCTCGTGCGCCATCGGCTGCCGGTAAAGCTTCCCGCGCCGCCTCTCGTCTCCGAGCGCCAACTCCCACAGGATCAGGATCCAGGGCGTCGTCCCGTAGTGGTGGTCCAGCGCCTCCACGATGTCCGGACTCCCCAGATTGCGTCCGCTCTCCAGTTTCCCGAACGTCGAGGCATCCCAACCGAGTTGAGCCGCAAGCTGCTGCAGAGTCTCCTTCCTCTCCTCCCGCAGTCTCCTCAGCTCCTGCGCGAACCTCTTCCTCGGCTCCTGGCTGAGCCCTGTGACCGCAAGCCGCTGTGGCACCTCGTCCTCCCGGCGTTCATGGAATTTGGTCGCCCGATCCGGAACCAACGCCTGTTCCGGCTGCGGCGACCCCCGGCCTGGGCCATCCTCTTCTTACCCAGGGATACGCAGAGTATGACAACTGCCGCATTCCGTACATGACTTGGGTGAAAGGACTGATAACCGATGGAACCGGGAACCCTCCTCTACGACCCCGCCACCGTCAAGGTCGGTGAGTACCAGGACCACCTCGGCAAGTACGCCATGCTGCGCCCCGTCGGCGGCGGGACGGAGTGGTCCGCCGACCCCAAGACCCTCCGGCCCCCGACGGACAGCGAGCGCGTCCGCGCCGGCGTCCGCGCGGCCAACCGGCAGAGCCTCAACACCCCCGGGAACAACTGCCAGTTGCCCCCGTTGGAACCTGCCATCGATCTCAACGTCCCCCCGCGCCCCTACCCCAACTGCGCCACCTGCGACGAACTCGCCACCCTCCGCAGGGCCGCCGCGAAGGAGCACGACTACAGCGCCGCCACCGACGCGAACGTCCTGCTGCGCAGGCACCACGCCCAGGCCCACCCCCAGCGCACCACCGAGGACCCCGCCGAGTGACCTACCGCCCCAGCCCCCACCAGATCACGGAAGTCCCCCCGACCTACGTGACACCCCCACCCCGCATCCCCCAACCCCCTTCCCCCGACCGCCAGTTCGGCGACACTCTCCTCGCCGTCCTGAGCGTCGCGAGCCTCGTCTCCATGACCATCGCGACGGCGACGAAGTTCCTCACCCTCTGAAGATTCCCGTCGAGACGGATGTTCGAGGTGGCGCGCGACGAATTCCCTCGTTGAAGGACGTGGCCGTACATGTCTGAGAGAGGACCGCCCGCATGGCTTTCATCTGCCCTTGGTGCTTTCAGGCCCAGGCGATCGCCTACGTGGAGAACGACCAGGGCCTGCACCCGTTCCCCTGCCTGTTCTGCGAGCGGGGAGGGACGAACGTGGGTACCCCACGGGGTCGGCTGGTCGCCGCCACTTGGTGCTCGACACCCAATTGTGGGGGGCAGGTCGCGGACCAGTACGTCTACGACAGCAAGGGGCGGCTGGCGCGTGTCACTCGGCTGCCCTGCCCCCAGTGTCAGTCAACTCGACCCAAAGGTGAGGTCAATGGCGCAGATCACGCAGAACGTCCCATGCCCGACCCCCGGTTGCAATGGGTCCCGCGCGGACGTGTATGAGGTCGACGAGAACAACAACATCATCGGCCGCGTCGCCAGCTACCCGTGCGGACAATGCGGCAAGTAAGTCACCCCGAACACCCTTGAACATCCCGCCTGTTCGTCGTCCCCCGGGGCGGACGGGCGGGACATTTCCGTCTACCGCGCGCGCCATCTTGGCGTGCCTGCATACCCTGCTCGATCTCGTTCTGCCCGCCACGGGCAAGCGCCGATCCCCGAGCCCCGTAACGCCTCCCGCCCAGCCGGAGCCGTACGTCAGCCCTTGGTCCCGTCCGTGGACCAGTCCCGGCAAGGCGGACGCGGTCCGGGAACTCCAGGAGGAACGCCGCCGAGCCGCGGCCTACGCGTCCCTGGGCATCGACTACCCGTACACCTACGACGGCGCCCCCTTCGCCGCCGATTCCTTCCCCACCACCCCGGGCCTGGCCGCATGACTGAGTAGCGTCGCCCCATGATGCGTTTGGAGCGACTTCGGGCCGATCATGCCGCTGCCCTGCTCACCTTCGAGATCGAGAACCGTGCCTACTTCGCCCGCACCATCCCCGACCGGGGTGACGACTACTTCCGGGAGTTCGAGGAGCGGCTTGCGGGGTTGCTGGCCGAGCAGGAAGCGGGGGTGTGTCACTTTCATGTCGTCGTGAGCGAGGGGGAGGTGGTGGGGCGGGTCAATCTCGTGGATGTGGTGGAGGGGGTCGCGGAGGTGGGGTACCGGGTCGGGGAGCGGTGGGGTGGGAGGGGGGTGGCCACGTGGGGGGTGGGTGAGGTGTGCCGGCTGGCGAGGGGGGCGTATGGGCTGCGGGGGCTTTTCGCCGGGACGGCCGTCGGGAATCTGGCGTCGCGGGCCGTGTTGGAGCGGAACGGGTTCGTGGGGAGGGGGGACGACGGGCGGGGCGGGGTGCGGTACGAGATTGCGCTCATCTGAGCGGGGTTCATCACGATCAGGTTTCGGCCAGTGGCTGAAGGCTTGCCTGCGGGCATGTAATCGATTCCAATCGTGTTGACACGTCGATGTAATCGATTCCACGAGGAGGTGGGACGGCTATGGCGAGCATCAAGGATGTCGCGGCTGAGGCGGGGGTGTCCGTCGCCACGGTGTCGCGTGTCCTGAACGAGCACCCGTCGGTGAGCGCGGACGCGCGGGCGCGGGTGCTGGCCGCCGTCGCGGCGCTGGGGTACCGGCCGAACGCCGTCGCGCGGTCGTTGCGGACGGACGAGACGCGCACCCTGGGCCTCGTCATCAGCGACGTGCTGAACCCGTACTTCACGGAGCTGGCGCGGTCCGTGGAGGAAGAGGCGCGGGCGCTGGGGTACAGCGTGATCATCGGGAACGCCGATGAGCGGCCTGACCTGCAGGATCACCATGTGCGGACGCTGCTGGACCGGCGGATCGACGGCCTGCTGGTGTCGCCCACGGACGGCGGTTCGCCGCTGATGCTGGAGGCCGCGCGGGGCGGGACGCCGATGGTGTTCGTGGACCGCTGGATCCCCGGCGTCGACGTCCCCGTCGTGCGGGCGGACGGGCGGACGGCCGTCCGGGATCTCGTCGCGCACCTGCACCGGCTGGGCCACCGGCGGCTCGCGATCATCGCGGGCCCGGCGGCGACCACCACCGGCCAGGAGCGGGTCGAGGCGTTCCGGGAGGCCCTTGAGGAGTGCGGCCTGGAGCTGCCGGACCGGTACATCGGTCAGGGCGACTTCCAGGCCGACAGCGGGCGGCGGGTGACCGAGGGGTTCCTCGATCTCGCCGAGCCCCCGCAGGTCGTGTTCGCGGCGGACAACCTGATGGCACTGGGCGCCCTGGACGCCGTCCGCGCGCGTGGGCTGCGGGTGCCGGACGACATCGCGCTCGCCGCGTTCGACGACATCCGGTGGTTCGTGCACACGGACCCGCCGATCACCGCGATCGCCCAGCCCACGGGCGAGCTGGGGCGGGCCGCCGTGCGCGCTCTCGTGGACCGCATCGAGGGGCGGGCGCCGCACTCCGTGACGCTGCCCGCCCGTCTCGTCGTTCGCCGCTCCTGCGGCGAGGACCCCGTAACGAACAGGAGCCAGTCGTGAGCAACGCGGACGAGTTGCTGCGCATCGAGGGCATACGGAAGACCTTCCCCGGGGTGGTCGCGCTGGACCGCGTCGACTTCGACCTGAAGCGGGGCGAGGTCCATGTGCTGCTCGGTGAGAACGGCGCGGGCAAGAGCACGCTGATCAAGATGCTCTCCGGCGCCTACACACCCGACGAGGGCCGCATCCTGGCCGGTGGTGAGGAGGTGCGCATCCATGGCGCGCAGGACTCCGAGCGGCTGGGGATCGCCACCATCTACCAGGAGTTCAACCTCGTCCCCGATCTGACGGTCGCCGAGAACATCTTCCTGGGGCGCCAGCCGCGCCGGTACGGGATGATCGACCGGAAGAAGATGGAGGCGGACGCCGAGGTCCTGCTGGAGCGGGTCGGCGTGAACGTGTCGCCTCGCGCGCGGGTGCGTGAACTGGGCATCGCCCGGCTCCAGATGGTCGAGATCGCGAAGGCGCTGAGCCTGGACGCGCGGGTTCTGATCATGGACGAGCCGACGGCCGTGCTGACCTCCGAGGAGGTCGAGAAGCTGTTCGTGATCGTGCGGAAGCTGCGCGAGGACGGCGTCGGGATCGTCTTCATCACGCACCACCTGGAGGAGATCGCCGCCCTCGGGGACCGGGTCACGGTCATCCGGGACGGCAGGTCGGTCGGCCAGGTGCCCGCCTCCACTCCGGAGGACGAGCTGGTGCGGCTGATGGTCGGCCGGTCCATCGAGCAGCAGTACCCGCGCGAGCGGGCCGAGACGGGTGCGGCGCTGCTGTCCGTCGAGGGGCTGACCCGGGACGGTGTCTTCCACGACGTCAGCTTCGAGGTGCGCGCGGGTGAGGTCGTGGGCATCGCGGGTCTGGTGGGCGCGGGTCGTACTGAAGTAGTACGGGCCGTGTTCGGGGCGGACCCGTACGACCACGGTACGGTCCGGGTCTCCGGGGCCTCGCTGAAGCGGCACGACGTCGTCGCCGCCATGGCCGCGGGCATCGGTCTCGTACCTGAGGACCGCAAGGGTCAGGGGCTCGTGCTCGATCAGTCGGTCGAGGAGAACCTGGGACTGGTGACGTTGAAGGCCGCCACCAAGGGCGGCATCGTCGACCTCAGGGGCCAGCACGAGGCGGCCGGGCGGATCGCCGGGCAGCTCGGGGTGCGGATGGCCGGGCTCGGCCAGCAGGTGCGCACGCTGTCCGGCGGCAACCAGCAGAAGGTCGTCATCGGCAAGTGGCTCCTGGCCGACACGAAGGTGCTGATCCTCGACGAGCCGACGCGCGGCATCGACGTCGGCGCCAAGGTCGAGATCTACCAGCTGATCAACGAGCTGACGGCGGCCGGGGCCGCCGTCCTGATGATCTCCAGCGATCTGCCCGAGGTGCTCGGCATGAGCGACCGGGTGCTGGTGATGGCTCAGGGCCGGATCGCGGGCGAGCTGTCCGCCGACGAGGCCACGCAGGACGCGGTCATGTCGCTGGCCGTGAGCAACCCCACTACCGAACTGGAGGCCCCCCGTGGCCGCTGAAACGCTCAAGAGCGGTACGGGCGCCGGTGGCGCCGCGGCGGTGCGCCGTCTGCTGCTCGACAACGGCGCGCTGACCGCGCTGATCGTTCTCGTCGTCGCCATGTCGGCGCTGTCGGGTGACTTCCTGACCACCGACAACCTGCTCAACGTCGGCGTCCAGGCGGCCGTGACCGCCATCCTCGCCTTCGGTGTGACCTTCGTGATCGTCTCGGCGGGCATCGACCTGTCGGTGGGTTCGGTGGCCGCGCTGTCGGCGACCGTGCTGGCGTGGAGCGCCACGTCGCACGGGGTGCCGGTGTTCCTCGCGGTGCTGCTGGCGCTCGCGACGGGTGTCGCCGCCGGTCTGATAAACGGCTTCCTGATCTCGTACGGGAAGCTGCCGCCGTTCATCGCGACGCTCGCGATGCTGTCGGTGGGGCGCGGGCTCGCGCTGGTGATCTCTGACGGGTCGCCGATCGCGTTCCCCGACTCGGTCTCGCACCTCGGTGACACGCTCGGCGGGTGGCTGCCGGTGCCGGTGCTCGTGATGGTCGCCATGGGGCTGATCGCCGCGTTCGTCCTCGGCCGTACGTACATCGGCCGTTCGATGTACGCCATCGGTGGTAACGAGGAAGCGGCACGGCTGTCGGGCCTGCGGGTGCACCGGCAGAAGCTCGCGATCTACGCGCTGTCCGGTGTCTTCGCCGCCGTCGCCGGTGTCGTCCTCGCCTCCCGGCTCTCCTCCGCGCAGCCGCAGGCCGCGAGCGGGTACGAGCTGGACGCCATCGCCGCCGTCGTCATCGGTGGCGCCTCCCTCGCGGGGGGTACGGGTAAGGCGTCGGGGACGCTGATCGGCGCGCTGATCCTCGCGGTGCTGCGCAACGGGCTGAACCTGCTGAACGTCTCCGCGTTCTGGCAGCAGGTCGTCATCGGTGTCGTCATCGCGCTGGCGGTGCTGCTCGACACGGTGCGGCGCAAGGCCGGGGCGACGCCGACGGCGTTCGGGGCGCCCGGCGGGAGCAAGGGGAAGCAGGTCGCCACGTACGGGATCGCGGCGGTGGCGACGGTGGCGGTCGTCGGTGCGACGTCGTTCCTGCACAACGGGAGTTCCGGGTCCTCCGAGAAGAAGATCGGCCTTTCGCTCTCCACGCTCAACAACCCGTTCTTCGTGCAGATCCGGTCGGGCGCGCAGGCCGAGGCCAAGAAGCTGGGCGTCGACCTGACCGTCACCGACGCGCAGAACGACGCCAACCAGCAGGCCAACCAGCTGCAGAACTTCACCAGTTCGAACCTGGGCGCGATCATCGTCAACCCCGTGGACTCGGACGCGGCCGGCAACTCCGTGAAGGCCGCGGACAAGGCGAAGATCCCGGTCATCGCCGTCGACCGCGGCGTCAACAAGGCGGACGTGGAAGCGCTGGTCGCCTCCGACAACGTCGCCGGTGGTGAGCAGGCGGCCAAGAGCATCGCCGAGAAGCTGGGCGGCAGCGGGAAGATCGTCATCCTTCAGGGGCAGGCGGGTACGTCGGCGGCGCGCGAGCGGGCCGAGGGCTTCGCCAAGGGGCTCAAGGCGTACCCCGGGATCCAGGTCGTCGCGCAGCAGCCCGCCGACTTCGACCGGACCAAGGGGCTCGACGTCATGTCGAACCTGCTCCAGGCGCACCCGGACGTGCAGGGGGTCATCGCCGCGAACGACGAGATGGCGCTCGGCGCGATCAAGGCGCTCGGGTCGAAGGCCGGCAAGTCCGTCCAGGTCGTCGGGTTCGACGGAACTCCCGACGGGCTCAAGGCGGTTGAGCAGGGGACGCTGTACGCGTCCGTCGCGCAGCAGCCGTCGCAGCTCGGGAGGATCGCCGTGGACAACGCGCTGCGGGCGATCGAGGGGAAGTCGGTCGAGGAGACCATCAAGGTTCCGGTGAAGGTGGTCACCAAGGAGAACGTGGCCGGGTTCAGCGGGTGAGGTGAGGGGTGGCCGGGGCTCTCGGGGACGGGGGCTCCGGCTGCGCCGGTTGTCGGCTGAGGGTTGCCGGCTGGGGGCTGCCTGCTGAGGGCGGCCTGCTGGGGGCGGTGCTCGTCCAACTCGCTTGATCGGACCGCTTGATAGGGGAATTTCATGTACGACTACGACTTGCTGGTCGTCGGGTCGGCGAACGCCGATCTCGTGATCGGGGTCGAGCGCAGGCCCGGTGCCGGGGAGACGGTGCTGGGGTCGGACCTCGCGGTCCATCCCGGCGGCAAGGGGGCCAACCAGGCTGTCGCGGCTGCCAAGTTGGGCGCGCGGACGGCGTTGCTCGCGCGGGTCGGGGACGACGCGAACGGGCGGCTGCTGCTGGACTCGCAGCGGGACGCCGGGGTCGACACGGTCGGCGTGCTGGTGGGCGGGGCGCCGACCGGGGTCGCGCTGATCACCGTCGACCCGTCGGGCGACAACAGCATCGTCGTGTCGCCCGGGGCGAACGGGCGGCTCACGCCCGAGGACGTCCGGGCCGCCGGGTCGCTGTTCCACGCGTCGCGGGTGGTGTCGGCGCAGTTGGAGATTCCGCTGGAGTCGGTCGTCGAGGTGGTGCGGCAACTGCCGTCCGGGACACGGTTCGTGCTCAATCCGTCGCCTCCGCGGGAGCTGCCCGCCGAGGTGCTGGCCGCCTGTGATCCGCTGATCGTCAACGAGCACGAGGCCCGGGTGATCCTGGGCGGCGGGGAGCTCGGGGACGATCCCGCCGCGTGGGCGCGGGAGTTGCTGGCCGGTGGGCCCAAGTCGGTTGTGGTGACGCTCGGTTCGGAGGGGGCGTTGGTCGCCTCCGCCGCCGAGGGGGTCGCGCGGGTCGCGTCCGTGAAGGTCGACGCCGTCGACACGACCGGGGCCGGGGACTCGTTCACCGCCGCGCTGGCCTGGAAGTTGGGGGGCGGGGCCTCGCTGGCGGAGGCCGCCGCCTATGCCGCTCGCGTCGGGGCCGTCGCCGTGACTCGGCGCGGGGCCCAGGAGTCGTTCCCCACCGCCGAGGAGGTCGAGGCGCTGTGAAGAAGGGCGGGATTCTGAACCGTCATCTCGCCGGTGCCGTCGCCGAGTTGGGGCACGGGGACGGGGTGCTCGTGTGTGACGTGGGGATGCCGATTCCGGACGGGCCCCGGGTGGTGGACCTCGCGTTCCGGGCCGGTGTGCCGTCGTTCTCCGACGTACTCGCCGGGCTCCTCGACGAGTTGGTGGTCGAGTCGGCCGTCGCGGCGGAGGAGGTGCGTGAAGTCAACCCCGGTGCGGCTGAGTTGCTGGCCGGGAGTTTCGGTGATCTCTCGTACGTGTCGCACGAGAAGTTGAAGGAGCTGTCTGCCGGGGCGCGGTTGGTGGTGCGGACCGGGGAGGCTCGGCCGTATGCGAACGTGCTGTTGCGGTGCGGGGTGTTCTTCTAAGGGGCGTTCTTCTGGCGAGACCGCCGGACATGTTTCGAGGGGCCCCGTCCGTCGACCGGGCCCCTCGGTGTTTCCCCCCACAGTGCCGGAACCCTTCGCGATCCCCCCAGATCCCCCTCCCGGGGTCCGACGCACAGTACGACCGGGGAGGGTGGGAAAGGGTTGTACGGGTCGCCGAAGATTTTTTGGGGAGGGGGCAGGGGCCGGTAAACATGTCGGGGGCTTCGGGCTGTTTCCAGGTGTACGTGCAACTCCTGGGACAGGTGAGCAGCGTGGAGCAGTTCCTGGTCGATCCCGCCGTGATCGCGGTTGTCGGGGCGGGCCTTGAAGCGGTGGTGCGGATTCTGTGGTCGGCGTCCGGGAGGTGGTCGCGTCGTCGTATCGTGGCGCGCACATTTCGCTTCCGCCGTGCCGGAACCGTCGTCGAGTACCGGTACCGGTCCGTGCGTGAGGACTCCGTCGAGGTCGAGGGGGAGCGGTGACGGGCAGCGTCGATGGGGGTGGGCGCGACGTCGGAGGGGGCGGCGTCGGAGGGGGCGGGCGCGAGGAGTTCGACGCGTTCTTTCAGCGGACGTATCCCCAACTGCGGGCGCGGGCCCTGCTGTTGTGGTGGCACCGCGAGGAGGCGGAGGACGCCGTGCAGGAGGCGTACGTCGAACTGCTGCGGCACTGGGACCGGGTGTCGGGTTACGAGGCGCCGGAGGCGTGGGCGTACCGGGTCATGACGCAGCGGCTCAACCGGGCCCGGCGGAGGTGGTTCCGCGCGCAGGCGCTGGAGGTCCGGCCGGCGCCCGCGGCGGGCGTGGAGGAGACCGCCGAGGCCCGTCAAGTGCTCGCGGCGTTACGGACGTTGCCGGACCGGCAGCGTCAAGTCCTGGTGCTGCACTGCCTCCAGGGGATGCCGCAGCAGGAGATCGCCGACCTGCTGGAGATCAGCCGTGGCGGTGTCGCGGCGAGTCTGCACAAGGCGCGGGGCAAGCTCGGCAGGGCGATGGGGCTGCCGGTGGACGAACTGCCCGGTGGCGGCGACTCGTTGATGGCCGGGGGTGTCGGCGCGCGGCCGGTGTCCGTCACGCCGACGCCGTCCGGTGATCCGCTGAGCGGCGTCCTGCGGCACATGGAGGTCTGGCTGACGGCGGCCTGCGGGCCGGACGGGAGCGCTGAGAGCCGGTGAGACATGTGCCGCGCGCGGCTCTGGCCCTCCTCGTCATCGGGTTGTTGGTGGCGGGCTCGCTGCTGCTCGCCGTGCTCGTCGCCTACTGGCTCTTCGTCATCGGCGGCTTCACGGTACTGGCCTTCTTCTGGGCGCCGCCCGCGTTCATCTTTCTGGGCGTGGTGGTCTTCCCGCTCCTCTCGGCGGACGTCCGTGCCGTGCGCGGTGTCCGCCGTACCGGGGGTCTGCCCGCGCCGGCGGAACTCGTCTCCCCCGCCGATGCCCGGCGGCTGCGGAAAGTGGTGGCGGACGTCGCGGACGCGGTGGGGACTGCCGCGCCGGACCATGTGTGGCTGACGCCGTACGCCAACGCGTCCGTGCACGAGGTGCGCCGGATATTCCGTCGTCCGAGGCGTGTTCGGCACATGTGTGTCGGGGTTCCGTTGCTCGTGGGGCTGACGACCGAGGAGTTGCGGGCGGTGCTCTGTCATGAGCTGGGGCATCATGCGCGGCGGCATTCGCCGTTCAGCAATGCGATCTATCGGGGGTCCTCGCTTCTCGGTGAGTTGGTGGGGGAACTCGACCATGCCGTTCTGCCGGTGAGCGATGTGTCCGCCGTTGATGTTTCCATGCGTTCTCTTGCTTCCGTTCAGCGTCGGTTTTTCTTGCTCTGTCTGTCCTTCTACAATCTGGTGACGTTGGCTATTCGGCGGCGTCAGGAGTTCGAGGCGGATCGTGTCGCGGCGGAGGTTGTCGGTGCCGATGTGATGGGCCGTGCTCTTATTTCCTCGCATGCCGTTGCGGGTTTCTGGGATGCGTATCGGACTGGGGTTCTTGATCCGCTGCATGCGTATGGGCGTACTCCGGATGATCCGTACGAGGCGTTCGGGGTGCTGGTGAGTGGGGGCGGACGGTTGCCTCGGGTTGTGCCGCCGGGGCGGGGTTCACAACAGGGCTCGTGGCGGGGTTCGTGGTGGGATTCGCACCCTCCCCTGGACCGACGGCTCGCGGCTCTTGGCTGGTCAGGGGCGGTGGAGTCCGTCGGTGTGCCTGCGGTGAAAGAGCTGGCGGTGATGGATTCGGCGGCGTACAGCCGTAGCCGTCAGGCCGTGTTCCTCGCGCCGCCGCCCACGGGAAGCTCGCTGTATCGCGGGGGTTCCCGGGTGGTCAGGGGGATGCTTGCGGTGAGTGCGTTCACGTTCTTCGTGTGGCCTTTGTGGGCTTATCTGGGTGCTGCTGTGGCTCGTCCGGTTCTGTGGTCCGGCGGTATTCTCGCTCTGGTGTCGGCCTTGATTCTGTTCTGGCAGGGCAGGAATTCTCCTGAACGCCGGGATCAGCCCACCACACCTTTGGCTCGGGCTGTCGAGCCTATTCCGTGGAAGGTGTGGCTCGACTCCGTGGAGCCGTGGCAGACGGAGGCGCATCCGGCGAAACTCCGGATCGTGATCGACGCGTACAACGCGTACCGCGCGCGGGAGGGGAGCCGTCGGTTCTGTGTTCCGACGTTCGGTGGTCTGCTGCGTGTGCTGAATAAGAGCGCGACTGATCCAAGGGGTGCCGAGGCGTTGGTTTTCGCGGAACGTTCGGCGGGGCTTTCCAGGGATTCGTGGGGCCGGGCGGCGTTCGCTGTCGGTCTGGACCAGCCGCTCCCCCGCCTCGCGCCGCCGCCCGTTCACGGAGGGGCCGAGGACACCGGGACGCCCGGCCGGGACATTCCGGCTGTCCTGCTGGTCTGCACCAGTGCCCTGATCTTCGGCGCGATCTTCGGTGGGATGTGGCTCCCGGGTCTGATCAAGTGGGCCGCCCTCGTCACCATGATCTCCCTCGCCCTCACGGCGGTACTCCAGGTTGTCAGACCTGCGAGGTACGGGGCGGAGCGGCCGAGGAGACTGCGGCGGTGGCTGAACCCGGCCGCCGCCGTCTTCGTCACCTTCGGGGCCGTCGGCCGGTTCGGTCAGCTCGCGAGGGGTGAGGTGGTGCCGTGGGTGATCGTGATCGTGATGGTCGCCGTGGCGTATCCCCTCTTCGACCCGCGTGCGCGGGTGGGCGGGGTCCGGGCGGTGGCGGCGGTGATCCTGGCGGCGTGGACCGTCGCGGACGCCTGGAACAGTTGAGGACGGCCGCCCCGTGCCGGAACTCTCCGGTGCGGGGCGGCCGTTGGGGTGCGGGGCGGTCAGCGGATCGCGTGTTCCACGAAGCGGTCCGCCGTCTCCTTGAGGAGTTCGTGGCCGTCGCGGGCCCAGAGGTCGTCGTTGAAGAGTTCGACCTCGATGGGGCCGGTGTAGCCGGCGTCCTCGACGTAGCGCCTCCACTCGCGCATGTCGATGGCGCCGTCGCCGATCTGGCCGCGGCCGTTGAGGACGCCCTCGGGCAACGGGGTGATCCAGTCGGCGAGTTGGAAGGTGTGGATGCGGCCCGAGGCGCCGGCGCGGGCGATCTGGGCGGGGGCGGTGTCGTCCCACCAGATGTGGTACGTGTCGACGGTGACGCCGACCTGGTGCGCCGGGAAGCGTTCGGCGATGTCGAGGGCCTGGGCGAGGGTGGAGACCACGCAGCGGTCCGAGGCGAACATCGGGTGGAGGGGTTCGATGGCGAGGCGGACGCCGTGCTGTTCGGCGTAGGGGCCCAGCTCGGACAGGGCGTCGGCGATGCGTTCGCGGGCGCCGTGCAGGTCCTTGGAGCCCGCCGGGAGGCCGCCGGAGACCAGGACGAGGGTGTCGGTGCCCAGCGTCGCGGCCTCGTCGATCGCGCGGCGGTTGTCGTCGAGGGCTGCCGCGCGCTCGGCCGGTTCGATGGCCGTGAAGAAGCCGCCCCGGCACAGGGTGGTGACCGTCAGGCCCGCGTCGCGGACGAGTTTGGCGGTGGCGTCGAGGCCGTACTGCTGGACCGGGTCGCGCCACAGGCCGATGCCGGGGATGCCCAACTCGACGCAGTCCGCGACGAGTTCGGGGATCGACAGCTGCTTGACCGTCATCTGGTTGATGGAGAACCGCGCCAGCCCGCTCACTGGTTCACCCCGTAGACCGCCAGCAGGCTCTTCATGCGCTCCTCGGCGAGCTTCGGGTCGGGGAACAGGCCCAGTCCGTCGGCGAGTCGGTAGGCGCGGGCGAAGTGCGGGAGGGAGCGGGCGGACTGGAGGCCGCCGACCATCGTGAAGTGCGACTGGTGGCCCGCGAGCCAGGCCAGGAACACAACTCCCGTCTTGTAGAAGCGGGTCGGCGTCTGGAAGAGGTGGCGGGAGAGCTCCACCGTCGGGTCGAGCAGGGCGCGGAAGCCGTCCGTGTTGCCGGTGTCGAGGACGCGTACCGCCTCGGCCGCGAGCGGGCCCAGGGGGTCGAAGATGCCCAACAGGGCGTGGCTGAAGCCCTTTTCGTCGCCCGCGATCAGCTCGGGGTAGTTGAAGTCGTCGCCGGTGTAGCAGCGCACGCCCTGCGGGAGGCGGCGGCGCAGGTCGACCTCGCGCTGGGCGTCGAGGAGGGAGACCTTGATGCCGTCGACCTTGTCGGGGTGGGCGGCGATGACGTCGAGGAACGTGTCCGTCGCCGCGTCGAGGTCGGAGGAGCCCCAGTAGCCCTCGAGTGCCGGGTCGAACATGGGGCCCAGCCAGTGCAGGACGACCGGTTCGGTGGCTTGGCGCAGGAGGTGGCCGTACACCTCCAGGTAGTCCTCAGGTCCGGTGGCGGTGGCCGCGAGGGCCCTGGACGCCATCAGGATGGCCTGGGCGCCGGACTCCTCGACGAGGGTCAGCTGCTCCTCGTAGGCCGCTCGGATCGCCGCGAGGGATCCGCCGGTCGTGGGGAGCTGGTCGGTGCCGACGCCGCAGGCGATGCGTCCGCCAACGGCCTTGGCCTCGGCGGCACTTCGGCGGATCAGTTCGGCGGCGCCGGCCCAGTCGAGGCCCATGCCGCGCTGGGCGGTGTCCATCGCCTCGGCGACCCCGAGGCCGTGGGACCACAGGTGGCGGCGGAAGGCGAGGGTGGCGTCCCAGTCGACGGCGGCCGGGGAGTCCGGGGAGACGTCGGCGAAGGGGTCCGCGACGACGTGGGCCGCCGAGAAGACCGTCCGGGAGGTGAAGGGGACGCCGGGGGTGACGGCGAGGGGTTCGGCGCGCGGCTCGTACGCCTGCAACCCGCCGTCCGGGGTGGGGAGTTGGATGGTCACAGGGAGATCTCCGGGACGTCGAGGCGGCGGCCCTCGGTGGACGACTTCAGCCCCAGCTCGGCGAGTTGGACGCCGCGGGCGCCGGCGAGGAGGTCCCAGTGGTAGGGGGCGTCGGCGTAGACGTGCTTGAGGAAGAGTTCCCACTGTGCCTTGAAGCCGTTGTCGAACTCGCCGTTGTCCGGGACCTCCTGCCACTGGTCGCGGAAGACCTCGGTGGCGGGGATGTCCGGGTTCCAGACCGGCTTCGGGGTCGAACTGCGGTGCTGGGCACGACAGTTGCGCAGGCCCGCGACGGCGGAGCCCTCGGTGCCGTCGACCTGGAACTCGACGAGCTCGTCGCGGTTGACGCGCACGGCCCAGGACGAGTTGATCTGGGCGATCGCGCCGCCGTCGAGCTCGAAGATCCCGTACGCGGCGTCGTCCGCCGTCGCGTCGTACGGCTTGTCGTTCTCGTCCCAGCGCTGCGGGATGTGGGTGGTGGCGAGGGCCTGGACGGACTTCACGCGGCCGAACAGCTCGTGCAGGACGTACTCCCAGTGCGGGAACATGTCGACGACGATGCCGCCGCCGTCCTCGGCGCGGTAGTTCCACGACGGGCGCTGGGCGGGCTGCCAGTCGCCCTCGAAGACCCAGTAGCCGAACTCGCCCCGGATGGACAGGATGCGGCCGAAGAAGCCGCCGTCGATCAGGCGCTTCAGCTTGAGCAGGCCGGGGAGGAAGATCTTGTCCTGGACGACGCCGTGCTTGATGCCCTTCTCGTTCGCGAGGCGGGCGAGGTCGAGGGCGCCGGCGAGGCCGGTCGCGGTCGGCTTCTCGGTGTAGATGTGCTTGCCGGCGGCAATCGCTTTCTTGATCGCGTCCTCGCGGGCGGAGGTGACCTGGGCGTCGAAGTAGATGTCGACGGTCGGGTCGGCGAGGACCGCGTCGACGTCCGTCGAGATGTGCTCCAGGCCGTGCTCCTCGGCCATCGCGCGCAGGGCGTGCTCGCGGCGGCCGACCAGGATCGGCTCGGGCCACAGCACGGTGCCGTCGCCGAGGTCGAGGCCGCCCTGTTCGCGGATCGCCAGGATGGAGCGGACGAGGTGCTGGCGGTAGCCCATACGTCCGGTGACGCCGTTCATGGCGATACGCACCGTTTTGCGTGTCACGTCGTTCCCTTCGGAGAAGTCGTACGCGGTGGGTGTGCGCCGCACGCACGCCTCTACCTGATCAGCGTCACAGCAAGCGCTTTCTATTACTTCTGGCAAGCTAGCCTCTGACCAGTGGTCCGGACAAGACCGTGTCCAGTTCGAGATAATCGGGTTGTTCGAGGGGGCGAACAGGGCGGGGCTTCGGCCGTAGGGTCTGATCCGGCAGGTTTGGGGACGTACGACGGCGTACGAGTGCGACGGCGTACACATGACGCGCGACCGGAGGACTACGAGATGACGGTGACCCTGGCGGACGTGGCGGCCCGCGCACAGGTCTCCCCCGCGACGGTTTCGCGCGTACTCAACGGGAACTACCCCGTGGCGGCTACTACCCGAGAGCGAGTACTTCGGGCGGTGGACGAGCTGGACTACGTCCTCAACGGGCCCGCGAGCGCGCTCGCCGCGTCCACCTCCGACCTGGTCGGCATCCTCGTCAACGACATCGCCGACCCGTTCTTCGGGATCATGGCCGGCGCCGTGCAGTCCGAGATCGGGGGATCCGGGTCCGGGGGGCGGGCCGGCGGGGAACGGCTCGCGGTCGTGTGCAACACCGGAGGCGATCCCGAACGGGAGCTGACGTACCTCACGCTGCTCCAGCGGCAGCGGGCCGCCGCCGTGATCCTCACCGGCGGCGCCATCGAGAACGAGGCCCACGCGATCGCCGTCGCCGCGAAGTTGAGGCGGCTGGAGAGCGCGGGGACGCGGGTCGTGCTGTGCGGACGGCCGCCCGTGCAGGACACCAAGGCGATCGCGCTCGCCTTCGACAACCGGGGCGGGGGGCGGGAGTTGACCGAACACCTCATCGGGCTCGGGCACCGGCGGCTCGGCTACATCGCCGGGCCCGAGGAGCGGACGACCACCCGGCACCGGCTCGAAGGGCACCGGGCGGCTCTGGAGGCCGCCGGGATCGAGGAGTTGGGGGGCTGGACCGTGCACGGGCCCTACGACCGGCGGGCCGGGTACGAGGCCACGCTCGAACTGCTGCGCAGGGACCCCTCGTTGACGGCCGTGGTGGCCGCGAACGACTCCGTGGCGCTGGGAGCCTGCGCCGCGCTGCGGGACTCCGGGCTGCGGATTCCGGACGACGTCTCCGTCGCCGGGTTCGACGATCTGCCGTTCAGCATCGACGCGGTGCCGTCGCTGACGACCGTGCGGTTGCCGTTGGCGGAGGCGGGGGCTCGGGCCGGGCGGATCGCGATGGGGCGGGAGGAGCCGCCGCCCGGGGGGATCGCCGTGATCCGGGGGGAGTTGATGGTGCGGGGGTCTTCGGGGGTACCCCGGGGGTAGTCAGGGGGTACCTCGGAGGTAGGGGTGGGTGAGTCGGTGTGAGGGGTGGGCGAGTCGGCGTGAGGATGCTGGTGCGATAATCGAATAAATTGACGGAATTTGATTTCCAGCATTTCGCTTGCCGTGCCGGTGTTTCCCGAGGGTGGATCCTCTGGGTGGGGGCGGAGGCATATCCGCTGCACAACATCGCTCGGGCGACGACGGTACGGATCCGGCCCCGGCGGATGGCCGCGCTCGGGCAATTCCTCGCGTACGCGCTGCTTCTGGTGGTCGTCTCGGGTGTGATCACGGAGGCCGCGCGCCATGGGGAACTGAACAACGCGGACAGCGGGGCCGTCACAGATCTCGTGCTTCTGCTCGATGCCGTGATCGGCGGCATCCTGGTGATCCGACTGGTGTCCGTGCTGGTCACGCCCGTCTATCACGCGCTGGTCATCGAGACCGCCGGGACGCCGTACACCGCGCTCGTCAGCACGGACAAGACGATCGTCTCGCGGCTCGTCTTCCAGATCATGGACGCGATCGACAATCCCGAGGCCGAATTCCAGGTGTCGGTCGAGAACTATCACATCGGCGACAAGATCAATATGGTCGGCGGGCACAACAACATCGGGAAGCAGGCGAATTGAGTACCGAAGAGCGCGGGTTTCAGGTGGGGGACGTCGTCAATGTGTACGGCGGTTCCGGGAACGTGGGGAAGATCCAGAACACATATCAGTCGGCCGGTGATCCTCAGGCGGCGTTCCGGGAAATGCTGGCGGCTGTTCAGGTGTTGCGGGAGCGGGTTTCGTCCGAGGACCGGGAGACGATCGACGCGTCGTTGCGGGTGATCGGGGAAGAGGGTGCCGAGCCCGGGGTGGTGCGGCGGGCGTTGACGGCGATCGTGGGGGTGGCCGCTGTGGTGGGAGAGGTGGGGGTGCCTGTCGTGGAGGCGGTGCGGCGGGTGCTCGGGGGGTGAACCTGTCGGTCGGGTGGGGGAGTTGATCGACGGGTGGGTGGGCGGTAGCGTGCCGGGCATGTCGAGCCCCGAGTCGGACAGAGCGGAGCCGCCGGTCAGCCGGCGGCGGGTCGTCGTGCTCTGAGCCCTGGGGTTCTTCGGGGTCGGAGGGGCTTCGCCCGCGGCTGACGGATGTGTGTTCCGTGCGGCTGTGGGCGCTTTTCGTGTCGGCTTCAACGCCGTTTCAGCGTGCGGGACTTGTGGTCTCCGTCTGTGAACCTCCTTCTCGCTGGAGTGCGTTGCCGTGCCTGTCTTCCTGTACGTCCTTGGCCTTGCCGTCTTCGCGCAGGGCACATCCGAGTTCATGCTGTCGGGGCTGATCCCCGGGATCGCGCGGGAGTTGTCCGTGTCGGTCGGGGCCGCCGCGAGCCTCACGTCCGCCTATGCGGTCGGGATGGTCGTCGGGGCGCCGGTCATGGCCGTCGTCGGGGCCCGGTTGCCTCGGCGGGCCGCGTTGGGCGGGTTCCTGGGGGCGTTCGTCGTCGTGCATGTCGTGGGGGCGGTGACGTCCGACTTCGCGGTGCTGTTCGGGGCGCGGGTGGTGGCGGCGGTCGTCAACGCCGGGTTCCTGGCGGTGGCGTTGTCGACGGCGACGTCCCTTGTCGCGCCGGAGTCGGCCGCTCGGGCGGCGTCCGTGTTGCTGGCCGGGGTGACGTTGTCGTGTGCGGTGGGGGTGCCTGCGGGGGCGTTGCTCGGAGAGTGGTTCGGGTGGCGGGCGGCGTTCTGGGCGGTGGCGGGGTTGTGTGTGCCGGCGTTGGGGTGGGTGGTGCGGGCTTCGGGCGGGGGGTCTCGTGGCTCTTTGGGGGTACGGGGTTCGTCGGGGGGCGAGTCCGGTGGGGAGTCTCTGGGGTCGGGAGGCGGGGAAACCCTGAGGTCGAAGGTTGGGGAGTCCCTAGGGGGCGCGGACAAGGTCCCGGCGGGTGGCTTCGGGGTGCGGGCGGAGCTTCGGGTGTTGGGGCGGCCTGTGTTGCGGCGTGCGCTGGTCATGGGGGCCGCTGTGAATGGGGCCACCTTCGCCGGGTTCTCGTATCTCGCCGTGATCGGTACGGACGTTGCCGGGGTGCCCTCTGCCCTCGTGCCGGTGCTGCTCGCGGTGTTCGGGGTGGGGGCGTTCTTCGGGGTGACCGTGGCCGGGCGCAGGGGCGAGGGGTGGGTGGGGGCGGTGCTGGTGGTGTTGCCGTTCGCCTGGGGGGTGTTGGCGCTCGCCGGGGAGTGGGCGGTGGTGCTGTTCGGTGGGGCGCTGATGCTCGGGGCGTTGTCGTTCGGGGCCGGGTCGGCGTTGGTGGGGCGGGTGTTGAGCGTCGGGGGTGGTGAAGCGCCGGTGTTGGCGGGGGCGTTCGCTACTGTCGCGCTCAACTTGGGGGCGTTCGTAGGGCCGTTGGTGGCCGGGGGTGTCACTGAGGTGAGTGGGGATTACCGGGATGCGGTGTGGGTGAGTGCGGGGTTGGCGGGGGTGGCTTTGGTGGGGGGTGTGGTCGGGAGGCGGGGCGGCGACGGTGACGTCAGCCCCGGTGAGAGGCGCCGCTACGGGCGTGCCCCTCGGTCCTGAGCCGGTGTTCCTCGGCCCTCGTCCTCACGTCGCCCTCACCTCGCCGTCAGCTCTGTCTCCCCGTCCAGGCACCACTCCAGTACCGACGGCCACGGGCCGTAGCCCTCGTCCGGGGTCAAGTGGCCTGCGCCGGGGAGGATTTCGGCGGTGAGGGCGAGGGGGTCGGCGTAGGCGCGCTGGGCGCCCTCCGGGCAGTACGGGTCGTCGTCGCCGGCGGTGATGCGGGTCGGGGAGGCGAGGGTGAGGCCGGTCAGCGGGGGCAGGGCGAAGCCGGCGATCTCGGGATGGGCGGCGAGGGTCGTGACCGGGGAGACGAGGAGGGCGCGGTCGACGGAGTCGAGGCCGGGCAGGCGCCGGTGCAGCGCGTGGAGCCAGGTGACGGTGGCGAGGCTGTGCGCGATGACGATCCGGCGGCCCGGCGCGGTCAGGTGCCGCTCGAACTCGCCGAGCCAGACCTCCAGTTCGGGATGGTCGGGGTTCGGGAGCTGGGGGTAGACGACGTCGTGTCCGCGGCTGGTGAGGCGGTCGGCCAGCCAGTGCTGCCAGTGGCCCTGGGGGCGGTGGTTCTGCCAGCCATGGAGGATCAGGAAGGAGGAGGTCATGCGCCGATCATCCCCAGCCGGGATGCGTCAGGTCCAGTTAATGTTTTCCGGTGGAACCCTTCAGCTCAGCCTTCACCATCGACCTGCGTCGTCTCGCCGTCCTGCGTGAACTCCAGCGCCGGGGCAGCGTCGCGCGGACCGCCGAGGCGCTGCATCTGACACCCTCGGCGGTGTCCCAGCAACTCACGGGGCTGGCCCGCGAGTTCGGTGTGCCGCTCACCGAACGTGAAGGTCGAGGGCTGCGGTTGACGGCGCAGGCCAGGGTGCTGCTCGCGCACGCGGACGTGATCGCCGCCCAACTGGAGCGAGCCCGCACCGACTTGGCGGAGTACGCGGAGGGCGGGCGCGGGACGGTCGTCGTCGGCTGCTTCTCCAGCGGGATCCTGGGGCTGCTGCCCCCGGCGCTGCGTGCTCTGCGGGAGCGGCTGCCGCACCTGCGCGTGGACGTCGTGGAGGCCGAACCGCCGGATCTGTTCACCGCGTTGGACGCCGGGCAGGTGGACGTGGCGGTCGCCGTCGACTTCGCCGCCGCTCCCCCGCACACCGACGTCCGCTACACCCGCGAGGACCTGCTCACCGACGTCCTGGACGTCGCCCTGCCGCGCGGTCACCGGATCGCGGGCCGCGCGTCGGTGCCGCTGCGGGAACTCGCCGCCGAGCCCTGGATCATCGGCCGGGCGTCGAGTTGCTGCGGGGCGGTGGCGCGTTCCGTCTGCGCGGCGAGCGGGTTCACCCCGGACGTGCGGCACGCCGTCGACGACTGGGCCGCGCTGTCCGCACTCGTCGAGGCGGGAGCAGGTGTCGCGCTGGTGCCCCGGCTCGTGCGATCCGTCTACGCCGGGCGGGAGTTGGCCCTGCGTCCGGTCACGGGCTCCGCTCCCTCACGGAACGTGTTCGCGGCCGTGCGGGCGGGGGCCGAGGGGGATCCGGTACTGGCCGCCGTCCGGGAGGAGCTGCGCAACGCGGCGAACGTTCTTGATGGTTGAGGCGTCCTGGTCGTGATGTGCCGTCCGTGCCCAGGAGTCGTGTCGTCGTGAGAATTGTTGCGAGCTGTGTCGCCGTGGTGCTGTGTCTTGCCTCCGGTTGTTCTCTCGCCGGTGGCGGCGGGGAGGGGGCGGCGTCCTGCGCGTTCGTCGCCGATTACGACGGGCGGCGGTATTCGGGCCTGTACGGGGCCGAGTTCACGCTCGGGGAGGCGGTCGGTACGGCGGTGCTGCCGGCCTGCGACGACACCGGCGGGGACGGGGATCCGGGGGTCGGTGCGCGTGAGGTGACGGCGTACGCCGTGGCCGGGGTGGATCCGGCCGTGGCGATCGTGGTGGGCGGGGTCGCGGACACGTTGCTGGTGGTGCAGGGGGCTCGGGGTCAACTTCCGCCTGAGGTCGTGCGGTTGGTGGGGCGGGGGGAGTAGCGGGCTACTCGGTTCTCCAGGGATGTTCTGCGCTGGGGCCATTCGTCCGCTGTGATCGAGAAGATCGCGGTGTCGCGCAATCGGCCTTCTTCGCCGGGGTACTTGGAGGGGGACCAGTTGCGCAGGACGCCTTCGAAGGTGGCGCCGACGCCGGCGATGGCGGCGCGGGAGCGGTTGTTGCGGGCGTCGGTCTTGAGGTCGATGCGGGAGACCTCCCACACCTCGAACGCCTGCCGGAACAGGAGGAGTTTGGCCTCGGCGTTGATGCCGGTGCCCTGGGCGGAGGCGGCGAGCCAGGTGTGGCCGACCTCGACGGCGTCCAGGCGGGCGGGGTCGAGCCAGGCGCGGGGTTCGCAGTAGGCCGTCGTGCCGACCGCGCGGCCCGTGGCGGTCGAGATCTGGGCGTAGGGGGCGATGGATCCCTCGGCGGCTCTGGCGAGTTGGAGGTCGAGGTAGCCGTCGAACTCGGCGGGCGTCGGCACCCAGGTGAACGCGTACGACGCCCGGTCCTCCTGCGCCGCCGACGCCAACTCGGCGGCGTGGCGCCGCTCCAGGGGTTCCAGGCGCACCAACTCGCCGTCCAGGGGCTTGTTTTGGCCCGCCTCGAATCTCACCCGGTGATGTCCTTCCTCAACTGCGCGAACGCTTCGTGGAAACCGGGGAAAGTCTTGCGGACACAGCCGGGGTCGTCGAACGAAATACCGTGTGTGCGCAGGCCGGTGACCGCGAAGGACATGACGATGCGGTGGTCGCCGTAGGTCTTGATCTCGGCGGGTTCGGGGGTGCCGGGGTGGATCTCGATCCAGTCGGGGCCCGTGGTGACGTCGATGCCGAGGCGGCGCAGGTTCTCCGCGCACGCGTCGAGCCGATCGCACTCCTTCACACGGGTGTTGGCGACGTCCTCGATACGGACCGGGCCCGCCGCGAAGGGGGCGATCGCGGCGAGGGTGGGCATCGTGTCGGAGATGTCACGCATGTTGACCGTCACGCCGTTCAGGGCGCCGGTGCCCCTGACCGTGGTGCGGTCGGCGGCGATCTCGACGTGCGCGCCCATCTTCCGCAGCACCTCGACGAAGCCCAAGTCGCCCTGGAGCGCGCCCTGTCCGAGCCCGGGGACGGTGACCTCGCCGCCGGTGAGGGCCGCCGCGGCGAAGAAGTAGCTGGCGGTGGAGGCGTCGGGTTCGATGGAGTAGGTGGTGGCGCGATAGCCGCCGGGCGGGACGGTGTAGACGCGTTCACCGGCGGCGGGGTTAGCCGAACTCGCCTGCGCCGAACCGGTGTTGGCGGCTGTGACCGCGTCCCCGCCGGCGGTGGTCTCCACCCTGACTTCCACGCCGAACGCCCGCATCATCGCGATCGTGATCTCCACGTACGGGACGGAGACCAGGTCGGTGACGCGGATCCGCAGGCCGGTGCGGGTGAGGGGGCCGAGGAGGAGCAGCGCGGTGAGGTACTGCGAGGACTGCCCGGCGTCCAGGACGACCTCGCCGCCCTCCACCCCGGCCGCGTGGACGGTCAGCGGGTGGTGGCCCTCCGCCTCGCCGTGCCGCAGGTCGACGCCGAGGTCGCGCAGGGCGCGGGTGAGCGGGAGCAGGGGGCGGCGGCGCATCTGGGGCGAGGCGTCGAAGCGGAACGTGCCGTGGCCGGCCGCGGCCAGCGTCGGCAGGAAGCGGGCGGTCGTCGCGCCGTCCCGGCAGTAGACGTCCGCCTCGGTGACCGCCGGGCCCTCGGGCCTGCCGTCCACCTGCCAGGCGTCCGGCGCCCGGCCGACCCGGTACCCGAGGCCCGTCAGCCCCTCGGCGAACCCTTCCGTGTCGTCCGAGCGCAGGGGGCGTACGAGGGTCGTGACACCGTTCGCCGCTGCCGCCAGGAAGAGGGCGCGGGCGGTGAGGGACTTGGAACCGGGGATGTCGACGTGGGGCATACCCCGCATGATCTCGCGGCGGGGGCGGTGAGGGCGGGTGCGTCCAGGGGATGGAACGGGGGGTTCGTCAGGTCTGTGGGGGTGCGGGTATTACGGGGCGTACGGGTCACCGTGTCAGGGTCGTACGGGTAGGGGGTCCTGCGGCGGCCGTGTGCTGGACCACGTCGTCCTCAGGTATCGCCGTCCCCGTACCCGTAGTACCCGTAGTACCCGCGCCCCTCCGGCCCGGCGACAGGGACGTCAACGCCACGCCTCCGACCAGCAGGGCCGCAGCGCACCAGCGGAGCCCGCTGACCGGCTCGCCCAGGAACAGTGCGGCGGTCGACATGCCGAAGACGGGGACGAGGAGGGTGAAGGGGGCGACGGTCGAGGCGGGGTGGCGGCGCAGGAGCCAGCCCCAGGCGCCGAAGCCGAGGACGGTGGAGACCCAGGCGACGAAGAGGACCGTCACGACGCCGGCGAGGTCGAGGGAGCGCAGGGCGTCGAGGTCGCGCGCGGGGCCTTCGGTCAGGAGGGAGAGGCCGAGGAGCGGCAGGACGGGGACGGTGCTCACCCAGACCATGAAGTTGAGGGCGTCGGGCGGCGCGGCCTTGCGGGTCAGGACGTTGGCGACGCCCCAGCAGGCGGCGCCGGCGACGACGAGCGCGAACGCGCCGAGCGGCCCGGAGGTGCCCTCGTCCACGGCGGCGACGACGATCCCGGAGAAGGCGACCGCCATCCCCAACACCCGTACGCGCGTGGGTCGTTCGCCCAGCACCGCGAACGCGATCAGCGCGGTGAACACGGCCTGGATCTGCAGGACGAGCGAGGTCAGCCCGGCCGGCATCCCGGCGCCCATCCCGACGAAGACGAGCCCGAACTTGGCGACGCCCAGCGAGAGTCCGACGCCCACGATCCACTTCCACGCCACCGTCGGCCGCCCCACGAGGAACACGGCGGGCAGCGCGGCGGCCAGGAAGCGAAGGGCGGAGAAGAGCAGCGGCGGGAAGTGGTCGAGGCCGACCTCTATGACGGTGAAGTTGACGCCCCAGACGGCGGCGACGAGGACGGCGAGCAAGAGGTGTGCGGGGCGCATGTGTCGAGGATCGGCCGCACGGACCGTGTAGCACCAGCGATGATTGCTGCACGACAGGATGTAGCAACGCTTACTTCTCGGGAGCCCGTCATGCTCGACCTCCAGCGCCTGCGCGCCCTGCACGCGGTCTCCGTCCACGGCACGGTCGGCGCCGCTGCCGCCGCGCTCGGATACACCTCCTCGGCGGTGTCGCAGCAAATCGCCAAGCTGGAGAGGGAGACGAGGACGGTCCTGCTCGAACGCAAGGGCAGGGGCGTGCGGTTGACCGACGAGGCATGGCAACTCGCGGAGACCGCGCGGGAGTTGCTGGCGATCGTGGAGCGTGCGGAGACCGGGCTCGAAGAGCGCAGGGGGCTGCCCGCGGGCCGGCTCACCGTCGCCGCGTTCGCCTCGGCGGCGCGGGGGCTGATGCCGTCCGTCCTCGCGGACCTGGCCCGCCGGCATCCCGCGCTGGACGCCCGGCTGAGCGAGATCGACCCGCACCTCTCGGTGGACCTGGTGGCCAAGGGCGCGGTCGACCTCGCCGTGGCCCACGACTGGGACATCGCCCCGCTGCCGTCCCCTACGGGTCTGGAGCAGGTGCGCCTCGGGGACGACCTGTGCGATCTCCTCGTACCTGAGAGCCACCCCTTCGCGGGGCGTACGGCGGTGCGGCGCGAGGAACTGGGCGGTGAGCGGTGGATCTGCCAGCCGCCGGGGCGGGTCTGTCACGACTGGCTGCTGCGGACCGTGCGCTCGGCGGGCCACGAGCCCGACGTCGTCCACCAGGCCGACGAGAACCCGACGCTGGTCGCGCTGGTCGCGGCGGGGCTGGGGGTGGCCCTGATCCCGCGCCTCGGTCGGGGCCCTCTCCCGGCGGGCGTCGTCGAGGTGGCCCTGGACCCGGTACCCGTACGCAGGTTGTACGCCTTGTGGCGTACGGGGGCCGCGCGCCGGCCGGCGATCGCGGAGACGGTGCGGACGCTGCGGGAGCAGTGGCCGAGGGTGACGGCGCGGTGAGGGTGGGCGCGCGGTGAGGGTGACGGCCTGGTGAGGGGGCACGCGATGAGGAGTCGCGCTGTGAGCGCCCTCTCGCCGTCCCGCCCGTTCCGGGAACCGTTCGCCTCCCCTGTACGTCGAAGCGCCGGACTGCCGGGCGAGTCGTCTCGGTGCGGTGTCGGCTCTCGCGGTCGGCCGTGATCGGTCAGCCGTGATCGGTCGGCGGTGATCGGTCGGCGGTGATCGTCGGCGCACCCCTCTCCAGCCGTACCGCGCCCGGCAGCGTGCCGTCACCGGCGTGCCCCCCTCCACAGCGCCGGTGACGGCCCTCGGGGTCCGTCTGCGCCGGAGTCCGCGCGCATCGCGTGTGAACGCCGCATGTCAGCAAGGCCGTTGGTGGGACGCGAGGTCGTAGGGTGGGCCGATGCGCGCGGGGATCGGGCTGAGGGAGGTGGCCGAGCGGGCCGGAGTGTCGATGCGGACCGTGTCGAACGTGGTCCGCGGCACGGGCCGTTTCTCGGAGGCGACGCGGGAGAAAGTCGCCCGCGCCGTCGAGGAGTTGGGGTACCGGCCCAACACCGCGGCCCGGCGGCTGCGCACCGGCCGCAGCGGGGTGCTGCTGCTGGCGGTGCCCGATCTGTCGATGCCGTACTTCGCCGAACTCGCCGGGCACGTCCTGCGGGAGGCGGCGGCCCACGGCTGCACTCTCCTCGTCGAGGCGACGGGCGGTGCGCCCGGGGCGGAGCTGGAGATCGCGCTGGGCCGCACCGACCCGATGGTCGACGGGGTCATCCTCAGCCCGCTCGCACTGGACGACGTGCGGGCGTCAACGGCCTTGCGCAGCAAGCCGCTTGTGCTGCTGGGCGAGCGGCTGCACGACCTTCCCCATCCGCACGTCACCATCGACAACACGGCCGCCGCGCGGGAGGCGACCGTCCGGCTGCTGGCGCGCGGGCGGCGCCGGATCGCCGTCATCGGCCGCCAGACCACCCCGCACGCGGCGACCTCGGCGACCCGACTCCGGGGCTATCTAAGGGCGTTGGCGGAGTTCGCCGTCCCGTACGACGAGGCGCTGGCGCCGCCCGTCCCCGCGTACGACCGCGCGTCGGGCGCCGCCGCGCTGCGCGCTCTGCTGGCGCTGCCCCAACTCCCCGACGCCGTCTTCTGTTTCGCGGACGCGCTCGCCGAAGGGGCGCTGCACGCGGCCCGGGAGCGGGGGGTGCGGGTTCCGGAAGACCTCGCGGTCATCGGTTTCGACGACGTCGAGGCGGCCCGCTACACCGCTCCCCCGCTGACCACCGTCGCCCCCGACAAGTCCGAACTGGCGCGGCTGGCCGTGACGTCGCTGCTGAGCGGGATAGCGGGGGCGGACCGGGCGTCGTTGCTGGTGGCGGGGTACCGGCTGGTGGTGCGGGAGAGCGGGTGAGGGCGGGCGGGGTTCGAGCGGGCGGGTGAGAGCGGGCGGGTGAGGGGCGGCGGGCAGGAATCGGTGGGCGCGAACCCTCCCATCTCCCCTGTTTTCGCCGCGAGTTCACGGTGTGGCTCCCCCTAGGCCCTCTGGTGCCAAGGCCGTTGCTCCGATACCTTCCGCCGCACACATCAACTTCACAGGTACGCAGGAAGGGTGCACGCGCATGCGCAAGGCGCTCAGATGGCTGCTCGCGCTCACGGTGCTGATAAGCACGCTGGGCACGGCGACGGCGGCGACCGCCGCCGAACCGGAGGCCACCGACATCAAGGACCGGCTGCTGTCGATCCCGGGCATGAGTCTGGTCCAGGAGAAGCCGTACCCCGGTTACCGCTTCTTCGTGCTGAACTACACCCAGCCGATCGACCACCGGCACCCCTCCGCCGGCACCTTCGAGCAGCGCATCACGGTGCTGCACAAGGACGTGAGCCGGCCGACCGTCTTCTACACGGGCGGCTACAACGTCTCCACGAACCCGGGCCGCCGCGAGCCCACCCAGATCGTGGACGGCAACCAAGTCTCCATGGAATACCGGTACTTCACGCCGTCCCGGCCGGCCGAGCCCGCCGACTGGAGCAAGCTGACGATCTGGCAGGCCGCCAGCGACCAGCACCGCATCTTCGAGGCGTTGAAGCCGGTCTACCCCAAGAACTGGATCTCCACGGGCGGTTCGAAGGGCGGCATGACCGCCACCTACTACGAGCGTTTCTACCCGCGTGACATGGACGGCGTCGTCGCGTACGTGGCGCCCAACGACGTGGTGAACGACGAGGATTCGGCGTACGACCGGTTCTTCCGGACCGTCGGCACCAAGGAGTGCCGCGACCGGCTGAACGGCGTGCAGCGCGAGGCGCTGGTGCGCCGGGAGACGCTGGAGAAGCGGTACGCGGCGTACGCGGCCGACAACGGCTACACCTTCACGACCGTCGGCAGTCTCGACAAGGCGTACGAGGCGGTCGTCCTCGACTACGTCTGGGGCTTCTGGCAGTACAGCCTGCTCGCCGACTGCGACACGGTCCCGGCGGACGCGAAGAACGCGACCGACGACGAGATCTGGAACTCGGTCGACTCGATCTCCGGGTTCTCCTTCTACACGGACCAGGGTCTCACCCCGTACACCCCGTACTACTTCCAGGCGGCCTCGCAGCTCGGGGCGCCCACCATCCACTTCCCGCACATCGAGCGGAAGTACATCCGCTACGGCTACCAGCCGCCGGCGAACTTCGTGCCGGACAGCATCCGCATCCCGAGGTTCGACCGGTACGCGATGGCCGACGTGGACAACTGGGTGCGCCACCACGCCCACCGGATGCTGTTCGTGTACGGCCAGAACGACCCCTGGGGCGCGGAGCCGTTCCGGGTCGGCAAGGGCGCGAAGGACTCGTACGTGATGACCGCCCCCGGTCTGAACCACGGCGCGAACGTCGCCGGTCTCGTCCCCGACGAGAAGGCGTTCGCCACCGCCCGCATCCTGGACTGGGCCGGTGTCTCCGCGAGCGCCGTGGCGGCGGCGAAGCCGCTGGCGAGGTTCGACGCGAAGCTGGATGTCAGGGACATCGAACGGGAGCCGGCGCTGCGCCCGTAGTACCCGTAGTACCCGTAGTACCTGAGGCGGCTCAGGCGCGCGTCATACCCGTAGTACCTGAGAGCCACCCCGACGGCCGACCGGCCCACATTCCGGTCGGCCGTCGTCCGCTGTACGGACTGTGTGTATAGTCCCGGCCCATGGATTCCGGTGTCGAGCTCGTGAAGCGCGCGCACGTCGACCTGCTCAGGGTCGCCACCGCGCTGTGTAGCTGACCCCGCACATCCCTTCCGCGTCCTTCCTTGACGCCCATTTCCCCTGGTTCTTCCGCTCCGTACCCTTGCGCGCCACCTTCGCCGGGCGTTGATTCAACGTTGCATCCGCTTTGGTGAACTCCCTCCCCCCTGGAGACCCCATGACCGTGCGCCTGCACTGGTTCCTGCCCACCACGGGCGACGACCGTGACGTGGTCGGCGTGACCGCCCGTGACTCGCTCCAGTCCCGTACGACCACCCGCCCGCCGACGCTGGACTACCTCGCGCAGGTCGCCCGCGCCGCCGAGTCGGCCGGGTTCGAGGCCGTGCTGACCCCTACGGGGAGCGACTGCGAGGACGCGTGGCTCACCACGGCCGCGCTGATCCCGCAGACCACCCGGCTCAAGTTCCTGGTCGCGTTCCGCCCCGGCGTCATCGCACCCCCGCTGGCCGCCCAGATGACGGCGACCTACCAGCGCCTGTCCGGCGGACGCCTGCTGCTCAACGTCGTCACCGGCTCCGACGCCGACGAGCAGCGCGCGTACGGCGACTTCCTCTCGCACGACGAACGCTACGGCCGCACCGCCGAGTTCCTGGACCTGCTGCGGACGGCCTGGGCGGGCGAGGTGTACGACTACGAGGGCGCCCACTACCGGGTCGCGGGCGGACAGCTGCGCAGGCCCCCGGCCCAGCGACCCCCGGTGTTCTTCGGCGGATCGTCGCAGGCGGCGCTCCCGGTGGCCGCCAAGTACGCGGACACGTACCTCACTTGGGGTGAGCCTCCGGCGGCGGTCGCCCAGAAGATCGCCCGGGTGGGGGAGTTGGCGGCGGCCGAGGGGCGTGAGCTGTCGTACGGCATCCGGCTGCACGTCATCAGCCGCGACACCGCCGCCGAGGCGTGGGCGGAGGCCGACCGGATCCTGGCCGGCCTCGACCCGGCCGCGATCAGGGCCGCGCACGAGCGGTTCAGCGCCTCGGAGTCGGCCGGGCAGCGGGCGATGGCCGCGCTCAGCGGCGGGCGCACGGACCGGCTGGAGATCCACCCCAACCTGTGGGCCGGGTTCGGGCTCGTCCGGCCCGGTGCGGGCACCGCGCTGGTCGGCAGCCACGAGCAGGTCGCCGAGCGCATCGAGGAGTTCGCGGCGCTGGGCATCGAGCACTTCATCCTCTCCGGGCAGCCGCACCTGGAGGAGGCGATCCGCTTCGGGGAGTGCGTCCGTCCGCTGCTCACCCGCCAACTCGCCACTGCCTGACCCGACTTCACCGGAAGAGAGAACCGAGCCATGTCCCGTACGCTCGACAGACGAGCCGCCCTGCGCCTGTTCACCGCCTCCGGTCTGGGCCTGGGCCTCGCCGCCTGCGCCGGACCGGGCGGGGGCGGCGCCTCGCCGGCGGCCGGCAACTCCCCCTCGGCGCCGGCCACTTCGGGTGCCGTCAAGGGCACGGTGTCCTTCGCCCACTGGCGGGCCGAGGACAAGGCGGTGATAGCCGAGCTGGTGAAGGCGTTCGTGAAGAAGCATCCGGACGCCGCTGTCGAGCAGGACATCTCCCCGTCCGCCGACTACCAGTCGACGGCGCTGCGCCGTATCCAGGGCTCGAAGACGGGTGACCTGTTCACCGCGTTCCGGGGAGCGCAGTTCCAGCAGATCGTGAAGGCGGGCGTGTACGCGCCGCTCACCGGCACGGACGTGGTCGGCAGGTACCGGGCGAGCCTGGTGACGCCGGGCGCGCAGGCGGGCCAACAGTACGGCCTGCCCTACCAGTTGGTGTTCAACATGCCGCTCGCCAACACCGACGCGCTCGACAGGGCGGGGCACACGAGCGCGCCGAAGGACTGGAACGGCTTCCTGCAACTCCTCGACGACCTCAAGGCGAAGGGGTTCACGCCGATCGCCTGGCCGGGCGGGGACACCGCGAACGCGGGGCAGTTGCTCAACACGATGGTCATGAACAACGCGCCGAGCGGCGACATGTTCACGAAGATCGAGTCGGGCGTGTACCGGGTGACCGACGACTGGTTCCTCAAGACCCTTGAGCAGTACGCCCAGTTGGCGCCGTACTTCCAGGACCGCGCGACCGGTTCGACGACGGACGCGGTGACGCAGTTGTTCGCCTCCGGCAAGGCGGGCCTGCTCGCGACCGGCTCCTTCCAGATGGCCGGGGTGCGGGCACTGGGAGCGAAGTTTCCCTTCGACCTGGTCGCGCCGATCACGACGACGGCTCAACAGGCGAAGTACGAGGGCGTGTTCAACGCGACGTTCATCCTCGGCGTGAACAGCGCGTCGAAGGCGCAGCCGGCGGCGTACGCGTTCCTGGAGTTCCTGAGCGACCCGGTGAACGCGGCCGTCTACGCGAACGGCACCGGGCAGCACGTCACCGTCGAGGGCGTCGAGTACACCAACGCCGACCTGAAGGCCGTGTCGCCGTGGCTGGCGCGCAGGACGCTGCTGGCGCCGCGTTTCCAGTTCCTGGACCTCGACATCCGCTCGGCCGTCGAGAACGCGGCCGTGGCCGTCGTCGGGGGCAAGAAGCCGGCGCAGGCGGCCGAGGAGGCCCAGCGTGTCATCGACCAGAAGCGCGCGTAGCCGCCGCGCGTCGCGGGCGCTGTGGCTCTTCCCGGTGCCCGCGCTGGCCCTCTACCTGTTCTTCTTCGCGTACCCGACCGTGCAGGCGGTGCAGTACGCGCTGACGGACTGGGACGGCTACAGCGCGGCGTACCGCAGCGTCGGCCTGGACAACTTCCGTCAACTCGCCACGGGCGACGACGTGTTCAGGAACGCGGCGGAGAACAACCTGAAGCTGATGGTGGTGGTCGTCCTCGCCCAGACGGCGCTGGCGCTGCTGCTGGCGCTCTACCTGGTGCGCACGACCCGCGCCTCGACCGTGCTGCGCGCACTGTTCTTCCTGCCGACGGTCCTGTCGTCGGTGGCGGTCGCGTTCGTGTGGCGGTTCGTGTACGACCCGGACGGCGGGCTGCTCAACTCGGGCCTTCGTGCTGTGGGGTTGGGCAATCTCCAGTCGGTGTACCTGGGGAACCCGGACACGGCGGTGTACTGGCTGGCGCTCACGCAGGTGTGGTTCCACGCGGGCCAGATGATGGTCGTCTTCATCGCCGGACTCCAGGCGATCCCACGGGAGTTGTACGAGGCGGCCGAGCTGGACGGCGCCGGGCGCCTGGCCCGGTTCCGGTATGTCACCTGGCCGTTGGTGGCTCCGGCGACGGGGATCGTCGTCGCCTACACGACCGTGCAGTCCTTCAAGGCGTTCGATCTGGTCCTCGGGCTCGGCGGCAACCCCCCTGGTCCGGCACTGGACTTGCTGTCGACGCGGGTCTACACCACCTTCTCCAACAACCAGTTCGGCTATGCCGCCGCCCAGTCCCTGCTGTTCATGGCGCTCATCGCGCTGCTCACCTGGGTCCAGCGGCGGGCGATCCGGAGGGCGACGCGATGACGAAGACCCTGCGACCCCTGGTACTCACGCTGGGCGCGGCGACCGTCGTGGTCCCGTTGCTGGTCGTGGTGTTCGGCACGTTCAAGACGCTGCCGCAGCTCTTCGACTCGCCGCTGTCGCCGCCGAGTTCGCCGACGCTGGACAACTACCGGCGGGCGGTCGACGAGGGCGGGCTCGGGGCCGCGTTCGGCAACAGCGTGCTCGTCACAGCGGGCGCGGTCGTGCTGACGCTGGCCGTCGCGAGTCTCGCCGCGTTCTTCTGCGCGCGGGTGCCGGGGCGGGTCGGCTGGATCGTGTTCGGTGTCCTCGTCGCGGGGCTCGCGGTGCCCGCGCAGGCGGCGATCGTCCCGCAGTACGTCCTGTTCGACCGGCTCGGGCTCACCGACAGCCTGTTCGGGCTGGTCCTCGTCGACACCACGATGACGCTGCCGACGGCCGTGTTCATCCTCGGCGGTTTCCTGCGCACAATCCCCGAAGAGCTGTACGAGGCGGCCGAGTTGGACGGCGCGGGTCCGCTGCGGTCGTTCGTGTCCCTCACGCTCCCGCTGACGCGTCCCGCGCTGGCGACGACGGGCATCTTCCTGTTCGTGATGGACTGGAACGACCTGCTCTATCCCCTTCTGTTCATCCGCTCCCACGAGCAACGGACGCTGCCGCTGGCCCTGTTGGACTTCCAGGGCGAGTTTCAGACCCAGTACCCCCTGCTGTTCGCGGGGGTGGTGATCGCGTCGGTGCCGGTGATCGTCGTGTACGTGCTGCTCCAGCGGCACTTCGTGTCGGGGCTGACGGCGGGGGCGGTGCGCGGCTGAGAAAAGAGTGACAACATCTCGTTCAACATAAGGAGTTGACGCCTCTTCGTTCAACTCCCATGCTGGTGCTCATGACTTCGGATCCCTTCACCGCCCCCGACCCCGAACAGGCCCGCGCCGAGCGGGTCTACCCGTCCCTGTTCCGGATAGCCGAACGGCACGCGGCGACCGACGCGCAGCGTCTGCGGCAGACCAACCCGGCGATCCTCGCGCCCCACGAGGCGGTACGACTGGTGTCGTTCCTGCTCAGTGGGGCGGCGCTGAAGGAAGAGGGTGAGGAGGACGTCGACCGGGCGGACATCACCGCCGCGCTGACGCTTCTGCCGCTGGTGCGGGCCGAGTTGGACGAGCTGGAGGCCGGGCTGCTGGAGATGGCGCGCGGGCGCGAGATGACGTGGCAGGAGATCGCGTTCGGCCTGGGGCTCGGCACTCCGCAGGCGGCCCGGCAGCGCTACGAGAGGCTGGCGAGCCGGGTGGAGAGCGAGCAGTAGCCCCACGTCAGCTCAACTCCCCGCCGGCCAGGGCATATCGGCGTCAGGGCCCGAAGCACTCCCGCCCGCCCCCGCCGCTCCCCGGCACGAAGCACACCCGCAACTTCGCCCGGTCCGGCTCCCCGATCATCGCGGTGAACCGGTAGACGGCGGTGTCGGCGACGTCGCGGACGACGGCCCGGCGCGCCCGCTCCCCCGGCGCCGAGATCTCCACCGCGTCCCCGACCCGCGCGTGCCAGATACGACCCCAAGCCGCCCCGCACACAGTGCTGTAGCGCAACTCGACGCTCGCCCCGGCGCGCGTGCGGTGCTGCGGGCCGAGGGAGTCGACGCGGCCGGGCAGCCCGCACGACATCGCGTCCGGATCCCGCCCGTCGCACGTGCGGCCCTGGCAGCCGGGGGGCGGGGTCGAGCAGGGGCGTGGCCGTCGTGGTGTGCTCCGACCCCGAACTCCGCACGGACAGCGCGGCGATGGCGACGGCGGCGACCGCCGCGCCGACGGGGAGCAGGTACCGGCGACGGCGCCTGGGCGCGGGCGGAGTCACCAACGTGACGGGCACGGAGGGGAGTTCGGCGGGCGGGGTGGCGCGGGCGCGTCCGCTCCACTCGGCGTCGGCGAGTTCCCAGAGCGCGAGGAGCCGTCCGGGCGGTTCTCCGGCGAGTGCGCACAGCGCCTCGACCGCCTGCCGGGGCGGTGGTTTCTTCCCGTTGAGATAGCGTTCCCACGACGACTTGCTGTACGGGGTGCGCTCGGCAAGTGCCGCCAGGCTCAGGCCCGTTCGTGCCCGCGCCGCGCGCAGCCCCTCGGCCAGGGCGACGCACTCCGGTGCGGTGGCGGTCATCGGCGCAGCACCTGCCAGGTGTGCGGGCCGACGATGCCGTCCGCCGGCAGCCCGGCCACCTGCTGGAGGCGTACGACGGCCGCGATGGTCTGCTGGCCGTAGATGCCGTCGACAGGCCCCGGGTTCAACCGGCGCCTGCGCAACAGGCATTGGGCCTCGACGACGTCCCAGCCGGGCCCGGCGAGGACGGCGGTCCGGGTCGTGCTGTACCCGGCGCCGAGGCCGAGCGCGCCCCGCGCGCGGATCTCGCAGGGGTAGGTCTTGCCGACCCTGAAGAGGTAACGCCCCGGTCCTTCCCCGGTGGTTGAGGGGCTGGGGCTGGGCCGCGCGCCCGTGACGACCTCGGTGCTGCCCTTCCGCCCTCCGCTGTCGTCGCTCCGCCAGGGAACGGCGATCAGCAGGCCCGCGCCGACGCCCAGGAGTGCGGCGACCGCGACGGCGGCGAAGGCGTGGGAGCGGGGGATCACGGCGGCCGGCGGTTCGATCGACTCGGGTTCCGTCGGCGGGGGTTCGGCCGGTGTCTGCCAGCTGTCCACGGCCACCTCGTGCAGCGCGAGCAACCGCGTGGGTTCCGTGCCGGTGACCCGCGCCAGTTCCTCCACCGCCTGCCGGGGCGGCAGGGCCCGGCCGTTGAGGTAGCGCTCCCAGGAGGAGCGGCTGTACCCGGTCTTGGTGGCGAGCGAGTTCAGGGTCAGCCCGGACCGGTCCTTCAACCGGCGGAGCTGCACGACGAGTTGGCGGACCCTCTGGTCCAGCGAGTCCGGCAGTTCCTGCCAACGCGACATCCCTCACCCCGCACGCGTCAGGATCCCTCGACTCTGTAGTACACCCCCGGGGCCGCCTCCGGGTTCCGGCCGGAACACCGACCGGGTCGCCTTTCGGACGCGCCCGGTTGCGCCCGGCCGCGTCCGGGCGTCCCACCGATGCCGCGTCACGGCACCCGTCCGCGCAGCTCAGCGCGTGGGACGTCCCACGCGGTCCCGGTGTCCCCACCAGCACTGGCCCGCAGCCAAGTTGGCCTGCAATCTCGGTACGGCGGGCCGGAAGGGACGGGGGTCCATCCGGCCCGGCACCACCTTCGACCACTTCCACAGGGGGACATCATGCGCACGACCATCGCCCGCCGTCTCGCCCTCACCGGCGCCGCCGGACTGCTCGCCGGCACGGGCGTCCTCGTCCAGGCCGGCCCTGCCTCCGCCGCGACGGGGCGCAGTGACGCCTGCGGCAAGTACGCCTGCGGCAGCGGGACTTTCACCTGGGGCAAGAAGACGCTCAAGGGCGCCATGTCCGTGAAGTTCCCGTGCGGCAAGGGACTTGTCGCCGGACAGATCCGTGTCATCGTCACCGGCACCGACGGGCGCCAGCAGTTCGGCGCGCCGCGCATCGCCGGCAAGAGCAAGTGCGGCAAGTACACCCTGTTCCCCAACCTGTCCTGGAAGCAGAAGGCCGACATCCGGTTCTTCCAGGTCGAGGTGGCCTCCACCAAGGGGCAGGGGCCGAGCGGGTTCCACAGCTACCGGGGCAACGTGGTGGACAACCCGCTGACTTGACGGTTGCTCAGCACAGGATCCAGCCCGACTTGACCTCCCCGCGCCCCACGCGGCCCGCCACGCGCACGCACCGGTGCCCGGCGTGGACCGTGACGGCCGGGGAGGTCCGGGCGTTGACCCACCCCCGTGTCACCGCGGCGTTGCCCCGGGCCTGGACGGTGACGGAGATCTTCTGCCTGCCGCCGGGGCGTTCGGCGAGGGTGACGGCGCAGACGTAGCCGGGGCGCTTGTAGACGACGACCGTGCCGGTGCGGAAGGGGAAGGTGCGGACCTTGCGGCCGTAGCAGGCGGTGGGGGCGGGGCCCTTGCCCGGCTTCTTCCACACCCTCGCCGTGTGGAGCGCGTTGGTGACCGCAGGGGCGACCTCCGTAGCTGCCGGGGCCACCCCCGTAGCCGCCGGTGCCTCATCCGCGACCGCCGGTGTCGCCAGGGCCACGGCTGCGGACGCCGTGAGGGCGACCGTCGCCAGCGCCAGCCGTCGTCGTATCCCGCGTTTCTCCATGGCCCCCACCCGTGTGCCGTCCGCCCGTACCGACATCCCGTACAGATGTACGGACGCACGACATATGTCGCACGGTTGCACGACCGTCACGAGGGCACGCCGAACCGGCCGCGCCCCGTACGCCCTGAGGACCACATCGAGCCCGTACACCGCGAGAGCCACACCCGTACGCCCCCAGGGCTACACCCCCGGCGCCACACCCCGGCGCCCCGACTCCCTCGCGGGTATCAGCTCCCGGGTATCAGGACGGCACGACATCCACCGGCTCCCCCACGAACGTCCGCCACAGCGCGGCGTACCGCCCGCCCCGCGCCAGCAGCTCCTCGTGCGTCCCGTCCTCCGCGACCCGCCCGTCAGCCATGACGACGACCCGGTCGGCGCGGGCGGCGGTGGTCAGCCGGTGGGCAACGACGAGGGTGGTGCGGCGGCCCGCGAGCCGTTCCGTGGCCTGGTTGACCTGCGCTTCCGTCGCCAGGTCGAGGGCCGCCGTCGCCTCGTCGAGGAGCAGGACGTCGGGGTCGACCAGCTCGGCGCGGGCCAGCGCGATCAGCTGGCGCTGGCCCGCCGAGAGGTTGCGCCCGCGCTCGGCGACCTCGTGCAGGTAGCCGTTCTCCAGGGTCGCGATCATCTCGTGCGCCCCGACGGCCCGCGCCGCCGCCTCGACCTCGGCGTCGGTCGCGGCGGGACGGCCGTAGGCGATCGCGTCGCGGACCGTCCCCTGGAAGAGGTACGCCTCCTGGGGTACCACTCCGAGGTGATGGCGGTACGACGTGAGGTCGAGGTCGCGCAGGTCGGTGCCGTCGGCCAGGACCCGCCCCGAGGTCGGGTCGTAGAACCGCGCCACGAGCTTGACCAGGGTCGACTTGCCCGCGCCGGTCTCGCCGACGAACGCGACGGTCTGCCCCGCCGGGATCCTCAACGAGACGCCGCCCAGGGCCTCTTCGTCGTCGGTGTAGGCGAAGTGGACGTCCTCGAAGGTGATGTCGCCGCGCAGCGAGAGGACGTCGAGGGGTTCGTCGGCGGACTTCGTGGACGTCGGTTCCTGGAGCAGTTCCTGGATACGGCCGAGCGAGACGGCCGCCTGCTGGTAGCCGTCGAAGACCTGGGAGAGCTGCTGCACGGGGGCGAAGAACAGCTCGATGTAGAGCAGGTAGGCGACCAGCGCGCCCGTCGTCAGCGTCGCCGCCTCGACCCGGCCCGCGCCCACGATCAGCACGGCGGCGGCAGCGGCGGACGACAGGAACTGCACGAACGGGAAGTAGACCGAGATGAGCCACTGCCCGTGCACCCGGGCCTCGCGGTAGGCGGTGCTGCCGGCCGCGAACCGGACCATGCCGTCGCGCTCGCGCCCGAACGCCTGGACGATCCTGAGGCCCGCCACCGTCTCCTGGAGGTCGGCGTTCACGGTGGAGATCCGCTCCCGGGCCAGCTCGTAGGCGCGTACGCTCGCCCGCCTGAAGTAGTACGTGGCTACCACCAACGGGGGAAGGGTCACGAAGACGACGAGCGCGAGCTGCACGTCGATGACGACGAGGGCGACCATGATCCCGAAGAAGGTGACGACGGAGACGAACGCGGTGACGAGTCCGGTCTGCAGGAACGTCGACAGCGCGTCCACGTCCGTCGTCATCCGGGTCATGATCCGGCCGGTCAACTCCCGTTCGTAGTAGTCGAGTCCGAGCCGCTGGAGCTGGGCGAAGATCTTCAACCGCAGGGTGTAGAGGACGCGTTCACCGGTCCGCCCGGTGGTGCGCGTCTCGCCGATCTGCGCCGCCCACTGCACGAGGACGGCGAGCAGGGCGAGCAGCGACGCCGCCCACACGGCGCCGAGCGCGGCCTCGGAGACGCCGCTGTCGATGCCGTGCCGGATGAGGACCGGCAGCAGCAGGCCGACGCCCGCGTCGACGGCGACGAGGCCGAGGCTGATGAGCAGCGGCGTGCGGAAGCCGCGCAGCAGCCGGCGCAGCCCGTACGACTCCTCCGGGGTGACGGCGCGCGCCTCGTCGATGCCGGGGGTGTCGGTCGCCGGGGGCAACGCCTCGACCTGGGCGAGGAGTTCGGGCGTCGAGGGGGTGCCGGCGAGGGCGGTGTCGCGGGTGGCGCGGGGAGCGGCCCACAGGCGGGGCGTGATGCCGCGTTCGGCGTCGAACTCGGCGTCCAGTTCGTCGCGGACGGTCGTGTCCTCGGCGGGTCCGGCCGGGCGGGCGTGGCCGGGGCTGACGCCGCCGAGGCCGTCCGGGTCGGTCAACAGGCGCCGGTAGAGTGGGGATCGGCGTTCCAGCTCGTCGTGCGTGCCGAGGTCGGCGAGGCGTCCGGCGTCCAGCACGGCGATGCGGTCGGCCAGGTTGAGGGTCGAGCGGCGGTGGGCGATCAGCAGGGTCGTCCGGCCGCGCATGACCTCCTTCAGCGCCTCGTGGATCTCGTGCTCGACGCGGGCGTCGACGGCGGACGTCGCGTCGTCGAGGACCAGGAGCCGGGGGTCGGTGAGGATCGCGCGGGCGAGGGCGACGCGCTGGCGCTGGCCGCCGGAGAGGGTGAGGCCGTGCTCGCCGACCTTCGTGTCATACCCCTGGGGTAGCTCGGCGATGAATCGGTCGGCCTGTGCGGCGCGAGCGGCGGCCTCGATCTCGGCGTCGGTGGCGTCGGGGCGGCCGTAGGCGATGTTGTACCGGACGGTCTCGGAGAAGAGGAAGGAGTCCTCGGGTACTAGTCCTATGGCATTGCGCAGGGAGTCGTAGGTCAGCTCGCGGACGTCGTGGCCGCCGATCAGGACGGCGCCCCGGGTGACGTCGTAGAAGCGCGGCAGGAGCTGCGCGAGGGTGGACTTCCCGGAGCCGGAGGCGCCGACGACGGCCAGGGTTTCGCCGGGGCGGATCTCGAAGCTGAGGCCGTCGAGGACGGGGCGGTCGTCGGTGTAGCCGAAGGTGACGTCGTCGAACTCGACGGTCGCCGGTGCGTCGGCGGGCAGTTGCTTGGTGCCCTCGCGCGACACGGGCTCGGTGTCGATGAGTTCGAGGACGCGCTCGGTGCCGGCGCGGGCCTGCTGGCCGACGGTGAGGACCATCGCCAGCATCTTGACGGGGCCCACGAGTTGGGCGAGGTAGGTGGAGAACGCGACGAACGTGCCGAGGGTGATGTGGCCGCGTACGGCGAGCCAGCCGCCGAGCGCCAGCATGGCGACCTGGCCGAGCGCGGGGACGGCCTGGAGGGCGGGCGTGTAGAGCGAGTTGAGCCGGATCGTGCGCAGCCGCCCGGCGAACAGCCGCCGCCCGACCTCGCGCAGCTTGCCGGTCTCCTGCTCCTCCTGCCCGAACCCCTTGACGACGCGGACACCGCTGACGGCGCCGTCGACGACCCCGGCGACGGCGGCGGCCTGCGCCTGCGCGTACCAGGTCGCGGGGTGGAGGCGGGTGCGGCTGAGCCGGGCGATCCAGATCAGCGCGGGGCCGACGGCGAGGGCGACCAGGGTGAGCGGGAGGGACAGCCACGCCATGACGACGAGGGAGACCACGAACAGGGCGATGTTGCCGATCGTCATCGGCAGCATGAACAGCAGACCCTGGATGAGCTGGAGGTCGCTGGTCGCGCGGCCGACGACCTGGCCGGTGGACAGCTCGTCCTGGCGGCGGCCGTCGAGCCGGGTGATCGTCCCGTACATCTCGGTGCGCAGGTCGTGCTGGACGTCGAGGGCGAGGCGGCCCCCGTAGTACCTGCGTATGTACGTCATCACGTACACCAGGAGAGCCGCCCCGAGGAGGGCGCCCGCCCAGGGGGCCATGGAGCGGGAATGATCACCGATGACGTCGTCGATGATCACCTTCGTGATCAGCGGGACGAGCGCCATCACCGCCATACCCACGAGGGACGAGCCGAGAGCCAGGACCGTGTCCTTCGGATACCGCCAGGCGTACCCCGCCAGCCGTCGTGCCCATCCCCGTTGCGCTGCCACGCGGTGCCCTCCTGCAGAAACCGTTGCTGTCCCGGAAGGCACCAACGCGGAGGGAACCGGATTTCATCCCTCCGCAACAATTCCGGCGGTGATCTCCGCCTCCTTCACGGTTTCCTCGGCTCCCGCCGGTCCCGTAGTACTCAGGTAGGTCAGCGCGTCCTCACCCGCAGGAAGTAGAACCGGGTCGTCTGGACGGCGTTCTGGTTGTCGTCGCTGACCAGCGTCACCCGGAAGGTCCCCGGCCGGCCGGGGGCCCGGCCGGTGACGGCCATGCCCTCGATGTTGTCGAGCAGCGGGTTCGGCTGGGGCTGCTTCGCGGTCGCCCCGAGGCTCGGGCAGTCGACGATGTCCGCGAGCAGCGTCTTGCGGACGAGCCTCACCCCGGCCTGCCCGGTGAGGTGCTCGACGTCCCGCGTGTCGCTCGCGCGGCGCGGATCGGCGAGGTAGAGGCGGACCGTGTTGCCGACGCCGGCGGTGAACCCCCGTTCCAGGACCAGGAGCCGGCCGTCGGGGAGGGCCTGGACCTCGGGCACGCCGAGCCCGGCGTCCGCGCGGTAGGCGTACTGCGCGCCGAGCGTGAACGCGGCCCCGTGCCGCTTCCAGGTCTGCAACCGGACGGTCCCGGCGGCGTCGCCGCTGAGCGCGTACTCCATGGACGCCAGCAGCGCCCGTCCGCCGTCCGCCCAACTCAGGCCCTCGAACGTGCCGTTGACGACGGCCCGGCCGGCCGGCGCGACCTGGAGCGGGGCGGGCACGGGGAGCCGGCCGAGGAGCCGGCCGTCCCGGTCGTAGCGGCGCACCGACGGCTCGGTCTCGGAGGTGACCAGCCGTGTGCCGTCGCGGTCGATCACCAGGCCCTCGGCGTCGAGGGCCGCGCCCTTCTCGTCGGCGAGCTGAACGACCTTGCGGGGCTCAAGAGTTCGCCGGTCCAGGGAGAACAGGGCCGAGCGGTCGGAGAGGGCGGCGAGGGTGCCGTCCGGATCGGGGGCGAGGGCGGAGAGGTTGCCGGTGAAGGTCCCGTCGTACGACGTCTTGTCGAGGGAGTCGGAGAAGCCGTCGAGGGTCACGGCGGGCGAACAGGCGTGGCCGCCAGGCGAGTTGGCGGAGGCTGCGGCCGGGCCCGCGGCGGTCAGCGTGGTGGCCGCCGCCAGGCCGGCGGTGAGGGTCGCGAGTACGGTTCTCAGGCGCATGGAGGCACGGTAGGGCGAACGGGTGTCGTCCGGTGGAACACCACGCCAAGCTGGTGGAACACCACGCCAAGACAGCCCGCCTCAGGACGCCTTGAGGTCGGCGTGGATCACCTTGGCCACGCCCTGGATCGTCGCGATCCCGTAGTTCATGGTGCTGTTGCCGTGGGTGAGCACGGTGATCGTGTAGTCGTGCCCGCCGCCCGTGAAGGTGCCGACGCTGTGCACGCGCCAGCCGTAGGTCGCCCGCTGGAGCCAGCCGTTCTTCACGCGGACGGCGACACCGGCCGGAGCCCCGTAGGGAGTTCCCCAGCGCTGCGCCGAAACCACCTTGCTCATCAGGCCGTTGGCGTAGGAGCGGGAGCCGTCGGTGAGGACGGTGTTCTTCGCGTGCAGCAGTTTGAGGAGCTTCTGCTCGTCCGTGACCGTGATCTGGGTGAGGCCCCAGTAGCCGTTCGCGCCCGGCTTCGTCTGGGTCATCCCGGCGGCCTTGAGGAAGTTCTTCACCTTGGTGACGCCGAGCTGCTTCCACAGGGTGCTGGTGGAGGCGTTGTCCGACTTGGTGATCATCGCGGTCGCGAGGGACTTCTCGCGGGCGGTGAGGGAGCGCTTCGCCTTCTGCGCGTCCCACAGGAGGGTCGACAGGACGGTCACCTTGACCACGCTCGCCGAGTCGAAGGCGGAGGAGGCGCGCAGGGTGCAGTTCGTGTTGGTCGTACGGTCGTAGAGCCCGACGGCGACCGTGCCCTTGCGGGAGGCGACGGCGGCGGTGATGTCCTTCTTGAGTTTGGTCGCGAGGGCCGCCTTGGACGACGTACAGCTCACCGCGGGTGCGGCGGCCGAGGCCGGGACGGCGGCGGTTATGAGGAGGCCGGTGCCGAGGGCGGCGACCGCGACCGCTCGGGTACGTCTGGAAGTCGTGTGAGTCATACCCGATGTGACTCATACGTTCGAGGTAAGGGTTGCACGGGTCGCTGTCACCGTTGCGCAACGGTTGCGCAGCTCGCCACCACCCCCGCGGGCTCGCCACCACCCCCGCCCATTCACAGGTGAGGGCCAGCTTCGGCACAGGTGCCGCCAACGCGGCCTTCGCACCATGCTGGGGTGACCTCTGCCACCGATCCCCACCCCCACACGACCTCACCGGCCCACACGACCTCACCGGACGGGCCGGCCGTCTCCTCGGACCGGCCGCCACCCGAGCCGACGGACGCCGCCGCAGCGGAGAAGGCGCCGCGCTGGTCGCTGCCCGCGCTGCTCGCGATCCTGGCCCTGGCGGCGGTCCTCTACTCCTGGAACCTCTCCGGGTCGGGCCTCAACAGCTTCTACAGCGCGGCCGTGCAGAGCGGCACCGAGAGCTGGAAGGCGTGGTTCTTCGGCTCGCTCGACGCCGGGAACTTCCTCACCGTCGACAAACCGCCGTTCGCGCTGATGGTGATGGGCCTGTCGTGCCGCGTGTTCGGCTTCGGCACCTGGCAGATGATGCTGCCGATGGTCCTGGTCGCGCTGGGCACGATCTGGATCCTGCACGCGTCCGTGCAGCGGGTGTGGGGGCACGCGGCGGCGGCCGTCGCCGCGCTGGTCCTCGCGCTGACCCCGATCACCGTCGCCATCAACCGCGACAACAACCCCGACACGCTGCTGGTGTTCCTGATGGCGGGCGGCGCGGCGCTCGCGCTGCGGGCCGTCCACAGCGGCAGGCTGCTGCCGCTGCTGGGTTCGGCGGCGTGCTTCGGGCTCGCCTTCAACACCAAGATGCTCCAGGGCTACATCGCGCTGCCGGCCGTCTTCGCGGTCTACCTCTACGCGGCGCGGCCGAAGCTGGTGCGGCGGATCGTCAACCTGGCTCTCGCGGGTGTCGTACTCGCGGTCTCCTCGTTCTGGTGGGCGGCGGCCGTATCCCTAGTACCCGCGGGGGACCGCCCCTACATCGGAGGTTCGACGGACGGCACCGCCTGGAACCTGATCATGGGCTACAACGGCCTGGGCCGGGTCTTCGGCGGCGACGGCAACATGGGCGGCGGAGGCGGTGGTGGCGGAGGCGGCGGCTTCTCCGGCACCGCGGGCCTCGGCCGGATGTTCAACGACGTCCTCGGCGGGCAGATCTCGTGGCTGCTGCCCTTCGCCGCGATCGCCTTCGCCGGCGCGGTGATCCTGTGCGGGCGCGCCCCGCGCACCGACCTCACCCGGGCCGCCGTCCTCCTGTGGGGCGGCTGGCTGGGCCTGCACTTCCTCACCTTCAGCATGGCCGAGGGCACGATGCACCCGTACTACACGACCGCCATGGCCCCCGGCATCGCGGCGCTGTGCGGCGGCGGTGGCGCGATGCTGCTGCGCGCGTTCCGCACGGACAAGCGGTGGACGTGGGTGCTGCCCGCGGCGCTCGCGGTCACCGGCGTCTGGGCGATCGTGCTGCTGCGGCGGGCGTCCGGCTGGCACACCTGGCTGTGGCCGACGATCGGCGTCCTGATGGCGGCGGCCGTCGTCGGGCTGGTCGTCTTCCGCTCCGGCAACCGGGTACGGCTGCTCGCGGCCTCGGTCGCCGCGGCGGTCGTCGCCTCGGTAGCAGGACCTGCGGCGTACGCGTGGTCGGTACCTTCGGGGTCCACCGGAGGTATGGGGGGTACTAACCCCACGGCGGGACCCACGACCGGCTTCGGCGGTTTCGGCGGTGGTCCCGGCGGTCGCTGGGGCGGCATGGGGGGCCGGCAGGGCGGGTTCCCTGGCGGTCAGAGCGGGCAAGGCGGCCAGGACGGTCAGGGTGGCCGGTCCGGCGAAAACGGCTGGCAGGGTGGCGAGTTCCCGGGCGGCTCCCAGCAGGACGGCGGACAGGCCCCGGGCGGCGAGAACGGCCAACTCCCCGGCGGCACGGGCGAGATGAGCGGCACGCCCTCCGGCGGCGACACCCCCGGCGGTGCCCCCAGCGGCATGGGCGAGATGGACGGCATGCCCACCGGCGCCATGGGCATGGCCGGCGCGAGCACCGAACTGATCGCCTACCTGAAGAAGCACCAGGACGGCGCCAAGTGGCTCCTCGCGGTGTCGAGTTCACAGAGCGCGGCCCAGCTCATCCTCAGCAGCGGCGAACCGGTGATCTCCATGTGGGGCTGGTCCGGCAGCGACAAGGCCATGACCCTCGCCAAGCTGAAGGAGCTGGTCAAGAAGGGCGAGCTGCACTACATCCAGATCGGCGGGGGCGGCATGAGCGGCGGCCCCGGCGGCGGCTCGAATGTCAGCTCCGAGGTCACGGAGTGGGTGCGGAAGAACGCGACGGCGGTGAAGGAGAGCGACTACAGCAAGACGGCGTCCACGTCGTCGTCCACGTCGTCGTCCGCGTCGATCTACCGCCTGGACCCGTCAGACGTGAACTGACCCAGACCGCCTCCACCCCCAACGGCCCCTGAAGTCACCGACTCCAGGGGCCATTTTACCCGCACGTAAGGTCAACTCGCGTAGATCGCCAACGATTTGCCCTTTCTTGACACCGACCGGACACACCGGATTCATTTACATGACCGCATGTCCATGTCACGCTCCCTCTGTTGCCCCCCACTCAACACGCGTAGACAGGACACTCCTTATGCTGGCGACACGCATACGCCGCCGCTGGAAGTCAGTCGCTCTGACGACCACCGCGGTCCTGGTGGGCCTCACCGCACCGGCCATGACGGCGACCCCCGCCGCCGCCACGACCACGGCGTACGACGCGACGTACTACAAGAACGCGGTCGGCAAGACGGGCGCGAGCCTGAAGTCCTCGCTGCACACGATCATCAGCAGCCAGACGAAGATCTCGTACTCCGCCGTCTGGAACGCGCTCAAGGCGACGGACCAGGACCCGAACAACAGCAACAACGTGATCCTGCTCTACAGCGGCCTCTCACGCAGCAAGTCGCTCAACGGCGGCGACGTCGGCGACTGGAACCGCGAGCACGTGTGGGCCAAGTCCCACGGCGACTTCGGCGAGGTGACCGGCCCCGGCACCGACCTGCACCACCTGCGCCCAGCGGACGTCCAGGTCAACAGCATCCGGGGGAACCTGGACTTCGACAACGGCGGCAGCTCCGTGACCAACGGCGGTGGCAGCAAGGTCGATTCGGACTCCTTCGAGCCGCGCGACGCGGACAAGGGCGACGTCGCCCGCATGATCCTCTACATGGCCGTGCGCTACGACGGCGGCGACGGCTTCGCGGACCTGGAGCCCAACGAGCGGGTCAACAACGGCAGCAACCCGTACATCGGCAAGCTCTCCGTCCTCAAGGCGTGGAACGAGCAGGACCCGCCGAGCGCCTTCGAGGAGCGCCGCAACCAGGTCATCTACGACACGTACCAGCACAACCGCAACCCCTTCATCGACCACCCGGAGTGGGTCGAGGCGATCTGGTAGCACCGGCTGAGCCGTATCGGGCCCTTCCCCAATTCGGGGGAGGGCCCTCGGTGTTGACGGCCCCTGCCAGTCCGCGCCGGCCAACTCCCCCACCACAGCCCGGACACAACGGACGGCACCTCTGCACAAGGACCCGGAAACCCCCCGACTCCCCTTTATGACAAGGGAGTTGGCCTTCCCGCGCTGGGCAACGGATCATGGGCGGACCGACCGAGTGGAGGGAAAGGACGACGGTGAGTTACGCCCTGGAGATGAGTGCGGGGGACATGCGGCAGGTGGCCCGGCTGCTGACGGCGGTGGAGCGGACGCCGGAACAGGAGCTGCACCTCGGCAGGGTGCGCGAGCAGTGCAAGGCCCTGGACGTCCGGCTGCAGAGCCAGGGCGCCGGGCTCGACGTGCCGGTGATCCGCGCGCTGGAGGAGCTGATCGAGGGGGCGCCGTCCAGGAACATGTGCCCGGCGTACGCGCACGCCTTCCACGAGGTCGTCGCGTCGTGCTTCTCCGACGTCACCGATCTCGGCAGCTGGCGGCGCATGTCGTGGTTCCAGACGGTCTCCAACGACCTTGCCCGGCACGGCGTTCCGGCCCCGCTGCTGCCCGAGACGTTCCTCTTCTCGGGCCCGCCGCTGCCCCTCCCCCACCCCGGCGACGTCCACCCGCAGATCGGCACCCTCTCCATCCACCGCGCCGCCGAGGCCGCGACCGCGTACACCGCCGTCCTCGACCGCGTCCATCCCGACTGCCAGGACACGGTCCGCCGCTTCACCGAGGCGTTCCGCTTCGAGGTGGACGAGTGGCGGGCCAACTCGACGGCGGACACGCTGTTCTTCTGGTTCGACTGACGGCTCGACCGGCGGCTCGACTGGCTAGGCTCGCCCCATGATCGCCGACCTCCAGTGCGTCGTCCTGGACTGCCCCGACCCCGCCGGACTCGCCGCCTTCTACCACGCGTTGCTCGGCGGCGAGGTCAACCGCCCCGACCCGCGCTGGGCGTTGGACGAGGACTGGGCCACGCTGCACGCCCCGTCCGGTCTGGTCCTGTGCTTCCAGAAGGTCGCCGACCACCGCCCGCCCACCTGGCCGGACCCGGAGCGCCCCCAGCAGTTCCATCTCGACTTCGGCGTACGGGACTTGGACGAGGCCGGCACCCAACTCCTCGCGCTGGGCGCCGAACTCCTCGACTCCGGCCCCTCGGAGCGGAGTTGGCGGGTGTTCGCGGACCCGGCGGGGCATCCCCTGTGCCTGGTCCGCGAACCCGCCCGCTGACTCACTCCCCGGCGGCCACCGCCTCCACCACCGACAGCACCGTGTCCGTCGGCAGCACCCGCGCCAGCTTCAGCCCCGCGGCCTCGAACAGCGCCGCGAAGTCCCCGGCCGTGCGCTCCCGTCCGCCGAGGGAAGCCATCATCATGAGGTCGATGGTCTTGGACTGGTGAGGCGCGTTGCCGGGCGGGACGACGGCGTCGAGGACGAGGACCCGCCCGCCGGGGCGCAGGGCGCGGCGGCAGTGCGTGAGCAGCGTGACGCACCTGTCGTCGTCCCAGTCGTGCGTGATGCGCTTCATCATGATGACGTCGCCGTCGGGCACGTGGGTGAAGAAGTCGCCGTCCGCCAGGGCCCAGCGCCCGGCGATCTCCTCGGCGCCGGCCAGCCGGTGGCCCGCGAGGACGTGGGCCTGGTCGTACAACACGCCGTCCAGGGACGGGTTCTGGCGCAGCACCTCCAGCAGGAGCCCGCCGTGCCCGCCGCCGACGTCGACGACCGTGCCGGTGTCCGGGAAGTCGTACGCGCCGGCGATGACGGCGTTCTCGGGGTCGGTCATCGCGGCCATGCCGACGTGGAAGACGGCGGCCGTCCGCTCGTCCTGCGCGAAGTAGTCGAAGAACGGCATCCCGAACATGCTGTCGAACACGGGGAGTTGACCGGTGAGACAGCGGGCCAGCTCGCCGGCGGGCTGCCACATGCTCCGGTCGGTGATCATGAGGACGGCCGTCCGGACGGACCCCGGCACGTCACCGCGCAGCGCCTGCCCGGCGTCGGTCAGCGTGAACGCCCCGCGCGTGTCCTCCTCGACGATGCCCCGCGTCGCGAGGAGCCGCAGCACGCGGTAGAGGCCGCGCTCGTCCACGCCTGTGGCGACGGCGAGTTGGGCCGGTGCGAGGGGACCCCCGGCGAGGTGATCGGCCACTTTGACCTCGGCCGCCGCGCGCAGCGCCGCGGACTGGAGGAACGCCATCGCCTCGTCGACGAGGAACGCCCCGGAACGGCGCAACCGCTCCCCCTCCGCGCCACCTGCCGTACCGACCTCGCCCCGCACCATGCCGTCCTCCTCGCCTCAGAACCGAAAGTAGCCCCTCAGGCACCCAGAGTGTCAGGTGAGGGCGGTGAAACGGAACACCCGAAAGAGCCAACCTCGCCCTCCCCGGTGAGCTGTCAGGGTGTGGCGTCAACGGCCGCTACAGGTGCGTCGGCGCGAACATCCGCAGCACCGCCGGCAGCACGACCACCGAAGGGCCGGTCCGGGCAAGGGAGTTGGCCAGGTCCTCGGTGAGGGCTTCCGGCGAGGTCCGCACCGCGGGCACCCCGAAGGACTCGGCGAGGGCCACGAAGTCGGGGCGGGCCAGCTCGGTGCCGGACGCCTCGCCGAACGCGTCGGTCATGTACTCCCGCAGGATGCCGTACCCGCCGTCGTCGACGATGAGCCAGGTCACGTCGTACCCGTACTGCCGGGCCGTGGCCAGCTCGGCGATCGAGTAGAGCGCGCCGCCGTCCCCGGAGACGGCGAGCACGGGCCGCGTCGGGTCGGCCGCCGCCGCGCCGAGCGCCGCGGGGAACGCGTACCCGAGCCCGCCGGCGCCCTGGGCGGAGTGCATGAGGCCGGGGGCGCCCGCGTCGAACCCGGCCCACGCCCAGTACGCGAGGATCGTCATGTCCCAGAACGACGCGGCCCGTTTGGGAAGCGCCCGCCGGACGGACGCCAACACGCCCTGTTCCAGGTCGAGTCGCTGGCCCGCCAGCCGCTCGCCCACCTTCGCCAGCAGCTCCCGTACCCGCTCCGGCGCCCGGGGGTCGTCGCGGTCCTCGACCGTCTCCAGGAGCGCCTGCACCGCGAGCCGCGCGTCCGCGTGGATGCCGAGCGCCGGGTGGTTGGACTCCAACTTGCCGAGGTCCGCCTCGACCTGGATGACCCGGCCGCGCGGCCTGAACGTGTGGTAGTTGGACGACAGTTCACCGAGTCCGGAGCCGACGACGAGCAACACGTCGGCGTCTTCGAGGAGTTCGGTGGTGTGCCGGTCCTCCATCCACGACTGGAGCGACAGCGGGTGGTGCCAGGGGAACGCGCCCTTCCCGCCGTACGTCGTCACCACGGGCGCGGACAGCCGCTCGGCCAGTTTCCGCAGCTTGCCGGAGGCGTCCGAGCGGACCACCCCGCCGCCCGCGACGATCGCCGGGCGTTCGGCGCGGGACAGCAACTCGGCGGCGACGGCGGTGAGTTCGGGCCGGGGCGCCAGCTCTTCGGGGGTCGCGTCGACGCCGGTCACGACGGGGAGCGCGGCCGGGGCGAGCAGGACGTCCTGCGGGATCTCCACCCACACCGGGCCGTGCGGCGCGGACAGTGCCGACCGCCAGGCGTCCGCGATCGCCGAGGGGATCTGCGACTGGGTGCGGGCGGTGTGGACGGACTTCACGACGCCCCTGAACGAGGCTGCCTGGTCCGGGAGTTCGTGCAGGTAGCCGTGGCGGCCGCCGCCGAGACCGGCGCGCGGCACCTGGCTGGCGATCGCCAGCACGGGCGCCGAGGCCGCTGCCGCCTCCTGGAGCGCGGCGAGCGACGTCAGCGCGCCGGGCCCGGTCGACAGCAGCAGCGGCGCGGCCTCGCCCGTGACCCGCCCGTACGCGTCGGCCGCGAACCCCGCGTTGTTCTCCACCCTGAGACCGACATACCTGAGAGGGGAGCGGCGCAGCGCGTCGAACATGCCGAGCGCGTGCTGGCCGGGCAGTCCGAAGACGGTCGTCGCGCCGAGCCCGGCCAGCGTCTCCACGACCAGGTCCCCGCCGATCCGCCCGGCGGGAGGGTTCAGCGCGGCCGCCGTCTGGGCCGCCGTCGGACGGAGGACGAGGTCATGGTCGTGAGTCACTGTGCGCGGGCCTCGGCAATCTGGCGGGACATGAGGGTGACCAGCTCGTACGCCGTGTGGGAGGCGGCGACGGAGGTGATCTCGGCGTGGTCGTAAGCCGGAGCAACCTCTACCACATCGGCGGAAACGAGGTTGCACCCGGACAGCCCGCGCAGAATCTCCAGTAGCTCCCTGGACGTCATACCTCCGGCCTCAGGGGTACCCGTACCCGGCGCGTGCGCGGGGTCGAGGCAGTCGATGTCGATCGAGACGTAGAGCGGCCGGTTCCCGACCCGCTGCCTCAGCTGGTCGGCGACCTCGTCGACGCCGCGCCGCATGACGTCGGCGGAGGTGACGATCCCGAAGCCCATCTTCTCGTCGTCGGTCAGGTCCTGCTTGCCGTACAGCGGGCCCCGGGTGCCGACGTGCGAGAGCGCCGAGGTGTCGAGGATGCCCTCCTCGACCGCGCGGCGGAACGGGGTGCCGTGCGTGTACTCGGCCCCGAAGTACGTGTCCCAGGTGTCGAGATGGGCGTCGAAGTGCAGCAGCGCGACCGGCCCGTGCTGCTTGGCGACGGCCCGCAGCAGCGGCAGGGCGATGGTGTGGTCGCCGCCCAGCGTCATCAACCGGGCCCCGCCGTACAGGAGTTGGTCGGCGGCGGCCTCGATCGTCTCGACGGCCTCGTTGATGTCGAACGGGTTGACGGCGATGTCCCCGCCGTCCGCGACCTGCGCGAGCGCGAACGGCGAGGCGTCCTGGGCCGGGTTGTAGGGGCGCAGCAGCCGCGACGCCTCGCGGATCGCGTTGCCCCCGAACCGCGCCCCCGGCCGGTAGGAGACGCCGGAGTCGAACGGCACGCCCACGACGGCGACATCGGCCTTCCCGCCGACCTCGTCGAGCCTCGGCAGCCGGGCGAACGTCGCGGGCCCGGCGTAGCGGGGGATCCGCGAGGAGTCGACGGGGCCGCGCGGCGTCTCGTGGTCAACCATGGTCACGTTCCTTCTCTCTCACGCCTGTTGGGCGCTTTCCGAATGTCTCCTACGGCGAGGTCGTCGCCGTACGGAGCTGATGTTCCGTCAGTTCTGGCGCGTGTCCGGCCAGTCGCTCGCGCCAGGCGGCGAGGACGGCCGCGTCGGTCGGCGGGGTCGCGAGGGAGACCGCGACGTAGGCGGCGAGGGAGGCCGACAGACCGTAGTAGACGGGCTCGTTGGCGAGGATGCCGTACGCCGCCATCAGCGCGATCACCGAGCCGCCGCCGACCACGACGGAGGCCAGCGCGCCGTGGACCGTGCCCCGCTTCCACAGCAGGCCGCCCAGGATGGGGACCAGGAGACCGCCGACGAGCAGGTTGTAGGCGACGGTCAGCGCCTCCACCACGTTGTTCAGCGCGACGGCCGTGCCGATCACGGCGATGCCCATGACCAGGATGAACAGCCGGTTGTCGCGGACCTCGTCACCGCTCTCGGCACCGGCGTTCCCGCCCCGCCCGCCCCGCAGCCGCGCCCAGATGTCGTTGTTCGCCACCGTCGCACACGCGATGAGCGCGCCGGACGACGTCGACATCACCGCCGCGAGCGCCGCCGCCAGCACCAACCCCCTGACACCGACAGGGAGTTCGTCCTTCACGATCGTCGCGAAGGCGTCGTCCGCCGACGTCAGGCTCGGATAGAGCACTTTGGCCGCCGTACCGATGACGGCGCCCGCGAGGGCGTACGCGAGGCAGTACGAACCCGCCACCGTGCCGCCCCACTTGGCGGTGCGGTCGCTGCGGGCGGTGAACACCCGCTGCCAGATGTCCTGGCCGATCAGCATGCCGAAGGTGTAGATCAGCACGTACGTGAAGATCGTCTCGCCGCCGATACCCAGCGGGTCGAAGTACGACGTCGGCAACTCGTCGCGCATGGCGCCGAATCCGCCCGCCTTGACGACCGCGATCGGCAGCAGCAGAAGCAGCACGCCGACCGTCTTGACGACGAACTGCACCATGTCCGTCAGGGTGATCGACCACATCCCCCCGAGGGTGGAGTACGCGACGACGATCGAGCCGCCGAGGACGATCGCGAGGGTGCGGTCCATGTCGAACAGGACGTCGAAGATGGTGGCGTACGCGATGGTCGAGGTCACCGCCAGCATCAGGGTGTACGCCCACATGACCACTCCGGAGACGATCCCGGCCCTGCCACCCCCGTACCTGAGGTCGAGCATCTCGGAGACGGTGTAGACCCTGAGGCGGGCGATGCGGGCGGAGAAGAAGACACTCAGGGCGAGCAGGCCGAGGCCGATCGTGAACACCATCCACGCGCCGGAGAGGCCGTACTGATACCCGAGACCTACCCCGCCGATGGTGGACGCGCCGCCCAGGACGATCGCCGCCATCGTCCCCGAGTACATCGCGGGGCCGAGCCTGCGGCCCGCGACCAGGAACTCGCTCTTGGACCGGGCGCGGCGCATGCCCCACCAGCCCATGGCCAGCATCCCGGCCAGGTAGACGACGATCACGGTGTAGTCGACGGCCATGGAATCCCTCACTCTGGCTGCGCGCCCGGGGGCGCTCCTCGTCGCCGTGCGGGTGACGGACTCCGAGATTAGGTGGCCGGAAAGCGACTGCGAAGTGTACGTTTCCCACACCCTCGCGGTACGGGATGGAGGAAACGCACATGCATAACGCGCCGTCGGCCCCCACCGTCCCGCCCACTCCTCCCGTCCCGCTCGCCGCGCTCCTCGCCCGCGACGACCTCGCCCTGCGCCAGATCGCCGGGCCCGCCGACCCGGCCGTCGTCCTGTACGGCGCCCTCACCTCCGAGATGGCCGACCCCTACCCGTACCTCCTGGGGGGCGAGCTGCTGCTCACGGCCGGCGTGCACATCCCGGAGGCGGCGGGGGCGGGGACCTACTTCGACGACTACGTCTCCCGGGTCGTCGAGGCGGGCGGCGTGGCTCTCGGGTTCGGGGTCGCCCCCGTCCACGACACCGTGCCCCGGGCTCTGGTCGCCGCCTGCGAGTCGTACGGGTTGCCCCTGATCGAGGTCCCGGAGGGGACGACGTTCGCGGCGGTGGCCCGCGCGGTTTGGCAGCTCATGGAACGGGCCCGTACCTCGGAGCTGCGCCGGGTGACGGAGGCCCAGCAGAGCCTCGCGGCAGCGGCGTCCCGCCCCGACCCGGTCCCGGCGGTCCTGCGGCAACTGGCCCAGCGGACGGGGGGACGGGCGGTGCTGTTCGGGCCGGACGGGGGGACAGTGGCAGCGGCGGGAACACCGGGCGCGGCCTCCCTCGCCGGTACCGACGAGGCCCTTGCCGCGCTGGCCCGCCTCGTCACGACCCGCACCTCCGCGACGGCCACCGACACGGACCCCGCCACGGGGTTGCACCTCTCGGCTTACGCCTTGGGTACTACGGGTAGCACGGGCCGCGCGGGCGGGGGCGCCGCGAGTACTACGGGTACTACGGGACGCCTCGGCGAGGGCACCGCAGGTACTACGGGTACTACGGGCCCCGCGACCACCCCCCGCCGCCCCTTCGCCCTCACCCTCGCCTCCCCCCACCGCACCCCCGCCGACCACACCATCACCTCCGTCGCCGCCGTCCTCCTCACCCTCCTCACCGACGAGCGCCAGAGCACCCCGGAGACGACCCGTACGACCTCCCTCGTCCGGCTGCTGCTGGGCGCGCGCCCGGAGCAGGTCGCCCCGCTGCTCGGCGCCGAGCGCTGGATCGTCGTCCACGCCCGCCGGACGACCCGCACCCCGGCGGACCCCGTACACCCCGTACACCCCGAGAGCCACCCCCTCCCCTACGACCCGGACCCCGCCCCCGGCGCCGGCACCGGCCTCACCCCCACCGCCCTCGGCGCGGCTCTCGGCACCCCCCTCGTGGACATCGCCGACGCCGCCGGCGATGTCGTCCGCCTCCTCCTCCCGGCCGACGAGGACCCGTACCCCGCCCCGCCGCCCCAGCCGGGCTGGGCCCTGGGGGCGAGCGCCCCCGTCACCCCCGCCGACTGGCCCGCCGCCGACGCGCAGGCGGCGCGAGCCCTCGCGCGGGCGCTGGCGACGCGCGTCCCCGTCGTCCGGCACACCGCCCGCACCACGCTCACCGCGCTGATCTCCCCGCAGGACGCGGCGGCGCACGCGCGGGCGCTGCTCGCGCCGGTCGCCGAGACCCCGGCGCTCACCGAGACGTTGCGCACCTGGCTGTCCCTGCACGGGAGTTGGGACCGGACGGCGGTGGCGCTGGGCGTGCACCGCAACACCGTGCGCCAACGGATCGCGCGCTGCGCGGGGTTGCTGGGGACGGACCTGGACGATCCCGACGTTCGGATGGAGTTGTGGTTCGCGCTCAGGGAGCACCTCAGGGAGCACGCGGACCGGGCGGAGTGATCGTCGACGTGACCCATGTCCCAGCGGACGCAACCATGCGGACGTGCGCGAGCGTCTGCACCAGAATGGGGGTATGCCGATACCCCGGATCCCCACCCGCAGCGAACTGGTCGAGCACCTGGTGAAGACCCGCATCGCCGGCCAGGTGGCCACGCCGCGCGAGAACAACCTCGCTCACTACCGCCAACTCGCCAACGGCGTCCGGAACTTCTGGCTCGGGCTCGAACTGGGTGACCGGTGGGCGGACGAACAGGACGTGCTGGCCGTGATGGCGGAGCGGGTCGGGGTGAACGACGATCCGGAGTACCGCTACGGGCAGGACACGATCGACCCCGAGCTGACGGTCGACGCGCTGGACCGGATGGCGGCGCGGCTGCGCAAGGCGGCGGACGGCCACCAGCGGGTGCTGTTCGCGACGGGTCACCCGGGCGGCCTGCTCGACGTGCACCGCACGGTCGCGGGGGCGCTGCGGACGGCCGGCTGCGACATCGTCGTCATCCCCGACGGGCTCCAGACGGAGGAGGGGTACGTCATGCAGTTCGCGGACGTCGCGGTCCTCGAACACGGGGCGACGCTCTGGCACACGCACTCCGGCGAGCCCATGCGGCAGATCCTCACCGCCCTCGAACGCACCGCCCGCGACCTGCCGGACCTCGTCGTCGCCGACCACGGCTGGGCCGGTTACGCCGCCCAGCACGGCGTCGACTCCGTCGGCTACGCCGACTGCAACGACCCCGCCCTGTTCCTCGCGGAGTCGGAGGGCACCCTCCAAGTGGCGGTCCCCCTGGACGACCACGTCGTCAGCCCCAGGTACTACGACCCGATGGTGGCGTACCTGCTGGCGGAGGCGGGGCTGAGATGACCCGTAGTACCCGTAGTACCTGCGGCGCCCCGCTCCCCGGCACCGCCAACCCGTAGTACCTCTACACCTCCCGAGGGACCCTGACCACGCCCTCCTGGATCACCGAGATCGCCAGCTCCCCCTCCCGCGTGTAGATCCGCGCCTGCCCGAGCCCCCTCCCCCCGTGCGCCGACGGCGACTCCTGGTCGTACAGGAGCCATTCGTCGGCCCGGAAGGGCCGGTGGAACCACATCGCGTGGTCCAGGGACGCCCCGACGACGTCCCCCACGGCCCACCCTCCGCGCCCGTGGGCGAGCAGGACGGAGTCGAGGAGGGTCATGTCGGACACGTAGGTCGCGAGTACGACGTGGAGCAGCGGGTCGTCCGCGAGCTTGCCGTTGGTGCGGAACCAGACCTGGGAGTGCGGCTCACGCGGCTCGCCGAACTTGCCGTACGGGGGCTCGTCGACGTACCGGAGGTCGATCGCCTCTCGGGATTCGAGGAAGCGCTCGACGACCTCGGGAGCGAGATGGCCGTACCCGCGCAGCCGTTCGTGGCTGGTCGGCAGGGTCTCCGGGTCGGGCGCGGGCGGCATCGGGGTCTGGTGGTCGAGCCCGTCCTCGGCCAGCTGGAAGGACGCGGAGAGCGCGAAGATCGGCCGTCCGTGCTGGACGGCGACCGCGCGGCGGGTGGTGAAGGAGCGGCCGTCCCGCAGGCGCTCGACCGTGTAGACGATGGGCGCGCCGGGGTCGCCGGGGCGCAGGAAGTAGGCGTGCAGGGAGTGTGCGAGCCGGTCCGCCGGCACCGTGCGCCCCGCGGCGACCAGCGCCTGCGCCGCGACCTGCCCGCCGAACACGCGCGGGACGACGGCGGAGCGGGACTGGCCGCGGAAGATGTTCTCCTCGATCTGCTCCAGGTCGAGCAGATCGAGGAGATCCTGGAGTGCGTGGGTCATCGGCCCCTGCTTCTGGTGACTCGTCGGTGCGGGGGCCGTGCGGCCGGCTGCCTACAGGCCCATGTTCTTGGCGATGATCGTCTTCATGATCTCGCTGGTGCCGCCGTAGATGCGGTTGACGCGGTTGTCCGCGTACAGGCGCGCGATGGGGTACTCGTTCATGAAGCCGTAGCCGCCGTGCAGCTGGAGGCAGCGGTCGATGACGCGGTGCGCGACCTCGGTGGTGAAGAGCTTCGCGGAGGCGGCCTCGGCGGGGGTCAGCTCGCCCGCGTCGAGGGCTTCCGTGGCGCGGTCGACGACGGCCTCGGCGGCGTCCACCTCGGCCTGGCAGGCGGCGAGTTCGAACTTGGTGTTCTGGAAGGCGGCGACGGGCTGGCCGAAGACGGTGCGCTCCTTGACGTACTGGGTGGCGAACCGGATCGCGGCCTTGGCCTGCGCATACGCGCCGTAGGCGATGCCCCAGCGCTCGGAGGCGAGGTTGTGGCCGAGGTAGTAGAAGCCCTTGTTCTCCTCGCCCAGCAGGTCCTCGACGGGGACCTTGACGTCGACGAAGGCCAGCTCGGCGGTGTCGGAGGTCTTCAAGCCGAGCTTGTCGAGCTTGCGGCCGACGGAGTAGCCCTCCGCCTTGGTGTCGACGACGAACAGGGAGATGCCGTGCCGGCGGTCCTCGGCGGTCGGCGCGGAGGTGCGGGCGCAGACGATCATGCGGTCGGCGTGGACGCCGCCGGTGATGAAGGTCTTGGCGCCGTTGAGGACGTAGTGCGTGCCGTCCTCGGAGAGCTTGGCGGTGGTCTTCATGCCCGCGAGGTCGGAGCCGGTGCCCGGCTCGGTCATCGCGATGGCCCACATCTCCTCGCCGGAGACGAACTTGGGGAGGTAGCGCTTCTTCTGCTCGTCGGTGGCGAGGAGCTTCACGTACGGCAGGCCGAGCAGCGTGTGCACGCCGGAGCCGCCGAACGTCACGCCCGCGCGCGCGGTCTCCTCGTAGATGATCGCCTCGAACTTGTACGAGTCGATGCCCGCGCCGCCGTACTCCTCGGCGACCTGGATCCCGAAGACGCCCAGCTCGGCGAGCTTGTAGTAGAACTCGCGCGGCGCCTGCCCCGCGGCGAACCACTCGTCGTACACCGGCACGACCTCGGCCTCGATGAACGCCCGAAGGGTCTCCCGGAACGCCTCGTGATCCTCGTTGAACACCGTACGGCGCACGCCGCCACCTCCCGCTACCTGTCTAAGCGCTTGCTCATATCAGAGCGTACCGGCGAGTAGCCAGGAGCGCCAGAGACGCACGTCACTCCAGAGCAGCACGACGGCCCACCCGGCGCACCCCATGCCCCGCCTCACGCCCCGCCTCACGCCCCGCCTCACGCCCCGCCTCACGCCCCGCCTCACTCCCCCGCCGCCGCCCCGAACGCCCCCCGCGCCATCCGGTGCAGCAGCCGCGCCGTCTCGCCGCGCCCCGGCAGGGAACCCGCGCGCCCGAGGTGCGGCGTGGAGTTCAGCAGACCGAAGACCGAGTGGACGGCCGAACGGGCGGCGGGCTCGGGCAGCCCCGGATACACCTCGCGGACGACCTCCACCCACAGCTCGACGTACTGGCGCTGGAGCTGGCGCACGAGCTTGCGGTCGCTGTCGCGCAGGCGGTCCAGCTCGCGGTCGTGGAGGGTGATGAGCGGACGGTCGTCGAGGGCGAAGTCGATGTGCCCCTCGATGAGGGAGTCCAGCACGCGCGCGGGCGCGTCGCCGGCGGATTCCCTCAGGCGCGTGCGCGCACCCGTGAGGAGCTGGCCACTGATGCCGACGAGGAGTTCCGCGAGCATCGCGTCCTTGCCGGGGAAGTGGCGGTAGAGGCCGGGTCCGCTGATGCCGACGGCGGCGCCTATCTCGTCGACGCCGACGCCGTGGAACCCGCGCTCGGCGAAGAGGCGCGCGGCCTCCTTGAGGATCTGCTCGCGGCGGGTGGGAGCGTCGGTTCTGGTGCCCATGAAATCGATTCTAGACAGGCTTGTTAGCGCTCGTTAACATGGAGGCCATGGGTTAACGCTCATTAACTGCGGAGGGGAGCGCGAGATGGCGCAGGAACCCGTGCTGACCAGCACGGCAGACCCCGCGTCCGAGACGTGGCGGGCCAACGAGGCGGCGCACCGGGCCCTGGTCGAGGAGCTGCGCGCGAAGCTCGCGGCGGCCCGTCTCGGCGGCGGTGAGAAGGCCCGCGCCCGGCACACCGCGCGCGGCAAGCTCCTCCCCCGCGACCGCGTGGACACCCTCCTGGACCCCGGCTCCCCGTTCCTGGAGCTGGCCCCGCTCGCCGCGGACGGGATGTACGACGGCCAGGCCCCCGCCGCCGGCGTCATCGCGGGCATCGGGCGCGTGAGCGGGCGCGAGTGCGTGATCGTCGCCAACGACGCCACGGTCAAGGGCGGCACGTACTACCCGATGACCGTCAAGAAGCACCTGCGCGCGCAGGAGGTCGCCCTGGAGAACCGCCTCCCCTGCGTCTACCTGGTGGACTCGGGCGGCGCCTTCCTCCCGATGCAGGACGAGGTCTTCCCGGACCGCGAGCACTTCGGCCGCATCTTCTACAACCAGGCCCGCATGTCCGGCGCCGGCATCCCCCAGATCGCCGCGGTGATGGGCTCGTGCACGGCGGGCGGCGCGTACGTCCCGGCGATGAGCGACGAGGCGGTGATCGTCCGGGACCAGGGGACGATCTTCCTGGGCGGCCCCCCGCTGGTGAAGGCGGCCACCGGCGAGGTCGTCACGGCGGAGGAACTGGGCGGCGGCGAGGTCCACGCGCGCGTGTCGGGCGTGACGGACCACCTCGCGGAGGACGACGCGCACGCGCTGCGCATCGTCCGCACCATCGCCGCCACCCTCCCCGCGCGCGGCCCGCTCCCCTGGGAGGTGAAGCCCGCCGAGGAGCCCAAGGTCGACCCGTACGGCCTGTACGGCGCCGTCCCGGTCGACCCGCGCACCCCGTACGACGTCCGGGAGGTCATCGCGCGCGTCGTCGACGGCTCGCGGTTCGCCGAGTTCAAGTCGGAGTTCGGCCAGACCCTGGTCACCGGCTTCGCGCGCATCCACGGCCACCCGGTCGGCATCGTCGCCAACAACGGCATCCTGTTCTCCGAGTCGGCCCAGAAGGGCGCCCACTTCATCGAGCTGTGCGACCAGCGCGGCATCCCGCTGGTGTTCCTCCAGAACATCTCGGGCTTCATGGTCGGCAAGGACTACGAGGCGGGCGGCATCGCGAAGCACGGCGCGAAGATGGTCACGGCCGTCGCGTGCACGCGCGTACCGAAGCTGACGGTCGTCGTCGGCGGCTCGTACGGCGCCGGCAACTACTCGATGTGCGGCCGCGCCTACTCCCCCCGCTTCCTGTGGATGTGGCCCGGCGCCAAGATCTCCGTCATGGGCGGCGAACAGGCCGCCTCGGTCCTCGCGACCGTCAAGCGCGACCAGTTGGAGGCGCGCGGCGAGCAGTGGCCCGCCGAGGACGAGGCCGCCTTCAAGACGCCGATCCGCGCCCAGTACGAGCGCCAGGGCAACGCCTACTACGCGACGGCCCGCCTCTGGGACGACGGAGTGATCGACCCCCTGGAGACCCGCCAGGTCCTCGGCCTGGCCCTGACCGCCTGCGCCAACGCGCCCCTGGGTGACCCCCAGTTCGGCATCTTCAGGATGTGAGGCCCATGTTCGACACCGTCCTCGTCGCCAACCGGGGCGAGATCGCCGTCCGTGTCATCCGTACGCTCCGCGCGCTGGGCGTCCGCTCGGTCGCCGTGTACTCGGATGCCGACGCGGACGCGCGGCACGTGCGCGAGGCCGACACGGCGGTCCGGCTCGGCCCGGCGCCCGCGGCGGAGAGCTACCTGTCCGCCGAGCGCATCCTGGAGGCCGCCGCCCGCACCGGCGCGCAAGCGGTCCACCCCGGGTACGGGTTCCTCGCGGAGAACGCGGCCTTCGCGCGCGCGTGCGCCGAGGCGGGGCTCGTGTTCATCGGGCCGCCCGCCGAGGCGATCGCCCTGATGGGCGACAAGATCCGCGCCAAGGAGACCGTCGAGGCGGCCGGCGTCCCCGTCGTCCCCGGCGGGCGCGACCCGCAGCTCGCCGACGCCGCGCGCGCGTTGGGCGCGCCCGTGCTGCTCAAGCCCAGCGCGGGCGGCGGCGGCAAGGGCATGCGCCTGGTGCGCGACCTGTCCGCCCTGGACGACGAGATCGCCGCCGCCCGCCGCGAGGCCCGCGCCTCCTTCGGCGACGACACGCTCCTGGTCGAGCGCTGGATCGACCGCCCCCGCCACATCGAGATCCAGATCCTGGCCGACGGGCACGGCGGCGTCGTCCACCTCGGCGAGCGCGAGTGCTCCCTCCAGCGGCGCCACCAGAAGGTCATCGAGGAGGCCCCCTCGGTGTTCCTCGACGCCGCCGCGCGCGCGGCGATGGGCGAGGCGGCGGTGCAGGCGGCGCGCTCGTGCGGGTACGTGGGCGCGGGGACGGTCGAGTTCATCGTCCCGGGCGCCGACGCGTCGCAGTACTACTTCATGGAGATGAACACCCGCCTCCAGGTGGAGCACCCGGTGACCGAACTCGTCACCGGCCTCGACCTGGTGGAGTGGCAGCTGCGGGTCGCGGCCGGGGAGAAGCTGGCGTTCACCCAGGACGACGTCGCCCTGACGGGGCACGCGGTGGAGGCGCGGATCTGCGCCGAGGTCCCCGCGCGCGGGTTCCTCCCGTCCGGCGGGACGGTCCTGAGGCTGCGCGAGCCCGAGGGCGACGGCGTCCGCACCGACTCCGGGCTCAGCGAGGGCACCGAGGTGGGCAGCCTGTACGACCCGATGCTCGCCAAGGTCGTCGTGTACGGGCCCGACCGCGAGACGGCGCTGCGCAAGCTCCGCGCGGCCCTCGCGGAGACGGTCACCCTGGGCGTACAGACCAACGCGGGCTTCCTGCGCCGCCTCCTCGCCCACCCGGCGGTCGTCGCGGGCGAGCTGGACACCGGGCTCGTCGAGCGCGTGGTGGACGAGCTGGTCTCCGACGACGTGCCGGAGGAGGTGTACGAGGCGGCGGCGGCCGTACGCCTGGACGCGCTCACGCCGCACAGCGACGGCTGGGTCGACCCCTTCTCCGTCCCCAGCGGCTGGCGCATGGGCGGCGAGCCGAAGCCGGCCGCCTTCCACCTGGCCGTGCGGGACCCCCTGGCATACACCCCGCGCGGGACCCACACCGTCACCGCCGACCAGGTCTGCGTCACCCTCGACGGCCTCCGCCACACCTTCCACCGCGCGGGCGACTGGCTCGGCCGCGACGGCGACGCCTGGCACGTCCGCGACCACGACCCCGTCGCCGCCTCCCTCACGGCCACCACCCGCGCGGGCGCCGACGCCCTCACCGCCCCCATGCCCGGCACGGTCACGGTCGTCAAGGTCGCGCAGGGCGACGAGGTCACCGCGGGCCAGAGCCTGCTGGTCGTCGAGGCGATGAAGATGGAGCACGTCATCGCGGCCCCGCACGCGGGCACGGTCACCGAGCTGGACGTCACCCCGGGCACGACGGTCGCCATGGACCAGGTCCTCGCCGTGGTGACGCCCTTTGAGGAGGCCCCCGATGCCTGAACTCCCCATGACGGTCCCGGCGAACGGCCTCCCCGCGCGCGTCCGCATCCACGAGGTCGGCGCCAGGGACGGCCTCCAGAACGAGAAGACGACCGTCCCGACGGAGGTCAAGGCGGAGTTCATCCATCGCCTGGCGGACGCGGGCCTGACCACCATCGAGGCGACGAGTTTCGTCCGCCCCGAGTGGGTCCCCCAACTGGCGGACGCGGAGGCCCTGTTCCCGCGGGTGAGCGAACTCCCCGTGGATCTGCCGGTGTTGGTCCCCAACGACCGCGGCCTCGACCGGGCCCTCGCCCTCGGCGCGCGCAGGATCGCCGTCTTCGCCAGCGTCACGGAGTCCTTCGCCAAGGCCAACCTCAACCGCACGGTCGACGAGTCCCTGGCGATGTTCGACCCGGTCGTCACCCGGGCGAAGGACCGTCAGGCGCACGTCCGCGGCTACCTCTCGATGTGCTTCGGCGACCCCTGGGAGGGCCCCGTCCCGATCCCCCAGGTCGTCAGGGTCGCCAAGGCCCTGTACGACATGGGCTGCGACGAGCTGAGCCTCGGCGACACGATCGGCGTCGCGACGGCGGGCCACGTACGCGCCCTCCTGACGGCCCTGAACGACGCCGGCGTCCCCACTCCCGCGCTGGCCGTCCACTTCCACGACACGTACGGCCAGGCCCTCGCCAACACCCTGGCCGCGCTCCAGCACGGCGTCACCACCGTCGACGCCTCAGCGGGCGGCCTGGGCGGCTGCCCGTTCGCCAGGTCGGCCACCGGGAACCTCGCCACCGAAGACCTCGTGTGGATGCTCCAGGGCCTCGGGATCGACACCGGCACCGACCTCGGCCGCCTCGTCGCCACGAGCGCGTGGATGGCCGGTCATCTGGGCCGCCCCAGCCCGTCCCGAACCGTCCGCGCCCTCTCCCACAAGGAACAGTGATGGACTACCGCCTCTCCCCCGAGCTGGAAGAACTCCGCCGCACGGTCGAGGAGTTCGCGCACGACGTCGTGGCTCCCAAGATCGGCGACTTCTACGAACGGCACGAGTTCCCGTACGAGATCGTCCGCGAGATGGGCCGCATGGGCCTGTTCGGCCTGCCGTTTCCCGAGGAGTACGGCGGCATGGGCGGCGACTACCTGGCGCTGGGCGTCGCGCTGGAGGAGCTGGCGCGCGTCGACTCGTCGGTGGCGATCACCCTGGAGGCGGGCGTCTCCCTGGGCGCGATGCCGATCCACCTGTTCGGCACGGACGAGCAGAAGCGCACGTGGCTGCCGCGCCTGTGCGCGGGCGAACTCCTGGGCGCCTTCGGCCTGACCGAGCCGGACGGCGGCAGCGACGCGGGCGCGACGCGCACGACGGCCCGCCTCGACCCGGAGACGGACGAATGGGTGATCAACGGCACCAAGTGCTTCATCACCAACTCGGGCACGGACATCACGGGGCTGGTGACGGTCACGGCGGTCACCGGCCGCAAGCCGGACGGCAAGCCGCTGATCTCCTCGATCATCGTCCCGTCGGGCACGCCGGGCTTCACGGTCGCCGCCCCCTACTCGAAGGTCGGCTGGAACGCCTCGGACACCCGCGAGCTGTCCTTCGCGGACGTGCGCGTGCCCGCCGCGAACCTGCTCGGTGAACTCGGCCGTGGCTACGCGCAGTTCCTGCGCATCCTGGACGAGGGCCGGATCGCGATCGCCGCGCTGGCGACGGGCCTCGCGCAGGGCTGCGTCGACGAGTCGGTGAAGTACGCGAAGGAGCGCGAGGCGTTCGGGCGGCCGATCGGCGCCAACCAGGCCATCCAGTTCAAGATCGCCGACATGGAGCTGAAGGCGCACACCGCGCGCCTGGCGTGGCGGGACGCGGCGGCCCGGCTGGTGGCGGGCGAGCCCTTCAAGAAGGAGGCGGCGCTGGCGAAGCTGCACTCCTCGACGGTCGCGGTCGACAATGCGCGCGACGCGACGCAGATCCACGGCGGCTACGGCTTCATGAACGAGTACCCGGTGGCCCGGATGTGGCGCGATTCGAAGATCCTGGAGATCGGCGAGGGCACGAGCGAGGTGCAACGGATGTTGATTGCAAGGGAGTTGGGCTTGGTGAGCTGACAACACGCGACCCACAGGCCGCACATAGCTTTCGATCCAAGGCGACCACCCCTAGGAACATCGACTGAGGTTAGGCTAACCTACCTTCGATCTGTCCGGCGGTGATCCCCGCACGTCCGAAAGCAGCCCCACTCATGCCCAACGCCAGAGCCACCCACCCGACCCGCCGCGGCCTCCTCGCCGCCGGCGGCGCCCTCGGCCTCGGAGCCGCCCTCGCCGCCTGCGGGGACGACGGCGCGAAAAGCGGTGGCTCCGACGCGTCGACGGGCCCGGGGGCGAACGCCGCCAAGTCCGGCCCGTGGACGTTCAAGGACGACCGCGGCACGACCGTGAAGCTCGACAGGACCCCCTCGACGATCGTCGCCTTCACGGGCGTCGGCGCCGCCCTGTTCGACTACGGCATCCAGGTCAAGGGCGTCTTCGGCCCGACGAAGACGTCCGCCGGCAAGGCCGACGTCCAGGCCGGCGACATGGACGTCTCGAAGGTCGAGATCCTGGGCAACGTCTGGGACGAGTTCAACGTCGAGAAGTACGCCGCCCTCGCGCCGGACGTCCTGGTCACCACCATGTTCGACACCGCCGGCACCCTCTGGTACGTCCCCGAGGCGTCCAAGGACAAGATCGCCAAGCTGGCGCCCAGCGTCGGCATCTCGGTGTACGACCGTCAGCTCACCGCGCCGCTGGAGCGCATGTGGGAGCTGGCCGAGTCCCTGGGCGCCGACATGACGGCCGCGAAGGTGACCGCCGCGAAGAAGCGCTTCGAGGACGCCGCGGCCCGGCTGCGCGCCGCCACCAAGGCCAACCCCGGCATCAAGGTCCTCGCCGGTTCCGCCAGCGCCGAGCTGTTCTACGTTTCCGGTAGCAATCTCTCCATCGACCTGGAGTACTTCAAGGCGCTCGGCGTGAACTTCGTCGAGCCTCCGGCGGACGTCCTCAAGGCGAGCGGCGGCTGGTTCGAACCGCTCAGTTGGGAGAACGTCGACAAATACCCGGCCGACCTCATTCTGATGGACGACCGGACCTCCGCGATCCAGCCTTCGGCGATCACCAAGGAGACGTGGAAGAAGCTGCCCGCCGTCAAGGCCGGTCAGGTCATCGCGCGGTCGCCCGAGCCGATTCTGTCGTACGACAAGTGCGCGCCGCTCCTGGAAAACCTGGCGGCCGCCATCGAGAAGGCCAAGAAGGTCGCGTGATTTCCGCATGACCGATTCCGCCGGGTCCCCGTTCCGTTTCTTCTCCCTCCACGTGACACGGACCCGGCGGATTTCGCCGTCCCTCGTGCGCGTCTCTTTCGCCGGGGACGATCTCCGGCATTTCCATTCCCTCGGGTACGACCAGTCGCTGTCGCTGTTCGTCCCCCACCCCGGCCAGCGCGAGCCCCAGGTGCCGATCGAACTCGGCGACGGCTGGTGGCAGGGCTGGCGCGACCTCCCCGCCGACGTGCGGGCCGTGATGCGCTCGTACACCCTGCGTGAGCTGCGGCGCGGGCCCGACGAGATCGACGTCGACTTCGTGCTCCACACGCCCGCCGGGCCGGCGTCCGCGTGGGCCGAGCGGGCCGTCCCCGGTGACCGGGTCGTGCTGCTGGGGCCCGCCGTCGCCGACAACCGGGCGATCCGCTTCCGGGCGCCCGAGGACGCCGATCTCATCATCCTGTGGGGCGATGCGACCGCACTTCCCGCGATCGCCGCGATTCTTGAGGCACTTCCCGGTACGCGGCGGGTGCGGGCGTGGATAGAGGTCGACGACGTGTCCGACGTCATTCAACTGACCACACCTCCCGACACCGAGATCAATTGGCTGGTCGGCGAGGATTCCCTGGAGAATCTGCGGACGGCCGTACTGCCGGACGCCGCATTCCCGTACGTGTGGATCGCCGGGGAATCCGGTTCCGTGAAGGCGTTGCGCCGGCATTTCGTCCAGGAACGCGGGATCGACCGGCGCCGGGTCACCTTCGTCGGTTATTGGCGGCGGGGAATGTCCGAGGAGGAGTTGAGGGCAGCCGGGGAGTAACGCTCCCTCTGCCGTCGACTCCGGCGTCAAACGTGATCACGGTCACGGGACGGTCGCGATTTCGAACAGCAAACTTAGGTTAGGCTAACCTTACTTCGATCACTTCTGATCGCCCCCGATCACCCCCCACGCCGCCGCCGTCCCCTTCCCCCGGAGGACCCCGCATGCGCTCGCACCTGCTCAACGACACGACCGCGGAGCAGTACCGCCGCTCCGTGACCGACGGAGTGGCACGGGTGGCCGCCAGACTCGCCGCCACCGACCGCCCGTTCACCGGAGTCACGGTCGACGCCCTCGCCCCCCGCATCGACCGGATCGACCTCGACAAGCCGCTGCACGACACGGCGGCGGTCCTCGACGAGTTGGAGGAGGTCTACCTCCGGGACGCGGTCTACTTCCACCACCCCCGCTACCTCGCCCACCTCAACTGCCCGGTCGTCATACCCGCGGTGCTCGGCGAGGCCGTCCTGAGCGCGGTCAACTCCTCGCTGGACACCTGGGACCAGTCGGCGGGCGGCACCCTGATCGAGCGCAAACTGATCGACTGGACGACCGAGCGCATCGGCCTCGGCGAGGCCGCCGACGGCGTCTTCACCTCCGGCGGCACCCAGTCCAACCTCCAGGCGCTGCTGCTGGCCCGCGAGGAGGCCAAGGCGGGCGACCTCGCCGACCTGCGCGTCTTCGCCTCCGAGGTCAGCCACTTCAGCGTGAAGAAGTCCGCCAAACTCCTCGGCCTGTCCCCCGACGCGGTCGTCTCGATCCCCGTCGACCACGACAAGCGCATGCGGACGGTGGCCCTGGCCCGTGAGCTGGAGCGCTGCCGCGCCGCCGGGCTGACCCCGATGGCCGTCGTCGCCACCGCCGGCACCACCGACTTCGGCTCCATCGACCCGCTCCCCGAGATCGCCGAACTCTGTGCCCAGTACGGGAGTTGGCTGCACGTCGACGCGGCCTACGGCTGCGGGCTGCTGGCCAGCGTGAAGTACCGGGACCGCATCGACGGCATCGAGCGCGCCGACTCCGTCACCGTCGACTACCACAAGTCCTTCTTCCAGCCGGTGAGTTCGTCCGCCGTCCTGGTCCGTGACGCGGCGACGCTGCGTCACGTGACCTACCACGCCGAGTACTTGAACCCGCGCCGGATGGTCCAGGAGCGCATCCCCAACCAGGTCGACAAGTCCCTCCAGACGACCCGCCGCTTCGACGCGCTCAAGCTGTGGATGACGCTGCGCACGATGGGCGCCGACGGCATCGGCCAACTCTTCGACGAGGTCTGCGACTTGGCCGTCGAGGGCTGGAAACTGCTGGCCGCCGACCCCCGGTTCGACGTCGTCGTCGAGCCGTCGCTGTCCACGCTGGTCTTCCGCTACATCCCGGCCGCCGTCACCGACCCCGCCGAGATCGACCGGGCCAACCTGTATGCCCGCAAGGCCCTGTTCGCGTCCGGGGCCGCGGTGGTCGCGGGTACGAAGGTCGGCCACCGGCACCACCTCAAGTTCACCCTGCTCAACCCCGAGACCACGCCGGCCGACATCGCCGCCGTCCTCGACCTGATCGCCGGCCACGCCGAGCAGTACCTGGGAGAGTCCCTTGACCGCGCGTCCTGACACCACCTACGACTTCGTCGGCATCGGCCTCGGCCCCTTCAACCTCGGCCTCGCCTGCCTGACCGAGCCGATCGCCGAACTCGACGGCGTCTTCCTGGAGTCGAAGCCCGACTTCGAGTGGCATGCGGGCATGTTCCTCGACGGCGCCCACCTCCAGACCCCGTTCCTGTCGGACCTGGTCACCCTCGCCGACCCGACCTCGCCGTACTCCTTCCTCAACTACCTGAAGGAGAAAGGCCGGTTGTACTCGTTCTACATCCGCGAGAACTTCTATCCGCTGCGGGTGGAGTACGACGACTACTGCCGCTGGGCCGCGAACCGGCTGAGCAGCGTGCGGTTCTCGACGACGGTCGAACAGGTCACGTACGAGAGCGAGTTGTACGTCGTCCGCACCACCGGCGGGGACGTCTACCGCGCGCGCAAGCTGGTCCTGGGCACCGGCACGCAGCCGTACCACCCCGCCGCCGTGCGGGGTCTTGGCGGGGACTTCATCCACAACTCCCGTTACGTGCAGCACCGTTCGGAGCTGGTGAAGAAGGAGTCGATCACGCTGGTCGGCTCGGGGCAGTCCGCCGCCGAGATCTACCACGACCTGCTGAGCGAGATCGACGTCCACGGCTACCGGCTGAACTGGGTGACGCGCTCCCCGCGCTTCTTCCCGCTCGAATACACCAAGCTGACGCTGGAGATGACCTCCCCGGAGTACATCGACTACTTCCGCGCACTGCCCGAGGCCACCCGCTACCGGCTCGCGGCGCAGCAGAAGGGCCTCTTCAAGGGCATCGACGGCGAGCTGATCAACGCGATCTTCGACCTGCTCTACCAGAAGAACCTCGGCGGCCCGGTCCCGACCAGGCTCCTCACCAACTCCTCGCTGAACAGCGCCCGTCACGACAACGGCAGCTACACGCTGGGCTTCCGCCAGGAGGAGCAGGAGACAGACTTCGAGCTGACGACGGACGGCCTCGTCCTCGCGACCGGGTACGCATACACCGAGCCGGCCTTCCTCGCCCCGATCCGCGACCGCCTCGTCTACGACGGCCACGGCAACTTCGACATCGCCCGCAACTACGCGATCGACACGACCGGCCGGGGCGTCTTCCTCCAGAACGCCGGGGTGCACACGCACAGCGTCACCTCCCCCGACCTGGGGATGGGCGCGTACCGCAACAGCAGCATCATCGCGGAGCTGCTGGGCCGCGAGTACTACCCGGTGGAGAAGACGATCGCGTTCCAGGAGTTCGCGATATGAACTTCACCTTCCGGCCGGTCGATCCCCTCACCGACGCCGAACTCCTGCACTCCTGGCTGACCCACCCCAAAGCGGCCTACTGGATGATGCTGGACGCGCGCCTGGAGGACATCGAGCGCGCCTACATGGCCGTCGCCGCCGACGAGCACCAGGAGGCGTTCCTCGGTCTGGAGGCCGGCGTCCCCGCCTTCGTGATGGAGCGCTACGACCCCGTCCACCGCGAACTCCCCGGCCTCTACGACCCGTTGCCCGGTGACGTCGGCATGCACTTCCTCACCCCGGCGACCGACACCCCCCGCAGCGGCTTCACCCGAGCCGTCCTCACCGCCGTCATGGCCCACCTCTTCGAGGACCCGGCCGTGCGACGCGTCGTCGTCGAACCGGACGTCTCCAACACAGCCGTCCACGCCCTGAACGAAGCCGTCGGGTTCGTGCCCGAGCGCGTGATCCAGAAGCCGGAGAAGACAGCGTTGCTGAGTTTCTGCACCCGGGAGCAGTTCGCCGAGAAGCGGGCGACGGCGGTGACCGCATGAGCCTCGCCGACGCCGTGGCCCACCTCTCCCCCGAGCGCTGGGAGAAGGCCAACCGCCTGCTGATCCGCAAGGCGCTCGCCGAGTTCGCCCACGAACGCCTCATCAACCCCGAGGAGCGGAACGGGAGTTACCTCGTCCGCAGCGACGACGACCTCACCACGTACCGCTTCACCGCCGTCCGCCGCGCCCTCGATCACTGGCAGGTCGACGCGGACTCGATCACCCGCACCCGCGACGGGGTCCAACTCCCGCTCGCCGCGCTGGACTTCTTCATCGAGCTGAAGTCCGCCCTCGGTCTGAGCGACGAGGTCCTGCCGGTGTACCTGGAGGAGATCTCCTCCACCCTCTCCGGCACCTGCTACAAGCTCACCAAGCCCCGGCTGACCTGCGCCGAACTGCTCGACGCCGGTTTCCAGGCGATCGAGACCGGCATGACCGAGGGCCACCCCTGCTTCGTCGCCAACAACGGCCGGCTCGGCTTCGGCGTGCACGAGTACCTGGCGTACGCCCCGGAGACCGCGCAGCCGGTCCGCCTGGTCTGGCTCGCCGCCCACCGCTCGCGCGCCGCGTTCACGGCGGGCGCCGGCATCGAGTACGAGCCGTTCGTACGGGGGGAGTTGGGCGAGGAGACCGTCGAGCGCTTCCATGCCCGGCTGCGTGAACTCGGCCATGACCCCGCCGAGTTCCTGCTGATCCCGGTCCACCCGTGGCAGTGGTGGAACAAGCTGTCGGTGACGTTCGCGGCGGAGGTCGCGCGCGGCCTGCTGGTCCCGCTCGGCGAAGGCGACGACGCGTACCTGGCGCAGCAATCGATCCGCACGTTCTTCAACAGCACCAGCCCCGGGAAGCACTATGTGAAGACGGCGCTCTCGGTCCTCAACATGGGCTTCATGCGCGGACTTTCGGCCGCGTACATGGAGGCGACCCCGGCCATCAACGACTGGCTCGCCGGGCTGATCGACAACGACCGGGTACTGAAGGGCGCGGGTCTGTCGATCATCCGGGAGCGGGCGGCCGTCGGCTACCGGCACCTGGAGTACGAGGCGGCGACGGACCGCTACTCGCCGTACCGCAAGATGCTGGCGGCGCTGTGGCGGGAGAGCCCGGTGCCCTTCCTCCAGGAGGGCGAACAGCTCGCGACGATGGCCTCGTTGATCCACGTGGACCACGAAGGCCGGTCGCTGGCCGCCGAGTTGATCGAGCGCTCCGGCCTCGAACCGGCACAGTGGCTGCGGCGCTACCTGGACGCCTACTACACGCCGCTGCTGCACTCGTTCTACGCCTACGACCTGGTGTTCATGCCGCACGGCGAGAACACGATCCTGGTGCTGAAGGACGGCGTCGTGCGGCGCGCGGTCTACAAGGACATCGCCGAGGAGATCGCCGTCATGGACCCCGACGCGGTACTGCCGCCCGAGGTCCGGCGGATCGCGGTGGACGTCCCCGAGGACAAGAAACTCCTGTCGATCTTCACGGACGTCTTCGACTGCTTCTTCCGCTTCCTCGCCTCCGACCTCGCCGCCGCGGGCGTGCTCGGCGAGGACGACTTCTGGCGGACGGTCGCCGAGACGACCCGCGCCTACCAGGAGGAGCACCCCGAACTCGCCGACAAGTTCCGCCAGTTCGACCTGTTCGCCCCGGAGTTCGCGCGTTCCTGCCTCAACCGGCTCCAGCTGCGCGACAACGAGCAGATGGTCGACCTGTCGGACCCGGCGGGCGCCCTTCAGCTGATCGGTACCTTGAGGAATCCCGTCGCGGGGTACTGATGACATGGACGGGCGCCCCCGAGTACGGTCCTCGGGGGCGCCCGTCTCCGCGTGGTGGACAATCGTGCCATGGCGGAAATCATCCAGAAGGACGGCACCTGGATCTTCGACGGCGACCGGCTGCGGCTGACGCCCGGACACGACAAGAACGTGAGCATCCTCCGCAAGGAACTGGGTGAACTCGCCGTGCCGCTCGCGGCGTTGGCCGGTGTCTCCTTCGAACAGGGCAAGAAGAACGGCCGGTTGAGGCTGCGCCTGCGCGACGGCGCCGACCCGCTGCTGCTGGCGACCGCGGGCCGGCTCGCCGAGCCCCACGACCCGTATCAACTGGTCGTCGAGTCCGACCGGTACGGCGTCGCCGAGTACCTGGTGGACGAGGTGCGCAACGCGCTGCTGCTCGACGAGGTGCCGGGCGGCCCGGCGGACGCCTTCCTGCTGCCGGGCCCCGCCGTGCCGCTCTCGGTGTCCGCCGGGGACGGCAGCGCGAGCTTCGACGGGGACAGCGTGCGGCTGGAGTGGAACTGGAAGACCGAGGAAGCCAAGTCGGCCGCCGGAACACGGCAGTTGGCGATCGGCGACATCCAGGGCGTGGAGTGGCAGCCCGCCGCCGGTCTGGAGAACGGGCACCTGCGGTTCACCGTCCGGGGCGCGCCCACCAAGGCGCCGCCGAAGTACGACCCCAACTCGGTCGAGCTGTGGGGGTTCAAGAAGGACCCGCTGATGGCGCTGGTCGCGGCGGCGGTACAGGCCCGGCTGCCGCATCCGTCGGCGGGGCCCCAGTCCGCCGTCCCGCAGCTCGACGCCTCGTCAACTTCCGCACAGGCCACGGGAGACGACCACGACGCGATGCTGCGGCGCCTGCGGGAGCTGGGCGATCTGCACCGGGACGGGGTGCTGACGGACGAGGAGTTCTCCCTCGCCAAACAGGCGATCCTCAAACGACTGTGACACACCGTCACCTCGCCTGAGGACCGCCTGCCGGCTCAACCGGGCTGTGCGCCCCGCCTTCTGGGCGCACGGCTCACTTCGCGCGGCGCGCCACCGTGAAGTGGTCGACCTGCTCGCCGGTCTCGGCGATGCCGCGCACGGTCAGCGTCGCCGTGCGGCCCTTGGCGGCCGGGGTGACGTCGACGCGCAGGAACGAGTAGTCGAGGTAGCGCACGCGCGACCAGGTGACCGTCTCGTCGGCCTTGCCGTCCTTGGTGTTGACGAAGGAGGCGACGGACTCGACCTCGTTCTCGTGGCCCTCGTAGGACAGCGGCGCGCTGAACGCGTACAGGCTGCGGCCGGCCGCGCCCGCGGTGACGTAGACGACGCCGTCGGTCTCGGGGTACGCCGTCCCGCCGATCGGGAGCTTCTTGGTGACCGCGCCCTTCTTGATGACGTCGGTGCGCTCGTACTGGTGGTTGTGGCCGTTGATGACCAGGTCGACCGTGTACTTCTCGAACAGCGGCACCCACTCCTGCCGGACCCCGCCCTCGGAGGCGTGCGCGGTGGAGGTGCAGTAGGCGCAGTGGTGGAAGAAGACGACGACGAAGTCGATGTCCTTCGAGGCGCGGTACTTCTTGAGCTGCGCCTCCAGCCATGTGGTCTGAGTGCCCCCGGAAATACCGAGGTTGGCCGGGATCTCGTACGAGATGTCGTTGGCGTCGAGGGAGATGATCGCCGTGTTGCCGTACGTGAAGGTGTAGACGCCCGGCAGGTTCTTCTTGTCGGGGCCGTTGTCGGGGAGGTTCCAGCGGGCCTCCTCGCCGCCGTACCCGTTGGGCGAGTACCAGGCTTCCATGTCGTGGTTGCCGTAAGCCGGCATCCACGGAACGGACTTGGCGACCGACTCGGTCTGCGCGAGGAACTGGTCCCACACCCGCGAGTCGAAGCCGGTGTCGGCGCTCTTGCCCGCGCCGGTCGGGTCGGCGTAGGCGATGTCGCCCGCGTGCAGGTGGAAGGCCGGGTTCTGGCCGAGCAGCAGGGCGTTGTTGGCGAGGCCGTGGTAGCTGACGCCCTCGTCGCCGAACGCGGTGAAGGTGAACGGCTTCTTGTGGGCGGGCGCGGTGGTGAACGTGCCCAGGGTGCCCAGGAGGTGGGGCTGGGCCGGGTCGAAGCCGGCGTGGCCGACGCCGTAGTAGTACGTCTTGCCGGGGCGCAGGTGGGTCAGCTTGGCGTGCAGGTAGTACTGGGTGTGGTTGCCGCTGGCGCCGACGCCGGCCGGGGTGAACAGGGTGCGGATCTCGGCGTCGATCTTGCGCGAGAGGTCCCAGGGGTGGGCGCCGACCCGGATGAACGGCTTCTTGACGGCGACCGGCACCTGCCAGGAGACGCTGATCTCGGTGCGGGGGTCGTTGCCGTAGGCGAGGTGGCGGCCGAAGGGGGCGACGAGGGAGCCGTCGACCTTCTCGGCGGCCGGGCGCGCGGACGACGTGCGGGGTGCGGCCTGGGCGGTGGCGCCCGGTACGAAGACGCCGCCGGCGACGGCGCCCAGCGTCACGGCGCCGCCTCTGACCATCGACCGGCGGGAGAACTTGGCGCGCAGGTACTCGTGCTGCTCCGCCATCGTCATGCGGGCGGCGAGCTGCTCGGGTACGCCCATGCGAGGAGTGTCCATGAGGTCTGAAATTCGTCGTTCCGGACGACGGGATACAAGACGCCGAATGGACGATTTCCGAACAAAGGCCCATGAGACCTTCAACGCCACCCCAAGAATTCGCCTACCGGACCTCCCATGGGCCCTTGCCCGAAAGCGGGCAGATTTCTTGCGAAACCGGCGGCGGTACCTCAGGATCTACCGGGTGCACGACGAACTCGTTGATCATCTGATGCGGTCCACGCCCCTCCAGCGGGGCGAGGCGCTGCGGGTGATCCAGGACGTGCTCGCCTACTTCGACGAGACGACGGAGCACTACGTCCGTCGCCGCCACCGCGAGCTCCAGGCACAAGGCCTGGTGAACACGGAGATCTTCGAGCGGATCGCGGCGGATCTGAAGTACAGGGCGGTCGCGCCGCCGGAGCTCTCCCTCCGGCAGCTGCGCCGCATGGTCTACGGCTGAGGGATACCTTTTCATATGTGCGGGATCGTCGGATACATCGGCAAGCGTGATGTAGCCCCCCTACTCCTTGAGGGCCTGCAGCGCCTGGAGTACCGGGGGTACGACTCGGCGGGCATCGTGGTCTCCTCCCCCAAGTCCGCCGGCCTGAAGGTCGTCAAGGCCAAGGGCCGGGTCCGGGACCTGGAGGCCAAGGTCCCGGCGCGCTTCAAGGGCACCACCGGCATCGCCCACACCCGCTGGGCCACCCACGGCGCCCCCTCCGACGTGAACGCCCACCCGCACCTGTCGGCCGACCTGAAGGTCGCCGTCGTCCACAACGGCATCATCGACAACGCCTCCGACCTGCGGCGCAAGCTGGAGGCGGACGGCGTCGAGTTCCTGTCGGAGACCGACACCGAGGTCCTGACCCACCTCATCGCCCGCTCGCAGGCCGAGAAGCTGGAGGACAAGGTCCGCGAGGCGCTGCGCCTCGTCGAGGGCACCTACGGCATCGCCGTCATGCACGCCGACTTCTCCGACCGCATCGTCGTCGCCCGCAACGGCTCCCCGGTCGTCCTCGGCATCGGCGAGAAGGAGATGTTCGTCGCCTCGGACATCGCCGCGCTGGTCGCACATACCCGTCAGGTAGTAACGCTGGACGACGGCGAGATGGCCACCCTGAAGGCGGACGACTTCCGTACGTACACCACGGAGGGGACCCGTACTACTTCGGAGCCGACGACCGTGGAGTGGGAGGCCGCCTCCTACGACATGGGTGGCCATGACACCTACATGCACAAGGAGATCCACGAGCAGGCGGACGCCGTCGACCGCGTCCTGCGCGGCCGGATCGACGACCGCTTCTCCACCGTCCACCTCGGCGGCCTCAACCTCGACGCCCGCGAGGCCCGGCAGATCCGGCGCGTGAAGATCCTCGGCTGCGGCACCTCGTACCACGCGGGCATGATCGGCGCCCAGATGATCGAGGAGCTGGCCCGGATCCCCGCCGACGCCGAGCCGGCCTCCGAGTTCCGCTACCGCAACGCGGTCGTCGACCCCGACACCCTCTACATCGCCGTCTCCCAGTCCGGCGAGACGTACGACGTCCTCGCGGCCGTCCAGGAGCTGAAGCGCAAGGGCGCGCGCGTCCTCGGCGTCGTCAACGTGGTCGGCTCGGCGATCGCCCGTGAGGCGGACGGCGGCGTCTACGTCCACGCCGGTCCCGAGGTCTGCGTCGTCTCCACCAAGTGCTTCACGAACACGACGGTGGCGTTCGCGCTGCTGGCCCTGCACCTCGGCCGCACCCGTGACCTGTCGGTGCGCGACGGCAAGCGGATCATCGAGGGGTTGCGCAAACTCCCGGGCCAGATCGCGGAGATCATGGCGAACGAGGCCGAGTACGAGAAGCTGGCGGCCGAGTTGGCGGAGGCCCGCTCGATGCTGTTCATCGGGCGCGTGCGGGGTTACCCGGTCGCCCGCGAGGCGTCCCTCAAGCTGAAGGAGGTCTCCTACATCCACGCCGAGGCGTACCCCGCCTCGGAGTTGAAGCACGGCCCCCTCGCGCTCATCGAGCCCGCCCTGCCGACGGTCGCCATCGTCCCCGACGACGACCTGCTGGAGAAGAACCGCGCCGCCCTGGAGGAGATCAAGGCCCGCAGCGGCAGGATCGTCGCCGTCGCGCACCAGGAGCAGGAGAAGGCCGACCGCACGATCGTCGTCCCCAAGAACGAGCCCGAGCTGGACCCGATCCTCATGGGCATCCCGCTCCAACTCCTCGCGTACTACACGGCGAAGGCGCTGGGCCGTGACATCGACAAGCCGCGGAACCTCGCGAAGTCGGTGACGGTCGAGTAGTCCTCGCCCCCGCCGCAACGGAACGGGCCCCCGGTGATGCCACCTTCACCGGGGGTCCGTTCATGAGTGCCGGGGCCGCCCAACTCCCCGGCGTCGGCTGCCTGTTAGCCGGTGGCCGTCACCCCCCGGCCGGCAGCGCGTCCACGTCCGGGCAGGGCGGTCGGCCAGTGGGCCAGCGCCGCGGTCGCCGCGTACCAGGCGACCGCGCCCGCCGCGACGGCGAACCAGCCGCCCACCTTGGCGAGGGAGTCGTTCCCGGCGAACCGCGAGATGGCCAGCAGGACCAGCGCGACGAGGAACAACCCGTAGGTCCCCTGGGCGAGTTGGTCCCCTCCGGAGACTGTGAGGGACAGGGCGATGAGGGCGAACAGCAGCAGGAACAGCCCCGCCGCGTTGTCGGAGACCTGCCTGTCGGCGGACACGGCCCAGGTGAACCAGAACGCTCCGACGGCCACGAACCCGGTCCCGTTGAGCGTGTCGTGGTCCCGGAAGGCGAAGAGTCCGGCGACGAAGAGGGCGACTCCGCCGATGTAGTGCGCGACGGCGACGGCGTCGGCCGCCGAGACTCCGTCGACGACATCGGCGAACCCGAGCCCGAACGCCAACAGGGTGACGGCGAGGGCGAGTCGGCCGGCGATGGTGGAGGTGCTTCCGCTGATTCCCGCAGAGACGTCGTTGGCCACGGCGGGGCTCCCTTCAAGCATGTGCAGTTGTGCGGTGTGCGTTATATGCCCTTCACAAGGACACAAACACCCGCTACGCACCGGTAGCTTCATGCCCGGCGGAACCTGAGGGAAAAAGGGGGAGCCGGGGAGGAAAGAGGGAGCCTCAACTACCCCTCGGGTACTACGGGATGACCACCACGGGCCGCTGCGCCCGCTTCGCGAGCCGCCCCGCGACCGAGCCGAAGATCCGCCCCACGAGGCCGTGCGTGGAGCCGACGACGATCGCGTCCGCCTCGTACTCCCGCCCCACCTCCTCCAGTTCGTGGCAGATGTCGCCGCCACGCTCGACGAGGATCCACGGCACCTCGGACAGGTAGTCCGCGCAGGCGAGTTCGAGGCCGAGGACTTCGGTGCGGTGGTCCGGGACGTCGACGAAGACCGGGGGTTCACAGCCCGCCCAGACGGTCGTGGGCAGCCGGTTGGCGACGTGGACGATGATCAGGCCGGCGCGGGACCGGTGGGCCATGCCGATGGCGTACGCGAGGGCCCGCTCGCTCGACGTGGAGCCGTCGAAGCCGACGACGACGCCGTGCTTGAAGGCGGGATCGCAGGTGGGGCGTGTTTCTTCCGCCGCCAGGGGCTCGGCCGCCGTGGGGTCGGCGACGGGCCGCTTGCGGTCTGCGGGTTCGAAGAATTCGTGACCGGCCATGGCTGTCTCGGCGAATCGATCCTTGTGTGGGAAGGCGACAGGAACGGCGGAGCTTGTCGGCGGAGCTGTTGTCCGGGAATCATCTTCCCAACCCCATACCCCCAAGGGTACGGCGGCACGCCTCCTCAGCCCATATCCCGCGCCCGTCAGGTGGGGGTTCCAGGGAGCATGCACGAGGTGGCGCCCGTAACGCAATGGTTGCTGCCCCGTACAGGCGGTTTGCACAGGATTCACTGACGCGGCCCCCGCCTCCGAGTGACCGACCGGTCGAACCGGCGTTGATCCCGGTGACCGCCACCCGCCCGGGAGACAGGGAACCACCATGCCCGTACCCCGTAATACCTCCGAGGGACCCCCCGAGTCCGCCGACGACCGGACGACCGATCTCATCCGCTGGGCGGCGTTCTCCTGTCTCCTCGTACCCGTAGTACTCCTTTGGTACGGCACCTCGCTCGGCGGCACCGCCGGCACGGCGCTGGGGCTGGCCGCCGTCACCGCAGTGTGCCGGGTGCTGCTGCGGCAGTCCGAGCGCTGCGAGGCCCGCGTGCTCGCCGAGGAGCGCGCGCCGCACCACCACAGGCGCCCCGCGCGCGCGGGCGCGGGCGCACACCGAGGCGGACGTCACACCGGCGGAAGCTCACCGGTCGGTTGACCGGTTTCCGCGCACAACCACATCGGTTTTCAGCCAACTTCCCGCACCTGTGCATCAGGGCGCCCAAACACCCCCTAACCCCCGTTTGACCTGCACTGAAAGGGTCTCCAGGGCCTCTCACACCCTACGCAGATTGGCCACTGCCAGGAGGCGCACTTCCCTGCGCGTCCCCGTAGTGCAACGCTTCGTGATCGAATGCTTTACGCCAAGTTGCCATGTCGACAATGTGCCGGGTGGAGAACTGGCCACCGCGGCACGGCGCGACACAGTAGATTCGATCTTGACTGTCTACGGCGGGGGACTCGTGCAGGACCGAGGGGAAACGTGCAGGAGCGACACAACCGAGGAGCCGCGACCACCGAGGGGGGCTTAGCAGGATGAGCCACGACTCCACCGCCGCGCCGGAAGCCGCTGTCCGGAAACTGTCCGGCCGCCGCCGCAAGGAGATCGTCGCGGTGCTGCTGTTCAGCGGCGGCCCCATATTCGAGAGTTCCATACCACTGTCGGTGTTCGGCATCGACCGTCAGGACGCCGGTGTACCGCGCTACCGCCTGCTGGTCTGCGCCGGCGAGGACGGCCCGCTGCGGACCACAGGGGGCCTGGAACTCACCGCGCCACACGGGCTGGAGGCGATCTCGCGCGCCGGGACGGTCGTCGTACCGGCCTGGCGCTCGATCACCGCGCCGCCGCCCGAGGAAGCGCTCGACGCGCTGCGCCGGGCGCACGAGGAGGGAGCCCGCATCGTCGGGCTCTGCACAGGCGCCTTCGTCCTCGCGGCCGCCGGGCTGCTGGACGGCCGTCCGGCGACCACCCACTGGATGTACGCGCCGACCCTGGCGAAACGTTATCCGTCGGTGCACGTCGATCCGAGAGAGCTGTTCGTCGACGACGGCGACGTCCTCACGTCCGCCGGCACGGCGGCCGGGATCGACCTGTGCCTCCACATCGTGCGGACGGACCACGGCAACGAGGCGGCCGGCGCGCTCGCCCGCCGGCTCGTCGTCCCGCCGCGCCGCTCGGGCGGTCAGGAGCGCTACCTCGACAGGTCTTTACCAGAGGAGATCGGGGCCGACCCGCTCGCCGAGGTCGTCTCCTGGGCGCTGGAACACCTCCACGAACAGTTCGACGTGGAGACGCTCGCCGCGCGCGCGTACATGAGCCGGCGCACCTTCGACCGCCGGTTCCGCTCGCTGACCGGCAGCGCGCCGTTGCAGTGGCTGATCACCCAGCGGGTGCTCCAGGCGCAGCGGCTGCTGGAGACGTCCGACTACTCGGTGGACGAGGTCGCGGGGCGCTGCGGCTTCCGGTCGCCGGTGGCGCTGCGCGGGCACTTCCGCCGCCAGCTCGGGTCGTCGCCGGCCGCGTACCGGGCCGCCTACCGGGCCCGCCGTCCGCAGGGCGAACGCCCGATGGAGGGTGAGCCGGTGCCGTCCCCGCTGGGGCCGCCCGCTTCCGGGCTGCACCCGGAGGCGCCGGTGCCGCTCCAGGCCCGCCGCACGGCGTCCGTCGGCTCCTCGGCGGCCTCCGCCGGGCTCGCGCCGGAGTACGCCGGGGCGCGGGCGGCTCTGCCGGGGCAGCGCAGCGGAGCGTGAACATACCGATCGGTTGACCGGTCGGTGCCGGGCCCGGAGGGGGTGACCCTTCCGGGCCCGGCGTCGTCCTGCCGTAGGGGGTGGGGGTCCCGTAAGGGTCGGGCGTCCCTGCGGGCGGGGTCCCGCAAGGGGTACCCCTACATCCCTGGTTCCGGGGAGCTGCCCAGGTCGCGGTACACCCGATCGGCGGATGTCAGCCTTAGGGTGGACGCATGAACGATCGCATGGTGTGGATCGACTGCGAGATGACCGGCCTCTCGCTGTCCGACGACGCGCTCATCGAGGTTGCCGCCCTCGTCACCGACTCCGAGCTGAACGTGCTCGGCGAGGGGGTGGACATCGTCGTACGCCCGCCGGACTCGGCGCTGGAGACGATGCCGGACGTGGTGCGTCAGATGCACACCTCGTCGGGGCTGCTGGCCGAGCTGGCGGGCGGTACGACGCTGGCCGAGGCCGAGGAGCAGGTCCTCGCGTACGTCCGTGAGCACGTGAAGGAGCCCGGCAAGGCCCCGCTGTGCGGCAACTCCGTCGGCACCGACCGGGGCTTCCTCTCCCGGGACATGCCGGCGCTGGAGTCCTACCTGCACTACCGCATCGTCGACGTCTCCTCCGTCAAGGAGCTGGCCCGGCGCTGGTACCCGCGCGCGTACTTCAACAGCCCGGAGAAGAACGGCAACCACCGCGCCCTCGCCGACATCCGCGAGTCCATCGCCGAGCTGCGCTACTACCGCGACGCCATCTTCGTCCCCCAGCCCGGTCCCGACTCCGACACCGCGAAGGCGATCGCCGCCCGGCACGTACTTCCCGCGAGTTAGGTCCCTGGTCGGACCCCCGCAGGTCCCCCGGAAGGGGCGCCGCGAAAGCCGTGCGCGAGCACCCCTTCGGACCCTGTACACTTTTTCTCGGCCGGTCGGAAAAGCACAAACTCCAGCGCCGGTCATGGTGGGTATAGCTCAGCTGGTAGAGCACCTGGTTGTGGTCCAGGATGTCGCGGGTTCGAGTCCCGTTACTCACCCTCATCGGACGAGGGCCGATCTGCTCAGGCAGATCGGCCCTCAGTCGTTTCACTACCCTGACCTCTCATGCGTATCGCTCCCCTCGTGACCCTCCGGCTCGATCTCCTCCCCCTTCAGCCCTCCCACGCCCCCGAGATGGCCCTCGTCCTCGCCGATCCGGCGCTGCACGTGTTCATCGGGGGTACCCCTAGTACTCCGGAGGGACTGGCGGCCCGCTACGAACGGCTCACCGCCGGGTCCCCCGATCCCGCCGTGTGCTGGCTCAACTGGGTACTACGGGTACGGGAGAGCGGGGAACTGGCCGGGACCGTCCAGGCGACCGTGACCGGCGACGAGGCCGAGGTCGCCTGGGTGATCGGCACCGGCCTGCAAGGGCGGGGGTACGCCTCGGAGGCGGCCCGGGGGATGGTCGGGTGGCTGCGCCAGGAGGGGGTCCGGACGGTCGTCGCCCACGTCCATCCCGACCACCGGGCGTCGGAACGGGTGGCCGAGGCGGCGGGGCTGACGCGGACCGGTGAATGGCAGGAGGGGGAGGTGCGGTGGCGGCTTCGGGGCGAGGACGGGTGAGCGTGCCGGGGTCAGGTGTGGGTGCCCGGGGCCGTCACCCCGTCGCGCTTCGCCACTCCCCCGCCAACTCACGTACGTCCGCGTACCGTTCCACCGGGTCAGGGCGTGTCGCCTGTTGCACCACCGCCAACTGGCGCTCCGTGCCTCGCCATTCACGTTCCTCGTTCCCCGCGTCCAGCAGCAGGCGTACGGCCCGCCCGAGGACGTACACGGTCGTCCGTGCGTCGATGCGGGCACCCCGGTGCCACTCCTCGGGGGCCATGAAGCGGCGGGAGCCGGGGAGTCGGGCGGTGTCCAGGCGGAACGGGGAGGGGCGGTACTCGTCGAGGTCGATGAGGTGCAGGGCGGCGCGGTCGAAGTCGTAGAGGAGGGCGCCGTCGTACAGGTCCACCGGCTGCCAGCCCGCCGCTTCGACCGCGAGGTGCGCGTCCAGGAGCCGGTCCAGGGCGCGTTGGACCTCCGGCACCGCCAACCGCCGGAACCGCGCGCGGTGTCGGGGGTCGTACAGGAGCCCTCCGTCCCGCCAGGGCATCACCACCGCCGGGCCCAGCCTGTGGAGCTGGGGCACGATCGCGGGGTGCCGGACCTCCTGGTGGAACCGCCATGCCCGAGCCGACGTGCGCGCCGCGTCCGGCGTCTCCGGCGCCTTCACGAACCAGCGTTCCCCGCTGGGCAGCCGTACCCCGTAGGAGACACACCCCGAGTCCTGCTGAGGCGCCCCGAACCGCCGGAACACCTCCCCGATACCCCGGAGGTAGCTCTCCAGAGGGACGGGTATCTCGTCGACGTCCAGGAGGGGGTGCGCAGGCATGCCGGGGAGTGTCGCACCCCGCACCACCCCCGTCCACCGAGAAACTGCCGGGTCGGGGCGGGGGCCGTATGGTCGAGGGAGAGCCGTTCTCGCGTTGGGAGGCTCGCCATGTCGTACCAGGGATGGACCACGCCTACGCCCCCGCCCGCCGCCCGGCGCACACGCCGTAGGCACCGGCCTCGCTGGAGGCCGCTGACCTGGGTGATCCTCGTGTTCAACGCGCTGATGCTGCTGTGGCTGATCGCCGTGATCAGCGCCACCCCGGGGGCCCACGACGACTGCGGGGCCAGCGAGACCTGTCAGGCCGGCACCGAGATCACCGCCGCCGCCGTCTCCCTGGTCACCCTGATCGCCTGGACCGCCGGTGACGTCATCCTCGGCGTCATCTGGCTCGTCACCAACAAAGCCTCCGGCCGCGCCGCACGCCGTCCGGAAGTCCCGCCCCCTCCCCCGTCCCGGCGCTGGTGACCCCCTCAGGACGAGGCTCGTACGACCAGTTCCGTGGCGACCACGATCTGGCGGCGTTCCAGGCCGCGGGAGACCGCGGGGCGGCGGTCGGCGATCTCGGTGAGGAGGAGGTCCAGCATGTGGCGGCCCATCTCCTCGATGGGCTGGCGGACGCTGGTGAGGGGCGGGTCCATGTGGCGGGCGATGGCGGAGTCGTCGTACCCCACGAGAGCTACGTCTTCCGGGATACGGCGGCCGGCCTCGCGCAGGGCCTGGCGCGCGCCGGCCGCCATGACGTCGGACCCGGCGAAGACGGCGTCCAGCAGGGGATTGCGGGACAGCAGGCGCTGGGCCGCGAGGTAGCCGCTCTCCTCCGTGAAGTCCCCGGACTCGATCAGGGGCTCGCGGCCGGCGTCCTCCATGGCCTCCCGGTACCCGTCGATACGCCGCTGCGCGCCGTAGACGTCCGGCATACCGGTGATGTGGGCGATGTGTTCCCGCCCGCGCGAGAGCAAATGCTCCGCGGCGGACCGGCCCCCGCCGTAGTTGTCGGAGTCGACGGACGGCAGCGTCTCCCCGGCGGAGCGCGGACCGCTGATGACGGAGGGGATCTCCAGCTGGGCGAGCAGGTCGGGCAGGGGGTCGTCCGCGTGGACGGAGACGAGCAGGACGCCGTCGACGCGGTGCGCGGCGAGGTACTGCGCGAGCCGCTTCCGCTCCCGGTCGTTGCCCGCGAAGATCAGTAGCAACTGCATCTCGGTGTCGGAGAGTTCGGCGCCGACGCCGCGCAGGATGTCGGAGAAGTAGGGCTCGGAGAAGAACCGCGTCTCCGGCTCGGGGACGACGAGCGCTATCGCGTCGGTGCGGTTCGCGGCGAGCGCGCGGGCGGCGGTGTTGGGGACGTACCCGAGCTCCGCGACGGCGGCCTCGACGGCGGCCCGCGTCGCGTCGCTGACCCGCGGGGAGCCGTTGATGACGCGGGAGACGGTGCCACGGCCGACGCCCGCGCGCGCGGCGACTTCCTCAAGGGTCGGGCGCCCCCCGCTGCGGCCCCGCGCTCCGTGGGTTGCCATGGGCCCCGCCTTCCCTCGATCGCTACGCACTGGCCTGGAATCTAACAGCCCTGTCCTGACATGAAACGGCCCGCTCCGCACGCTCGCCCGCGGAACCCGTCCGGCCGAAAACCGACCTGGCCCGCTTCCAGTTAACGTCCCGATAACTGAACGCATCTCTCCGCGTCGACGCCCTTGACACCCCCGCCGGAACCGACGACTCTTCAACACATCACTTGTGGGAGCGCTCCCACACTACCTGACACATACACATCCCGCACGTTCCCCGCCCGAGCCGCAGCGAGAAAACAACGGGCCCAACCATGCAGTTGGCCGGGGGGTCGGCACGTCAGGGCAACAGGAGGACGCAATGCGAGCACGATCCCGAACCTCCCGTCGGGTGGTGGTCCTGGCGGCTGCCGTGTCGCTGGGCGCCGGGCTGCTGGCCGGCTGTGCCGACGACGGCGACGACAACGCCTCCGGCGACCCGTCGGCGTCGTCGGGCGGCGGCGGTGGCAAGGGGCAGACGACTATCAGCCTCGGTCTCTTCGGTACGCAGGGCTTCAAGCAGGCCGGTCTCTACACCGAGTACGAGAAGCTCCACCCGGAGATCAAGATCCAGGAGAACGTCGTCGAGCGCAACGAGAACTACTACCCGGCGCTCCTCAACCACCTCACCACCAACGCCGGCCTGATGGACGTCCAGGCCATCGAAGTGGGCAACATCGCGGAGATCGTCGCGACGCAGGCGGACAAGTTCGTGGACATCGGCAAGGCCGAGGGAGTCGTCAAGAGCAACTGGCTCGACTGGAAGTGGGCGCAGTCCACGACCAAGGACGGCAAGACGATCGCCCTGGGCACGGACGTCGGCCCGACGGGCATCTGCTACCGCAAGGACCTCTTCCAGGCGGCGGGGCTGCCCACCGACCGCGAGCAGGTCTCCCAGCTGTGGGCCGGGGACTGGAAGAAGGTCATCAGCGTCGGCGAGCGCTACAAGAGCAAGGCGCCGAGCGGGACTTACTTCATGGACTCCCCCGGTGGCCTGTTCAACTCCATCATGGGCAGCGAGGAGCAGAAGTACTACGACAAGGACGGCGAGGTCATCTACAAGAGCAACCCCAAGGTGCGGGCGGCGTTCGACATCGCCGGTGAGGCCGCCCAGAAGGGCCTGGTCCAGCCGGTGACGCAGTTCCAGACCGGGTGGGACCAGAGCATCGCCAACAACAAGTTCGCCGCGGTCACCTGCCCGCCGTGGATGCTCGGCTACCTGAAGGACAAGTCGAAGCCCGAGGCGGTCGGCAAGTGGGACGTCGCCCAGGCGCCGAAGGCGGGTAACTGGGGCGGCACGTTCCTCGGCGTCCCGAAGGCCAGCAAGCACGTCAAGGAGGCCGAGGCGCTGGTGACCTGGCTGACCCAGCCCGCGCAGCTCGCCAAGCTCTTCGCCGTCCAGGGCAGCGTCCCGAGCACGCCCGCCGCGTACACGCTGCCCCAAGTCACCGCCGGCAAGAACGACATGACCGGTGACGCCCCGATCGGCCAGATCTTCACCCAGGCCGCCAAGAACATCCCGGTCCAGCCGATCGGCCCGAAGGACCAGATCATCCAGCAGGGCATGACCGACAACGGCGTGTTCCTGGTGACGAAGGGCAAGTCCATCCAGGAGGCGTGGGACAACGCCACCAAGACCATCGACAACAACCTGGACAAGTGACCCGCATGGCCAGTCACGACACCGCCGCGCCCCCCTCGAAGGGGGGCGCGGCCCCGGGCCGCCCCGCGCCCGGACAGCCGTCCGAGGCGGAGCAGCGGCGCCGGGCCCGGCTCTCGCGCCGCTGGCAGCGGGACATCAAGTGGAGCCCGTACGCGTTCGTCTCGCCGTTCTTCCTGCTCTTCCTGGCCTTCGGGCTGTTCCCGCTGGTCTACACCGGCTGGGCCTCGCTGCACCAGGTGGAGCTGACCGCGCCCACCGACATGAAGTGGGTGGGGCTGCGCAACTACACGCGGATCTTCGACGACGACTTCTTCTGGAACGCGGCGAAGAACACGCTGACGATCGGGATCATCTCGACCGTGCCGCAGCTGCTGATGGCGCTGGGCATCGCGCACATCCTCAACTACCGTCTGCGCGCCTCGACTTTCTACCGGGTCGTGATCCTCGCGCCGTACGCGACGTCGATCGCCGCCGCCGCGCTCGTCTTCGTGCTGCTCTTCGGGCACGACTACGGGATGATCAACTGGGGCCTGGACCTTGTGGGGTTGGGCCCGGTCGACTGGCAGAACGACAAGTGGTCCTCGCAGATCGCCGTTTCGACGATCATCATCTGGCGGTGGACCGGCTACAACGCGCTGATCTACCTCGCGGCGATGCAGGCCATCCCCAACGACCTGTACGAATCAGCCGCGTTGGACGGGGCGAGCCGCTGGCAGCAGTTCATCCACGTCACGCTGCCGTCGCTGCGGCCGACGATCCTGTTCACGGTCGTCGTCTCCACGATCGGCGCGAGCCAGGTCTTCGGTGAGCCCCTGCTGTTCGACCCGAACACGGGCGCGTCCGGCGGCGGCGAGCACCAGTACCAGACGCTCGGCCTCTACCTGTACGAACAGGGCTGGGTGAACCAGCACTTGGGCCGCGCCTCGGCGATCGCCTGGACGATGTTCCTGATCCTCATCGTGATCGGCATCGTGAACTACGTCATCTCGCGCCGCCTGCGCTCCAGCAGTGGCAGTTAGGAGTACGACGGTGACGACGACGTTGCCCAAACCCGCGCCGGAGGAGACGGCGCCGAAACGCACGCGCCGCCGGCTGTCCAAGTCGGGCCGCGCGGGCGGGCAGTTGCACGGCGGCCCGATCGCCTACATCGTCCTCGGGCTGTTCACGTTCGGCTCGCTGGGCCCGTTGGTGTGGTCGGCGATCGCCGCCTCCCGCGACACCAACCGGCTGGCCCAGACGCCGCCCCCGTTCTGGTTCGGCTCCAACCTCTTCAAGAACCTCGACAAGGCGTGGACGGACGCCAACCTCGGCAAGGCGTTCCTCAACACCACGATCGTGGCCGGGATTTCGTCGATCACCATCGTGATCCTGTCCACGATCGCCGGGTTCGCCTTCGCCAAACTCCGGTTCCGGGGGCGGGGCGCGCTGATGCTGATCGTGGTCGGCACGATGATGGTTCCGCCCCAACTCAGCATCATCCCGCTCTACATGATGGTCGCCGAGCTGGAGTGGACCGACCAGCTCCAGTCCGTCATCCTGCCGTCGCTGGTGAGCGCCTTCGGGGTGTTCTTCATGCGGCAGTACCTGATCCAGGCGCTGCCCGACGAACTCATCGAGGCCGCCCGCGTGGACGGGGCGAGCAGTTGGCGGGTGCTGTGGCACGTCGTGTTCCCCGCCGCGCGGCCGGCCATGGCCGTCCTCGGGATGCTGACGTTCGTGCAGTCCTGGAACGACTTCCTGTGGCCGTTCCTCGTCCTGACCCAGACCGGGAACCCGACGGTCCAGGTCGCGCTGGCCGGCCTCGGCCGCGGCTACACCCCCGACCAGTCCCTCATCATGGCCGGCGCCTTCCTCGGCACCGTTCCCCTCCTCATCGTCTTCGCCCTGTTCGGCAAGCAGATCGTGGGCGGGATCATGCAGGGGGCGGTCAAGGGCTGAGTTTCCGCCCGGAGTTCGGGTACGGCCGCCTCCCGCCGGGCAGGACAGGGGGAGGACCGCCGCACAGGGCGGGTGCGCGACCGGGCGGACGTCCGGACGACGCCACCGGGAGCCGGGTCATCGTCGCCCCGGCTCCGCGCCCGGCCCGACTCCGCAGCGGGCGTGGGGTGTTGGTGCCCATCGGTTCAACTCCCTCGCATGTGCGGCGGGATTGACGCCGGTCGGATCAATTCCCCTGCTGAAGCCGGGGGTTGACGCCGGTCAGCTCGACTCCGCCGCCCTCACGGTGTGTTGAGTGCCGTGCGGTCAACTCCCCTTGTCTCCCATGTCCCATCGACCCCGATCCGTACGACTCCCGCGCCTCGTCCCCCACTTCACACCTTCGCAGGCTCACCCTCACCCCATCCCCCCTCCACTCTCCGTCGGTCTCGACGACCACCTATGGGAGCGCTTCCATGTCTGAGCCCATTACACCTGTCACCTTCCCCTCCACCTTCCTCTGGGGCGCCGCGACCTCCGCGTACCAGATCGAGGGGGCGGTGCGGGAAGGCGGCCGAACCCCCTCGATCTGGGACACCTTCAGCCACACGCCGGGGAAGACCGCCGCCGGCGAGACCGGTGACATCGCTGTCGACCACTACCACCGCTACCGCGACGACGTGGCACTGATGGCGGACATGGGGCTGAACGCGTACCGGTTCTCGGTCTCCTGGTCACGGGTGCAGCCGACCGGGCGCGGGCCCGCCGTCCAGGTCGGCCTGGACTTCTACCGGCGGCTCGTGGACGAGCTGCTCGCGGCCGGGATCAAGCCGGCGCTCACGCTCTACCACTGGGACCTGCCGCAGGAGCTGGAGGACGCGGGCGGCTGGCCGGCGCGGGACACGGCGCTGCGGTTCGCGGAGTACGCCCAGATCGTCGGCGAGGCGCTGGGCGACCGGGTGGAGCACTGGATCACCCTCAACGAGCCCTGGTGCAGCGCCTTCCTCGGCTACGGCTCCGGGGTCCACGCGCCGGGGCGGACCGACGCGGTGGCCTCGCTGAAGGCGGCCCACCATCTCAACCTGGGCCACGGGCTGGCCACTTCGGCGCTGCGGTCGGTGATGCCGGCCCGCAACTCGGTGGCCATCAGCCTCAACTCCCATGTCCTGCGGGCCCTTTCCCAGGACCCGGCCGACCTCGAGGCCGTCCGCAAGATCGACGACCTCGCCAACGGGTCCTTCCACGGGCCGATCCTGCACGGGGCGTACCCGGAGACGCTGCTGGCGTCGACGTCGTCCCTCACGGACTGGTCGTTCGTGCAGGACGGTGATCTGCGCACCGCGAACCAGCCGTTGGACGCGCTCGGGCTCAACTACTACGCGCCGACGCTGGTTTCGGCGGGCGGGGCGGGAGCCAAGGGGCAGGGCGCCGACGGGCACGGGGCCAGCACGCACTCGCCCTGGCCGGGCGCCGACGACGTCGCCTTCCACCAGACTCCGGGCGAGCGGACGGAGATGGGCTGGACGATCGACGCGAGCGGGCTGCACGAGCTGATCATGCGCTACACCCGTGAGGCGCCGGGTCTCCCCCTCTACATCACCGAGAACGGCGCCGCCTACGACGACAAGCCCGATCCCGACGGGCGCGTCCACGACCCCGAGCGGATCTCCTACCTCCACGCCCACCTCGCCGCGATCCGCCACGCCCTCGCCGACGGGGCCGATGTCCGCGGGTACTTCCTGTGGTCGCTCCTGGACAACTTCGAGTGGTCGTACGGGTACGGGAAGCGGTTCGGGGCGGTGTACGTGGACTACGGGACGCTGGCTCGGACGCTGAAGTCGAGCGCGCGGTGGTACGGGCAGGTGGCTCGGACGGGGGTTCTGCCGGGGGTGGAGGGGGAGCGGGGGTTGTAAGGGGGGCTGGGGCCTCGGGAGGTAGGGGGTCTAAGGGGCCTGGAGGTAGGGGACCTCGGGGCTCCGGGAAGTAGGGGGCCTCGGGGTATGGGTGCCGGGGGTCGCTCGGGCGGGGGTTGGAGGTTCCGCTCGGGCGGGGGCGCTGTGGGGGGCGAGGCTCGGGGGTTCCGCTCGGGTGGGGGCTCTGCGGGGGTGGGGGCGAAGTCGCTCACGCCGTCGCCGGGGCTTCGCTCGGGCGGGGCGGCGCCTGGCGGGGCGGCTGGGGCTCGTCCGGTGAGGATCGGCCTGTGGCTCGCTCGGCCGGGGTCTGCCGAGGGCGAGCTGGGTTCGGCTGTGGCTGGGGCGGGGCTCTCCTGGCGGAGGGCTTGCCCGGCGGGCCTTGCCCGACAGGGCTCGCCTGGCGAGGTCTGGACGAGCGGGGCTCGCTCGACGGGGGCTGGTCGGCTGGGGTCGGCCGGGGAACTCACCGGGTGGGGCTCGGGCGGGGTTCGGGCGGTGGGGGGCGCTCGCTCGGGCCGGGCCCGGGGGTGGGGCGGAAGTACTACGGGTACTCGGGGTGCGGCACGTGGAGGGGGCGTGCCGCACCTCGTCCGGGTCGGTCCGGCGGGGGCGGGCTCGTGCGGGGCGGTCTGGTGCGGGGCCGGTGTTGTGCGGGGCGTGCTCGCGGAGTCCCTCGGTCGGTGGCGGTGGCGGGCTCGTGTGGGGTGTGGGCTAGTGGAAGACCGATGCCGGTGGGGCCGGGGACGGGGTTGCCGAGGCGTCTGTGACCGGGGTCGCGCCGCCGGTGAAGTCCGTGAGGGCGCGGCCGTGTTCGATGCGGACGGGGTGGGGGTCGGAGGCGGCTCGGCGGGTCAGTTCGGGGACCGGCAGGGGCGCGTCGGAGGCGACCAGGACGGCGTTGCCGAAGCGGCGGCCTCGCAGGACCGTGGGGTCGGCGAGGAGCGCGAGGTGGGGGAAGCGGGCGGCGGCGGTGGCGATCTGGGCGCGCAGGTACGTGAGCGGCGGGCCGTCGGCGAGGTTCGCGGCGTAGACGGCGTTCGGTGCCAGCGTGCGGCGGACGTCGTCCAGGAACTCCGTCGACGTCAGGTGCGCCGGGGTGCGCGCGCCGCTGAAGACGTCGGCGATCACCAGGTCCGCCCATCCGTCGGGGACCTTCGCCAGGCCCTCGCGCGCGTCGGTGGACCGGACGCGGATCCGTGCGGCCGGGTCCAGGGGCAGTTCCCTGCGCACGAACTGGACGAGGCGCGCGTCCCGCTCGACGACCTGCTGGGTGGAGCGGGGCCGGGTCGCGGCGACGTACCGCGCGAGCGTGAACCCGCCGCCGCCCAGGTGCACAGCGTGGATCGGCTTCCCCTTCGGCGCGACGAGGTCGATCACATGACCGAGCCTGCGCTGGTACTCGAACGACAGGAACCCCGGGTCGTCGAGGTCCACGTGCGACTGCGGCGCCCCGTCGACCAGCAGCGTCCACGCCCGCGTCCGGTCCCGGTCGGGCACGAGCCGCGCCGTCCCGCCGTCGACCTCCTCGGCGACCCCCTCGCCGTCCCCCCGCCTGCCGCTCCGCTCCTTCGCCATGCCCCCATCCTCGCAGGCCCCACCGACAACGCCCGACCTGCCGAGGTCTGCGCACCGGCGAGAAGGGCTCGCGCCCACGGGCCGACGGGCCGGCGCTGAGGCACTGCCGACGCCCTCGCCCCGCCACGGGCCTCTGGGGGAGGCCACCGGCGCCTCCCGCCCAGGCCGGCGGACGGGCCTCGGCGCACTCCGACGTCCATGCCGGACCGGCCCACGCGCAGGCGGCAAGGACAGTGTTGACGGCGCCGTCGGGGCCGAGGAGGGACCGGCCCCGCGCGGGCGGTAAGGCACCGGACCTCGCGGCATCCCGGGCGGCCGTCCGAGGGACAGCGGTCGTGCACGCGGGACTGCGTCCGCCGGACCGGAGGGGTGCGGGGCGAGTGCAGTCGTCCCCGTCAACGCACGCGTGGGGCTGCAGCCGAAAGGGACGGGGCACCGAGGCGGCCGGGGGCCCTGTCACGCACGTGGGTCTGTGGGTCGGGCACGCTGCCGGCCTTCGTCGCGATGAGGCCCTGTCGCGCGCGTGGGTCTGCGGGGTTACGCCGCACTCGGCCCACATCGCCGGGCCCGTGCCCGTGAGACAGCCGAGGCTCTTCGTCGCACGCGCGTGGGGGCACCGACCCCGGCGTCCCCGATGCCCTTGGCGAGCCCCCCGTCGTCGCGCACGCGCGCGAGGGCACCGCCAGCGCTCGGCGTCCAGCGCCCGGCGGAGAGGCGGGGGGCGACACGGGGCGATCGCCACGCACACGCGCGGGTGGGCCGGGCCGACGTCGAACTCACCCTCGACAACGGGCGGTCGCCGCGCGCACGCGCGGGTGGCCTCGCGGGCCCATGCGATGGCGGCCTCGTTGTGCGGTCGCGAGCACGCGCGCAGGGACACACGTGGTGCTCGCGATCCAGACCAGGGACCAGTTCGGTCGCGCACACGCGCGCGTGGACCACCATCTGCGCCGTCCCGCTGTCGCCTCGCACGCGCGCGGCACGAGGAGTTGACCGACGCCGACCTCGGCGATCTCACGGCGGTCCGGCTGTCGCCCCGCGTACGCGCGCGGCGCCGCTCAGCGGACGGCGTCTCGGCGAATCGTTCCGGCTGTGTCTGGCGCACGCGCGAAGAGCCTCGGCGCTGGTGCGCGGTGTCCCCTGCCCGCGTCCGGTGGGTCCGCGTGCATCGCCCTCAGGCCCCGGCACCACCCGGAACGCCCCGCACCGCCGTCTCCCCGGCCCTCAGGAGGACCGTTTCCGCTCCCCCGGTGTGGTCAGCGGCAGCTGTCCGCCGCCTCGATCAGGCGGGCGGCCTCGCCCAGGGCCTGGCGGAGGACCGTGGGGTCGGTGGGGAGGTTGCCGGCGTCCGGGGGGAGGAGCCAGTCGGAGCCGGCGACAGGGGGGTCGGGGGCGAGGCGCAGGCCGCGGCCGTCGGTCTCCGTGCAGGTGCTGCCCGGGACGTCCCAGGCGGCGGCCGTGCCGGGCGGGACGAGGAAGCCGAGGGTGCGGCCGTCGTCGTCGTGCAGGACGGGGCCGACCGCGTCGCAGGCCCCGCGGCGGAGGATGTCGACCGCCTCCAGGCCCTGCCGCGTCGGCACCGTCACGAGATCGCACGCAGCCGTCGCCGGCGTCGTACAGGGGTCGTTGCTCTGGCTGGTCTCCATGACGGCCTCCACCGCGCAGCCCGATTGCAGTCCACAGCGTTCAACGCGCCAGTTCGTCAACGGCTACGGCGGAAGTCAGCCGCAAAGGATGGCACTTCATGGCAGATCGCGCATGAGATATCCGGTTTGTAGCCAAATCCCGCGTGCCGACCCCGGAACAGCAGGTACGTTCTTGCCCGCCGGAAACAGTTGGATACACCGGATACGGCCCGATAAGCGGCTTCATCCTGCCAAACACCCTTGAATCCGGCATGGTTCGACGGTTCGCACGAGAGGACCCGGCCATGGCGTCGTCAACGGTGACCCCACCCCGTCCCGACCGGCCCGCACGCCCCAACCACGCTTTCCGGCGCCTGCGCGGACAGCGTTCGCCCGCCGAGTTCGCCGCCCTGGTGCGGCGTGCCGCGCGGGAGATCGGGGAACGGGTCAGCTGCGACGCGCGCTACATCGGGCGGGTCGAGGCGGGCGAGATCCGCTGCCCCAACTACGCGTACGAGCGGGTGTTCCTGCACATGTTCCCCGGCCGCACGCTCACCGACCTGGGCTTCGCGCCCCGCGCGTCCGTACGCGGGCGCGGGGCGCGCGCCCCCGAGAACGCGCCCCGCGCGCACATCCCGAGCCCCGCGCGCACCACCGTGTCCGTGCGGGAGACGGGTGAACCGCGCGCGGGGGGTCACCCGTATGACACGCAGGACCCGTACGACACGCACCACGACCACGAGGAGAGCGACGTGCTGCGTCGCGCATTCATGACCGGCGGGGGCGCCACCGTGGCGGCCGTCTCGCTGGGCTCCCTGGGCCTCGCCACCGACGCGTACGCCTCCGGACGGCCCCCGCGCCGCGCCGGGGCGAGCGACGCGAGCGCCCTGGAGGAAGCGGTCCGAAGAATCCGCCTGCTGGACGACCGGCACGGCGGCGACAGCCTGTACCAGCGCGCGGCGGAGCCGTTGCGCCGCGCGTACGCGCTGCTGGACGCCGGGACGACCCGCCAGTCGACCGCCGACCGGCTGTACTCGGGCGCCGGGGAACTGGCGATCTCGGTGGGCTGGCTGGCCCACGACTCCGGGCGGTTCGAGGAGGCCCGCTCGCACTACGCGGAGGCGCTGGCGACCGCCCGGATGACCGGCGACCGCGCGCTGGAGGCGCACGCCTTCTGCAACACGGCGTTCCTCTCCCGGGACGCCGGGCGCCCGCGCGAGGCGGTGCGGGCGGCGCAGGCCGCCCAGCGCGTCGCGCGCCCGCTGGGCTCGGACCGGCTGATGTCCCTGCTGGCCCTCAGGGAGGCCGGCGGCTGGGCCGGGCTCGGGGACCCCACCGGCTGCACCCAGGCGCTCACGCGCGCGCACGCCCTGTACGAGCGAGGCCCCTCGGACGCCGACCCCGAGTGGATGAGTTTCTACGGGGCCGCCGAGCTGGCGAGCCTGGAGGCGCAGTGCTGGTCCGCCCTCGGCGACTGGTCCCGCGCCGCGCGCCGGGCCCGCGACGCCGCCGACCTCCAGGACGCCCACTTCAGCCGCAACATCGCCCTCTACACGGCCGAGCTGGCCGACGACCTCGCGCGCGACGGCCGTCCCGACGAGGCCGCCCGCGCGGGCCTGCGCGTCCTGGAGCTGCTGGGGCACGTCCAGTCGTCCAGGATCCGGGGCATGCTCGGCGACACCGCGCGCGTGCTGCTCCCGCACCGCAGGACGCCCGACGTGTCGGAGTTCCTGGAGCGGCGCACGGCGCGCCCGAGACGGCTGTGAGGCCGGTCCGGGACGACGGTGAGGGGCGCGCGCCCGCGCGAGGCGGAGTGCGCGCCCGCGCGTGGGTGAACGGGCCTGCCCTGGGTAGCTACGAGAGGTGCCCCAGGTCGTTCCAGCTCTCGATCGCCGGCTCCCCGTAGGCCCAGCCCAGGACCGACAGGGACGTCGGGTTCAGCCGGATCCGGGCCGCGAAGTCGAGCGGCAGTCCGAGCCAGCGAGCCCCTATGGAGCGAAGGATGTGCCCATGGGCGAAGACCAGGACGTCCCGGTCGGCCTCGCGCGCCCAGGCGACGACGTCGTCCGCGCGGGAGGTCACCTCGGCGACGGTCTCCCCGTCGGGCACGCCGTCGCGCCAGATGAGCCAGCCGGGGCGGACGTCCTGGATCTCGGCGGGGGTCAGGCCCTCGTAGGCGCCGTAGTGCCACTCCATGAGCGTGTCCCAGGGCGTCGCGCGCTCCCCGAACCCGGCGATCTCGCACGTCTCGCGCGCGCGGGCCAGCGGGCTCGTGCGGACCTCGACCCCGGCGAGACCGTCATAGGGCGTCCTGTGCAGCCGCTCGCCGAGCAGTTTGGCACCGCGGCGGCCCTCCTCCAGGAGGGGGACGTCGGTCCTGCCGGTGTGCTTGCCGGACAGCGACCAGGCCGTCTGTCCGTGCCGGGCCAGCAGGATGCGCGGTGCCATGAGGAACCTTTCCGGGAGAAAAACAGAGGCGGAACTTCTCCATCATCCCGCACCGTGGATCAGGGCAACCCGGCGGGCGATCCCGACGTCTTCACAGGCCGAGGGCGCCCAGGACCGGCGCGCGCATACGCCGTAAAGTGACACGTCCGCGCGGATTGGCCACCACGAATCGGAAGGGGAGGCGATCGGATGCCGAAGACCGAGACACCGGGCACCCAGGAGGCTCCTCCGGGGCGGCTGCGCTGGTGGACGGAGCTGCCGCTGATCGTGCTGGTGTACGTGTGCTACTCGGCGGGCCGACTCCTCGCGCGGGGCGACGTCTCGACGGCCGTGGACCACGGCTTGGCGATCCTCAAGGTCGAGAAGGCGCTGCGGATCAACGCGGAGCACCCGCTGAACCGGCTGTTCACGCGCGAGGCGTGGATCGGCGTCCCGGCGGACTTCTGGTACGCGTCGCTGCACTACGTGGTCACACCGGTGATCCTGGTCTGGCTGTTCCGCTCGCGCGCGGTGCGCTACCGGGCGGCCCGCACCTGGCTGATGACGTCCACGTTCATCGGCCTGATCGGCTTCACGCTGCTGCCGACGTGCCCGCCCCGCCTCCTCGACGCGGGGCACGGCTTCGTGGACACGATGGCCCAGTACAGCTCGTACGGGTGGTGGGGCGGCGAGGCGAGTGCCCCGCGCGGGCTCGGCGGCATGACGAACCAGTACGCCGCGATGCCGAGCCTGCACGTGGGCTGGGCGCTGTGGTGCGGCGTGATGCTGTGGCGGTTCGGCGGGACGCGCCTGACGAAGGCGGCGGGTGTCGCCTACCCGCTGATCACCACGATCGTGGTCATGGGCACGGCGAACCACTACTTCCTCGACGCGGTCGCGGGTGCGTTCGTGATGGGCGTCGGGCTGCTGCTGACGCCGTACGTGACACGCGGCCTGAGGGCTCTCACGGCCCGTTTCAAGGCGGTTCGGACGCCTGTCCCACCCGGCTCGGAAGCCGCACAGACCTCGATTGTCAGTGGCGGATGCCAGACTTCCACGGGTGAGCACTTCTCCCGGCACCCCGAGTCCCGAGCCGAGCCCAGTGCCGCCCCCTCGGACGCGGGGGACGGCGCTCCGGCACCGGCTCGCTGAGCTGCGCGGTCCCGACGTCCCGGCCAAGGCGCTGGACGCCCGCGCCCTCGCGGCGCTCGCGGCGAACCCCGGGTGCGGGCGGCGCGCGCTGCTCGACGGCGCGGGGGTGGACAAGACGGTGCTGGCGAGCGCGCTGGGCTCGCCCGCGGTCTTCGGCCAGTCGCAGTTCGCGCTCACGCGCGGCAACGCGTTCGAGGCGAAGGTCAAGGCCGACGGCGGCGCGGAGCTGCTGCGCCTGGCGCACGCGACGCTGGATCCGGCCGCCGAGCCGCCCGCGTCGGCGTCCGTGCCCGACCTGACCGCCTCCGGTCCTGAGGGGCGCACCGCGCGTACGGCGCTGGCGCTGCGCGAGGCGGCGTCCGCGCCGGGGCTGTGGACGCTGCTGGACCACCCGATGCTCGCGCTGGACGTCGCCGGGTCCCCCGCCTTCCTGGAGCCCGACGCGGTCGTCGTCCATCCGGACGGCGCCTGGACGGTCGTCGAGATCAAGTCGTTCCCGATGCTGGACGGGTCGGCGGATCCGGCGAAGGTCGGCGCGGCGGCCCGGCAGGCGGCCGTGTACGTCCTGGCGCTCGAACAGGTCGCCGCGCGGCTGCCGGTGCCCCCGCGCGTGCGCCACCGCGTCCTGCTGGTGTGCCCGCGCGACTTCTCGAACCTGCCGACGGCGTCGGCGGTCGACGTCCGCAAGCAGCGCGCGGTGACGGCCCGCCAGCTGGCCCGCCTCACCCGCATCGAGGAGATCGCGGACGCCCTGCCGGAGGGCGTCTGCTTCGCACCCGGTCTGCCGGCCGAGCAGCTGACGGCGGCCGTGGAGGCCGTCCCCGCGACCTACACGCCCGAATGCCTGGCCACCTGCGAACTGGCCTTCCACTGCCGTGCCCGCTCCCGCGCGGCGGGCAGCGTCACGACCCTGGGCCGCTCGACCCGCGCCGAACTGGGCGGTCTGAGCACCGTGGAGGGCGTTCTGGCGGCCGCGCGCGGCCAGGAGGGCGATCCCGAGGACCCGGCGGTGGCGGCGCTGCGCAGAGCGGCGCGGCTGCGCGCGGAGGCGCTGGCGGGGGCGGGTGTCCGCACGAGCACGGGCGAGGTGGCCCCATGTCGCTGATCTCCACCCTCGCGCGCCTGGAGGCCGATGCCACGGGCCGCGCGCAGCCGATCGCGACCGTGCGGCGCCGGCACCTGTCCGAACGGCCCATGGTGCTGGTCCCGTTGATCACGGGCGGCGAGGCGGGGGCCCCGCTCGGCGCGCTCGTGGGGACGGACCGCGACGAGCCGCGCCTGCTCGTGGTGCCGCAGCCGCGCAACCCGGAGCTGCGGTTCGCGTTCCTGTCCCGGCTCGCCGACGCCGTCCTGCCGTACATCGACGCGTACGGCGACCTCGTGGAGGCCGCCGAGCGCAGTGAGACCGATCCGGAGACCGGCAAGCGCGTCAAGGTCGAGGTCGAGCTGTGCGCGGACGCGCCGCAGCTGATCGTGCCGAGCCGGGGCGGCGTCGACCTGCTGCGCCTGCTGGGGCGCTCGATGCGTTTCCGGCGCACGGCCGAGCAGGACCCGGAGGCGCCCTATCCGGCGCCCCCGCGCGTGCCGTTGCTGGGACGCTGGCTGACGCACTACGCGGAGCGCGCGCGGGTGCCGGGGTCGTCGCTGCTGCTGGCGCTGACGGACGTGCTGGCGCTGCACTGGGCGACGGGGCAGTCCAGCCTGGAGGACCAGCACCTGGGGTCGCTGCTGGCGTGGATCGACCCGCCCGAGGGCACCTCCGGCGCCGAGGAGGCGCTGCGGGTGGAGCTGGCGCGCGACGGCGACGGCCAGTTGGCGCACCCTCCGGCGGGGCCCGCGACCGACCCGGCGTTCGACAACAAGCTGCTCGCCCCGGCGATCGAGCGCTACGACCGCGCGCGGACGGCGTTCGCCCTCGCCGAGGACGGCCTGGAGGCCGACGACCGGCTCGGTGACCTGGCCGTCGCCGAGGAGCGGGTCCGGGAGCTGGTGCTCAGCCGCACCCTGCCGACCTGGGAGCGCGTGTGGCGGGGCCTGGACCTGCTGCGGGAGCTGCCGCCCGGGGCCCACGTCGAGGAGCGGTGGACGCGCGACCGCTGGTCCTTCACCAGTCACCGTGACCGCGTCCGCGCGGGTGAGCCCCCGCAGCCGCGCCGGGACGACGCCGTGACGGCCGCGAACAAGCTGGCCACGCGCGAGCGCGAGCAGGCCCGCCTGGACGCCCAGGAGGCCCTGGACGACCCGCTGGTGATGGCCGGCCTGCGGCTCACCGGGGAAGCGTTCGCCGGGGAGGTCGTCGGCGTCGAGATGGCCTACAGCGAGGGCCGTTCCCCGCGTCCGCGCCCGCTGGTCACCGTCCGCACCGATGACCGTCCGCACCTCGGCGAGCGCGCGAAGGTCTACCGCTCGCTCGCCGGCAAGCCGCAGTCCGCCGAGTTCGTCGCCGCCGAGGCGGACGGCGTGCTGGTGCTGCGCCTCCTCGACAAGATGGGCCGCGGCAAGGAGCCCGACCAGGGGTCCGTGCCCGAGAAGGGCGACCGGATCTGCTGGACCCTCTTCGAGCACGAACAGCGCGGCGGCGCCAAACTCCCCGACCCCGAGGACACCCCCTGGACGCACGGCGGCCCGCCCGGTGAGCCGGTCCTCGAAGCGGCCGACCCGGTGACCGAGGAGGACGTCCTGTGAACGCGGGCCACATGCGCGGGCGAGCCGGGGACACGGACACGGGACAGGCGCGCGGGCGGTCCGGCCTCGAACGGCGTCGTCCGGGCCTGGGCGCGGAGGCGCCCGGGGAGCGCCGCCCGGCAGAGCACCCGGCGAACGGCTCACCGGGCGCCGGCCACCGGAACCAGGCCGCTCGGCGGGAGGCCCCCGCGCGCCCGCCCGCGCCCGCAGCCCCGCCTCCGCCGTACCGGCCCACAGGAACCGCCCCGCCGCCCCGGCACCCCCGGAAAGCGGCCCGGCGCGCGACGAACGGCTCTCCGAGCGGCAGCCACCGGAACCCGGCAGCCCGGCGGAAAGCCCCCGCGCGCCCGCCCGCGCCCGCAGCCCCGCGTCCGCCGTACCGGCGCTCGACGGACACCCACGCGCCCGCCCCCGTCGCGCCCCGTCCCGGCACGACATCCCCCGCCCTCCCCACCTCGCAGGACGCCCCGTGACCACTCTCCTCGACCCCGGCACCGCCGCAGCCCAGGCCACCGAGGCGATCCTGCGGGACACCCTGCACGGCACCGCGCGCGGGGTCGTCGTGGACTCCCCGCCCGGCGCCGGGAAGTCGACGCTCGTCGTGCGCGCGGCACTCGAACTCGCGGAGGCCGGGCGCCCCTTGATGGTCGTGGCGCAGACCAACGCGCAGGTCGACGACCTCGTCCTGCGGCTCGCGGAGAAGGCGCCGGAGCTGCCGGTGGGGCGGCTGCACAGCAGTGACACGGACGCGTACGACAAGGCGCTGGACGGGCTGGAGCACGTCAGGAAGTCGGCGAAGGCGGCGGACCTCGCGGGGTTGCCGGTGGTGATCTCGACGGCGGCGAAGTGGGCCCACGTGAAAACCGACGAGCCGTGGCCGCACGCGATCGTGGACGAGGCGTACCAGATGCGCTCGGACGGTCTGCTGGCCGTCGCGGGCCTGTTCGAGCGGGCGCTGTTCGTGGGCGACCCGGGCCAGTTGGACCCGTTCGCGATCGTCGGCAGCGAGCAGTGGGCGGGGCTGTCGTACGACCCGTCCGCGTCGGCCGTGACGACGCTGCTGGCGCACAACCCCGGGCTGCCGCAGCACCGTTTGCCGGTGTCCTGGCGGCTGCCGGCGTCCGCCGCGCCGCTGGTGTCGGACGCGTTCTACCCGTACACGCCGTTCCGCAGCGGCACCACGCACGCGGACCGGCGCCTCGCCTTCGCGGTCCCCTCGGACGGCTCGGGGCCCGACCGGGTCATCGACGAGGCCGCGGAGTCCGGCTGGGGCCTGCTGGAGCTGCCCGCGCGCCACACCCCGCGCACCGACCCGGAGGCCGTCCGCGCGGTCGCCACGGTGGTGCGGCGCGTGCTGGACCGCGGGGGCGCGGCGATGTCCGAGCGTTCGCCGGACCCGGCGCCGGTCACGGCCGCGCGGATCGCCGTCGGCACCGCGCACCGCGACCAGGCGGCGGCCGTGCGCGCGGCCTTGGCCGAGCTGGGCGTGTCGGGGGTCACGGTCGACACGGCGAACCGCCTCCAGGGCATGGAGTTCGACGTCACGGTCATCCTGCACCCGCTCTCCGGGCGCCCCGACGCGACGGCCTTCCACCTGGAGACCGGGCGCCTGTGCGTGCTGACGTCGCGCCACCGGCACGCGTGCGTGGTGGTGTGCCGGGCGGGGGTGAGCGAGCTCCTGGACGACTATCCGTCCACCGAGCCCGTGCAGTTGGGGGTCGTGATGAAGTTCCCGGACGGGTGGGAGGCCAATCACGCGGTGCTCGGGCATCTCGCGGAACACCGGGTGACCTGGGCTCCCTGACGCGTGGGAACACCGCGCGCGTCCCGCGCGTTGCCTCTCGGGATCACGTCCGAGTGCCCCTTGCGCAGGCGGGGGACAATGAAAGGTGGTCCCAGAGCGCACCGTACGAGGAGGAGAAGACATGGCGGAGCCCACGCCGCGTCGCAACGAACGGCGGCTACGCCCCGCGCCCCTGCTCTTCGAGCCCGCCGAGGCCGCGGGCGACGCGGAGCACTTCTTCGACCTGGAGTCGATCGAGGACCCTTCGGCGCTGCTGTCGCGCGCGAGCGAGCTCACGCAGGCGTTCCGGGCCGCCGCGGACCGGGCGATGGAGTTCCAGGCGATGGCCGCCGCCCAGCTCGCCGACCCGCGCCGGTTCGACCGGCTGACGCCGGCGGACATCGCCGCGCGGGCGCAGTGGACCGAGGACTACGCGAAGAAGATGGTGGAGTTCGGGCGGGATCTGCTGCGCGGCGAGAACGCCGGGGAGAGCCACAGCCGGGTCGAGCCCATCTGAGCCGCCCCGCGCCACCATCGCGCGTCACCTCCCCACGCCCCCACCGCGCGCCCCGCATGCGCCCCCCGGCATATGCCAGGCGGGCAAGATACCTCCCTCACCACCCGTCCGTCCCGGTTTCCCGCAACTCTCCGGGATCTTTCGCTCACCCCCGGTAGATCTTTGTCCCATGAGCGGTTCTTGGGACGAATGCGGGGAGATCGGCGGGGTCACCGCCGACGGCGCGGCGTGGCTGGCCTCCGCGGGGGCGCATCCGCGCAGCCTGCTGGCCTTCTGGGAGGAACGGCCGGACGCGCCGGTCGTGCTGTCGTGCGGCGCGGTGTTCGACGTCGTGAGCACGGCGGTGGTGTTCGGGCGGCGGATGCTGGACCGCCTGTGGGGCGAGGGGGAGGGCACGGGGCCGGTGGCGGTGTTCCGGGACCGGATGCTGCTGTTCGCGGCTCCTGGGACGGCTCAGCGGCTGCCGTCGCTGCTGTCCTGGGAGGAGTGGGGCAGCGACGGGAGCCGGACGGCGTGTCTGCCGCCGCTGCTGTGCCACGGCCCCGGCGACGCCGTCACCGTCCCTCCGGTGAGCGGCGAGACCCCGCCGGGCGCCCGCTGGCTGGTCGCTCCGGACACGCGTCATCCCTGGTTGCCGGGGCCGGAGGTGCTGCTGTGGGCGGCCGTACGGGCGGCGCGCGCGACCGTGCGGTTATCGATTTCGCCGGTCCCCGATCAGGGTGCTAAGGTCTAGGACGTCAGCAGGCGCCGCTAGCTCAGTTGGTTAGAGCAGCTGACTCTTAATCAGCGGGTCCGGGGTTCGAGTCCCTGGCGGCGCACTTGACGTAAAGGCCCCTCGCGGAAGCGGGGGGCCTTTCGCATGTCCCCTTTTTGAGGGGCCTCAAGTACTACGGGTCGCCCCTGAGGGAGCCGCAAGTACTACGGGTATCACCGGGGCGTGATCTTCACCGTCCACGCCCCCGAAGCCGTCCGCCCCTCCGCCTCCACCCGTACCGCCCGCTCCCCCTGCACGGCCGGCACGGTGAAGCTCTCCCCCGCCCCCACGGGCGCGTCCGCGAGCGGCGGGTAGACGGAGCGCTCCCAGCACGCCTCGCTGTGCGGGTGCGCGTCGACCACCTCGACGGGGCCGTGCCCGGAGTCGGCCGTGCTGCGCACCCGGTAGACGAGGACCCCGGCCCGGCAGGCGGCCGTGTCGTCGCCGACGGGCCCGCGCGCCTCGAAGGCGAGCGCGCTGCCCGTGCCGGTGCGGACGACGGCGAGTTTCGTGCCGTTGCCGAGGCCGAACGCCGGCGAGCCGGAGGCGCGGGTGACAGGGACACCGGGGCCCGCGCCCAGCGGTTCCAGGGTGAGGCGGGTCGTCCCGGAGTCCCGTACGCAGACCACCTGGCGGGGTTCGAGCCACCCGAGTTTCCACTTGTGCCAGCCGAACAGGTCCGGCGCGAGGCCGAATTGACTCCCCATCAGGTCCCAGTCGCCGACGTACGTGTCCCAGTCACCCTTGCCGTCGGCGGGCCGGTGGTAGAGGTCGGGGAGGTCGAAGACGTGGCCGGTCTCGTGGGCGAGGACCAGCCGGTCGGGCGGGTGCTGCTCGAAGACGGTGACGACACGCCGGATCGCGGCGCCGTCCGCGCGCAGCGGCACGTCCAGGTTGACGACCTTGGTGGCGTCGGAGTCGACGCCGGGCGCGTCCGGGTCGGCGACGAAGTAGACGACGTCGTAGCGCGCGAAGTCGACGCGCGGGTCGGCGGCCGCGAGCGCGTCGCGCAGGTAGGCGGCGCGGTGCTCGGCGTTCCAGTCGCGCCGCATGGCGTACGAGGTGGAAGGTTTCGGCATGCGCAGCCAGCGCTTGAGGGGGTGGGCGCGCAGGGTGAAGCGGCCGTAGGAGGCGCGGCGGAAGAAGTCGGAGGTGGCCGGGAAGTGGTCGGCGGCGAGTTCGGCGGGGGTGGTGCGGGGGCGGCTGTCGGGGAAGGAGAGGAAGACCATCACCGCGTCGAGGGCGCGCGCCGGGCGCGGGTAGGCGGCGTTCCAGGTGTCCAGGCCCTCGGAGTGGTGCGCGGTGGTGCGGGTGAGGGCGCAGGGCGCGGTGGAGAAAGGTTCGGCCACCGAGGGGACGCCCGCGAGGGAGGTCGCGGCGAGCGCGCAGAGCGTGGTGCCGATGGCCGCCGTTGTGCGCAGTCGGGGGCGCGGGAGCGGACGCGGCACGATGACCTCCGGGGGCGGGGGGGGGTTCTAGGGACACCTCCACCCACCCTGTACGTGTTTGTCATACCACGTCTTGTTTGTCTGCCCCGGACGAGTGAGTGGTACGACGAACGGGGCGACCCTCGACACCCCGGATCGCTCACGGAACGTCACATGTGGTCCTAGGTCCGCAGAACCGGTCCGGCTGCGGGCAGAAACGATCTGTCAGAAGAGTGGGTAGGTCATGGACACTTGGCAGTGGCTGCGGTGGTCCGGGCCCAGCCTCTATGATCGGCACACTTTCCTGACACTTTCCTGCGCGGACAGAGATCGAGTGCACTGCGGGAGCGAGCGGTGAGCGGAACGTCCGAAGGGCCGACGCCCGCGGCAGACCTCGACCGGTCCGCCGTTACAGAGAGTGACACTTTGGCATCGGATGGTGCCCGAGGGCTGAACGGCGCCCTCGGCCCGTCCCCCTACCAGGCGGCCTTCGCCACGTCCCCGCTGGCCATGGCCGTCGTGAGCCGGGACGGGCTGATCACCGCCGTCAACGCGGCCTTCGGGGAGATCCTGGGGGCCGACCCCGGGCTGCTGGTCGGGCGGGTCGCCGCCGATCTCCTCGACCTCGCGTCCGACGCGCGCACCTGGCACTCCTACCGCGAGGTGCTGCACGGCCGGCAGACCAGGCTGCGGTGCGCGCGGCGGATCAAGCAGCCCGTCGGGCGGGCCGTCTGGGCGCGGGTGACCGTGTCGCCCCTGGGCGGCGACACGCCCGGGGTGCTGCTCTCGGTCGCCGACATCAGCGCGCGGCGCGAACTCCAGGCGCGGCTGCGCCATCTCCAGATGCACGATCCGGTGACGCGGCTGCCCAACAGGGCCCTGTTCTTCGAGCGGTTGTCGGCCGCGCTGGAGCCCGAGGCGTACGAGCGGGGCGGGACCGGGCGCATCGGGCTGTGCTATCTCGACCTCGACGGCTTCAAGGCCGTCAACGACACGCTCGGCCACCGGGTGGGCGACCGGCTGCTCGCCGCCGTCGCCGACCGCCTCAACTCCTGTGCGGAGGAAGCGGGTCGGGCCAGAGCGGCGGCTCCGCTCGTCGCGCGGCTCGGCGGCGACGAGTTCGCGCTGCTCGTCGCGGACTCCACGGGCACGGACCAACTCGCCGAGCTGGCCGAGGCGGTGCTCAAGTCCCTTCAGGCGCCGTTCGATCTGGACGGCCAGCGGCTGAACGTCACCGCGTCCATCGGCGTCGTCGAACGGCACGCGGCGGGGACGACGGCGACGGGGCTCGTCCAGGCGGCGGACACGACGCTGTACTGGGCCAAGGTCGACGGGAAGTCCCGGTGGACGCTGTTCGACCCCGAGCGCAACGCGCACCTGATGACCCGTCAAGCTCTCGCGTCCACCCTGCGTCCCGCCATCGAGCGGGGTGAATTCGTGCTGGAGTACCAGCCGTTGGTCGGCATGTCCGACGGACGGCTGCGCGGCGTCGAGGCGTTGGTGCGCTGGGACCATCCGCGTTTCGGCCTCCTGCCGCCGAATCGGTTCGTCGGTCTCGCCGAGGAGGACGGCTCCATCGTGCCGCTCGGCCGCTGGGTCCTCGCGACGGCCTGCCGGCAGGCGCGCCGCTGGCAGTTGGACCATCCCGACGAGACGCCGCTGTTCGTCAGCGTCAACGTCGCCGTCCGGCAGGTGTGGGACTCCGACCTCGTCGCGGACGTCGCGGAGATCCTGGCGGAGACCGAACTGGCGCCGGGGCTGCTGCAGTTGGAGCTGACCGAGTCCGCGGTCATGGGGTCCGCCGGGCGTCCGCTCCAGGCGCTCCAGGCGCTCAGCGACATGGGCGTGCGCATCGCCATCGACGACTTCGGCACCGGGTACTCCAACCTCGCCTACCTCAGCCGGCTGCCGGTGTCGGTGCTGAAGCTGGACGGGTCCTTCGTGCGCGGCTTCCAGTACGACGGGTCCGGCGCGCCGCCCAATCCCGCCGACGAGGTCGTCGTCGAGGCCATGATCGACCTCGCCCACCGGCTGGGGCTGACCGTCACCGCGGAGTGCGTCGAGACCGCGTCGCAGGCGGCCCGGTTGCGGCGGATCGGGTGCGACACGGGGCAGGGGTGGCTGTACTCGCGGCCCGTGTCCGCCGAGCGGATCGCGGAGTTGCATGTGGGCGGGGCGGAGGGGCACGGGGGGAACGGGGAGGTTCGGGGGCGGGCTGTGGGGCGGCCTTAGGGGGTGGAGCGGGGTGGGGGGGTGGCGGTTCGGGCTGAGGTGACGGGGTCAACTCGGGCCGGGGTGGGGGTGGTTCGAGCTGGGGCGGTGTGGCCGGCTCGGGCCGAGGGTTGGGGGTGCGGTTCGGGCCGAGGGTTGGGGGTGCGGTTCGGGGCCGGCGTGGTGGGGCCGACTCGGGTCCGGGCGTGGGTGGTTCGGGCCGCGGGGTGGGGTGTTCCGGGGCGTCGGCAGGGGGTTCCGGCCGGGGAAAGTGGCTTGGCCGTGGGCGCATTGGGCCGTGGGCAGGGGTGGGAGCCAGGTGGTCTCAGGCAGTTCGGCGAGGAGGCGCGCGAGGTCGTTGACGGCACGACCGGCGGCCTCGGTCGTCGGCATCGGCGCCGACTCGATCCGGCGACTCGATCCGCCGGGTCATGTCGCGGGGCGGCGGCGGGAGTTGGGGGCGCGGGGGCGGGGGTTTCAGGGGCAGGGCGGGATGTCGGCGGGGTTCGGGTGGTGGTCGGGGTGGCTGGGGCGGTTGCCGGGGGCGGGCGGGGCGTGGGGAGGTGGGGCCGGTGGGCGGGATTCGGCCAACTGTCCCTGTACGTGCCGGATCACGCCGTGCGCATCTCACAACCCACGGAGCGCAGGCGGTGGTTGGGGAGTGGGCGGGGGGTCACACTCCGCGACCGGGCGGGGGGCCGTTGCCGGGGTCATGTGTCACGCCGTGTGGCGGCTCTTCCCCGGCGCCGGCCCCGGCCGTCTCACGCCGTCGGCAGTCCGTACGCGTCCGCGATCAACTCGTACGAGCGCACGCGCAGTTCGCCCCGGTGCGCGTGGCTCGTCAGCATCATCTCGTCGGCGCCGGTGCGCTTGTGGAGGTCGTCGAGGCCCGCGCGGACCTCGTCGGCCTGGCCGTGAATGATGTTGGCGTTCCAGGAGTTGATGAAGTCGCGCTCCATGTCGGTGAGTTGGTGGGCCTCGGCCTCCTCGGGGGAGGGGAAGAGGCCGGGGCGGCCGGTGCGGAGGCGGACCATGTTGAGGCCGGTGGCGAGGAGTTGGCGGCGGGCCTCGGCGGGGTCGTCGGTGGCGAGGACGGAGACGCCGATGAGGGCGTAGGGGGCGTCCAGGACGGCGGAGGGCTTGAAGGACTCGCGGTAGAGGTCGAGCGCGGGGACCGTGTTCTGCGCCGAGAAGTGGTGCGCGAAGGCGAAGGGGAGTCCGAGGACACCGGCGAGGCGGGCGCTGAAGCCGGAGGAGCCGAGGAGCCAGATCGGCGGGCGGTGGGCGGACTGGACGCCGCCGGGCGCGGTGCCCTGGACGGGGCCGGGGATGGCGTGGATACGGGAGTACGGGTGGCCGTCGGGGAAGTCGTCGTCGAGGAAACGGGTCAGCTCGGACAGTTGCTCGGGGAAGTCGTCCGCCCCCTCGTGCAGACGGTCGGTGCGGCGCAGGGCCGCCGCGGTCGCCCCGTCCGTGCCCGGCGCGCGGCCGAGGCCGAGGTCGACGCGGTTCGGGGCGAGCGCTTCCAGGGTGCCGAACTGTTCGGCGATGACGAGGGGCGCGTGGTTGGGGAGCATGACGCCGCCGGAACCGAGCCGGATGCGGTCGGTGTGGGCGGCGAGGTGGGCCAGGATCACGGCGGGCGAAGAGGAGGCGACGCCCGGCATCGAGTGGTGCTCGGCGACCCAGTACCGGTGGAACCCGCGCCGTTCGGTGTACCTGGCCAGCTCCACACTCGTCCGCAGGGCGTCACTCGCGGTGCGTCCGCTGCCGACGGTCACCAGGTCCAGTACGGAGAGGGGTACGGGCGCCTCGCCCTGAACCGTGCCGCGGATCTCGTCCACCGATTGCCTCCTGCGTCGCGTCGTCGACTGACCATCGCGAAACAACGGGAGGCAGTCTCCGTTTATTCCCGCTCCGCTTATTTCCGGAGGGGTACCCGTAGTACTCCGGAGGGGCTTGGGTGCGACCCGTAGTACTCAAGGGTCGGCCCCTACTGATACTTCAGTCGCGTCCCCCTGAGGACGCGACGAACCCCTCACCCCCGTAGACCGACTCGTAGTGGACGTCGATCACCAGCCGGGCCTTGATGCGGTCGTGGAAGCGGACGAGCTGTTCGACGTCGTCGGTCTCGTACAGCACCAGAAAGACCGTCTCACCCGCCACCAGGACGTCCCCGCGCCGGAACGCGAACTTCTGCACCCGCTCGTCGTCGGCGAACATCAGGTCCCACGCCGGGCGCTTCCACTCGCCGACGGGGCGGCCGTCCCAGTGGACCACCGTGCGGGTGACGACCGCGGGGCCGAGGCCGGCGTTGGTCAGGTAGTAGCCGGTGCGGCCCGTGTCGCGGTCGCGGACGCGGCGGATCCGCAGGATGGGGCGGAGTGAGCGGCGGTTGTGTTCGCGGGACGCGCGGGCCTGGTCGCGGCTGATCCACAGGGAGCCGAGTGCGATGGCCGTCGCCGCGACGGCTGTGACTGTTTCCGCCCGCACCCGGCCCCCCGTTCACGCCTGCACGATCGGTTCCCGTGTGAAGAGGGTGCCCAACCTCGGTGCGTTGACGCGTCGTTCGGTCAGACGCAGGGCCTCCCAGACGGTGACCTGGTGGGCGGTGAGGACGGGTTTGCCGAGGTGGCGTTCGAGCGCGGGGATCTCGGCGATCGTGCGCAGGGAGGTGTCCGGGAGCAGCAGTGCCTGCGCGTCCGGTTGCGCGGCGGGGTGGGCGGAGGCGAGCAGGTCGTCGCCGAGGGGGGCCGTGCTGACGACGCCGACCCCGCCGTCCCGGAGGAAGCCCGCGAGTCCGGCGTCCACGTGCGCGCTCACCACGGCGACGCGGGTCACCCCGAGTTCGCGGGCCGCGTTGACGAACCCGAACGCGGTGGACGACGCCGGCAGTCCCGCCGTCCGCGCCAACACCCTGACCTGCCCGTTCGCCCCCTGCCAGCCGGCGGTGACGGAGGCGGTGACGCTCGCCCACACGACGGACTCGGCGCCGGCGAGCCGCAGTTCCTCCGTGCGCGCGGACAGCCGCTCGGGTGAGTCGGCGGCCGGGTCGGCGCGGATCAGGTCGATCCTGATGTCGCTGCCGAGGAGCTGTTCGACGCAGGGGTAGTCGTCCTCGGCGGATTCACCGGGGACGAGCAGTCCGAGTGCGGTCATGGTGGGGTGACCCTTCCTTGTACGACCTGAGAGGTACGGCGTGCGTCGGGTGACGTCCGTGCGCGACGGCTTCGCGTGCGGCGCGTCGGCCCCGTACGACCCGTAGGGGTCGGCCGTCCCGTCCGGGATGTCTTTCTCCGCCGGGTACCCCGTACCGCGCCCACCCCCGCCCCTCTTCTCCCGCAGCCATCCGTACGGCCCTGTTGACGCCATCCGGCGGTGGTGCCAGCGTGTTCCCACCCACCGGCACGAGCCAGGTCACGAGGTGCTATGCCCGCCCCCACCCTCCTGGTCCTCGACGCCGACCCCCTCCCCCGTCTGGGCCGTCTGACCGGCCGCGCCCGCATCGTGCACACCGACGCGGCCGGCCTCCCCGCGCGCCTGCCGGAGGCCGACGTGCTGCTGGTGTGGGACACCGCCGCCGACGTCGTACGGGAGCGGTGGGCCGGGGCGGGGGCGCGGCCGGCGTGGGTGCACGTGGCGGGCGTCCCCGTGGACCGGGTGCTGGGGCTGGGCCTCGCCGCGTCCGACGCGGTCGTGACGAACGCGCGCGGGGTCTTCGAGGAGGCGGTGGCGGAGTACGTCGTCGCGCTGGTCCTGGCGATGGCGAAGGGGCTGCCGGCGGCGTGGGAGGCGCAGCGGGCGCGGGAGTGGCGTCACCGGGAAGTACTACGGGTAGGGGGCACCCGGGCCGTGGTGGTCGGGACGGGGCCGGTGGGGCGTACCGTCGCGCGGGCGCTGAAGGCGGTCGGGGTGGGGGTGGCGCTGGTGGGGCGGGTGGCGCGGACCGGTGTCCACGGCCCCGGGGACCTGGACCGGCTGCTCGCGCGCGCCGAGTGGGTCGTCGCGGCGGCGCCGCTCACCGAGGCCACGCGCGGCATGTTCGACGCGCGCCGGTTCGGGGTGATGCTGCCGTCCGCGCGGTTCGTGAACGTGGCCCGGGGCGAGCTGGTCGACGAGGAGGCCCTGGCCGGGGCGCTGCGCCGGCGGTGGATCGCGGGGGCGGCGCTCGACGTCACCGCGCGGCAGCCGCTCGCGCCGGGCAGCCCGCTGTGGGACGTGCCGGACCTGCTCGTGACGCCGCGCGCGAGCGGCGCGTTCGTGGGGCGGCACGACCGGCTGGCCGCGCAGTTCGTGGAGCTGTGGGAGCGGTGGGAGGCCGGAAGACGCCTGGTGAACGTGGTGGACAAGGCCCGCGGGTACGTCCCCGGCTACTGACACCCGCCGCCCGTGCCGTAGATATTTCCGCTCGGTGGACGCGGTGTGGGCGCCCGGTTGCCAGGCGTGTGCACGCCAACCCCGCAGGTCCGGGCTCCGGATCATGTCGCGGGCATATGCCATCCGCTCATTGCCGCACGTGGGAGGCCCTACGGTCGCCCCACGATCTCGTCAACACCCCCTCCGTATCCGGTGGTTGGCGGTTATCGTGGAGGAGATCCGCCACCCGGATCACGGCCTGAAAGCGACCGCAGGGGGAAAACCGTGGCGCTGAAGCACGAGCCGACCACGCCGTACCACTCCGCGCGGGAGGCGTTGCGCGTCCTGGAGACCATCGCCGGGCACTCCGACGGCGTCACGGACACCGCGCTCGCCCGCCGCACCGGCCTCGGCGACCGCCGGCTGGTCCCGCTGCTGCGGATGCTGCGCAGCGAGGGCTACGTCGAGCGGACGGCCGACGGGGCGTACGTCACCGGCGCGACGTTCACCCGCCTCGGTTCCGCGCACGACCGCGAGGGCGCCCTGCGCGAAAAACTCCAGCACACCCTCGACCGGCTGCGGGACTCGGTCGGCGCGGCGGTCTACATCAGCCGGTACGTCGACGGCGAGATCAGGGTCGACCAGTACGCCGACGGGCCTACCACTCCCGTGGTGCACGAGTGGGTGGACTTCCGTCACTCCGCGCACGCGACGGCGATCGGCAAGAGCCTGCTGGGGCAGCTCGACCGCGACGGGCGCCGGGACCATCTCTCCCGGCACAAGCTGGCCCGCCTCACGTCGCGCACGATCACCAGCGACAAGCTGCTCCTGTCCCGGCTGGAGGCGCAGCCCCCTAGTACTCCGGTACTCGACCTCCAGGAGTACGCCGTGGGTACGGTCTGCGCGGCCGTGCCGATCAACGACGGGTCGTCCGTGGGGTGCCTCGCGCTGTCGCTGCCGGTCGAGCACGCGCACCGGCTGCGGCAGGCGGCGGACCGGTTGCACCGGCATGCGGCGCCGGTGCTGTTGTCGATGGCGATCTGAGGGGCGGCGCGAGGGCCGTCCGGCCGTGGTCAGGAGCACCCCTTCGGACCAGGTAGTATTTTCTCTGTCGCCGGGAGAAAGCAGCACAAACCCGGCGAGAGTCAAGCGCCGCTAGCTCAGTTGGTTAGAGCAGCTGACTCTTAATCAGCGGGTCCGGGGTTCGAGTCCCTGGCGGCGCACATCGGAAGGGCCCTTCACTTCGGTGAGGGGCCCTTCGGTATGACGGGGCTCCCCTGTCATACCCGTAAGACGCCGGTACGACAGCTCCGTCCCCGGCCGCCACCACACCGGGTCCCCGCACTCCACCCCCTCCTTCCGCAGCCGGGCCCGCTGGATCTTGTTCGTCGCGGTGACCGGCATCCGCTCCAGGACGCGGACGAACCGGGGCGCCATCTTGGTCCCGAGGTCGGGCTGCGCGCGCAGGAACGCGGCGAACCCCGCCGGCTCGAAGGTCCCGGCGATCGCCGCCATGACCTGGTCCCCGGTCACCGGGTCCGGCACCGCGTACACGGCGACGGCCTCGGCGCCCGGGTAGCGCGCGAGGATGTTCTCGATCAGCGCCGCCGCCAGGTTCTCCCCGTCCACCCGGATCCGGTCGTCCCCGCGTCCGGCGAAGTACAGGTAGCCGTCCGCGTCGCGGTAGAAGAGGTCGCCCGTCCAGTACGCCCCGTCGTGCCGGCGCTCGGCCTCGGCGGCGGGGTTGCGCCAGTACCCCTCGAAGGGGCTGGCGCCGTGGTTGACCAACTCCCCTATCGCCTCGGCGCCGTTGAGGAGTTCCCCGGACGGCCCGAAGCGCGCCGCAGGGCACTCGGCCGACGTCCGCTGATCCCGGACGACCAGTCCGGGCACCGCCGGCCCGACCGCCCCGGCGGGGGTGCCGGGCGCCCACTGGATCGCCGCGCCGCCCTCGCTGGAGCCGTACCCCTCCACCAGCCGCGTCCCGAACCGCCGCTCGAACGCCGTCGCGTCCACCGCGCCCGCCTCGGTGCCGAACCCGAGCCTGAGGCGGTGGTCGCGGTCCTCACCGGGGCGGGGCGGTGTGGCCAGGACGTACTGGATGGCTCTTCCGACGTACGTGAAGTACGTGGCTCCGTAGCGGCGCACGTCGTCCAGGAAGCCGGAGGCGGAGAAGCGGGAGCGCAGGGCGACGCCGGCGCGGGCGACGAGGGCGGGGGCCCAGCCGGCCAAGACGGCGTTGCCGTGGAACATCGGCATGCACAGGTAGTGGACGTCGTCGCGCCGAACCGCGAACTGCTCGGCCAGCCGGTGCCCGGCCGCCGCGAGGCGCCCCTGTGTGCAGATCGCGGCCTTGGGGGCTCCGGTCGAACCGGAGGTGAAGTAGAGGAGGAGGCGGTCGGCGGGGGTGACGGCGCTCAACTCGGGTTCCTGCGCCGGAAATCGGGCGAGGAGTTCGTCGTATTCGGGTGTGCCGGTGACCAGGAGGCGGACACCGGGGAGGTCCAGGCCGCGCAGGAGCGGGAGTTGGGCCGGTTCGGTGACCAGGATCGCGCAGTCGGTGTGGAGGATGTCGCGGGCGAGGTCGGGGCCCCGATGGGTCGGGTTGATGCCGGCGACGGCGGCGCGCGCGAGGGCGGCGGCCGAGAGCCAGTGGACGAACTCCGGTGTGTTGTCGAGGAGTACGCCCAGGTGGGGTGGCACGTCCGACGGGAGGAGCGCGGTCAACAGGGCGGCCCTGGTGGCGGCTTCGCGCGCGAGCTGGTGGTGGGTGAGGACGGTGTCCCGCCACCACAGGGCCGGGCGGTGGTCGTCCCGGCCCTGGGCGACGAGTTCGGCGACGGTCGTGTACTCCATGGCAGCGCACGGTAGTTGACGAACCGTCAGATGAGGATGGTCAGGGCGTGGGGAAGTCGGCCGGGAAGCCGTCGGGCAGGTCGGCGGGGACGTCTGCGGGGACGTCGCCCGTGCCGCCGCCGAAGACGCCGTCCGTCAGGTCGAAGAAGGAGTGCACACCAATCATGAAGACGACGCAGAACGCGGCGACGACCCCGAGGAAGACGAGCAGGAAGCCGGACTCCGCCAGGAGGCGCCCCCGCATGGGCGGCAGCGCGGTCGCCCGCTCGGGGTGCTCCGGGGGGTAGTGGACGGTGACGAAGTCGCCCTCGATCACCGTCCCCGGGCCGTTCGCCTCCTCGAAGCGGACGGGGCGGCCGTCGCGGGTCGTGAACTCGTAGACGTGGTGCAGGGTCGTACGGGTGTGATGGTGCTCGCCGGCCATGCCGCCGGTCGTCGTGTACGTGCGCAGACAGCGGGCCTCGGCGGTGAGACCGCTGTTCCAGGCGCCGGCGATCCGCCGGGAGCGGCGGATCACGACGACGGCCATGCCCACGACGCCGGCGAGGATGGCGGACGGAGCGAGGTAGAAGAGGACGTCCATGGCGGTTCCCCCGGTGTCCCGGTCAGGGCACTGGTGCGCCGGTCGGTGCGCGTGTGCCGTGCCGGGAACGTACCCCTGCGGTACTACGGGTTGTCTCAGGGGAAGCTCAGAGTTTCAGCCCCCGCTCTCGCCCCGCCCCGCGCAGAACGCGACGGTGAGGTCCTTCACCAGCGCCTTGCGCTCGTAGTCGTCGAGTTCGACCAGTCCCCGCATGGTGAGCCGGGTGACGGTGTCCTCCACCGAGTCGACGACCGAGGTGAGGACGGAGGCGCGGTGCTGGGCGTCGAGCGCGGCGATCCGGCGGCGGTGCATCGCGGCGGCGACCTCGGGGGCGTACTCGACGCGGACCGGCTGGACGGAGTACACCTCAAGTCCGATGGCACCCGCGTCCGACGCGACCAGCCGCGTCAGCGCGTCCCCGGCCGTCTCGACCGGGCCGCGCCCCGCCCCCGGCATCTCCACCGGCACGCGCGCGAGCGCCGCCTCGACGCATTCGCGCAGGTAGGTCTCGTGGTCCTCGACACCGAGCGTGGCCCGCGCGGTGTCGCGCACCCGCCACACGACGAGGACGACGGCCCGCAGCGCGACCCCGCTGCCGTCGGCGGCCGGCATCGGCTCGCTGCGCCAGTGCCGCAGCCGGACGTCGACGCGGCGGCGCAGCAGCAGGGGGTTGACCCACAGGAGGCCGGTGCGCCGGACCGTGCCCCGGTAGCGGCCGAACAGCCCCAGCACCCAGGCCCGCCCGGTCCGCCCCCGGGCCAGCCCGCCGAACCCGAACAGCCCGAGCGCCCCGGCCCCGGCGTACGCGGCCCACTGCACGGGGCCGAGGCCGGCACCGGCGTGGGCGGGGAGGTGCAGCGCGTCGGCCGCGAGGGCCGGGAGGACGCCGGCCCACCAGGAGGTGGCGACGCAGCCGGCGGCGCCGCAGGTCCCGGCGAGGACACCGGCGGCGCCGGGGAGGACCCGCGCGGGGCGCTCCACCAGGGCGGGGTCGACCTGGGCGGCGGGGCGGGGGGTGCCCTGGCCGGGGCGTCTGAGGCGGGGGGTCTGCGGTTGGTGTGGTCCTTGGGTACTACGGGGGTGATTGGGGGTGTGCGGGGGGAGGCCCGGTTCTCCCCCGTGAGTACTACGGGGAGCACCGCTCAGGGGCCGGCCGAGGACACCGGCGTGGGTACGGGCCGCCGTCGCCGGGTCCACGGGTACCGGGGAGCCCGGTTCGGGGTCGTCCCGGAAGAGGAGGTGTACGGGGATCTCGGTGGTGGCCTCGTTCTGGATGAGGCGCGTGGGGCGGGGTGCCGTCTCGGGCGTCCCCTCCGGGCGTTCCTGTGCCGGGCCCCCGGAGCCTGTCGTCTGTGGTGGGGTCGTACTGCTCATGCCTGCCTCCAGCCTCCGCGCCAGATGCGTCACGTTTCACTGAGTTGCGCCACGACAAGGTCAGGAGAAGAGGCGCCTCCAGGTCTCGGGCCCCGGGTAGCCGTCGGCGGCGGCGCCCCGCCAGCCCTGGGCACGCTGGAACGCCTCGACGGCACGCCGGTCGGCGTCGCTCCAGCGGGGGGTGGGGCCGGTCCCGTAGTACCTCCCGTACCCCTTGCGTACGAGCTGTTCGCCCAGCCGGGTGACGTACGGGTTCTCGGCGCCAGGCCGGAAGTGGGCGCGGCCGGGGAAGGCGGGGGCGGCGGGCGCGGGGGCGGGCGGGCCCGGGGTGCCGGTGACGATGTCGCGGCCCTTGCCGGTGACCAGGAGCGTCCAGGTGTCGGGGCCGGGGATACCGTCCGCGTCGGTGCCCTTCCAGCCCTGGGCGCGCTGGAACGCCTGGGTGGCGCGCCGGTCGGCGTCGGACCAGCGGGGTCCGGGTCCCGTCGCATAGAAACGTTTCGCCCCGCGCTCGACGAGCATCTTGCCGAGCAGGGTGACGTGGGCGTTGTTCGCGCCGGGGCCGAAGTAGGCGCGGCCGGGGAAGGGCGTCGTCTCGTCGGGCTGGGCACCCGGGACACCCGTAGTACCCGTAGCCACTCCGGTGTAGCGGTAGGCGACGTACCGGTCGGAGTGGGTCCAGTAGGCGTAGGGGGTGGCCTGGCGGCGGGTGCCGGGGCGGGTCTGTTCGTAGGCGATGTAGTAGCTGTGGGTGTAGTCCGTCCAGCCGCCGAAGATCACCACGTGGGACCCCTTCTGGGGGTCGACCGGGTTGTGGAACAGGAGGATGTCGCCGGGCTGGAGGTCATCCTTGGCGATCTTGGTGCCGTAGCGGCCGAGGGTGCCCGTCCACTCGTTGCCGGGGAGGTTCCAGGCCATGGAGACGAACCCGGAGCAGTCCTGCCGGTAGCCGTCCGTCCAGTACGCGGTCATGCTGTACGGCACTTTCGCGGTGACCCACGTCTTCGCCCGCTTGATGATGTCGGCGCGGGTGGTGGCCGGCGTCTTGACCGGGGTGGCCGGGCGGCCGGGCGGTCCGTGCAGCGGGGCCGCGCCGCCCTGGGGGGTCTCGGGATCGTCACCTGCGGGAACGGCACGGCCGGTGCTGTGGGGCGCGGGGAGGGCGGGGGCCGCGTGGGCGGCGCCGAGGGCCGCGGTGGCGGCCGACGCGGTGGCCACGACGATCACCGCGCGGGGGGTGACGGCGAGCGCCGGGCGGCCGCCGCCCCCGGATCCGGACCCGTGTCCGCTCAGCCGCCGTCGTACGCACCCGGCGCAGTCGCAGTCGCTCGCGGGATCGATCTCCTCGAATACCGGAGTCTCCATGAGACGCCCCTCACACTCCGCCGGGAATATCCACTGCTATACACATATGCCACTTTCTCAACTGTCGCCCGGACGCGCATGTTGACGGTCCGAATGATGTACCCGAGACGTACGGGTACCCCCCGCGCCGTTCGGACGGCCGTTCGGCTGGTCGGAACCACCCCTGGTCATCCTGTAGAGTTACGACGTCAGCAGGCGCCGCTAGCTCAGTTGGTTAGAGCAGCTGACTCTTAATCAGCGGGTCCGGGGTTCGAGTCCCTGGCGGCGCACAGACGAGAGAAGCCCTCCGAGTGATCGGGGGGCTTCTCCTTGTTCGTCGAGGGATTGCTGTTACGCCCTCTCCCACCGGGGTAGGTGCCGCGCCATAGGGGGGCGGAAGAGGGAGCGCGGGCATGCAACACACCACCCGGGAAAGCCGGTTGGCGGCGGCGCTGCTGGAGGCCGCCGACACCCTGACGGACGGCTTCGACACCGCCGCGCATCTGCGGCGGGTCTGCGACCGGGGCGCGGAACTGCTAGCCGCCAGGGCCGTCGGCATCATGCTGATCGACGACGACGGCAGGACCGTCACGCTCGCCGGGAGCGGCCGGCTCGCGCCCGCGCTGCTGGAGTCCCAGCGCACCGGCGGACCCTGCCCGGACAGCCACCGCACCGGCCGCCCGGTGCCGCCCCGGTTCCTGCGCGATCCCGAAGTGGCCGCCCGCTGGCCGCAGTTCACGGCCTGCGCGCTGCGACACGGCATCACCGCGGCGTTCGCCGTGCCCTTACGACGGCACGGCGAACCCCTCGGCGCCCTCACCGCCCTCTACCCGAACCAGCCACCGGGCGAGGGCAGTTCGGGCCCGGTCGCGACGGCGCAGTCACTCGCCGACGCCGCCGCGCTCGGCCTAGACAACCACCGCGCCCACGACGGGTTCCGCACCCGCTCCGAGCAGTTGCAGCACGCGCTGACCAGTCGGGTGCGGATCGAGCAGGCGAAGGGGATCCTGGCCGAAAGGCAGTCCCTCGACATCGACGAAGCCTTCGAGATTCTGCGCACCTACGCCCGGCGCAACCGGCTGCCGCTGGACGCGGTGGCCCGCTCCGTCGTCGAACAGACCCTGGACGACGCGGAGTTGGGCATCCACCCCGAGACCCGTCCGCCGCTCGGACCGCCGCACACCTGGCGTGACACCTGCGGGGATGACGGATAGTCACGAGGCGGGGACTTGGCGCCAAATGGGCCTAGGCCAAGGGGTCCGACCCGTTCTACAGTCTTCTCGGAACCGCGGGCTCCCGGGCTCTACAACACCGCGCCCCGGCTCAGTTAGTCTGCTCGAACGGCCCCAGCCCCCGGCCGGTCATCACCCACCGAGGTTTCCCACGCCTCCCGCGCCGGTCGCCGGGTTTCTCCCGCAGCCCGTGCGCGCGCGGTCGAGGACCTGCCCGGTCGGCGGTTTCGGGGGAGCGGGCCGCCGACCGGGGCAGGTGCGTCCGCGCGGGTCGCGGAGCGGGGGTTGCACCTGGGGGGTACGCCGGATGGGGGTCCGCCTGTACTGGCGGGGTAGGCCGTAGGGACGCGTAGAGGGGGCCGCCTGTACCTGCGAGGTAGGCCCGTGTGGGGATCCGCCCCTACCTGAGAGGGACGGCCGGCGAGGGTGTGGCTCCGGCGAGGTACGCCGTTCAGGGGCCCGTGCCCGTGAGGTACGCCGAGACGATCACGTTCGCCGTGTAGCTGCGGCTGGCCCGGTCGAAGGTGCCGCCGCACGTGATCAGCCGCAGCTCGGCCCGGCCCGGTTCCCTCGGCCCGTACGCCTGTCGGGCGTCGAAGCGGTCGCGCCGGACGACCTGGACGTCGTCCACCGTGAACTCGGCGACCTTTCCGTCGCCGCGCATCACCCGTACCGTCTCGCCCGCCCTCACCGTGCTGAGCTTGTAGAAGACGGCGGGGCGGGTCTCCGTGTCCACGTGGCCGACGAGCAGCGCGGTGCCGCGCGCGCCCGGGGTGGCGCCGGCCGCGTACCAGCCGACGACGCCCGCCTGGTCGTAGGGCGGGGGGTCGATCGCGCCGCGCGCGTCGAGGCCGCGGGCGACGACGGGGGCCTGGACGCCGAGTTCGGGGATGTCGATGCGCTGCGGGGGTGCTGCCCCCAACGGGGTTGCGGCGGGCGGGAGTTGACTGTCCTCGGGGCGGCCGACGGCGGCCACGTCTCCGGTCGTCGGCGTGGATATGCCGTGGCGGACCTCGGTGACTTCGCGGCCCCACAGCCAGAGGCCGAGGAGCAGGACCGCCCAGGTGACGCCGGTGAGGAGGCGGCCGTGGGAGGGGGTGTGGTCGGACACGGGTCAGTCCGTTCCGGGGCCGGGGGTGGTGCCGGGGCCTGGGGCCGGGCCGAGGGCGGGGCCGGGGGTTCTGGTGCCGCGTCTGCGGAGGACTCCGCGCAGGGCGAGGACCGCGAGGGCGGCGAGGCCCGCGAGGGTGAGGCCGGTGACTGCGTGGGAGGTACTAGGGGGTGTGGCTCGGGGTTGGGCCAGGGGGTGGCCCTGAGCCGGGGAGTAGCCCCCCTGAGGTAGGGGGTGACCCTGGGTCAGAGGGTGGGCCCGCGCCTCGTCGTCCACCCGCTGCTCCGTCCGGGCCGCGAGTCGGTCCGCCGCCCCGCCGCCGCCCGCCTGGACCGGGGCGACCGGGGTGGCGTGCGGGGTCGCGCCCCGGCCCGCGACCGTGACCTTGCCTCTGACCTCGACGTCCGCGCAGGTGATCGTCACGTCGTAGGCGCCCGGCTCGGCCGTCGTGCGGATCTTCGTCTCGCCGGCGAGGGTGCCGTCCGTGCCGATCAGGCGGGCGTCCGCGACGAAGGCGGCGGAGACCGCTTTCGCCGTCTTTCCGGTGCAGCCGCTGACCTTGAGCGCGATCTCGCCGCCGGCCGTCGGTGTCGACGGGATCACCGAGACGCCCCGGCCGCCGTCCGCCGCGGGGGCCGCGTACGGCGGGTGCGCCGCGTACGCCGGGTGCGCCATGTGCGTCGCCGGGGCGAGCAGGAAGGTGGCGGCCAGGACTCCGGTGCGGAGTGTGAAGCGGGGTGAACCCATCGTGAAACCTCCAGGTATCTGGAGGCTCCCCCACGGGTCCGGCTCGTGCACCCTCAGTAGGGGTGGGCTACTCCGTACGGGTGGGGGTTCGCGGGGTGGGCCGGGGCGGGTGCGCGGGCTGGGGCGGGTGCGCGGGCCGCCTCAGATCCGCTCGACGAGGTCGGCGATCGAGTCGACGACCTTCGACGGGCGGTACGGGAAGTTCTCCACCTGCTCGGGCCGGGTCAGGCCGGTCAGCACCAGGTACGTCTGCATGCCCGCCTCGATGCCGGCGAGGACGTCCGTGTCCATCCGGTCGCCGATCATCGCGCTGCTCTCGGAGTGCGCGCCGATCGCGTTGAGCCCGGTCCGCATCATCAGGGGGTTCGGCTTGCCCGCGAAGTAGGGCTGCTTGCCGGTCGCCTTCGTGATCAGCGCGGCCACGGCGCCGGTCGCGGGCAGGGGTCCCTCTGTGGAGGGACCGGTCTCATCCGGGTTGGTGCAGATGAAACGGGCGCCGTCGTTGATCAGGCGGACCGCCTTCGTCATCGCCTCGAAGGAATACGTCCGGGTCTCGCCGAGGACGACGTAGTCCGGCTCGTGGTCGGTCAGGACGTACCCGATGTCGTGCAGCGCGGTCGTCAGCCCGGCCTCGCCGATCACGTACGCCGTGCCGTTCGGACGCTGGTCGTCCAGGAACTTCGCGGTCGCCAGCGCCGACGTCCAGATGTTGTCCACCGGGACGTCCAGGCCCATGCGCTGGAGCCTGGCGTGCAGGTCACGAGGGGTGTAGATCGAGTTGTTCGTCAGCACCAGGAACGGCTTGCCCGAATCGCGGAGCTTCTTCAGGAACGCGTCGGCCCCCGGGATCGGGACGCCCTCGTGAATCAGCACACCGTCCATGTCGGTGAGCCACGACTCGATGGGCTTGCGGTCTGCCATGTGCGGGGTCTCCTGCCGTGCCGTACGCGAACGCGCTGTGAGCGCGTCGTGGGGCCCAGACTAAGCACAGGTCGGATCTTGAGGGAATGGGTGGATTTCCTGGGGGCTGCGGGGTGGGTCGGGTGGGGGGTACTTCGGGGGTAGGGGCGGGCCCGTAGTGCCGGGGAGGTACGGGCGTGGGTACCGGAGAGGTACGGGTACGCGTACCTCCGGGGCGCGGTACGGGTGGGCGTACCTCCGGGGAGGTAGGGGATCGCGGTGGACGGTCTTCTCGTCAGCGCCGTCTGCTCGCGGCCACCAGGCCCGCGCCCGCCACCAGGAGGCCGCCCGCGATGACCGCCGCGCTTGCCACGGCCGGTCCGAGACCCGTACTGGCGAGTTCGTGGGCCCCCTCGGTGGAGGGGCCCGTCTCCTGCGCGGTGTCGGAGTCGGCCGCCGCCTCGACGGTGAACCGGTAGGGGTTGGACTGGCCGACCCATTCGCCGTCGTCCCCCTGCCGCTGGACGACGGCCGCGTGAGCGGTGACGTCGTTCGCGGCGGCGGAGGTGGTGAGGGCGAGGCGGAGTTTCACGGTGAGGGTGCGGTGGGCGGGGACGGAGAAGCCGGTGAACGGGGGGTTGGCGGCGGGGGTGCCGGCTGTGCCGTCCGCGGGGGTGCCGGGGGGTTGTGGGGGCTCGGCGGTGCCGGTGCCTTCTGTGTGATCGGCGTGGCCGGTGCCTCCGGCGTCCTCGGCGCTCCCCGCGTCCTCGCCGAACGGGCCGACCAGTTCGTCCGCGTCGGTCTCCTCGAAGTGGACCGCGTGGAGGTGTCGGCCCTCGTAGAAGTCCAGCCGGACCTGGTCCGCCCTCAGCTCCCGCTGGCTGTCGACCAGTACGACCACGGGGTGAACGCCCGTGCAGTCCCGGCCGGTGGTGTTCACGAGGTCCAGGTACCAGACCCCGTGTCCGCCGCCGGCCTCGTAGCTCTCAGGTCCACCTCGTAGTCGGGCGGTGAGCGGGAAGTCCCGGGTGCCGGGGGTCGCGCAGGCGGGCACCTCCGCCGGCCGCGCGGGCAGGGCTCCAGGGTCCAGGGCGAGGGCTGCGGCGGGGGTGGCGAGGAAGGTGGGGGCGCAGAGGAGGGCGGGGCCGAGGACGGACCCGGCTAGTCGGCGGGCGAGGGACGGGCAGGGTCGCATGGTCACGTGAGCCTGCCGCAGGGGGAGCGGTTCGCCGGTCCGCCGCTCCGGGGCCGGTCGCGAGTCCGCTCGTTCAGCTCATACGACGTACACATGATGCGCGTGCGCCCGCGAGGCGCGGCGGCTTGGCGGGCCCCGTACATCTCCGGAGCTACGCGCTCCTACTCCCCCTCAACCCCGTACACCTTGCGAGCTACGGCCCTCACCACCCCCGTCAGCCCCGTACATCTCCAGAGCTACGGCCCTCCCCGTCCCGTCAGCCCCGTGCACCTCCAGAGCCACGCCCCCCGCCCCCGTCAGCCCCGTACCTCACCCGAGCCACATCCCCTACCCCCTCCCGAACACAGCCCCCAGCAGCAACTGGGCCGCCCCTGCCGCGACCCCCCACACCCCGCTGTCAGCCACCCGCACCGGTACCTCCCCCACCACGGCCGAGACCCCGTCCACGAACACCTGCGGTGTCTGGGTCACCCGGCGCCCGCCCAGGAGGACCTGGTCGATGTCGAGCAGGCCGACGAGGTTCGCGGCGCCGACGCCCAGTACGCGGGCCGCTTCCGCGAGGTCGCCCCGTGCGAGGGCGGTGAGGCAGAGGACTTCGATGCAGCCGGACCTGCCGCAGGGGCAGGCGGGGCCGTCGAGGAGGACGACCTGGTGGCCGAACTCCCCGGCGCCGGTGCGCGCGCCCCGGTGGACGGTGCCGTGGATGACGAGGCCGGCGCCGAGCCCGGTGCCGAGGTGGAGGTAGGCGAAGGAGTCGCCGTCACCGGCCGCCGAGTCCCCCTCCCCCGCGACGGCGAGACCGAGTGCGGCGGCGTTGGTGTCCTTGTCGACGACGACCGGGACGTCCAGCGCGCGGGCGAGGACGTCCCGTAGGGGAAAGCCGTCCCAGTCGGGGAACCCGGTGACCCGGCCGAGCACCCCGCGCGTGTGGTCCAGCGGACCCGGAAGGGCGATCCCCACCCCCAGAAGTCCTACGACCCCGTCCGCGAGCGCCCCCTGTACCTCACGTACTACGACCCCTACGACCTCGGAGGTACCCGCCCCGAGGTCCAGCGGGGTACGCCGTTCGGCGACCACCCGCCCGTCCAGTCGGACCAGCACCACGCGTAGTTCGTCGCGGTCGAGGTGGACCCCCACCGCGTGCCCGGCCCCGGGGACGAGGCGCAGGACGGTGCGCGGCTTGCCCCCGGTCGACGCGCGGTACCCGGCCTCCGTCGCGAGCCCGTCCTCGCGGAGCCGCGCGGTGATCTTGCTGACGGCCTGCGGGGTGAGCCCGGTCCGCTCGGCGAGTTCGAGCCGGCTGATCCCGTCGGCGCCGGCGGTGCGCAGCAGGTCGAGCACGAGCGCGGTGTTGTGCCCGCGCACGGCGAGGAGGTTGGTGCCGGTGGTGCGCGCCGGGTCGTTCGTCCTGTTCACGCCCCCATTCTCGCCTGCACTTGCACTTTGGCAACAGCGTTGCGAAAGTGGACGCCATGAGTACTGGCGCTGCTGCGAACCCCCTCCGCGTGGGCCTGGTCGGCTACGGCCTCGCGGGTTCCGTCTTCCACGCCCCGCTGATCGCCGCGACGAAGGGCCTGACCCTCGACACGGTCGTCACCTCGAACCCGGAACGCCAGGCGCAGGCGAGCGCCGCGCACCCGGACGTCCGGATCGCGGCGACGCCGGACGAACTGCTCGTGCGGGCGGGCGAGTTGGACCTGGTGGTCATCGCCTCCCCGAACAAGACGCACGTCCCGCTGGCGACCGCCGCGCTCGACGCCGGGCTCCCGGTCGTCGTCGACAAGCCCATCGCGGGCACGGCGGAGGAGGCCCGCGCCCTGGCCGTCCTCGCCGAGGAGCGCGGCCTGCTGCTCTCCGTGTTCCAGAACCGGCGCTGGGACAACGACTTCCGCACACTCCAGAAGCTCCTGGCCGACGGTGAACTCGGAGACGTGTGGCGGTTCGAGTCCCGGTTCGAGCGCTGGCGTCCGCTGCCGAAGGGCGGCTGGCGCGAGTCCGGCGACCCGACAGAGATCGGAGGTCTGCTGTACGACCTCGGCAGTCACGTCGTCGACCAGGCGCTGGTCCTCTTCGGCCCGGTCGCGTCGGTGTACGCCGAGACGGACATCCGCCGGCCGGGCGCCGAGACGGACGACGACACGTTCATCGCGCTGACGCACACGAGCGGCGTCCGCAGCCATCTGTACGTGTCCGCAACGACCGCCCAACTCGGGCCGAGATTCCGGGTGTTGGGGTCGAAGGCGGGCTATGTGAAGTACGGGCTCGACCCGCAGGAGGCGGCGCTGCGCGAGGGCGCGCGGCCGGGGGCCGGCTGGGGTGAGGAGCCGGAGGAGCTGTGGGGCCGGATCGGCGCCGGGGAGTCCCCGGCGACCGGCGGCGGCACGGCTTTCCCGACCCTACCTGGGGACTACCCCGCCTATTACGCTGCGATCAGCGAGGCACTGACCGACGGCGGGCCGAACCCGGTCTCCGCCGTCGAGGCGGCCGCCGCCCTCGACGTCCTGGAGGCGGCCCGCCGTTCGGCACGAGACGGATCGACGGTGAACCTGTGATGGCGAGCACCCCCGAGATCACCCCGAGTCTGGCGGAGCTGGAGGCGCAGGAACGCCGCCTGGTCTTCCGGCAGTTCACCCACGAGGACGCCTGGGCGCTGGGCTCGCTCCTGGTGGAGCTGGCCCGGGAGCGCCAGGCGCCGGTGGCGATCGACATCCACCGCTCAGGGCAGCAGCTCTTCCATGCCGCCCTGCCCGGCTCGTCCCCCGACAACGACGCGTGGATCGCCCGCAAGCGCCGGGTCGTGGAGCGGTACGGGTCCGCGTCATACCTGGTGGGTATGCGGTTCAGGGCGAAGGGGACGAGCTTCGAGGAGTCCTCGCGGCTGGATCCGGACACGTACGCGGCGCACGGGGGGTCGTTCCCGGTCACCGTGGAGGGCGTGGGGGTGGTCGGGGCCGTGACGGTGTCGGGGCTGCCTCAGCTGGAGGACCACAAGCTCGTGGTGGAGGCGCTGGAGGAGTTCCTGAGCAAGGGCTGAATTCCCCGTGCACCTTCCGAATTCCCGCTCCTCTCAAGCGTCCCCGAATTCTCGCTCCCCTCAGGCGTCCTTGAATTCCTGACGCTGTCGCCCGAGCCCTTCGATCTCCAGTTCCACGACGTCGCCGGAACGGAGATAGGGCTTGGGCTCGGGCTCCCCGAGAGCCACCCCGGCGGGCGTCCCGGTATTGATGACGTCCCCGGGATACAGCGTCATGAAGTGGCTGACATACCGCACGACCTCGCCCACCGGGAAGATCTGCTCGGCCGTGGTCCCGTTCTGCTTCAGCTCGCCGTTGACCCATAGGCGCAGGTCGAGGGCCTGTGGGTCAGGGACCTCGTCGGCGGTCACGAGCCACGGGCCGAGCGGGTTGAACGTCTCGCAGTTCTTCCCCTTGTCCCAGGTCCCGCCGCGCTCGATCTGGAATTCGCGCTCCGACACGTCGTGTGCCACCGCGTATCCGCCGACATGCGCGAGCCCGTCCTCGGCGGATTCCAGATAACGAGCGGTACGGCCGATGACGACCGCCAATTCGACTTCCCAGTCGGTCTTCACGGAATTGCGCGGCACGAGCACGGTGTCATAAGGGCCGACGACGGTGTCGGCGGCCTTGAAGAAGACGACCGGCTCGGCGGGCGGCTCGGCCCCGGTCTCGCGGGCGTGGTCGTGGTAGTTGAGCCCGATGCAGACGATCTTCCCGATCCGCCCGACCGGCGGGCCGACCCGTACGGCGCCGGCGTCGATCACCGGCAGCTCCCCGCCGGCCACGGCGTCCCTCACCCGTGCCAGGGCCGCCGCGTCCGCGAGGAGGGCGCCGTCGACGTCGTCCACGATCCCCGAGAGATCCCGTAGTACTCCAGCGGTATCCAGCGCCGCGGGGCGCTCCGCTCCCGCCGTACCCACTCGCAGCAGCTTCATGGCCGTGCCTCTCCCTCGCTGGCGGTACGCGTACCCGGCGACCCCAGTCATCCGATGTCTGCTCGATCCTCCGGTCTCGCCGTTCCGTGCGCAATACCCGGTTCACGAACTGGACCGGGTTTGTCGGCGGGGCGCCGCGCCCGCTCGGCTCATCTGTGGAGCAGCGCCCGTTCCGCCGTCCCCCACGCCGTGCTGGTCACGAGGTAGAGCGCGGCGGCGAGCGGCATGACGGCGACACTGACCAGCATGAAGAACGACATGAACGGCATCACCCGGGTGACCGCACCGAGCCCCGGCACCGCGCCGTCCGGGTCCACCGGCGCGCTCGTGCTCATCGTGCGCCTGCTCTGCCGGTACCCGAACCACGCGACCACCGCGACGAGCGCGAACAGGGCCAGGTAGACGAGGCCCGCCGTCCCGAACAGCCCGCCGTCGCCCAGCGCGTCGGTCCACCGCTTGCCCAACGGCGCGGACAGCAGGTCGTGTTCGAGCAGGGCGTTGGTCTCGCCGCCGATCGTCGGGCGGGAGAAGAGGTAGAACAGGACGAAGAACACGGGGAGTTGGAGCAGCTGCGGCAGGCATCCGGCGAGCGGGGACACCTTCTCCGCCGCGTGCAGCTCCAGCATCGCGCGCTGGAGTCGTTCCGGGTTCTTCCCGTGCTTCTTGCGCAGTTCGGCGATCTTCGGCTGCAACGCCCGCTGCGCTTTCTGGCCGCGTGCCGCCGCGCGGGAGAGGGGGTGGACGAGGAGGCGTACGAGCGCGGTCAGCAGGATGATCGCGGCGGCGGCCGCGGAGGTGTGGAAGAGGGGTTCGAGCAGGGCGGCGAACCGCTCTACCAGGGACGCGAAGACGGACAAGGGGAGCCCTCCGGGGGTCTCGTCGTGCCGGGGTGAGGTGGTGCGGCGGCATGACGACTCCGCGCGGGGCGGGCGGGGGCGGGCGGGCGCTGGTCGGTGGGTCGGCCTGGTGCGCGGCCGGGGTTGTTTCCTGGCCCAGCCCTGTTCGCGGGCCGGCCCTGGATTGCCGATCAGCCCTGGTTCGCCGGCCGGGCTGTTTCGCGGCCCGGCGCGTTCGGCGGCCCGGAGGTGCGCTGTCCGGCGTGTCCTGCCCGGTGTGCCCTACGCGGTTGTCGTCCGGAGGGCGTGGCCGGGGGCTCGGGGGCGGGAGCGGCCCGAGGCGTCGGGGTCGCGCTGGGGCAGGAAGGCCGTGCGTCTGGCCCGGTCCCGTATCGCCGTGCGGATGCGCGTGCCCGGGACGGGCGGGGCGCTGCGCGCGGCGACGAGGCAGCAGACGGCGAACGCCGAGCCGATCGCGGCGGCCACGGCGAGGGCGGTGAAGAGGGTGCCGGTGTCGAGGAGGAGGGTGCCGGCGAAGAGGGCGAACAGCGCGCCGAACGCGCGTGCCGGGGACCGGCTCAGCAGACGCTCCATGGTGCGCTCCCCCTCTCTCCGTCGGTCGGATTGATCACCGCCTGTGCCCTGAAGACGAACGGGGCCGACGGGTGGTTCCCGCGCCGGGGAGTTTTTCCGGCGCCGCCGTCACGCCGTCAGCGCCGGGCCTGGCCGTCAGCCCTGGGCCTCGGCCCTCAGTCCCGACCCTCGGCCGTCGCCCCCGAGCCCCGGCCTTCAGTTCCGGGCTCTGGCCGTCACCTCCCAGCTCCGGCCGTCAACCCCGCGCTTCGCTGGACACCAGCTTCCCCCACACCACCAGCCGGTACCGGGAGGTGTACTCCGGCGTGCAGGTAGTCAGGGTGATGTACGCCGCGGGTATGTCGTACCCGTACCCGGGGTGGACGGTCGAGCGGGGTAGGACCCGTAGTACTCCGGAGTCACGGGCCGAGGTCTGCGACAGGATCCGGTCGACGGCGTACGTGTGGCGGGTGGACGCCGTCTCCACCCGGACGGTGTCCCCGCGCCGGAGCCTGTCCAGGTGACGGAAGGGCTCGCCGTGGGTGTTGCGGTGGGCGGCGAGGGCGAAGTTGCCGGGCCGGCCGGGCTGCTGGGTGCCGGGGTAGTGACCGGCGTACCCCTTGTCGAGGACGTCCCGCTTGTCGATGCCCTCGGCGATCGGGACGCGCACGCCGATGCGGGGCAGGACGAGGACGGCGTACGTCTGGGAGCGGCGGGGCGCCGGCTCCGTACCCGGCGAAAAGCCGCCGTCGGAAGGGGAGTTGGCGGCGGGCCCACGCTCCGGTTCCGGTCTCCCCGCCCCGGGCGACTCGTCCGCGCCGCCGCTCCCCCACTGCCTCTCCAGCGCCCGCACTTCGCGTTCGGCGCCGGCTCTGGCCTCCTGGTTGGTCCACCACAGCTGGTGGACGACGAGCAGCAGCCCCAACACGCCGGCGGTGACCAGGAGTTCGGCGCCGGTCCACAGGAAGCGCCGGCCCAGGGCAGGCCGCCGGGCTCGGTGCCGGTCTCGGTTCCAGGCCCGGTTCCAGGCTCGGCGCCGGGCTCCGTGCCGGACGACGGGATTCGGCACGCGGGACCACCTCCGCCACGTCGGGTCCCCCGTCCGGGAGGCCCGTCGCGGGGGTGCGGGGACGATAAGGGATGCGGACCAAACTCGCCAGACCCGCACAATTCACGGCGTCGTGTTCGTCCCGTCGAACCCTTCTTCCATCGGTTTGCGAAAGGGCTGTCAGATGTCTCGACAACTCGGCACGGCACACCTGATGCTTCCTGTCGCACCCCCACACGGCCGGTCGAAACGACCGGTCCTCCCCACAACCGTCGATCGACGACGATCGAAGCGGAGTAGCCATGATCCGACGCAGGACACTGCTGGCGGCGGGCGGCGGCGCCTTCCTCGGCACCGCGCTGGCCACCGGAACGGCCCACGCCGATGCGACGATTTCCGTCAACCCCTCCACCTCGTACGGCACTTGGGAGGGCTGGGGCACGTCCCTGGCCTGGTGGGCGAACGTCTTCGGCGCCCGGGACGACTTCGCCGACATCTTCTTCACCACCAAGTCGACGACGTACAACGGCACTTCGCTGCCCGGTCTGGGCCTGAACATCGCCCGCTACAACCTGGGCGCGTGCAGTTCGAACTCGGTGAACGGCGAGTCGATGGTGGTCTCGCCCAACATCCCCGCGTTCAAGCAGATCGAGGGCTACTGGCAGGACTGGAACAACGAGGACCCCGCCTCGTCGGCGTGGAAGTGGACGGCGGACGCCAAGCAGCGGGCGATGCTGCAGAAGGCGGTCGCGCGCGGCGCGACGACCGAGCTGTTCGCCAACTCCCCCATGTGGTGGATGTGTTCGAACCACAACCCGTCCGGCGCGGCCGACGGCGGCAACAACCTCCAGACCTGGAACTACCGCCAGCACGCCTCGCACCTCGCGGCGGTCGCCCTCTACGCGAAGAACAACTGGGGCGTGAACTTCGCGACGGTCGACCCCTTCAACGAGCCCGCGTCGGACTGGTGGAAGGCGACCGGCACGCAGGAGGGCTGCCACATGGACGCGGCCGTCCAGGCGGCCGTACTCCCGTACATGCGCAGCGAGTTGGACAAGCGGGGCCTGAGCGGCGTACGGATCGCGGCGAGCGACGAGACCAACTACGACACGGCGCGCAGCACGTGGAACGCGTTCTCGTCGACGACCAAGGGGTACGTCAGCCAGGTCAACGTGCACGGCTATCAGGGTTCGGGCGGCCGAAGGGACCTGCTCTACACGGACGTTGTGACGACGTCCGGCAAGAAGCTGTGGAACTCCGAGACCGGGGACAACGACGGCACCGGTATGTCCATGGCGAGCAACCTGCTCTCCGACTTCCGCTGGCTGCACCCGACGGCGTGGGTCTACTGGCAGGTCATGGACCCGTCGTCGAACTGGGCGATGATCGCGTACGACGCGGCGACGCTGACCCCCGGTGCCGTACAGACGAAGTACTACGTGATGGCCCAGTTCAGCCGGCACATCCGGCCCGGGATGACGATCCTCGACACGGGCGTGAGCTACGCGGTCGCGGCGCTCGACCGGTCGGCGAACCGGCTCGTGATCGTCGCGGCGAACACGGCGACGTCGGCGCAGACGCTGACGTTCGACCTGTCCCGCTTCACCACCGTCTCCGGTGGCTCGGGGGGTCTCGTCCCGCGCTGGAACACGGTCACGACCGGTGGCGGCGACCTCTACACGGCCCGTTCGGACATCAGGGTGTCCGGCAAGACGGTCGCGGTGCCGTTCGCGGCGAAGTCGGTGCAGACGCTGCAGATCGACGGGGTGGTGGTGTAGGGGGTATTACGGGGCGTAGGGGCTTGCGGGGTGGGGCGGGCCGGCGGTCTCAAGGGCCGGAGCCCTACAGGGGCCGGAGCTCCCCGGGGACCGGGATCGCCGGGGACCGGGATCGCCGAGAGCCGGGGGTACCTGAGAGGTAACCGGGGGGTACCTGAGAGGTAGGGGATCTCCCGGAAGACCGGTGATCCCCTAAGGGTCGGCGAGGGCCGGCCCCGGTGGGACCACCCCCGGCCTGCGGATACCTCACCTTCGTCCCCGCCGGGCAGTACCGTGTCGTCCATGCGCCCCGACACGCCCGCCGAGAACGTCGACCACTCCGCCGAAGCCGCCCGCCTGGAACGCACCGCCGGCCTCCACCCCGAGGACGCGGAACCGCTCCTGCTGCGGGCGGCGGCCCACCTGGAACTGGGCGGCGACCGCCCGGCAGCAACCGCTCTGTACGACCGTCTGCTGGCGGCCCCGGACACCCTGGACGCCCCGCACCTCGTCCGCGCCCTGAAAGCGGCCAACCTCTGGGAGTACGGCCACGAGGCCGAGGCCCGCGCGATCATCGACGGCATCCGCGTGACCGCGCCGCGCGACCCGGCGCCCTGGGTGATCGTCGCGGAGGCGCTGGAGGCCCACGACGAACTGGAGCAGGCGGAGGCGACGTTCACCGACGGCGCCCGTCTCCTCCTGACGGACGTCGCCGAACCCCCGTACTCCACACACCCGTTGCTCTTCGGGCGGCACCGCGTACGCCGGATGCTGGGCGCGGCCCACGACGACTGGGACCGCCTCGCCGACACCCTCCACGCCTCCCCCGTCTCCCTCGACGAACTCCACGACCCCAAACGCGTCTGGTCGTTGGGCTCCGAGAACCCGGCGGAGCTGGAGGCCGAGATCTCCCGTCTGCGCGCCGAACTCGGCGCCTACCGCGAGGCGTTGTCGCGTCCGTTCCCGGTCGCCGTCCTCCACTGGCCCGCCGCCGAACTCGCCGAACTCCTCGCGGCGTACCCCGCGCTCGCCGCCGAATACCCGTCCCACGCCGCCCACTTGTCGACCATAGAGTCCTCCCTGCGCGAGCTCTCCGCCTCCGGCACCCCCAACCTCGGCATCGTCACCGGCACGGTCCCCTCCTACGAGGCGTTCGCCGCGTCCGAGGGCGCGTCCCCGTCCGATCCGACTCTCCTGCCCCAGTACGCGACGACACTGGCGGCACGCGGGCGCGCGGTGGCGTGGCCGCCGCAGCGGGGGGCGGAGTGCTGGTGCGGGTCGGGGGTCGCTTATGGGGAGTGTCACGGGGCGGAGTGAAGATCGTGACACCGGTCCGCTTCCGGCCACGCCGCGGATCGCGGGTGCCGATCCGGCGATCGGCGACGGCCGGCAGGATGCGGTGATCATCGACCGTGACGACGTACGTTCCTGAGGCGCGACAACATTGAGCGATGTGAAGCCTTCCTCCCCCGGCGTCTCCGCGCGCATGTCCCGGCAGGCCAGCAAGGACACGGCGGCCGAGCTGGCCGTACGGCGCCTGCTCCACGCCGCGGGTCTGCGCTACCGGGTGGAGTACCCGGTGCCGGGCATGGCGCGGCGCCGGATCGACGTGGCGTTCACCGGGGCGAAGGTGGCCGTCCTGATCGACGGCTGTTTCTGGCACGGGTGCCCGCAGCACGCGACGCGGCCGAAGGCCAACGCCCAGTGGTGGCGTGAAAAGCTGGACCGGAACATGGCCCGCGACCGGGAGACGACGGAGAACCTGGTCTCGCTGGGCTGGATGGTGCTGCGGTTCTGGGAGCACGAGGCTCCCGAGCAGGTGGCCGTGCGGGTGGGGGCGGCGGTGGAGCGACGCCGCGCGGAACTGATCAAGGGGAGGAAGACATGAGCGGCCTGACTTTCGTGGACGTGTGCTCGGGGGCGGGCGGACTCGCGCTCGGACTGGAGCGGGCGGGGTTCGAACCCCGGCTGCTGCTGGACGACGACGAGGACGCCGTCACCACCCTGCGGACGAACCGACCGCACTGGAACGTGCTCCACACCGACCTGCTGGAGTTCGACCCGCAGGACCACCCCGAGAGCTATGACGTGGACCTCCTCTCGGCGGGGCTGCCGAGGGTGCGGTCGAGCGCGACCGTCGCGCGGTCGGACTCGCGGGTGGAGGAGCGGCTGCTGAAGGCCACCGTCTACCTCGTCCACGCGATCAAGCCCCGGGTGCTGCTCATCGAGAACGTCCCCGGGCTCGCCGACTCCGACGACCATCAGGAGTTCCATGACTTCGCTCGGGACGAACTGGCCCATCTGGGATACCGGTTCAGCTGGTTCGTCCTGAACGCCGTCGACTTCGGAGTGCCCCAGAACCGTAAGCAGGGCATCCTGATGGCCCTCAAGGTCGACCGGACCGGCGCGTTCCACGAGCCGATGCCCACCGTGCGGGAACCGGTGACCGTCGGTGCCGCTCTGGGGCCGTCCATGGCCTCGCGCGGTTGGTCGGACGCCGTCCGCTGGGCCGCGCAGGCGAGCAGACCGGCTCCGACGCTGGTCGGCGGCTCGAAGAACCGTGGCGGCGCCGACCTGGGTCCGACCGGCGCCAAGAACACGTGGGCGACCATGGGCGTCAACGCCGGCAGCCTGGGTGACGAGATCCCCGGATCGGACTTCGTCTGGGACCCCGCTCTCGGCAGGGACGGCATGGTGAGGATCACGGTCGAACAGGCGGCCCTGTTGCAGAGCTTCCCCCCTTCGTGGGAGATCTCCGGCCGCAAGACCTCGCGGTACCGGCAGGTGGGGCACGCGACGCCGCCTCCGGTCGGGGAGGCGTTGGGTCGGGCGGTCGCCGAAGCTCTCGAGGCGGACTCGGCGACGTCCGCGGCCGGCTAGACTTCCGCCACATGACCAGCACGGCGCCCCACCAGTCCATCCTCGACAAACCCTTTGTCCTGGACCTCTTCGCGGGTCCCGGAGGACTGGACGTCGGCGGACACGCGCTCCAGATCCCGAGTCTCGGCATCGAGTGGGACCGGAGCACGTGTCTGACGCGGTACGCGGCCGGGTTGGACACCTGGCACGCCGATGTCAGCGCGGTACGCAGGGACCGCTTCGAGGCGTTGCCGCCGGAGATCAACGTGCTCGCCGGCGGCCCACCGTGCCAGACGTACTCGGTGGCGGGAAAGGGCGCCGGTCGCAAGGCGCTCGACGAGGTCAAGGAGTACATCGAACGCCTGATGGCGGGCGACCCTGACGAGAAGATCGACGAGGACCTGAAGTCCCTCACCGATCCGCGCACCGGGATGGTGCTCGAACCCCTCCGATACGCGATCCGTGCGACCAGGAGCACGAGCCGGGAGAACCGCCCCTACGACGTCATCGTGCTGGAGCAGGTCCGCGAGGTCGAGGCGCTGTGGCTCCACTACGCCAAGGTGCTGGAGGAGATCGGCCTTCCCGACGGCACCCGGTACGAGGCCGTCGTCGACGTCCTCGACACCGAGACCTACGGGGTGCCGCAGACCCGGTCGCGCGCGGTGCTGATCGCCCGGCGCAAGGGACTCGGTCGCCCCGCGCTCCCCGCGCCGACCCATCGCCCCTACGAGGCGAAGGAATGGAACCGGGCGAACGCCCGGAGCGCCGGGGAGGGCCATCAGCCGACCCTCGACGAGCGGCCCCAGGAGGAGGACGACCGGTCGCTGCCGCAGTGGAGGTCGATGTGGGACGCCGTCGGGGAACCGGTGGGTTCGCATCCGGGTCGGGAGAGGCGCTTCCTGGTCCGCTCGAACTACGGCAGCTCGGGGAACCCGGGCCGGCGCGGGGTCCGCACCGACCGGCAACCCGCGGCCACCGTCACCGGACGCATCTCTCGCTTCGTGGTCTTCGAGCACCTGGACGAGAACGTCGTCCACGAGGGTTCCCGGTTCAGCATGAACGAGGCGGGGATGCTCCAGAGCTTCCCGCCGGACTACCCGTGGACCGGTACGGCGCAGGCCCAGCAGGTGGGCAACGCGGTACCGCCGCTGTTCGGGGCGCACCTGCTGAGCGCGGCGCTCGGGCTGCCCCGGCCGGACCCGGAGGAGTTGCGGAAGCCGTGGCCCCGGGCCACGGACGACCAGCGGACCAAGCTGCGTGAAGAGGGCTGCGGCGCCGGTGACGCCTGCACGGCCAGGTGCCCGAAGTCCGACGACCAGGCACCGAAGCGCGCGAAGAAGGCGGACGGGGAGGAGTGACCCGGGGCCCCCGGGTCACTCCTCGGTCTTCCTCCCTCTGACCGGCGCGGTCTCGAACAGCTCGGTGAAGTGCTTGACGAGCGCTTCCACCGAGTCCTCCGGGACCGGTTCCTCGTCGGGTCCTTCGGGGAGGTTGTACCGGTCGACCGGTGGTGCCGATTCGGCCGCCGCGATCCAGTTCCGCAGGGGGGTGGGGTCTCGGGGTTCGTCCGGTGCGAGGGCGTCGTGGATCAGGGTGGCTCCGGCCGTGTTGATCGCGGTCCAGAGGGCGTTGACCTCTCGCCCGCCCAGCCCGCTCCTCAGAAGTCGGACCAGAGCCTGGGCCGTGGGACGGTGGTCGATCAGATCCAGCCGGAGAGTGTTGTGGATGAGGTCCTGGCTGCCGCAGGCCGCCTCGACCGGTTCGTAGTCCGACCCGTTCCGGAACAGCTCGGCCGCCCACCACAGACGGGAGAAGCACTGACGGTCCGCGGCTCCTCGGAAGCGCTCCGCGCTGACGCGCTCCTTCCCCAGATGCCTCCAGACGACGTAGTCGGGAGCCACGGCCAGAGCCAGGTGGTTCCACAGACGCTTCTCCGCCGCCTCCCTCCGCGTCAGACGCAGGGTCGCGTGGAGCCGTGGCGCGAGCCACGCGTCGGCCTTGGGGCGGTCCTCCGCGAACGCGTACATGGCGTCCTCGACCAGGCTCCGGATCGGCTCGGCCGATCGCCTGGCCTCACGTGTCGGAAACGACTCGACGACCTTGGCCAGATCGATGCCGGCGTGCACCTCCTCACCCTTGAGCAGGCCCTCGGTGAGGAACTGATCGGCGTCCGAGGCGGCGAGCAGCGCCAAGTACTCAGGAACATGGCTCGGTTTGTCGATCACGTCTCGCTCTCCCGGTTCATCTGCTCCAGCCCACGAACCACATGGACGAGCGCCTTGGTGGCGTCGGCGCGGCGGACCGCCGCGTAGTGGACACGCGTCTGGAGCTCCACCCAGCCCGAGTCACCCGTACGACGGCGGTGCACCTGGCGCAGCGCCTCCTCGACATGCACACCGGGGACGATGTCCGGAAGCATCTCCCTCAGCACCTCGCCCCGCCAGTCGGTCGGGAAGACCGGGCCTGTACCGGGTTCCACCTCCAGGTCCCCGATGGCGCCCTGGAACACCGCCGTCCAGGCGTCCGTGGACATCTGTGCGACCAGAAGGTCGCGCACCTTGCTGTCGACACCCGAGCCCTCGCAGTCCAACAACCCCGCGATCCCCTCCACGTCAGTGTTCACGAACACCGTGGGAACCCTGGCGGAGACGTCGACGATCCAGGGCGCGTCGGCGTACGACCGCAGCCATTCCCGCGCGCTGTTCCTGAACGACGCCCGGCGGACCTCCAGTCGGAGTTCCTGGACCGGATCGTCGGACACCGTGTCCACGATCCAGCTCCGGTCGGTCTCGGCGACCGATCTCCCCGGCACCTCGTCCACCGTCCCCACGGCGTACGCGGCGAGGGAGACCCTTCCCAGGTGGTCGTCCCTGTGCACGTCGACGGAACCCGACCAGTCGTGGCCGTCGTCCGTGTCACGCGTGAGGTCCGAAGACGTACGGAGGTTGGTCTCGCCGTCGGTCAGCACGGCGAGGACCCGCAGGTCGGACCAGGCCGCGTCCGGCGCGTTCGCCCCGGGCGGCAGTGTCACGGAGAGGCCGATCCGGGCGCTCACCCAGTCGGAGTGGCCCGCGACGCCGAGCGCGACGGTCTGCTGCTGGGTCGAGTAGGCGGTGGTCTCCAGCTTGTCCCAGGAGCCGTCGGGGAGCTTGAGGGAGACCGAGGTCACCCTGAGCGCGACCGGCCGGTTGAGCCGCTTGTACGGATAGATCTTCACCCGTCACTCCCCCTTTCCGGTGCGCAGTTCGACGACGAGGCGGGAGTACGTGGCCTTGACCGGGTGGCTGGTGACGTCGGTGGAGCCCTGGAACCTGGCGCGCCGTGTGCCGGGCGGGAACCGCAGGGTCCCGTTCTCCACCTCGCAGCCCTCGACCGCCACGAGCTCGGCCCAGTCCAGCCTGGGACGGCCGCCGGAGCGCACGTCGAGTTGGGCGACCGGCACCATCGGGACGATCTCGTCGCCGCGCGGGATCTTCACCTCCGCGGTGATCCGCCACTCCCCCGCGTCGCCGATCGACGCTTCGAGACCGTCCAGCTCCGGCACCACCGGACCGGTCGGGACCTTGGCCTTCGGCTTCTTCTTCACGGTCAACGCGCTGCGGAGGGCTTCGCCGCCCTCGGTGGCGCCGCGCCTCGGTCGTGCGACCAGTTCCCTGACCGCGTTGTTGACCTCGGTGGTCAGCGCGTTGATCCGTCGGTACGCGGAGGGCGACCAGCGCAGGGTCAGCTCCTCCGTCTGCTTCCAGTTGTCGTGCTCGGGGGGTTCGGCCGCGCGCAGGAAGTCCTCGGCGTCCCGGGCGAAGGGGGTCGACTCCTCGACGGCCTCGCCCACGAGGACAACGGCCTGGAAGGGGTTGGTCCCGAGCGGAAGGTTCGGGACCGTCGCCCTCTTGACGGTCATACGGTTGCCTCGGAGCGAGTGCACCTGGTTCGGCCGCCCGTTCTTCTTCTGCTCGGCGTCGGTGGCGGAGTCGGTGACCAGCAGAACCGCCTGGTGCGTCCCGTGGCTTCCCCTGCCACCCCCGGACAGCGGGAGACTGAGGGGTACTCTCCGGGCCACCACCTGACCGGCCTCGGTGAACCGGTCCACGGTGGTTCCCTCGTAGTAGGCGCGCAGGGCACGGGTCCGGGAGGGTTGTTCGACGGACGGATCGATCTGCCGCTCCTCCTCGACGACCTCGCCGTTGCGCATCGCGCGGACGAAGACCTCCAGGAGGGGGAGTCTGCCGCCCCCGCCGGTCATCGCGGCCCAGAAGTCGCGTCCCAACGCCTCGACCAGCCGGCGGTGCATCCTGCCGATGTCGCGGGTGTCCTCGTCCCCGGCGTCCGCGTCCTTCTCGTCGTCCTCATGGAGTCCGGCCATGTCCTGCGCGCCGACGACGAGGAACGAGGTGCCCGGTTCGTCGCTCTCCCTGGTGAGGTGCAGACGCTCCACGGTCTTCTCGTCCGCCCACCAGGAACGGGCGACCTCGGCGTTGCGGGTGTCGGGGTCGGGGCGCCCGAACCAGGCGGGGCCCGCGTACGTCCTGCCGTCGACCTCCCGCCAGGGCAGTTCGAGTCGGCCGATGACCCGCCGCTCGGTACGTCCCTCGTGCGGCTCGGAGAGGGTGGAGTTGATGAGGACGAGACCGAGCGCGCTGGTGGCCCACAGGGTCGCCTTGCCGAGGCCGTACGAACCCCCCGCGCCGGGACCGGACTTCAGGCTCTCCAGCTGGCGCCTGACGACGGCGGCGAACTTGCCGTCCGCGTAGTCGTCGCCGGTGAGTCCGGACGCGTTGTAGTCGTCGACACGCAGCAGGATCAGTCGACCCTTCTCGTACATGTCGCGCACCCCGGCGTCGACGACCCGGCCGACCTTCTGGTGCGCGGCGGTCTCCGAGACGGCGGCGTAGTGCGGGAAGAGGTCGTTCCAGAGGATCGCGTCGCGGAAGTCGTCGAGGAACTTCCCCGTCAGCTCGTGCAGGGTGTAGCGGACCCTGACGGGACGGCCGGTCTCCTTGCGGCGCTCGTCGAGGCTGTTCTGGCAGGTCTCGCGGGCGAGGACCTGTACGTCGGCGTCGAAGGCGAAGGCCGCGGCGTTGCCGAGGTCCCGGCCGCCGTCGTCGTATCCGGGACGGTGGTACCAGGTGATCGGGAGGCCGGCCTGGGTGTCGGTGGTGCGGGTGTGCACCGTGCCGACGTCCGTGTTGAGCGCCCTGGCGATCTTCTCCATCACGGCCGGGCGGGGGGTCGACCTCCCGGTGATCCACGCGGAGACGGCGGCCCGGGTCAGTTCGAGTTCATCGGCCAGTTCGGCCTGGGTCTTCCCCGTGAGCTTGAGCTGACGGGCCAGCCACGGTCCGAACTCCTCACCTGTCTCCACGCGCCACCTGCTCTCCCCTCCGGCTCCCGTGCGGGCCGTGTGCTGTCAAGACCACGAGCTTAATTTGACACGAGAGATCACGTCAACCAACAGTTGATCGAGCCGACCGGTCGAGCCGCTTCAGTCGGGTACCCAACTTGTCCGAATATCTACATTTCACACCCGTAAGTCCATCTTGTTCGGCGAACTCGTAAACACGAACAGCAGTTCAGGTTGACGCCTGCGGCCGGTTGCCGTTCAATTCAGCGTGGCGGGACTTCTGCCCCGCTCGTGGAACTCGAAATCGAGGAAAACGGGCGGCCTTGGGAGAAGTGCGTCCAAAATCATCCACGGGGAGGCAGGCCGTCCACACGACATCCGACATCAGCGCTTTACGGCGCCACGTTTCCCAAAGGGACTGGCGACACGGGTCCGAGACCCGCTACGGTTTTTCAGGGGTAGAAGATCTCGGTTCCGAGAACAGCTATCCATGTTGGGGGCGTGCGCCCGGTGCACCCCTGTATCACTACGTCGACATGACAGGGGCGGGTTACTTCCATGGATGAGAACGACTTCGAGAACCTCTCCGGATTCATCGAACTCTCGGGCCGGGACAAGAGCGCCTTCATGCTCAGTGTCCAGACGGCGAAGACGAAGGCCGAATTGTTCGACATCCTCGAGCGCTTCCCCGAGGTGGTCGAGAAGCCGGACCTCGACCTGCCGGACGAGGAGCCGCCCTCGCCCTGACATCCTCGCAGGTCAGCGGCACACTACCACACGCCCACCGGCACGCACGTACAAAACCTCATAAAGCGAACGAGCACGGGCCGACTGCTGCAGAATGCACGAAAAAGTCGGCGGCCGGCCCGTTGCCCGACCCTTCGCTCGGACCTCGACACTCACGGGAGTGCGGAAGCAGTGTCCTCCTCACCGGTAATCCAGACAGTTCTCGAACAATCGTCCCGCGTTCTCGCGACCTATGCCGTGGACCCCGGTCTCGTGGCCGAGCACGCGAACGGGGAACGCCGTATCACACAGGGTGGATACGGCGACCGTCAGCTTTTCGAATTGGTGCAGAACGCGGCCGACGAAATCGCCGGCGAGCCCGGGGGGCGAGTTCAGGTCGTCCTCACGGAAAACCATCTGTACTGCGCGAACGAGGGAACCGAGGTGACTCCGGAAGGCGCGGAGACCATCCTCCGGATGAGCATGTCGAAAAAGCGCGGTGGCCAGATCGGGCGTTTCGGGGTCGGGGTGAAATCCGTTCTCGTGGTGACCGACACTCCGCAGTTCTTCAGCCGCTCCGGGAATTTCGGATTCGACCGCGCCTGGTCGTACGAGCAGATCAGGGCCGTGCCGGGCGTCATGGAACGGTACGGCGAGCGCTTCGACGCTCCCGTCCTGCGGATGGCCCGGCCCCTCGACGCGCAGGCGGAGCGCGCCACCGACCCGGTCCTGAACGAGCTGCTGACCTGGGCGACGACCGTCGTCCGCCTCCCCCTGCTCCCGAAGGCCGACGACCGGCTGGGCAAGGACATGCACGGCGGTCGGGCCAAGGACCACGGCGAGCCGCGTGAGGAGTTCCCGGTCGGCTTCCAGCTCTTCTCGCCGCACGTCGCGAAGGTGGTGCTGGAGGATCGCCGGCCCCGGCCCCTGGCGCGTCGGGTGCTCACCGCCCGGCAGGCCGGCGACCTGCACACCGTGGTCGAGGAGCGGACCGGCAAGGCCGCCTCCACCGACCGGTGGCGGGTGTTCACCACCCCCCACGAACCCGGTCCGGTGGCCCGCGCGGACGCCGGTGAGTTGCACGATCGAGTCTCGCTGGACCTCTCCTGGGCCGTCCCCGCCCTGGAGAAGGACCCGGAGAGCGGCCTGTACGTCAGCTCGCGGGCACGGGGTCGCGGCAAGTTCTGGTCCTTCTTCCCCACCAAGTACGAGATGTCGCTGAGCGGCATCCTCAACGGCGCCTGGAAGACAAATGAGGATCGACAGAACCTTTTGGACTCCTCCCCGTTCAACCAGGAGATGATCCGGGTGGCGGCGGAGTTGGTCGTCGACTCGCTCCCCGCGCTGGCTCCCGCCGAGGACCCGGGTGCCTACCTCCCGCTGCTGCCCGGCCGTGTGAAGGAGTCGATCAGCTGGGCCGACGAGTTCCTGACCCGCGAGATCTGGGCCCGCGCCGCCAACCGTCCGTCGCTGCCCGACCAGGACGGCGTCCTGCGCGTCCCCGCCGAGCTGAAGGTCCACCCGCGCCCCGAGAAGGACCTCAAGAGCCTGTCCCGTTGGCTGCGGATGTGGCACGAGTGCCCCGGGCGCCCCTCGAACTGGCTGCACCCGAGCGTCGAGGTGGACACCCTGCGCTCCGGAAAGGTCGAACACATCCTCAACGCGGCCGGGCACGAGCGGGCCGGCGTCCGCGAGTGGCTGGAGGCCCTGGTCGAGAGCGGCAGCGTCGAGGCGTCGAAGGCCGCCGTCCGCATCCTCGCGGACATGATCGAGGTCCGTCCCTCGCTCGCCGAGGAGGCCCGCAGGGCCCACATCGTCCTCACCGAGGAGCACGGCCTGGTCCCCCCCGTGCCCGGCAAGGTGTTCCGCCGCGCCGACCAGGGCGGTCTGCGCGAGTCCACGGTGTACGTCGTCGACGAACTCGCCCAGGACCCGTCGCTGGCCCACGCGCTCAACGTCCTCGGCATCCGGGAGGCCGACGCCGAGGGGCGGTTCGTCAGCGTGCTCGACCAGGGCTTCGAGCACTACGCCGGGTCGGACTGGGAACGGTTCTGGGAGCTGTTCCGCCAGGCCGGTGTCCGTCACCTGGCGCACAAGGTCCTGGAGCGGGTCCCCGACCCGCGCTCGACGCTCCGCGTCCGCACCGCCGCCGGGCAGTTCCGGCCGATCGAGGACTGCATGCTGCCGGGCACCGTGGTGACCGCGGAACGCGACCCGAGCGTCGCCGTCGACATGGGGTTCCACTCCGACGACGCGCCCTTCTTCGCCCAGGTCGGCCTGCGGGAACGGCCGGTCGGTGGGGTGCGCCCCGAGGTGGGCGAGCAGTGGTTCGAGGAGTACCGGGAGGCCGTCCACGCCGCCTACCTGCGCAACCTGGCCCCCAGCGCGCCGCGCCCCTCGCTGAGCCGGACGAAGTTCGAGGGCGCCGCGATCGGCGGCCCGCTCCACCTCTTCCGCGCGCTCTCCGAGGAGTCCCGCGCCGCCTTCCTGAAGGCGCTGCCCGACGACGCCGTGGTGGACAACTGGACGCTCCAGGTGGGCGCGCAGGCCGGCACCCGCAAGGCGGTGATCTCACCCATCCGCTGGCTGCTCAAGCAGTACGGCACCGTCTCCACCTCCCAGGGGATCAAGCCGCTCACGGAGGCCGTCGGGCCTCAGCTCGCCGGCTACCGCGACGTGCTGCCGGTCGCCGACCTCTCCCCCGAGAAGGCCCGCAAGCTGCGCCTGCCGACCACCGTCGACGAGGTCCCGGCCGACCGCTGGGTCACGCTCCTCGACGAGGTGTCCCGCAGCGAGGACGACACCTTCGTGGGCGCCACCTACGTGATGCTGACCCGGTTCGGCGCGGACTTCCCCGAGGACTCCCTGACCCGGTGCCGGATCGGGGACGCCTGGGGCACCCGCCCCGACGGCGAGATCACCGTCGCCGTCGGCACCGCCGAGTACCGGGCGCTGCGTGCCGAGCAGTTGCCCGCGCTGCTCGTGCCGACGACCGACGACGCCGAGCTGATGGTCGAGAAGTGGGGCATGCTCCGCTACTCCGACGTGATCAGCAAGGAGACCCGCGAGGTCCCGGAGGGCGAGCCCGTTCCGCTGGTCGAGTTGTACCCGGCCCTGCGGCAGCGGTTGAACGGCGCCAACCGCAACAGTCTGGTACAGCGGTGCGGCGAGCTGGAGGAGGTCACCCGGACCCCGAACGGCACGCACGCCTCTCCGTTGAAGTCCGTCCGGCAGGACAACACGGTGAAGGTCCGCGTGCCGCTGGCACCCGAGCCGATGCTGCGGCTGATCGACGCCGAGCTGGGGCTGGGGCTCGGGGCGGCGGGCTGCAAGGCCGTACTGGAGCAGCAGGAGCGCATGGAGCGGGACAGCTCGATGCGGGCCGCGCGGAAGGCCGTGCGCGACACCGAGGACGTGGTCGACAAGATCGAGCTCCTGATCGGTGCGGACGCGCTCCGCTCCGGGCTCCCCGAGGGGCTGATGGAGGCCGAGCTGCGGGCGACCGACGGCACGGAGCCGACGGGGCGCCGGATCGCGCAGATGGCGTTCAACGCGCACGGCGACGGCGTGCTCCAGCAGCACGCCCGGGACATCCAGGCCCGGTTCCCCGACGCGCCGGTCGGTTACACGGGTTCGGCGGCGGCCGTCGCGTTCGTCTCTGATCTGAGGCTGCCGGCCGCGTTCGCCGGATCGCGGACTCCGGCTCCGCCCTCGTCCGAGACCGTCGCGGGCCCCCGGGACTTCCCGAGCCTCCACACCTACCAGGAGGATCTGGTCCGCAACATCTCCACGATGCTCGACCGGTTGGCGCCGCAGCGCGGCATGCTCTCGCTGCCCACCGGCGCCGGCAAGACCCGGGTCACCGCCGAGGCCGTGATCCGCTGGGTCAAGCGCGTCGGCGACCTCAAGGGCCCCCTGCTGTGGATCGCCCAGACCGAGGAGCTGTGCGAACAGGCCGTGCAGAGCTGGAAGTTCGTCTGGAGCAAGGTCGGAGCGGAACGCCCGCTCACCATCAGCCGGCTCTGGAGCGGCAACGAGGTCGGGAACGTCGTCGATCACCCCCATCTCGTGGTCGCCACCGACGCGAAGCTGGAACGCTGTCTTGGCACCGACCAGTACGCGTGGCTGCGGCAGGCCGCGCTGGTGATCGTGGACGAGGCGCACTTCGCCATCTCCAAGCGATACACCCAGATCCTGGGGGAGTTGGGCCTGACCCAGTACGAGACCGGTCGGCATCTGCTGGGCCTGACCGCGACCCCGTTCCGCAACAGGAACGAGGACGAGACCCGCCGTCTGGTCACCCGCTTCGGCGACAGGCGTCTCGACGAGGGTGTCTTCCCCTCGGGCGACCCGTACCGCGACCTCCAGGAGTGGGGCATGCTCGCCCAGGTCGAGCACCGCACCCTGGAAGGCGGTCGGATCGAACTGACCCAGGACGAGAAGACCTACGCCGACCGCATGGCGATGCTCTCCCGAGCCGCCGAGCAACGACTCGCCGACGACCACGAGCGCAGCCGACGGATCGTCGACTCGGTGGCCGAACTGCCGGACGACTGGCCGACTTTGCTCTTCGCCACGTCCGTCGACAACGCCAAGTACCTGGCGGCCATGCTCAACGACCGGGGTGTGCCGTCCGCCGCCGTGGACTCGACGACCAGCGCGCAGGACCGCCGTACCCGTATCGAGAACTTCCGCAGCGGCCGCACCCGGGTGCTCACCAACTACGGTGTCCTCACCCAGGGTTTCGACGCTCCGGCGACCCGCGCGGTGGTCGTGGCCCGCCCGGTCTACAGCACCAACGTGTACCAGCAGATGATCGGCCGCGGCCTGCGCGGGCCCAAGAACGGCGGCAAGGAGAGCTGCCTGATCCTCAACGTCAGCGACAACATCGCCAACTTCGACACCCAGCTCGCCTTCACCCAGTTCGAGCACCTGTGGAGCCGCACGTGACCGACGCCTATCTCGACAGCCCACCGCTCACCGACGAGCAGCGGGCCGTGGTCGAGCAGCCCTGGGACGCGCGGGTGCTGGTCACGGCCGGGGCCGGGGCGGGGAAGACGCACACGCTGGTGCGTCGGCTGGACGCGCTGTGCGGGCACGAGGATCCCGAGGAGGCTCTGGAGGCCGCCGAGATCCTGGTGCTGACCTTCTCCCGGGCCGCCGCCCGTGAGTTGCGGGAGCGGATCGCCCGGCACGGGGAGCGTGCCCGGCGGGTGCGGGCGCAGACCTTCGACGCGTGGGCGTACGGGGTGCTCGTCCAGGCGTACCCGGACCGGGAGTGGGGCGCGGCGTCCTTCGACGAGCGGATCGGGGCGGCAGCCGAGGCGGTCGGGAAGGGCGCGCTGGAGGCCGGTGACGCGACGCCGCCCGCCCATGTGGTGATCGACGAGGTGCAGGACCTGTTGGGGGTGCGCCGGGAGCTGGTGGAGACGCTGCTCGACCGCTACCAGGAGACGTGCGGCTTCACCGTGGTCGGCGACGCCGCCCAGTCGGTCTACGGCTTCCAGATCGAGGACCCGGTCGAACGCGCCGACGAGACCGGCCGGTTCTTCGAGTGGCTGCGGTGCTCGTACCCCGACGACCTGGTGGAGCTGCGTCTCACCCGGAACTTCCGGGCGATCACGCCCGAGGCCCGGATCGCGTTGCCGTACGGCCCCCGCCTCCAGGAGGTCACCGACGCGGACGAGGCGGCGGAACTCTACGAGGAGTTGCGCGATCTGCTCCTGGAACCGGCGAACGGCATGGGCGACCTCACCGACGGCTTCGTGCTGGACGGGCTGCGCGACCTCACCGACACCTGCGCGATCCTCACCCGCGACAACCGCCAGGCCCTGGTGGTCTCCGGTCTGTTGTACGAGCACGGCGTCGAGCACCGGCTGCGGCGTCCCCTGGAGGAGCGGCCGGTGCCGTACTGGGTGGCGGAGCTGTTGCGCCGTACCGGGGCGACCGGTCTCACCGAGGACCGGTTCCGCGCCCTGCTGGCGGGGATCCCGCTGCCGTACGAGCCGAACGCGGACGCCCTGTGGACGGTGCTGCGGCGGGCCACGCGGTCGGCCGGGCGCGGGTTCCTCGACCTGGAGCGGTTGCGCGGGACGGTCGTCGACGGCAGATTCCCGGACGAGGCGGCCGACCCGGAGGCGGCGCGGATCGTCGTCTCCACCGTGCACCGGGCCAAGGGCCTGGAGTTCGACCGGGTGATCGTCCTGACCCCGCCGTCCGTCGCCGAGCTGCGCAAGCTGCACAAGGAGGAGTTGGACCTGCCGGCCGAGGCGCGGGCCCTGTACGTGGCGATGACGCGCGCCCGCCAGGACCTCTATCACGCGGCGCCGCCGGAGCCGCCGATCCTCAAGAGGGCGGGGGGCCGGAAGAACGGCCGCCGGTACGTGGGGGGGTGGCGGTCGTACGACCGGTTCGGCGTCGTCGCCGAGGCGGGTGACGTCTGCCGGGACACTCCGCCCGGTTCCGCGACCGACGCGCCGGCGACCCAGGCATACCTCCTCGAACGGGTGGGCCCCGGGTCGGAGGTGGTGCTGCGCAAGCGGCACGACATGCCGATGGGTGAGTTCCAGAGTCCGCCGTACGCGTTGACGCACGAGGGACGGGAGATCGGCGAGATGTCGGAGCGGTTCCGCGAGGAGTTGTTCCAGGTGCAGAAGGTGAACCGGGCGTGGGACCCGTGGTGGCCCGACGAGATCCACGGGCTGCGGGTCGACACCCTGGAGACCGTGTCGGGCGGTGTCGCCGCCGGTGCCAACGCGGGGCTCGGCGAGCGGGGCGTGTGGATCGTCCCCCGGCTCACCGGGATCGGAAGATTTCGACGGACGGACGACGAGGAGCGGGACGCATGACGCGGGTCACGGGCCGGCACGCCGAGCACTATCGGGTCCGGGACGAGGAACTGCTGGTGGGGCTCCGTCGCGAACTCCTCGGCCCGGCCCCGGACGCCGGGCCGGACGACCGGGACGAGGTCCTGACCCAGGACGCGCCGATCGACCGTTACCCGACCGGCGTGCTGTATCCCCGCGCGGCGGACGCGGCGGCGGCGCGACGGTTGGCGGAGGACGAGGCCGAGCACGACGGCCTGGACGACGAACCTCAGCGCGCGAAGGACGATGTCGAGGAGTCCGGCACCGCGCGGGAGGTCGGCGCGGCGCGGGCACGGCGTCCCTCGTCCATGGGGCTCACGTTCGCGGTGGCCCGGGGCACGCGGGCGATCGTGGTCGCGGCGCGCGCCGCCGTCTACGTGCCCACCGACGCGGAGGGCAGGCCGGTGCCGGCCCGGCGCGCCGAGGCCCGCACCACCTCCGACCAGCGGGAGCAGTGGCGGCGCCGGGAACTCGTCCTGCCCGAGCAGGAGATCGACGTGTCCGCGCCCGATCCCAGGTGGGAGAGGGAACTCGCCGACGGGGTCGCGCTGAGCGCCAACGTCCGCCGACCCGACCCGGTCACCGGCACGGTCACGATCACCGTCACCCTGGTCAACACCCACCGGGTCGGCGAGCGCGAGCTCCAGGACGCGTTCTCCCTGTTCCAGTGCGGGCTCACGGTCCGCGCGGCGAACGGTGCCTCCGTCTTCGTCGAACGCCCCGCCCCGGCGGGGTCCTCCGACGACGACGTCACCACCAGCCGGTTGCTGCACCGGCACGCCCCGACCTTCGCGGTCGGTCACGGCTGCGCCGCCGAGTGGGACTGGACGCCGCCGCCGATCGGTGTGACCGACACCGTCCTGGCCGCCGTCGCCGAGGTGCGCAGCGCGTTCGTGCCCTCCGTGGAGGTGCTGCTCACCGACTCCAACCCGGAGATCGACAGCTCGGCCCTGTCCATGCTCGGCCTGGCGGAGGGCGAGGACGCCGAGATCCTGGACGCGCTGCGGGGGCTCGCCACGGGCTACGAGAGGTGGATCGACCGCAAGGCGACCGAGGCGGACGCCCTGGCCGACACCCCGCACGGTGAGCCCGCCCTGGCGCAGGTGGCGGCGTGCCGTGAAGCGCTCGGCCGGATCCGGGAGGGCGTCGACCTGCTGGAGTCCGAGCCCGACCTGATGCGGGCGTTCCGCCTGGCGAACCGGGTGATGGCCGATCAGCGGGCCCGCAGCGTGTGGGTGAAGAACGGCCGCGCCGGCTCCCCCGACCCGGCCGCGGGCCGCTGGCGCCCCTTCCAGATCGCGTTCCTGCTGCTCTGTCTGGCGGGCATCGACGACCCCGAGCACCGCGACCGCGGGGTCTCCGACCTGTTGTGGTTCCCCACCGGCGGTGGCAAGACGGAGGCGTACCTGGGGCTGATCGCGCTCACCTCGTTCCTGCGCCGGATCCGCCGGGGCACGGCCGGCGGCGGCGTCACCGTCCTCATGCGCTACACCCTGCGGCTGCTCACGCTCCAACAGTTCGAGCGTGCCGCGATCCTGCTGTGCGCCATGGAGCGCATGCGTCGCGACCTGCCCGAGCTGGGCGGCGAGGAGTTCTCCGTCGGCATGTGGGTGGGGCGTTCGGCGACCCCCAACAAGCTGGCCGAGGCCGCGCGGAAGCTCGCCGAGCTGCACGGGGACCCCGGCAAGCGGCTCACCACCGAGAACCCCGTCCAGTTGCACGCCTGCCCCTGGTGCGGCACCCGCTTCGACGCCCGCGCGTACGAGGTCGACGAGGAGGCTCGGCGGATGCGCGTCCGCTGCCCCGGCGCCGGCTGCGACTTCGCCGACGGCCTGCCGGTCCACCTGATCGACGAGGCGGTGTACGACGCCCGTCCCACCCTCGTGATCGCCACCGTCGACAAGTTCGCCTCGATGCCGTGGCGCCCGGACACCGCCGCCCTGTTCAACCGTGACGACCCGAACGACCCCACTCCGCCGCCCGAGTTGATCGTCCAGGACGAACTCCACCTGATCTCGGGCCCGTTGGGGACACTCACCGGCCTGTACGAGACCGCCGTGGACGCGCTCGCGAACCGTCCCAAGGTGATCGCCTCCACGGCGACCATCCGCCGCGCCGCCGACCAGGGCCGGCACCTGTTCGCGCGTGAGGTGCGGCAGTTCCCGCCCGCCGGTCTGGACTCCCGCGACTCCTGGTTCGCCGTGGAGACCCCGCGCGAGGAGAAGTCGAGCCGCCGCTACGTCGGTCTCCTGGCCCCGGGCACGAGTCAGTCGACCCTGCTGATCCGGACGTACGCGACCCTCCTGCACCGGGCCCGGAACGCCGACACGGACGACGCGACGCGTGACGCGTACTGGAGCCTCGTCGGCTACTTCAACAGCCTCCGGCTGCTGTCCGCCGCCGAACTCCAGGTCCACGACGACGTGGTGGCCTACCTGGAACTGCTCGCCGAGCGCGAGGGGGTGCCCGTCCGTACCGTGGCCAACTACTCGGAGCTGACGAGTCGGGTCGACGCCAGCGAGATCCCCTCCCGGCTCAAGGGCATCGAGAGGCGGCTCCCCGACGAGGACACGGTGGACGTCCTCCTCGCCACCAACATGATCGCCGTGGGCGTCGACGTGGACCGGCTCGGTCTGATGGCCGTCATGGGCCAGCCGCAGACCACCGCCGAGTACATCCAGGCCACCAGCCGCGTCGGCCGCGCCCATCCCGGACTCGTCGCCGTCATGCTCAACGCGACCCGTTCCCGCGACCGCTCCCACTACGAGAACTTCGCGCACTTCCACTCGGCGCTGTACCGCGAGGTCGAGTCCACCTCGGTGACCCCCTTCTCGGCCCGCGCCCGTGAGCGGGGACTGCACGCGGTGATCGTCGCCCTGGCCCGGATCCTCGTCCCGGCCGCGCGGGAGAACGAGGCGGCGGGGCGGGTCGAGTCCTACGAGCACCTGCTGTACGAGGAGATCAAGCCGGTGCTGCTGGAGCGTGTCCGCGCGGTGACGCAGGAGGAGGCCGGCGCGGTGGCCCGCGCCTTCGACGAGTTCGTCGAGTGGTGGTGCGCCGAGGCCGACACCCACGGCAGCCTGCTCTTCGAACCCCGGCGGGGCAGTCGTGTCCCCTCGCTCCTGAAGTCGTACGACGACGAGTCCGCGGACGCCGAGGCATGGCCCACGCTGTGGAGCCTGCGCGACGTCGACGCCGAGTCCGCCCTGTTCATGGAGGCATCCCGATGACCCCGCCCCCCGCACGCCGCCGCCGGGCCGGCGCGAGCGACGCCGCGCCCGCCCGCAACCTGCCCCGCCGGGGCACGGTCCGGCGCGCGCAGGCGATCACCACGTACGGCGTGGGCTCGCTCGTGGCCGTCGACCAGGAGTCCTTCATCGTCTCCGGTCTCGACCGGGCCGACGAACAGTGGAGCGCGGACGAGGCCCCGGTGATCCACGAACGGCGTCTCGCCCGGCTCCTGGGCGTCCGGTACTTCCGGCTGCCGCCCGCGTCCGACGACACCAGCAGGGACGGCGTCCGAGTCCGCCGGTTCCCCCTGATGCACTCCTGCCCCGAGTGCGGCGACCTGCGCCGGCACCGCGACTTCAACCCGCCGCCCGGCAGGAGCGTCTGCGGCACGTGCGAGGTCGACCTCGTCCCGTCCCGTTTCGTGATCGCCTGCGAGGGGGGGCACTTGGACGAGTTCCCGTACCGGCAGTGGGTGCACCGCAGCACCGAGCGGGGCGCCACGATCGCCGGGCAGTGCGGCGGGATCCTCAAACTGCGTACGTCCGGCCGTAGTTCGTCGCTCCGGTCGATCCTCGTCTCGTGCACCTGTGGGGTGCCGGAGGTGTCGATGGAGGGGTCGTTCCGCAGAAACGCCCTCAAGGATCTGGGACTTCGCTGTCTCGGCGCCCGCCCCTGGCTCGGTACGTCCTTCTCCGACCTCAAGCCCTGCCCCCTGACCCCGCGCACCCTTCAGCGTGGCTCCTCGGCCGTGTGGCAGCCCGTGCTGAAGTCCGCGCTCTCCATCCCGCCGTGGAGCGACGGGCGGGCGGATCCGCTCGCGGAGCACTGGGACGTGCTTCGGAGTCTGGAGAGCCGTGTCGAGGTGGAGGCCGCCCTCAAGGTCGTCTTCAAGGGCGCGAGCCCGCTCTCGGCCGAAGAGGTGATGACGCTCCTCGCCGCGGAGCGCGAGGAGGACGCCCAGGGGGAGGCCGAGGTCACCTTCGACCACCGCTACCGGGCCCTGCGCGAGAAGGAGTACGAGCGACTGCGCGCGGGGAACGACGAGCGCGAGCGTTCCCACGAGGAGCAGTTCGTCTGCGAGACGCCGATCGGTGACCCGACCGTGCTCCGTCCCCTCGGCGTGACGGGCCCGATGCTGGTCAAGAAGCTTCGCGAGGTACGGGCTCTGGCGGCGTTCACCCGCCTCGCCGAGCCCGACACGACGACCGGATCGAACGAGGTCCCGCTCTCCGACACCACGCTGCCGTGGCTCCCCGCCATGCAGGTCCACGGCGAAGGGGTCTTCCTCCGCCTGGACGAGGAACGACTCGGCGCCTGGGAGAAGACGGACGCGGTGACGCACCGGGTCGAGAGGATGCGCGCCGCCCACCAGAAACTGCTGGAGCAGCGCGCGGGGGACACGGCTCCGATCCCCCTCTCCCCCGCCACCCCCCGCATGGTCCTGCTGCACACCCTGGCCCATGTCCTCGTCGACGAGTGGAGTCTGGAGGCGGGTTACCCGGCCGCCGCACTGCGCGAGCGCCTGTACGCCGCCGACGACATGGCGGGGGTCCTCGTCCACACCGCGACCAGCGACTCCGCGGGCAGCCTCGGCGGGCTCGTCGCCCAGGGCGAACCCGAGCGCCTGGCCCGGACGATCCGCTCGGCCGTCCGGCGCGCCGAGTGGTGCTCGTCCGACCCCCTCTGCGTCGAGTCCGAGGCGTCCGGCACCGGCGGCACCAACCTCGCCGCCTGTCACGCCTGCGTGATGCTCCCGGAGACGAGTTGTGAGCACAACAACGTCCTCCTCGACCGCGCGTTGCTCGTCGGGACGCCGGAGGATCCGGGCCTGGGGTTCTTCTCAGAGGTGGTCGAGGAACGTTGAGATCGCCTCGTGCAGTTCCTCCGGCCGGTCCAGGTGGACGTCGTGGCCGGCGTTCGGGATGGTGGTGAGGTGGGTTTCGGTGGGGCGGTGGGTGTGCATCGCGGTGAGTTGTGATGCGGGGGTGGAACCCTGTGCGCCCCGTACTACCAGGGTGGGACAGCGGAGGGTCGTCCAGGAGTCCCAGTAGGAGCGGGTGGCGGGGTCGTGGGCTGCTTCGATCATCTTCTCGGGGGTGATGCGGGGATGGCCGGTGCCGTCCGTGTGCCAGTCCAGGCCGTCGGCCCAGGAGGGGTGGCCGAAGAAGGTGACGGCGGATCGGTAGGAGGGGAAGGGGGTGGGCCAGGTGTCCAGCCAGGTCGCGATCTGGGTGGGGAGGTCGGGGGCGGCTGCGGCGGGGGTCGCTTCTATGAGGATCAGGGCCTTGACCGCGGAGGGGTGGGTCGCTGCCGTCAGGAGGGCGGTGAGGCCGCCCAGGGACTGGCCCACCAGGATCGCGGGGCGTGCTTTCAGGGTCGTCAGAACCGTGTGCGCGTCGGCCGCCGCCGCTTTTCTCGACATGTCCGGTGGGGTGCGGGTGCTGGCGCCGTGGCCTGCGGCGTCGTAGCGGATCACTCGGTGGCCGTCGGCCAGGAGGCGGGTGGTGAGGTCGTTCCATTCGCCCAAGTGGCCTGCCAGGCCGTGCAGGAGGAGGAACGGGGGGAGGAGGGGGTCGGGGTGTGGTGGGTGTTCGTCCTTGTAGGCGATGCGGGTGCCGGTGGAGGTGGTCAGGGTGCGGAGGGGGGCGGGGGCAGGTTCGGGGGCCGTCATGGTGTGGGATTCTTCCGGGGTGCGTCGGCTGCGGCCTGCGGTTCTCCGTCCCTCCCACCCCCTCGCCTCAGCCGTTTCTCGTCAGTTCCGCCTTGCCGAACAACAGTGCGTAGCCCTGGGGGAGTTGGGCGATCAGGTGGTTGGTCGTGGTGGGGCCCGCGAAGTGGGACAGGACGGTCAGTACCGAGGTGACGTGCCAACGTGCCTTGTCCGGCGGGGTGTTGTTCAGGCGGGCGGCCACCTTGTCCACGAACTCCGTCGCCCGGACGGGGGAGTTCGGGTCGTACGGGTGGGCGGTGAGGAGGTGCGCCGCCTCTGGGGGGAGGGTTCGGGTCAGGGACGTCCGGTCAGGAGCGGGGAGGTGGGGGGAGAGGGTCTTGAGTGTGGTGCGGGTGACTCGCTCCGCCTCCGCCTCGGTGGGGTACTGGCCCGTGCTTCTCACCCTCGCGATGAAGCGGGGCCAGCTCTCGGGCGTGCGGACCAGCGAGTGCCTGGGGGCCGGGATCTTCGTCCCCGTAGTACTCGGGGTACTCACGGTCGGCTTCGGGGTGGTCGCGTGAGGCTTCGGCGTGGTCATTCTTCTCTTTTCCGCTCGGGTTTCCCTGTGCTTCCCCCAGCGCTCCTGCCCGGTTTCGCCGAATCGACACCGCCGTAGAAGTTGACAGTGACGGGCTCAGGTTCGAGGAGGGCCGTCTTGTCGGGGTTAGCCTCGGGGGAAATCCCTAGGAGGTATCCCGTGGCCAAGGTTCCCAGCTCTCTCGTCGCCGCCGGTGGGCTCGTCGGCGGGTACGGTGTCGCCCGCTGGACCAAGAAGCGGCAGCTCGGCGGGGTCGTGCTCGCCGGCGCGGGGGCCGCTGCCGCCTGGCAGTGGAAGGAGCGGGCCGGCGGGAAGGCCGCGGGGGCGCTCGGTGCCGCGTACCTCGCCGCGTTCGCCGGGTCCCACCCGCTGGCCAAGAAGGTCGGGGCCTGGCCGTCCGTGTTCGGGGTCGCCGGGGCCGTCGCGCTCGCGTCGTGGGCGGTCGCGGACCGCAAGGGTGACTGAGTCGGCAGGCTGGCTGAGCAGGCAGGGTCGCTGAGCAGGCAGGGCAGCTCATCCCCCCAGGGGCAGGGTGGCTCATCCCCCCAGGGGTGCTGAACCTCCAGGGCTCCTACTGACGCGGCGCCGACGGCGTCTCACTCTCCAGAGCTACCCCGGCAGAGTTAGGGGTCGTACCCGTACGACCCTCAGCCCTCCTCGCCCCGGAACGCCCGCCGGTACCCCTGCGGACTCGTCCCCACCACTCTCCGGAACCGTTCCCGGAATGCCGTCGGCGACCCGAACCCCACCTGCGCCGCGATCCGCTCGACCGGATACGACGTCGTCTCCAGCAGATACTGGGCCCGCCGCACCCTCGCCCGATGCAGCCACCTGAGCGGCGTCGTCCCGGTCTGCTCCCGGAACCTCCGGTTCAGTGTCCGCGCGCTCGTGCCGGCCCGCGCGGCGATCTGATCCAGCGTCAACTCCCGTGCGCACTCGGCCTCCAGCCACTCCAGCAGGGGTTCCAGAGTCGCCCCGGACGGCGCCGGGGGCAGGTCGTGGACGATGAACTGCGCCTGCCCACCCTCGCGTTCGAGCGGCATGACACACATGCGGGCGGTGTGCGCGGCGACTGCCGAGCCGTGGTCCCTACGCACCATGTGCAGGCACATGTCCATCGCAGCCGCGGCCCCCGCCGACGTCAGGAACTGCCCGTTGTCGACGTACAACACGTCGGGATCCACGTCGACTTGGGGGAAACGTGCGGCCAGGTCCGCGGCCGCGAACCAGTGGGTCGTGGCCCGCAGGCCGTCCAGCAGGCCCGTCGCCGCGAAGAGGAACGCGCCCACGCAGACGGACGCGATCCTCGTCCCGTTCGCCGCCGCCTCGCGCAGCGCCTCGCCGACTCCCGCCGGCAGTACGGCCGGCGGGTCCTCCACGCCGGGCAGGACGATCGTGTCGGCCTCGGCGAGCAGTTCGAGACCGTGCGGCGGGCGCATCGTGAACGGCCCCGCCCCCATGCCGACTTGTACGTCCGCCCCCGCCCGCAGGCCGCACACCTTCACGTCGTACGGCCGACGCCCGTCCGGCAGCCGCGCCCAGCCGAAGGTGTCGATCGGCAGGGAGAGGTCGAAGGGGATGACTCCGTCCAGCGCGAGCACGGCCACGGTATGCATGACGAGATCCTAGGCAGGCACCGGCTTTCCGCCACCCCGGTGCCACCCGGCGCCGCCCCGGCGCCGCCCCGGCGCCGCCCCGTCCCCATCACTTCACGCGCCCGTCGTCGAGCCCGGCCGCACGATCATCAGGACCGTCACCGTCGCCCACAGCAGGTTGAACACGCCGGTGAACATGGCGAGTCGGACGGTCATCCGCGGGCTTCCCCCGCCCTCGACCAGGACTTCCTGCCGGGGCAGCACGAGGACGACCAGGACGAGCGCGGCGGCGACCGTCAGCACCGTCGACGCGATCAGCCACGCGTCCCCCATCACCCCCATCGCGCCCGCCGTGGCGAACCCCAGCACCGGTACCGCGATGCCGACCGCGGCGTACGCCCGGCAGATCCGGTGCAGCAGCCGCACGGAGGCCCCCGCCCGCTCGTCCTCCGGCTCGGCCAGCATCCTGCGCGCGGCGGGCGGGAACATACTGGCGGCGACCGTGACCGGACCGACGGCGATGATCGCGGCGAGAACGTGCAGGGCGAGGAGGAGCTTGGTCATACGGCGACGGTATGAGGGGCAAGGATCTTGGAGAAGTGGCGGGATTGACAGGGGGCAACGGGTTCTCGCCAGAGGGCAGGCGGGCCGGGGGACGTACGGGTACTACGGAGGCTACGGGGGTTACGGGGACACGGGTCCGGTGCCAGGTGACCCGGAAGGTGTACGGGTACCAGGGGTCCGATGCCAGGCGGCTCAAAAGGTGTACGGGTATTACGGGTACGGCCCGACAAGCACGGCAGCCGACGCCCGACACCCCGTACCCGTAATACCCACCCCCTCCCCCCACTTTTCGTTATCGCCCCAGCCCCCACCCCGTCTCCCCCCACATGCACCTCACCCGACGCACCCTCCTCAAGACCACCGCCCTCACCGGAGCCGCCGCCACCCTCACCCTCCCGACGGCCGCACCCGCGACGGCGGCCCCCGCCGCCTACGCCCACCCCGGCCTGCTCCACACCACCGCCGACCTGACCCGCATGGCCACCAAGGTCAAGGCCGGCGCGACCCCCTACACCGCCGGTTACGCGAAGCTCACCGCCAACCGGCACTCCCAGTCCGGCTGGAACCCCAACCCGCAGAAGACGGTGTACCGGGGCGCGGGCAGCCCGCAGAACTACGCGGTCCTCTACAACGACCTGCACGCCGCCTACCAGAACGGCCTGCGGTACCACGTCGGCGGCGAGGAGGCCCACGCCGACACCGCCGTGCGGATCCTGAACGCCTGGTCGGCCACGCTGACGTCGATCGAGGGCTCGGCGGACCGCTTCCTCGCGGCGGGCCTCTACGGCTACCAGGCCGCGAACGCCGCCGAACTCGTCCGCGACCACCCGGACTTCGACCTCGACCGCTTCCGCACGATGCTCACCGAGGTCTTCGCCCCGCTCAGCGACAGCTTCCTGCTGCACCACAACAACGCGGTCCTCACCAACTACTGGCCGAACTGGGACCTCACCGCCCTCGCCTGCGTCCTGGCCACCGGCGTCTTCTGCGACGACAGAGCCCAAGTCGCCCGCGCCGTCGACTACTTCAAGAACGGCGAGGGCCTGGGCGCGGTCAGGAACGCGATCCCCGTCGTGCACGACGACGGCCTCGCCGAGTGGCTGGAGGCCGGCCGCGACCAGGGCCACACCCTGCTGGGCGTCGGCCTCATGGGCACCGTCTGCGAGATGGCCTGGAACCAGGGCGTCGACCTGTACGGGTACGACGACAGCCGGTTCCTGAAGGGCGCCCAGTACGTCGCGAAGTGGTGCCTCGGCGAGTCCGTCCCGTACACCCCCAACACCCGCCGCAAGGGCGCGATCGGCGGCTGGTCCGGCAGCGAGACGGCGTCCGCGGCGGCCGGCGTCGACCCTAACGCGACCCGCCCGGTCTGGGCGATGATCGCCAATCACTACACGAAGCGCCGCGGCCTCGACGCCTCGTACGTCACCCGCGTCGCCGCGAGGTCCGCCCCCGAGGGAGGCGGCGGCGACTACGGCCCCAACAGCGGCGGCTACGACCAACTCGGCTTCGGCACCCTCGCGTTCACCCGCGACAAGTCCACGAGCCGACAGAGCGGCCGGCAGCCGCAGACCGACGCCGCCGCCGGCCCTGCCCCCACTCCCGCCCCGACCGACCCCCGCACCGGCACGGGCACCGGCACCGGCACCGGCACCGGCACCGGCCAGTCCACCGGCACCTCCTCACCCTCCCTCACCCCCACCCCCACCGACCTCGCCGCCACCGGCACCCCCGCCGACCTCACCCCCTGGGCCACCGCCACCGGCATCACCACCCTCGCCGCCGGCTTCCTCCTCCTGCGCCGCCGCAACAGGAACCGCACCCCTCAGCCCGCCACCGGCCCCCAGCCCACCGGCACAGGCACCGGCGGCACCGGCACCGCCTCCCGATCCACCACCCCTCAACCCCCCACAGCCCGCGACACCGTATAGATCAGCACCCCCGCGAGCGCCCCCACCACCGTCCCGTTGATCCGGATGAACTGCAGATCCCGCCCGATGTGCGCCTCGATCTTCCGCGTCGTGTGCTCCGCGTCCCACCCGGCGACGGTGTCCGTGATCAGCGACGTGATCTCCTTGCGGTACGTCGTCACGACGTGGACGGCGGCCCCCTCGACCCACCCGTCCACCTTCCCCTGGACGGAGGGCTCGGCGGCCATCCGCGCGCCGAGCGACAGCAGCGCGGCCCGCACGCGCAGCCGCAGCTCGCTGCGCTCGTCCTCGGCGGCGGCGACGATCATGGAGCGGACGGCGGTCCAGGCGGACGCGATGAGGTCCTGGACCTCGCCCCGGCCCAGCACCTCGGTCTTGAGGCGTTCGACCCGCGCGCGGGTGTCCGTGTCGGACTGGAGGTCGGCGGCGAAGTCGGTGAGGAACCGGTCGAGGGCACCGCGCGCGGGGTGCGAGGGCATGTCGCGCATCTCGGTGACGAAGCGCAGCAGCTCCTTGTAGACGCGCTCGCCGATCCGCTTGTCGACGAACCGGGGCGTCCAGCCGGGCGCCCCGCCCTCGACGGCGTCCATCACGGAGTCGCTGTGCGCGATCAGCCAGTCGTGCGCCCGCGTGACCACCAGGTCGACGGCCCGCCGGTGGCCGCCGTCGGCGACGACCTTCTCCAGCATCTTGCCGATGCCGGGCGCGATCTCCTGTGCGTCCGCGCGCCGGGTGATCGCCTCGCCGACGACCGCCTGGACGTCGGAGTCGCGCAGTACCGCGAGCGCCCCGCGCAGGGCGGTCGCCAGCTCGGCGGTGACGCGGTCGGTGTTCTGCGGCTCGGCGAGCCAGGCGCCGAGCCTGCTGCCGATGCCGACGGAGCGCAGGCGCTGGCGTACGACGTCCTCGGAGAGGAAGTTCTCGCCGACGAACTCGCCCAGGGACACCCCCAAGGCGTCCTTCTTGGTGGGGATGATCGCCGTGTGCGGGATGGGCAGGCCCATGGGGTGGCGGAAGAGGGCGGTCACGGCGAACCAGTCGGCGAGCGCGCCGACCATGCCGGCCTCGGCGGCGGCGGCCACGTACCCCGCCCAGGCGTCCGCGCCCTGGTGGTCGGCCCACTTCGCCAGCACGTACACCACGGCCACGAAGAGCAGCAGGCCCGTCGCGGTGAGCTTCATCCGGCGCACCCCGCGCCGCCGCTCCTCGTCGGCCTCCGTGAAGGCGGTCATCGTCCGGTACGAGGGGGCAGCGCCCCCGGCACCCGACGGCCTCCCGACGCCCGACGCACTCCCGACGCCCCCGGCACCCGGCGCGTCCCCGACACCCCGGGCACTCGACACGCCCCCGGCGTCACCCGCACCCCGCACGCCCCCGGCCCCCTCCACATCCACTCCACTGCGCTCCATAGGCTCCACCCGCTCGGCGATCTCCTCCCCATTGTCCTTCTTGCTCCTGGAACGGGAGAGGAGTCCCGTCGGTTCCCGCCGCCCCGCCTGTCACTCGCGCGGGTGACCCTCCCGTCGTTCACGCTGCTCACGCCGCTCCCGGTGCTCCCCCAGCAGATCCCGCACCACGTCGTGATGCCCCTCCAGCATCCGCCGATGATCCCCCCGGCGTTCCTCCCGCCGTTCTTCCCGCAACTGCCTCCGCGCCTCCCGCCGCTCCAGCTTCTCCTGCCGCAGCGCCGCCTTCGTCCGCTTCCGCTCGATGCCCACCGCGCCCCAGAACGCGACCCCGGTGATCACCACACGCGGCGCCCCCGGCCCGGCGGGCACCCCGCTCTCCCGGTGGCTGAAGTCGCCCATGATCCCGACGCCCTTGGACACGACCTCGACGCCGGGCGGGACGACGACGTCGATACCGCCCATGATCGCCACGCAGTTGATCTGGACCTCGCCGGCGGAGAAGTCCGCCTCGCGCAGGTCGAGTTCGCCGCCGCCCCAGAAGACGACGCAGTTCATCCGCCGGGGCACCGTCCACCGCCCCTTGCGCTGGAAGCCGCCCATCACCGCCACGGCCCAGCTCGGCGACTCCTCCCCGCCGCCGACCACCCGGCCGGTCCAGTCCCCGTTCGCCGGCGGCTCCTTGACGAGGCTCACCGGCGCCTGCGGGCCACCGCCCGGCGCGGGCAGGTCACGGGTGATCGGCGTCAGCTCGCCGTACGTGCGCGCCTTGTAGGTCGCCTCCAGGCGTTCCTCGAACTCCTCCATGTCGAGGCGCCCCTCGGCGAGGGCGTCCCGCAGGATCTCCGCGACCCGTTCGCGGTCGGCGTCGGATGCGCGCAGTTCCGGGGAGTGCTCCGTCATACGGCCAGCCTACGAGCAACTGGCGTACGGCACTACGCCGTTGCCCGGTCCGGCGGGGGTTTGGGGGTGCCCCCGGTGTTCCCGGCGCCCCGGCCGTCCCCCAGCGAGCGCAGCATCTCGGCGATCACCGTCTCGATGTCCGGCTCCCGCACCGACAGGTCCACCAGCGGATACTCCGCCGCGATCCGCGCGACCAGCGGAGCCGCCGACGCGGACGCCGGGAACGCGAGCCACTGGCGTGGCCCCTCGACGCGCACCACACGCGCGGGCGCGCCCGCGTCGATGGGCGGGAGTTCACGCTCCAGGTCGACGACGAGGACGCGCTCGCTCTCGCCCGCCTCATGGAGCCCGGCGAGCGGACCGTCGTACATCATGCGGCCGTGGTCGATGACCATCACGCGCTTGCAGAGCTGTTCGATGTCCTGGAGGTCGTGGGTGGTGAGCAGGACGGTCGTGCCGCGTTCGGCGTTCAGCTCCCGCAGGAAGTCGCGGACCTTGGCCTTGGAGACGACGTCGAGCCCGATCGTCGGCTCGTCGAGGTAGAGGACGTCGGGGTCGTGCAGGAGGGCCGCCGCGATGTCGCCGCGCATCCGCTGCCCGAGGGACAGCTGGCGCACCGGGCGGTCCAGCAGGTCGGCGAGGCCGAGGAGTTCGACGAGACGGTCCAGGTTGGCGGCGTAACGGGCGTCCGGGATGCGGTACATGCGGTGCATCAGGCGGTACGAGTCGATGAGCGGGAGGTCCCACCACAGGGTCGTGCGCTGGCCGAAGACCACGCCGATGCGGTGGGCCAGGCGCGTGCGCTCGCGCGCGGGGTCGATGCCGGCGACGCGCAGCCGGCCCCCGCTCGGAGTGAGGATGCCGGTCAGCATCTTGATGGTCGTCGACTTGCCGGCGCCGTTCGGGCCGATGTAGCCGACCATCTCACCGCGTCCGACGGTGAACGACAGCGAGTCCACCGCGCGCACCTGCGTGCGTTCACGCCGCAGGAAGCCGGTCTTCCTGCGGACGTCGAACACCTTCTCCACGCCGTCGACCTCGATGAAATCGGTCACGGTTCAGCTCCCTGTGCTCCGGTACGACCTGACGCCCGCCCGCCACACCAGCCCGGTGAGCGCGCAGCACAGCGCCGCCACCAACGGCGGTGCCCACGCGGCCCCTTCGGGCAGTCCGAGCGGGTAGGGGCGGCCCAACACATATGACGCGGGGACCCAGTTGACGAACGCCAGCGGGAAGACGAACGTCACGCCGCGCAGCACCTCCTTGGCGAACACGGTCGGCGGGTACTGGAGCATCGTCCCCCCGCCGTAGGTGAACGCCGCCTGCACCTCCGCCGCGTCCTGGGCGATGAACTGGAACGCGCCGCCCGCGACGAACACCGCCGAGAAGATCGCCCCGCCGGACAGCACGGTCACCGGCACGAGGAGCACCTTCTCCGGCGTCCAGTGGACGTCGAGCGCGGTGAGCGCGTACCCGAAGATCAGGGCGCCCTGGGTGATGCGGCTGAGCCGGCGCAGCGCGAAGCGGTCCGCCGCGACCTGCGCGAGCACGGGCGCGGGGCGCACGAGGAGGGTGTCGAGGGAACCGTCGCGCACGCGCGTGCCGAGGCGGGCCACCGAGCCGATCGCGAGGTCCGCGATCCCGAACGACATGCCCGCCAGGCCGTACAGGAAGGCCACCTCGGGCAGCGTGTAGCCGCCGAGGCTGTCGACCTGCGAGAACATCAGCAGGATCCCGACGAAGTCGAGGCCGGTCAGCAGCAGGCCGCTGACCAGGGTCATCGCGAACGACGCCCGGTAGGTGAGGGTGGAGCGGATCCACATGCCGGCGATCAGCCGGTACGCGCGCACGCCCTCCGTGAACCGGTTGCCCACGCTGTCCGGAAGCAGGTCAGCCACCCTGGACCACCACCCTTCGCGTGGCGACCGTCACCAGGAGGCGACCGGCGGCCAGCAGGACCAGCGCCCAGGCCGCCTGGAAGGCGAAGACGTGCAGGGCGCCCGTCTTGCCCATCAGGAGGTCGGCGGGCATCTGGAGCTGGGCGGCCCACGGGAGGGCCTGGACGACGTCCCCGAGGGCGCCCGGGAAGGCGTTCAGCGGCAGCGTCATGCCCGAGCAGAACAGGCCGGTGATCATCATCACCTGGAGGGCGCCCGTGCCGTCCATGAGCCAGAACGCGGACAGCGCGACCAGGAAGCGGATGCCGAAGCTCACCAGCGCCGCCAGGACCAGCGCGCACAGGAACCACAGCCAGCGCACCGGGTCGTGCGGCAGGGCCGTCGGGAAGAGCAGGGCGCCCACCACGAACGGGATCACACCCCGGCCGACCAGCTGGAACGCCGCGCGCCCCAGGTCCGCCGCGAGCCACCACAGCTGGAGGTCGACCGGGCGGTACAGGTCGACGGCGACGTCGCCCGTGCGGATCCGCTCCATCAGGTCGGTCTCCATGCCGCCGCTCTGCAGCGCGAGCGTCGCGAAGAGGGCCTGGCCCAGCCAGACGTACGTCACGGCCTCCGACTGGTCGTATCCTCCGAGATGCGGGCGCTCGTCCCACAGCGCGAGATAGGTATAGACCAGGATCAGGCCGAAGACCGTGTTCGTGAACACCCCGGCGGCAGTCGCGACCCGGTACGTCGCGTACCGTCGGAAACCCCCCACCGCGACGGCCACGTACAACCGCGCCGGACCCACGGCAAGCACCCCTCTCCCTGTGACGTTCCTCGCACGGCACCGAAGCGCAGGAGCCTAGTGCGCAGGAACGGTGACGTGCCACGCGTTTTCCCGGCCAACGCGTGCCGATTGCCGGGAACGGTTCGCATGGTGCGAGAGTCTTCAAACCAGGGGCGCGCGAAAATCGAGCACGACGAGCACGACCGAGCGACGACGAGCACCACGAAGCGAAGCACGCCGCGCGAGAAACGACAGACCCGCCAGAGCACCAGGTACGCACAGGAGTCCGAGCAACACATGAGCGACGAGCCGCAGCCGCAGCGACCGACCCAGGGGTGGGCGCCGAGAGAGCCCCTGGGCGACGCCACGGGCGTCCCGGACGCCCCGGACGCCCCTGAGGGCGGCAAGAAGGCCAAGCGGCCGAAGCGGACCGGGTGGCGGCGGCTGATCCCCACCTGGCGCATAGTGCTCGGCACCTTCATCGTCGGCGTCCTCGCCGTCGTCGGCCTGTTCTACCTCGGCTACTCGATGGTCAAGATCCCCCCGGCCAACGCGCTCGCCACCAAGCAGTCCAACCTCTACCTCTACGCGGACGGCACCGAGATCGCCCGCGACGGCGAGGTCAACCGCGAGAACGTCACCCTCGCGCAGATCTCCAAGGACGCCCAGCACGCCGTGCTCGCCGCCGAGGACCGCGACTTCTACAGCGAGTCCGCCATCGACCCCAAGGCGATGCTCCGCGCCGGCCTCAACACCGCGATGGGCAAGGGCAAGCAGTCCGGCTCCACCATCACCCAGCAGTACGTGAAGAACTACTACCTCGCGCAGGAGCAGACCGTCTCCCGCAAGGTCAAGGAGTTCTTCATCTCCATCAAGCTGGACCAGGAACAGAGCAAGGACAAGATCCTCGAGGGCTACCTGAACACGTCGTACTTCGGACGTAACGCGTACGGCATCCAGGCCGCCGCCCAGGCGTACTACGGGGTCGACGCCACCGCCCTCACCCCCGGCCAGGGCGCCTACCTCGCCGCCCTGCTCAACGCCCCCAGCGAGTACGACGTCATCGCCCACCCCGAGAACAAGGGCGCGGCCGAGGCCCGCTGGAACTACGTCCTCGACGGCATGGTCAAGAAGGGCTGGCTGGAGCAGTCCAAGCGGACGGGCATGAAGTTCCCGACGCCCCTGGAGTCCAGCGGCGCCGCCACCGGCATGTCCGGGCAGCGCGGCTACATCGTCACCGCCATCAAGGACTACCTCAAGGACAACAACGTCCTCACCGAGGAAGAGCTCGACGCCGGCGGCTACCGCATCACCACCACCCTGGAGAAGACCAAGCAGGACGCCTTCGTCAAGGCCGTCGACGACAACCTGATGGCCAAGCTCGACAAGAAGAACCGCAAGGTCGACACCTACGTGCGCGCGGGCGGCGCCGCCGTCGACCCCAAGACCGGCAAGGTCCTCGCCATGTACGGCGGCATCGACTACGTCAAGCAGTACACGAACAACGCGACCCGCCAGGACTTCCAGGTCGGCTCCACCTTCAAGCCGTTCGTCTTCACCTCCGCCGTCGACAACGGCTCCACCACCCAGGACGGCCGCACCATCACGCCGAACACGGTGTACGACGGCACCAACAAGCGCCCCGTCCAGGGCTGGTCCGGCGGCGGCTACAACCCCGCCAACGAGGACGACGTCAACTACGGCGACATCACCGTGCGCACCGCGACGGACAAGTCCGTGAACTCCGTGTACGCCCAGATGGCCGTCGACGTCGGCCCCGCCAAGGTCAAGGACACCGCGATCGCGCTCGGGCTGCCCCGTAGTACTCCGGAGCTCAACCCCTACCCCTCGGTCGCCCTCGGCGTCGCCACCGCCAGCGTCCTCGACATGGCCGAGGCGTACGCCACCCTCGCCAACCACGGCAAGCACGGCACGTACACCCTGATCGACAAGATCACCAAGGACGGCAGGACCACCATCGAGCTGCCCGCCCAGAAGACCAGCCAGGCCGTCAGCCGCGAGGCCGCCGACACCACCACCGCGATCCTCCAGAGCGTCGTCGAGAACGGCACCGCCACCGCCGCCCAGGCCGTCGGCCGCCCCGCCGCGGGCAAGACCGGCACCGCCGAGGAGGACCAGGCCGCCTGGTTCGCCGGCTACACCCCCGATCTCGCCACCGTCGTCTCCGTCATGGGCCAGGACCCGCAGACCGCCGCGCACAAGTCGCTGTACGGCGCCATGGGCCTCCCGCGCGTCAACGGCGGTGGGGCGCCGACCGAGATCTGGGCGCAGTTCATGAAGGACGCCCTCAAGGGCACCCCCGCCTCCGACTTCGACCTCCGCCTCCAGGACGGCGCCGACGTCGTCCAGAACCCGCCGTCCACGCCCTCCGACACCGACCCCACCGGCCCCGACAACGGGGGCGAGCCCAGCGCCGGGGCGACCGACGGCGGCAACACCCAGGGACAGAACCAGGGCGCCACGCAGGGCGGGGCCGCCCAGGGCGGGGCCACCGGGGGGACGCCGGGCACCACGGGCGGGGACACCTCCGCCGGAGGTACTACGGGTACCACGGGCGGCGACACCTCCACGGGAGCCACCGGAGGTGACGCCTCCGGCGGGGGTACTACGGGTACCACGGGAGGCGACACGTCCACCGGGGCCACCGGGGGTGACACCTCCGCCGGCACCGGAACCTCGACAGGACCGGCGTCCGGCGGAGCCAACGGAGGAACACCAGGGACATAGCGGTACCACGGGCCCGGACCGCGGGCCGTAGGGGTACTACGGGTGGGGCTCAGTGACCGGAGGTCGCTTTGAGCCCCACCACCGCTGTCAGCAGCAGGACGACGAAGAAGACGCGGGCCCCGGTGACCGGCTCGCCCAGCGCCGTCATCCCGACGACCGCCGCGCCCGCCGCACCGATCCCCACCCACACCCCGTACGCCGTACCGATCGGCAGCGAACGCGCCGCGTACGACAGCAGCAGCATGCTGGCGACGATCCCGGCGCCGGTGAACAGGCTCGGGACGAGACGGGTGAAACCCTCGGTGTACTTCATACCGATCGCCCAGGCGACTTCGAGCAGACCGGCGAGGACGAGCAGGAGCCAGGCCATGACGGCACCTCCGGAGGTTGAACTCGGAACGGGGGTGCGTCGTCTTTACGGCCGTGCTGATCGGATCGCCCGGTACGGCGCGTCTCGTCGGGCGGAGATCCGGTACCAGGCCGCCAGGGCCTGTGCCCACCGAGGCTAGCAAAGGGCAGGCACGAGGGGCCGGTGACGATCGTCACCGGCCCCGTACCGCTCAGGTACTACAGGTCTCAGGTACTACAGGTACAGCCCCGTGGAGTCCTCCGACCCCTCGAAGCGGTCGGCGGCGACCGCGTGCAGATCGCGCTCGCGCATCAGCACGTACGCCACGCCCCGCACCTCGACCTCGGCACGGTCCTCCGGGTCGTACAGGACCCGGTCACCCGGCTCCACCGTCCGGACGTTCTGCCCGACCGCCACGACCTCCGCCCAGGCCAGCCGACGGCCCACCGCCGCCGTCGCCGGGATCAGGATCCCGCCGCCCGAACGCCGCTCGCCCTCACTGCTGTCCTGCCGTACCAGCACCCGGTCGTGCAGCATCCGGATCGGAAGCTTGTCGTGCTGGGTGCCGTGCTCGTTACTGTTGCCGCTCACACCTCGAACCTACCTGCCTCGGGGGAACCCGTACGCCTGCGGGGGTAGACCCCTAGTCCCTACGCCGCCGGGTACCCAGAACCAGCAGGCCCACGACACCGACGGCCAGCAGGGCCACGGGGACGATGCGCTCGACGCGGGGGGCGCCGTCGTCGTCCGTGAACTTCGCCGTGACGTCGCTGACGACCCGGTTGACCTGGACGTAGGCGCGTCCGAGCGTGTGGTCGACGTTGGCGACGACCTTGGCCTTCGCGTCGCCGACGATCGTCTTGGGGTGGACCCGTACCCCGATCTCGTCGAGTGTCTCGGCCAGCGTCTCGCGGCGGCGCTTGATGTCCGCCTCGATCTGCGCCGGCGTTCTCGTGTCCGGCGTGTCCGCAGTGTCCGCAGTGTCCGCCACCGTACGGCCTCCGAAGTCAGCTGATGCGTTGTTCCGCACAGTCTGTCAGCTTCTCGGGGCGGCGCACGGGCAGGGGCCGCCCTTGTGGCGCCGCCGGATACGCTGGCCGAATGAGCGAGCGACTCCAGCCCGGCGCACCGGCCCCCGCGTTCACCCTTCCCGACGCCGACGGCAACGAGGTGTCCCTTGCGGACCACAAGGGCCGCAAGGTCATCGTCTACTTCTACCCGGCGGCGCTGACGCCCGGCTGCACCAAGCAGGCGTGCGACTTCACCGACAACCTCTCGCTGCTGGCCGACGCCGGTTACGACGTCATCGGCATCTCCCCCGACAAGCCCGAGAAGCTGGCCAAGTTCCGTGCGCAGGAGTCCCTTGGCGTGACCCTGCTCGCCGACCCCGACAAGGCCGTACTCGAGGCGTACGGGGCGTACGGGGAGAAGAAGCTGTACGGCAAGACCGTCGTCGGCGTCATCCGCTCCACCGTGATCGTCGACGAGTCCGGCAACGTCGAACGCGCCCTCTACAACGTCAAGGCCACCGGCCACGTCGCAAAAATCATCAAGGACCTCGGCATCTGAGACTCCTCCCCCACCAACCGATCGGCCCGCCCCGGGAGTTACCCGGCGCGGGCCGGTCCACGTTCCGGGCGTGACCACCGGGGCGAACGCTCGTTGATCTGTTCGAGCAGCGAACATTCGATCTTCGACGGGGGTGCCTGTGGGGCGCAGCGCGTACAGCAAGGAGCGGTTGGAGGAGGCCGCGCGGGGGGCTCGGACGTTGGGGGAGGTTTACGAGAGGTTGGGGGTGGGGGGTTCTTCACGGCGGTACATACGGGAGCGGATGAAGAAACTCGGGGTCGACGTCTCCCACTTCGAGCGGGCGGGGACCAAGTGGACGAGGGAGGTCCTGGAACCGGCGGTGGCAGCGTCGACGAACATGTACGAGGTGCTGCGGCGGCTCGGGCTGGAAGCAGTCGGCGGGCATCACACGCACATCAGCCGCAGGATCAAGGCGTACGGCATCGACACCTCGCACTTCCGGACACCGGCGCGGCGCGGTGAGCGTCGGCGGTCGCGGGATCCCGAGAGCCTGCTCGTCGAGCAGCCGCCGGGCGGGCGGCGTGTCCACAGCGACCGACTCCGGCGGGCGCTGGCCGCGTCGGGCGTGCCGGAGCAGTGCGCCCTCTGCGGCATCGAAGCCGTCTGGCTGGGTGAGCCGCTGCCGCTGGAGGTCGATCACGTCGACGGCGACTGGCGGAACAACCGCGTCGGGAATCTGCGGCTGTTGTGCCCCAACTGCCACTCGACGACGGACAGTTACCGGGGGCGGGGCAAGGGGCGGGCCTCGTGAGCGGCGGCCGGTACACCCGGGAACGGCTCCTCGAAGCGGCGGCCCGCTGCTCCGACATCGACGAGGTCATCGCCTTCTTCGGCGTCCGGCCCTACGACAAGCTGGACCGGTACCTCACGAAGCGCTTCGCCCGCCTCGGAATCGACATCTCGCACTTCCGCAGCGCGCGCGGACGCTCTCGCCCCACGTCCGAGGAGTTGCGCAGCGCGGTCGCCGAGTCGGTCTCCGTCGCGGCGGTACTGCGCGGACTGGGGTGCCCGGACGGCGGGCGCCAGCGTGCGCTGCTGCGTCAGTGGATCGCCGAGGAGGGGCTGTCCACCGCGCACTTCCTGGGGCAGGCCCACCAGAGGGGACGTCCGAATCCGGCGGCCAAGCGTGCCGAGGAGATCCTGGTCCAGCACGCCGGGAAGCGCCGGACGAAGACCTCCTTGCTGCGCCGCGCGCTCCGCGAGGTGGGCGTGCCCGAGGTGTGCGACAGGTGCGGGGTCGGCCCCGAGTGGCTGGGCAGGCCCATGACCCTGGAGGTCGATCACGTCAACGGGGACTGGAGCGACGACCGGCGGGAGAACCTGCGGTTGTTGTGCCCCAACTGTCATGCGATAACGAGTACGTGGTGCAGGGGCGGCAGAAGCCGACGGGCATCTGCCGGTACGATGACAACGAGCTAGCGGCGGTGGTGCAATGGCGACACAGCAGACTTAGGATCTGTGGCCCTTGATCGGGCTTGAGGGTTCGAATCCCTTCCGCCGCACACCAACGGCCTGCGAATCGACGGAATGATTCGCAGGCCGTTTCCGTGCTACCCAAGCAACTCCCGCACCACCGGCACCAACCCCCGAAACGCCTCCCCCCGATGGCTGATCGCGTTCTTCTCCGCCGCCGTCAGCTCCGCGCAGGTCCGGGTCTCGCCGTCCGGCTGGAGGATGGGGTCGTAGCCGAACCCGCCGTTGCCGCTGGGGGCGTGGCGGAGGACCCCTCGGAGGCGGCCTTCGACGACGCGTTCCGTGCCGTCGGGCAGGGCGAGGGCGGCGGCGCAGGCGAAGTGGGCGCCGCGGTGTTCGTCGGCGATGTCGGCGAGCTGGGCGAGCAGCAGCTCCAGGTTGGCGCGGTCGTCGCCGTGCCGTCCGGCCCAGCGGGCGGAGAAGATGCCGGGCGCGCCGTTCAGGACGTCGACGCAGAGGCCGGAGTCGTCGGCGACGGCGGGGAGGCCGGTGGCCTGGGCGAGGGCGTGAGCCTTGAGGAGCGCGTTCTCGGCGAAGGTGACGCCTGTTTCCTTGACGTCGGGGACGTCGGGGTAGGCGTCGGCGCCGACCAGTTCATGGGGCAGGCCGGCCTCGGCGAGGATCGCGCGGAGTTCGGTGATCTTGCCGGTGTTGCGGGTGGCGAGGATGAGGCGGGTCATGGCCCCCAGTATTACGGGGGTCACGACTCAGGTCGTACGGGGCCGGACGCCGCGAAGTCACACCTCGCGAAGCCACAGAACGCACGCCCCGCGAAGCCACACCTCACGAACGCGCACCTCACGAACTCCCGCCCCGCAAACTCGCGCCCCGCGAAATCACGCCTCCCGAACGCACGCGCCGCGAGCCCCGCCCCGCAAACTCACGCGCCGCGGAACCCACACCCCACGCCGCCCTCCCCCGTCCCCCTACGGCGTGCACACCTTCGTCAGTTCCCCCGCCGCGTCCGTCAGCGGACTCAGGTCCGGCGTCTTGTCACCGCTGTCGACGGCCTGGCGGACGTTGGTGACGGCCTCGCGGAGGCTGTCGACGGCCTTGTTGACGTCGGTGTCGGACGTCTTGTCGCCGAGGGTGTCGAGGTTCTTGTCGATGCTGGCGAGGGATTCGTCGACCTGGGTGGGGTCGGTCGCGGCGTTCTCGACGGCCTGCTGGAGGTCGGTGACGCTGTCGGCGACGGTCTCGGCGGTCTGGACGCAGTCGAGCGCCTTGTTGACGGCGTCGCACCCGGTGACGGTGAACCCCACTGTGAGGGCGACCGCGGCGGTGGCTGCGGCGATGGCGGTACGGCGACCTCGGCGTCGTCGGAGCGCGGCCATGGTGGTGGTTCCTCCCGTTCGTCAGGCCCCGGCTCGCGCCGTACGGCCCCCGTTTCCTGCGGGCTCCGGACAAGAAGCCCTTTCTGCACTGCCCAGGACTGCGTGCACTCCCAAAGCCCTGTGCACCGCCCAAGACTCTCTACTGCCCAAGACGCGAGGAAAAGCGGCACAGTTGCTCCACCGTACCGCCTTCCTTGGTTTTTTCTTTACCTTTCCAGCATCCGCTCCAGCGCGGCCCGCTGCAGCGCCGCGAGGTCCGCGCAGCCGGAAACGGCGAGATCCAGCAGCGAGTTGAGCTCGTCACGCGCGAATGGCTCGGCCTCGGCGGTGCCTTGGACCTCGACGAAGCGGCCGTCGCCGGTGCAGACGACGTTCATGTCGGTGTCGGCGCGGACGTCCTCCTCGTAGCAGAGGTCGAGGAGGGGCACGCCGCCGACGATGCCGACGGAGACGGCGGAGACGGTGCCGATGACGGGCTTGCGGCCGGCCTTGATCAGCTTCTTGCCCTGCGCCCAGGTGACGGCGTCGGCGAGGGCGACGTACGCGCCGGTGATGGCGGCGGTGCGGGTGCCGCCGTCGGCCTGGAGGACGTCGCAGTCGAGGACGATCGTGTTCTCGCCGAGGGCCTTGAAGTCGATGACGGCGCGCAGGGAGCGGCCGATGAGGCGGCTGATCTCGTGGGTGCGGCCGCCGATCTTGCCGCGGACGGACTCGCGGTCGCCGCGGGTGTTGGTGGCGCGCGGGAGCATGGAGTACTCGGCGGTGACCCAGCCTTCGCCGCTGCCCTTGCGCCAGCGGGGGACGCCTTCGGTGACGGAGGCGGTGCAGAAGACCTTGGTGTCGCCGAAGGAGACGAGGACGGAGCCTTCGGCGTGCTTGCTCCAGCCGCGTTCCAGGGTGACCGGGCGGAGCTGTTCGGGGGTGCGGCCGTCGATTCGAGACATGGCGACGAGCCTATCCGTACGGAGGTGAGGGGCTTCGCCCGCCGTGGGAGAAGCCCCTTGAGAGTTACCCCTTGAGAGGCCCCCGAGGGATGCCCCTCAGGGGACGCGCCTCGGAGAGGGCCCTTACGGGAAGCCCCCTAATACCCCCGGCTCACATCATGTCCTCGATCTCGCTCGCGATCGGGTCCGCGTCCGTGCCGATGACGACCTGGACGGCGGTCCCCATCTTGACGACGCCGTGCGCGCCGGCGGCCTTGAGGGCGGCCTCGTCGACGAGGTCGGGGTCGTTGACCTCGGTGCGCAGGCGGGTGATGCAGCCCTCGACCTCTTCGATGTTGTCGATGCCCCCGAGCCCGGCGACGATCTTCTCTGCCTTGGTGGCCATGTCGGTCTCCTCACGCACAGTTGGCCCAACTTCGCGAGCGATTGTGCCGTGGGTACCGAAAGATGGCGTCACAGCATCCCAATCGTCGAGAACTGGTCTACACCACCTGACGGGCGGTCGCCAATCCATGAGTGCCGACAGTGCAGTGAGCTCCGCGAGCGCCCGCTGGGGCGCGTTGTTCCAGGGCCTGCAGAAGATGGGCCGCAGCCTCCAGTTGCCGATCGCCGTGCTGCCGGCGGCCGGGATCCTCAACCGGCTGGGCCAGCCGGACGTGTTCGGGGCCGACGGTCTGGGCTGGACGAACGTCTCGAAGGTGATGGACAGCGCGGGCGGCGCGCTGCTCAACGCGGATCTGGGGCTGCCGCTGCTGTTCTGCGTGGGCGTCGCGATCGGCATGGCGAAGAAGGCGGACGGGTCGACGGCGCTGGCGGCGGTCGTCGGGTTCCTCGTCTACCACAACGTGCTGCACAAGTTCCCGAAGGACTGCGCGGCGGGGGCGAAGGCGATCGCGGACATCGGCTGCCAGGCGGCGGACGGCGGCGTGAGCGCGTTCACGTTCCAGAATCCGGGGGTGTTCGGCGGGATCGTGATGGGGCTGCTGACGGCGTTCTTCTGGCAGCGGTACCACCGGACGAAGCTGGTGGACTGGCTGGGGTTCTTCAACGGGCGGCGGCTGGTGCCGATCATCATGGCGTTCGTGGCGATCGCGGTGGCGGCGCTGTGTCTGTGGGTGTGGCCGCCGGTCGGTGACGGTCTGGAGGACTTCAGCGACTGGCTCAACGGCCTCGGCGCGTGGGGCGCGGGGGTGTTCGGGATCGCCAACAGGGCTTTGCTGGTGGTGGGGTTGCACCAGTTCCTGAACGTGCCGATCTGGTTCCAGTTCGGGTCGTACACGAAGCCGGACGGGACGGTCGTGCACGGTGACATCACCATGTTCCTCCAAGGCGACCCGAACGCGGGGCTGTTCACGTCCGGGTTCTTCCCGATCATGATGTTCGCCTTGCCGGCGGCGGCACTTGCGATCGCGCACACGGCAAGGCCGGGGCGCCGCAAGGAAGTCGGCGGTCTGATGCTGTCGGTGGCGCTGACGTCGTTCATCACGGGCATCACGGAGCCGATCGAGTACTCGTTCCTGTTCGTGGCGCCCGTTCTGTACGCGGTGCACGCGGTGTTGACGGGTGTGTCGATGGCGGTGACGTGGGGTCTGGGGGTGCATGACGGGTTCAGTTTCTCGGCGGGGCTCATCGACTACGCGATCAACTGGAACCTGGCGACGAGGCCGTGGGCGATCATCCCGATCGGGCTGTGTTTCGCCGTCGTCTACTACGTGGTGTTCCGGTTCGCGATCGTCCGGTTCGATCTGAAGACGCCGGGGCGGGAGCCGGAGGAGGAGCGGGAGGACGTCACGAAGGCGTGACGGGGGCGTCTTGACGGGGGCTTTACAACGGGGTCTCCCGCCCGTGCTAGAAAAGGTCTGCACCACTCAGTGGTGTAGACCTTTTTGCCGTCCTCCGCACCCCTGAAGGAACCCCTCTATGAGCACGGCCGGCGCCGCTCCCGCAGCCGACAAACAAGCCCGTAAGAGGACGGCCGTGATGCCCGTCCTGCAGCGCATCGGCCGCAGTCTGATGCTGCCGGTGGCGGTGCTGCCCGCCGCCGCGCTGCTGGTGCGGCTCGGCAACCCCGACATGCTCGGCCGCCCGGACTTCCCCGGCTTCCTGACGAAGATCGCCTCGTTCATGGCGGCCGGCGGCGGGGCGATCCTCGACAACATGGCGCTGCTGTTCGCGGTCGGCGTCGCGATCGGGTTCGCGAAGAAGTCGGACGGCTCGACGGCGCTGGCGGCGGTGACCGGGTACCTGGTCTTCAAGAACGTCCTGGGCACGTTCACCGACAAGAACCTGCCGAAGGTCGCGACGGCCGTCGACGGCAAGGTCGTCATGGTCGACGCGCCCGTGAACGCGGGTGTGCTCGGCGGTGTCGTGATGGGGCTCGTCGTGGCGCTGCTCTACCAGCGCTTCTACCGCACCAAACTCCCGGACTGGGCGGGCTTCTTCGGCGGGCGGCGGCTGGTGCCGATCCTCTCCGCGTTCGCCGGGCTGCTGATAGGCATCGTCTTCGGTTACATCTGGCCGGTGTTGGGGACGGGGCTGCACAACTTCGGTGAGTGGCTGGTGGGTTCGGGTGCCGTCGGGGCCGGGATCTTCGGTGTGCTGAACCGGGCGCTGATCCCGATCGGCATGCACCACCTGCTCAACTCGTTCCCGTGGTTCCAGGCGGGCGAGTACCACGGCAAGAGCGGTGACATCGCGCGGTTCCTCGCCGGGGACCCGAGCGCCGGGCAGTTCATGACCGGCTTCTTCCCGATCATGATGTTCGCGCTGCCGGCCGCGTGTCTGGCGATCGTGCACTGTGCCCGGCCGGAGCGGCGCAAGGCCGTCGGCGGCATGATGTTCTCGCTGGCGCTGACCTCGTTCGTCACGGGTGTCACCGAGCCGATCGAGTTCACGTTCGTGTTCATCGCGCCGGCGCTGTTCGCGATCCACGCGGTGCTGACCGGCGTCTCCATGGCGCTGACCTGGGCGCTCGGCATGAAGGACGGGTTCGGCTTCTCGGCGGGTGTGATCGACTTCGGCCTCAACCTGGGGATCGCCACCAACCCGTGGGGGCTGATGCTGGTGGGCCTGTGCTTCGGCGCCGTCTACTACGTCGTCTTCCGCTTCGCGATCACGAAGTGGAACCTGCCGACGCCGGGGCGCGAGCCGGAGGACGTCGACCTGACGAAGGGGTAGTCCCGTAGTACTCGGGAGCTATGACGAGTGACGACGACGAAGGCGCCGGGAGCCCTGAACTGCCTCCGGCGCCTTCGTCGTCGTACCCGTAGTACCCGTAGTACCCGTACCTCTCAGATCTCGTACGTCGTCCTGGGCGCCGCCAGTTCCACCGGGCCGTCGTACGCCGCGCGGGCGTCGGCCAGGTTGACCTGGGGGTCGGTCCACGGGGGGATGTGGGTGAGGACGAGGCGGCGGACGCCCGCCCTGGTGGCCGTCTCACCCGCCTCCCGGCCGTTGAGGTGCAGGTCGGGGATGTTCTCCTTGCCGTGCGTGAAGGCGGCCTCGCACAGGAACAGGTCGGCGTCCCTGGCGAGTTCGTCGAGCACGGGGGTGACACCGGTGTCCCCGGAGTAGGCGAGGGACCTGCCCCCGTGCTCCACCCGGATGCCGTACGCCTCGACCGGGTGGGCGACGCGTTCGGTGTGGACGGTGAAGGGGCCGATGTCGAAGGTGGACGGCTTGACCGTGTGGAAGTCGAAGACCTCGCTCATCGACGAGGCCGACGGGGTGTCGGCGTACGCCGTGGTCAGCCGGTGTTCGGTGCCTTCGGGGCCGTAGACCGGGATGGGGTCGCACCGGCCGCCGTCGTGGCGGTAGTAGCGGGCCACGAAGTAGGCGCACATGTCGATGCAGTGATCGGTGTGCAGATGGGTCAGGAAGATCGCGTCGAGGTCGTAGAGACCGCAGTGGCGCTGCAACTCGCCCAGGGCGCCGTTGCCCATGTCGAGTAGCAGCCGGAAGCCGTCGGCCTCGACGAGGTAGCTCGAACAGGCCGAATCCGCGGACGGGAACGACCCCGAGCAGCCGACGACGGTGAGCTTCATGATGCAGAAACCTCCGCTGGCGGGAACCGAGGGGGACACCGGCGGTCGCCGACGGCGCCAGGGGGGACCGGGCGCCACCGGACGGTGCCGGGTATTGCCGGCGCGGCCGGGCCTCGCGAAGGATCCGGAAGGCCGTCGGTGCCGGGTGGACCGGGCCCGAAGAGTGCGTGGGAACGGGCGTCGGGGGTCGTGCGGTCCGTAGAGCGTAAGGCGCAAAACCCCCCTTCGCGCCGTTGCCAGGGGCCGTTGTGGGCGAACTCACCTGCGGTGTCACCGGTTCGGCTGGAAGTGGGGCGTGTGGGGGTCGCGGGAGGGCGCGCGGGGCGCGGCGCGCGCCGGTAACGTCGTCCTCATGGACACGTCCTGGTGGCTGGCGCTCGTGGCGGTGGTGCTGCTCGCGCTGGTCGCCACGCTCGTGGACGGCTGGGGGCGGGTGCGGCCCCGGCGGGACGGCCGTCGCGCGGGCCGTGCGGACGTCGATCCCCGGCCGTCGGAGATCTGGTGGGCCGGCGACGAGCATCCGTGCCTGGTGCTGGCCGTGCGCCGGGGGTACGTGACCGTCGTGAACATCAGCGGCCGGTTCCGCGACGAGCGGTCCGGGGTGATCCCGCTGCCGCCGGGGGCCGTGGGGGACGCGCAGGGGCGGGCGAGCTTCCTGGAGACGGACGAGCTGCGGCGGATCCCGGTGGGGGACCTGCGCCGGAGGGTCGGGGTGGTGGACCCGGCTCTGTGGGACCAGGTCCGTCACCTGACCTGAGGTACTACGGGTACGGCTCGTACTCCCGTACTACGCCCAGAGTTGGCCCTGTAGCGTCTTGATCGCTTCCTCGGTCGTCGCCGCGGTGTAGACCCCCGTCGAGAGGTACTTCCAGCCGCCGTCCGCGACGACGAAGACGATGTCGGCGCTCTCCCCCGCCGCGAGGGCCTTGCGGCCGACGCCGATCGCCGCGTGCAGGGCGGCGCCGGTGGAGACGCCCGCGAAGATGCCCTCCTGCTGGAGGAGTTCACGGGTGCGGGTGACGGCGTCGGCGGAGCCGACGGAGAAGCGGGTGGTGAGGACGGAGGCGTCGTACAGCTCGGGGACGAAGCCCTCGTCGAGGTTGCGCAGCCCGTACACGAGGTCGTCGTAGCGCGGCTCGGCGGCGACGATCTTGACGTCCGGCTTGTGCTCGCGCAGGTAGCGGCCGACCCCCATCAGGGTTCCCGTAGTACCCAGGCCGGCGACGAAGTGGGTGACCGTCGGGAGGTCCGCCAGGATCTCGGGGCCGGTGGTGGCGTAGTGGGCGCCCGCGTTGCCGGGGTTCCCGTACTGGTAGAGCATCACCCAGTCGGGGTGCTCGGCGGCGAGTTCCTTCGCGACGCGGACGGCGGTGTTGGAGCCGCCCGCCGCCGGGGACGGGATGATCTCGGCGCCCCACATGGCGAGCAGGTCGCGGCGTTCCTGCGAGGTGTTCTCGGGCATCACGCAGACCATGCGGTAGCCCTTGAGCCGGGCCGCCATGGCGAGCGAGATGCCGGTGTTGCCGCTGGTGGGCTCCAGGATCGTGCAGCCCGGGGTGAGCCGGCCGTCCTGCTCCGCCTGCTCGATCATGTGCAGGGCGGGGCGGTCCTTGACGGAGCCGGTGGGGTTGCGGTCCTCCAGCTTGGCCCAGATCGAGACCTCGGGGGACGGCGACAGCCGCGGCAGGCGCACCAGGGGGGTGTTGCCCACCGCGGCCAGCGGAGAGTCGTAGCGCATGCCGGTATCAGGCCATGCCGCCGGCGACGGCCGGCAGGATCGTCACCGTGTCGCCGTCGGTGAGCTTGGTGTTGATGCCGTCCACGAAGCGGACGTCCTCGTCGTTGAGGTAGACGTTGACGAAGCGGCGCAGCTTGCCGTCGTCCACGATGCGGGCCTGGATGCCCGTGTGCCGTGTCTCCAGGTCGGAGAACAGGTCGGCGAGGGTCTCCCCGGCGCCCTCGACGGCCTTCGCGCCGTCGGTGTACTGGCGGAGGATGGTGGGGATGCGGACCTCGATGGCCATGGCTCAGGGCTCCTGTCGGAAGGTGGGCGGCGCGGGGACGTGCGTGTGAGCGCCGGGGCCTTACGGGGCGTACGGCGCGGGCAGGGCCGGCGTCAACAGATGGCGGCGGCGCACCTGCACAGGTCGACGTGCAGCCGCGCCACGAGCAGTTCGCCCGGCGCCCTCATGCTCACGTCGTTCACAACCATGGGCTCATCGTATCGATTCCCGTCCCGCCTTCCGGAAGGCGTTTCCACATGCCGGACGTATGACGACCAGTACCTGAGATGTACGGGGTCCCCCGGCATACCCGCGGGGTACGGGGCTCCCGGTCAGTACGCCGTGACGACCTCGACCTCCTCCTCGGTGACCTCGCCGTCCACGATGCGGAACGAGCGGAACTGGAAGGGCCCGTTGCCGTCGGTGTCGGCGGTGGAGACGAGGACGTAGTGGGCGCCGGGTTCGTTGGCGTAGCTGATGTCGGTGCGGGAGGGGTACGCCTCGGTCGCGGTGTGGGAGTGGTAGATGACGACGGGTTCCTCGTCGCGGTCGTCCATCTCGCGGTAGAGCTTCAGCAGGTCGCCGGAGTCGAACTCGTAGAACGTAGGCGACATGGCGGCGTTCAGCATCGGGATGAACCGCTCGGGGCGGTCCGAGCCCGCCGGGCCCGCGACGACTCCGCACGCCTCGTCGGGGTGGTCCTTGCGGGCGTGGGCGACGATCTGGTCGTGGAGGGCCTGGGTGATGGTCAGCATGGTCGCCAGGATAAGCAGAGGGCCCCGTAGTACCGAGGGTTGGTACTACGGGGCCCATATGCCGGACAAGGGGCCTGCCGGGGTGTGCCGGAGGGGGCGGGTGCGGGTACTACGGGTACCACGAGCCGTGCCCGGTCGGACCGCGCCGCCCCCCTACGGGTACTACGGGTACTAGCCGACCTTGTCGAACTCCGGCTCCGGCCGACCCGCGATCCCCGGGTTACGAGACTTCAGCACGGCCCAACCCACGCCGAGCGCCGTCGCCCAGCCCGCCATCACGTACAGACAGATGCGGGAGTCGGCGTCGTACGCGATCAGGCCCGTCACGAAGAGCAGGAAGACGATCGCAATGTACGAGCACACCGAGCCGCCCGGCGCCGGGAAGGAAGAGGCGGGCAGACGGCCCGCGACCACCGCGCGGCGGTAGAGGACGTGGCTGATCAGGATCATCAGCCAGGTCCAGATACCCGCCGCGGTGGCGACCGAAGTGACGTATCCGAAGGCCTTCTCGGGGACGACGTAGTTCAGGATCACGCCAATACCCATGAAAACAACCGAGACCAGGATGCCGAGGGCTGGCGTCTTCGTGGCGGACAGCTTCTTGAAGGCTGTCGGCGCCTCGCCGCTCTCTGCCAGGTTCCGCAGCATGCGGCCGGTGGAGTACATGCCGGAGTTGCAGGAGGAGAGGGCCGCAGTCAGCACGACGAAGTTGACGATGCCAGCGGCGGTCGGGATGCCGATCACCGCGAAGGCCTTCACGAAGGGGCTGACGCCCTCCGCGAACTCGGTCCACTTCACCACGCACAGGATGACGGTGAGGGCACCGACGTAGAAAAGCGCGATACGCCACGGCAGGCTGTTGATCGCCTTGGGGAGCGTCTTCTCCGGGTTCTCCGACTCACCTGCCGTGACACCGACGAGTTCGACCGCGAGGTAGGCAAACATGACGCCCTGGAGGGTCATCAAGGACGAGCCGACGCCGTTGGGGAAGAAGCCGTCGAAGGCCCAGAGGTTGGAGACGGCGGCAGTGTCACCGGCGGCACTGAAACCGAAGGTGAGCACGCCGAGGCCGATCACGATCATGCCGATCAGGGCGGTGACCTTGACCATCGAGAACCAGAACTCCAGCTCGCCGAAGACCTTCACCGAGATCAGGTTGACCCCGAAAAGGATCACCAGGAAGACCAGGGCGGTGACCCACCGCGGGACAGCCGGGAACCAGTAGTCGACGTAGATCGCGGCAGCCGTGAGTTCGGCCATGCCGGTGACGACCCACATCAGCCAGTACGTCCAGCCAGTGAAGTAGCCGAAGAACGGGCCGAGGAACTCGCGCGAGTACTCGGCGAAGGATCCCGAGACCGGGCGGTAGAGTAGGAGCTCGCCGAGCGCCCGCATGATGAAGAAGATGATCACGCCCGCAAGGGCGTACATGAAGATGAGGCTGGGGCCAGCCTTGGCAATGTTCGCCCCAGCTCCCAGGAAGAGGCCGACGCCAATGGCGCCGCCGATCGCGATCATCTGGACCTGGCGGCTGCCGAGCCCGCGCTCGTATCCCTCTTCCGACTGGTTCGGGGCAGTCCCCGAACCTTCTTCGACCTGAGCGGAGGTCATATCCGTGATGCGCCTTTCTCCATACCGAACCGGGCCTCTCGTCGGCCTCGGACCGGATCTCGATCCCCCCGGACTGAATGGAGCAATATGCCTGGCCGGCGATGACCGGCTCGGTGACGCACCCGACCGAACATACAAGTAGTGCCTGTCGGGCGATCATGCAGATTTATCACGTCCGCAAGATTAATCACGCGAGCGCAACGTGATGCACGCCGCAGGAAAATCAGATAAACGATCACCGCACTGGACACAAGATGCCAGTGCGGTGATCGAATCGCCATTCAGATCTGAGCATCCGCCGATGTGAACATAAAAAATCCACAACCTATAGAATAAGTTTCACCAAAGAAGGATGGAGACCGCCTCTGGAGCGGTTCCGCCCACTTCATGGTGCGATGCCCCGTATGCTCATCCGATTGACGCGATCACGAAGAAGCCTGGAAGTACTTCCAGGACGAGCACTTGATCGTAGCCCCCGCATCGCCTGTCGTGCACACCTTCATCCTGTAGGTGTCCGAGGTGTTGAGATCCACGGTCTTGTAAACCACACTGCGCGCCCCCGTCCCGTTGGACCAGGAGGTGAGAGGGTAGTAAGTAACAGCGGGATTCCGCCAGTACTCTACGTACGCCCGCGTGCCATAGCCGTCCGCACTGTCATCCCAGAGCCCAAACCTGTCTCCGTCTTCGTAGAAGTACAGGCTGCCACGAAGGACGGAATTGACGGTCAGATTGACATTCTGATTGGCGGCCGAGGCAGGGGTTCCGACACCCACCACAATTACGGGAACCGCCGACAGTGTCGCCAACTTTGCAAGCATTTTCTTAGACATGAAGCCCCCATGGTTGGTCAGCGAACGAATTACACCTCGCGATTCACAACGTTTACAGCCGTTGAAGATCGCCAGCGTAGGAAAATTTTATCATGCAAGGCGTCGGCTGCGAGTGAAGAAGATCACTCGAAAAAGAGGATCAAGTCTCGATTCGTTCACAAATTGGACATCTCGATTCCGGTTCGTTATCCGGATTTGAGGCTCCGCTGAGCTTTGCAGAAAAAATTTCTCGAGTATACGACGACAGCCGGTGGCCATGGTTGCCGTCGACTGGTCAGACATGGGCATCTCACAGCATCAGGGTGCCCACCAGGGTCTCCTGGAGACCTCCGAGCCACAGGTATGCCATGACCATGGGCTTACGGGGGTCGTCGTCCGGGAGGTGGTAGAGGAGGTCGGTGTCGTCCTCGGCGGTGATGTCGAGGCGGGAGCCGATCGCGAGGCGCAGGTCGTTGAGGGCGCCGAGCCACCGGCGGGACTCGTCGGGCGACAGCTTGAGGACGGCGCCGCCGACGCCGTCCGAGTCCAGCTCGTCGAGGGAGCGGACGACGGCGAGGGCGTTCTCGCGCTTGCCGGCGCGCAGGTCGTTCTCGGTGAAACGGCGGAACTCGGCGGAGTGCGCCCGCTGTTCGTCGCGCTGCTTCGGGGTCGCCTCGGGGTCGGTGTAGGCGTCCGGGAAGAGCCGCAGCAGCACCGGGTCGGACGGCGGCTCGCTCGGGCCCTCGGCGAAGAGTTCGGCGAGCGGGTCGCCGGAGGCGTCCTCGGCCGGGCCGGGGCCGATCAGCTCCAGGAGCTGGACGGCCAGCGAGCGGATGATCGAGATCTCGACGTCGTCGAGCGCGACGGCCGCGCCGCCGCCGGGGAGCGGTTCGAAGATGCCTGGCATGAAACCGGTCGTAGCACTTTCGGTGTAGGGGGCGCGGGAGGGGGGACTACGGGGACCATGTGCGGTCCTGGACTATTTGCGGTCCTGCTGGAGCGTCGCCCACAGCCCGTACCCGTGCATCGCCTGCACGTCGCGTTCCATCTCCTCGCGGGTCCCGTTGGAGACGACCGCCCGGCCCTTGTGGTGGACGTCGAGCATGAGCTTGGTGGCCTTGTCCTTGCTGTAGCCGAAGTACGTCTGGAAGACGTACGAGACGTAGCTCATGAGGTTGACGGGGTCGTTGTGCACGATCGTGACCCAGGGGACGTCGGGCTCCGCCACGGCGAAGACCTCCTCCACCGTCTCGGTGCGTTCGATCTCTGCGGGAGCGGGTGACGTCACACGCCCCATGCTGCCACGCGACCCAGAAATCGTCACACTGACGAAATGGGAGTACGATCCGCTGCATGAACCCTGCGGACCTTGGGCTGCCGGTCGACGTCCCGTCCACGGCGCTCTTCACCGACCAGTACGAGCTGACGATGCTGAGGGCCGCCCTGCGCGCGGGCACCGCCGAGCGGCGCAGCGTGTTCGAGGTCTTCACCCGGCGCCTGCCCGAGGGGCGCCGCTACGGCGTCGTCGCGGGCACCGGCCGGGTCCTGGACGCCGTCGAGAACTTCCGCTTCGACTCCGGCGTCATCGGCTTCCTGCGCGAGCGGGGCATCGTCGACGACGAGACGCTGGACTGGCTGGCGGCGTACCGCTTCTCCGGGGACATCTGGGGTTACCCCGAGGGTCAGGTGTACTTCCCTGGCTCTCCGGTACTACGGGTGGAGGGGTCGTTCGCGGAGTGCGTGCTGCTGGAGACCGTGATCCTCTCCATCCTCAACCACGACTCCGCGATCGCCGCCGCCGCGTCCCGCATGTCCTCGGCGGCCGGGGACCGCCCCCTGATCGAGATGGGTGCCCGCCGCACCCACGAGCTGGCCGCCGTCGCCGCCGCCCGCGCCGCGTACGTCGGCGGCTTCACCACCACCTCCGACCTCGCCGCCGGTTTCCGCTACGGCATCCCGACCGTCGGCACCAGCGCCCACGCCTTCACCCTGCTGCACGACACCGAGCGCGACGCCTTCCGCGCCCAGGTCGACTCCCTCGGCAGGGGTACGACCCTCCTGGTCGACACGTACGACGTCGCCGAGGCCGTCCGTACCGCCGTGGAGGTAGCCGGGGCGGAACTCGGCGCCGTCCGTATCGACTCGGGCGACCTGCTCCTCGTGGCCCATCGCGTACGACAGCAACTGGACGCGCTGGGCGCGAAGGATACGCGGATCATCGTCACCTCCGACCTCGACGAGTACGCCATCGCGTCGCTCGCGGCGGCTCCGGTGGACGCGTACGGGGTCGGTACGCAGCTCGTCACCGGGTCGGGGCACCCGACGTGCTCGATGGTCTACAAGCTGGTCGCGCGGGCGGAGTCCGCCGACCCGAAGGCGCCCCTGGTACCCGTGGCCAAGAAGTCCTCCGGGGGGAAGACCTCGCTGGGTGGGCGCAAGTGGGCGGCCCGCAGGCCCGACCCCTACGGGGTCGCCGAGGCCGAGGTCGTCGGGACCGGGCCGGTCCCCGCCGAGCTCGCCGACCACCAGCTCCTCGTCCAGCTCGTGAAGGGCGGCGAGGTCGTCGCCCGCGAACCGCTCGACGTGGTCCGCGACCGGCACATCGCCGCGCGCGCCGGGCTGCCCCTGTCGGCGACGCAGCTCTCCCGAGGGGAACCGGTTCTTCCGACGGAGTACCTGGTGGGGAGGTCGGGTAGTTAGGCCGGTGTGCCGCCCCCGCACACCGATGTACTCCCCGTAGTACTGAGGTACCCCCCGTGCAGTACCGAGGTACCCCCATAGGCGCCTCCTCCCCCCGCCCCCCACTAGCCGAAGGACACCGACCATGCGCCGCGCACTGATCGTCGTAGACGTGCAGAACGACTTCTGCGAGGGGGGCAGCCTCGCGGTATCCGGTGGTGCCGACGTCGCCGCCGCCATCACCGAGCTGATCGGCCAGGCCGCCGGCACCGGGTACCGCCACGTCGTCGCCACCCGCGACCACCACATCGCGCCCGGCGGGCACTTCGCCGACGAGCCCGACTTCGTCGACTCCTGGCCCGCGCACTGCGTCGCGGGCACGGAAGGCGTCGGATTCCACCCCAACTTCGCCCCCGCCGTCGCCTCCGGCGCGGTCGACGCCGTCTTCGACAAGGGGACCTACTCGGCCGCCTACAGCGGGTTCGAGGGGGTCGACGAGAACGGGGTGTCGCTGGCGGACTGGCTGCGGGAGCGGGAGATCGACGAGGTCGACGTCGTCGGGATCGCCACGGACCACTGCGTGCGGGCGACCGCGCTCGACTCCGCGCGGGAGGGGTTCCGGACGCAGGTGCTGCTGGATCTCACCGCCGGGGTCGCGAAGGAGACGACCGAGCGGGCGGTGGAGGAACTGCGGGGCGCGGGGGTGGAGTTGGCGGGGAAGCCGGTGGTGTGAGGGGCGGCTTTCCGGGCGGGGCGGTGTGTCGCGGGGAGGCCGCGTGCGCTGCCGGCGGGCGGGGCCGGGAGCGTCGTCGCGGGCGAGTTCGGCGTGCCGTCGGCGGGTGATTCCGTTGCGCTGTCTGGCAGTTCCGCCGTTCCCTCGGTGAACTCACGGGTCTCGTGGGGCAGTTCGGTCACCTCGGTTCGTTCGGTTTCCTGTGGTGTGCGGTGGGGCAGGATCGGCTCGCACTTCATCCGCGTGATCAGGAAGGGGCAGTCGATGCCGCAGCAGGGGACCGTCAAGTGGTTCAACGGGGAGAAGGGGTTCGGGTTCATCTCTCCGGACGGCGGTGGCGCGGACGTCTTCGTGCACTACTCCGCGATCGTGGGGACGGGCTTCCGGAACCTGGAGGAGAACCAGCGCGTCGAGTTCGAGACGACGCAGGGCCAGCGGGGCCCGCAGGCATCGGACGTCCGCGGGGTCTAGAACTTCTCCGTCCTGTGCCGATGACTTTTCGCCGTCCGGCGAGTCTCATTCCGTGTTGTCGTCGGCACAGGAGGAACCCATGCCCCAGCTACTCAAGGTCCAGAACTTCAACGTCTCCAGCGACGGGGTCGGTGCGGGCGAGAACCAGTCGCTCGAACGTCCGTTCGGGGACGGTGTGGAGCCGGAGCGGCTTTTCAAGTGGGCCGGGGCGACGGCGAGTTGGCCCAACCGTACGGAGCCCGGCGGGACCCGGGGGCTGGACGACTACCTGACCCGGGACTTCTCGCACAACATCGGCGCCGAGATCATGGGCCGCAACAAGTTCGGCCCCCAGCGCGGGCCTTGGGCCGATCACGAGTGGCAGGGCTGGTGGGGCGACGAACCCCCCTTCCACACACCGGTGTTCGTCATGACCCACCACCACCGCCCCTCGATCACCCTCTCCGACACGACCTTCCACTTCGTCGACGGCGACCCGGCCGCCGTCCTCGCGCAGGCGAAGGAAGCCGCCCAGGGCAAGGACGTCCGCCTCGGCGGCGGCGTCTCCACGGTCCGCCAGTTCCTCGACGCCGACCTCGTCGACACGCTCCACATCGCCGTCTCCCCCATCAAGCTGGGCACGGGCCTGCGCCTCTGGGACACCCCGGACGACCTCCTCGACCGCTTCCACCTGGACGTCGTACCTAGCCCCAGCGGAGTCACCCACCACCTCTTCTGGCGGAAGTGACCCGAGCGGCCACGAACTTGAGCCCGCCCTCGACCGGGGCGGGCTGTTCCGGCCCACAACCCCGCCCATTTGAACGCAATCACCCCAACGTCCGTGATACAGGACAACCGCACAACCCCGGCGCCCCGCCCCACCCCAGGCGAAGCGCCCCGGAACGACAGGGGACCCCACGGTGATGACACCCCCCGAAGCTCCCGAGGACCCGCCGCACACCCGCGCGGCGGCCCTCTACCGCACCTGGCTCACCCACGCGGCCTCCTGCAGGGGGACGTGCCGACTGCAGGGTGTGGACTGCGAGGAGGCCCGGCGGCTGAGGGAGGAGTACCGGGCGGCGACGGATGCCGTACGGGCTTTCCCGGAGGGGTGAGGCCACAGAGCCCCTGGGGGCCGCCGTCTCCGCACAGCGCCCCTCACGCCTGAGTACGGGCTACCTGAGGGTGACCTACCGGCTCACCACCCCGCCCCGCATCAGGGCCCGGATCGGGTGCCAGAGTTCCATGGAGCCGTCGGTGCGCCATATGAGCCCGTCGGGATGGTGGAGGACGGCGGTGATCTCGTCGGGGGTGGGCGGGGCGGCGTTACCTCTCAGGTACACCGCGCGCAGACCCAGATTGCGTAGGCGGGTGAGGGCGCGAGCCCGGTTCGTGGCGTGGACGAGGATGCGGACGACCGCGTCGGCGGTGGCCGGGCTGGGCAGGTTCAGGGCCACCACGACGGTCCCGCCGGGCAGCTTCGAGAAGCCTCCTGTGGCCATGCGGTCATACCCCCGTGCCGGTCGGTGTCAATAAGGAGTACACAGGAGGCACCTAAACACGATCGGCGGCAACCCGCCAGGGGGTTGCCGCCGATACGCTTCTGACCTGCGAAGATGCCGACTACTTCGCCGAGGGGCCGACCTTCACCGTGACCGTCCGGCCGCTCAGCGGCTCGTTGACGATCTTGATCGAGGTGTTGGTGTCAGTGATCTTGACGCCCGCGTAGGGGCTCGACTCGTCGTAGTAGCTCGACTTGCCGTCGTCGAAGACCGGGACCCCGGGACGGGCCTTGATCGTCGTCGGGACGCCCGCCTTGTGGAGGGTGATCCGGTCCGTCGGGTACCAGCTGAAGGTGGAGTCGAAGGACTGGATGCGGTTGCGCATCAGGGTCCCGTCGGACCACTTCAGCGGGGTGGGGTGGGAGTCCACCGGAAGGACCAGACCGGTGCCCGGGTGGGCGCTGGTGTTGTTGTCCTTCTGCGAGGTGTCCCACTTCCAGATGAGCAGACCGTTCTGGTACGGGTAGTGCTCGACCCACTTGGCCTTGGGGTCGGTGAAACCGAAGTTGTACGGGCCGACCCTGAGGGTCTTGTCGTACGACACGTACTGGCGGTTCTCGGCGAGGTAGTACTGGGCGTAGCTGTCCTTGATGGCCGCGCCGATCCGCGAGAAGCCGTTCGCGGTCCACGCGGCGTCCGCGCTCTCCGCGTCGTCCGAGAAGACCGTCGCGCCGTCCGCGGTGACCGTGATCCGGTCCGCGGCGAAGCCCTTGAGCGCGACGCCGCCGTCCGTCTGGTAGCGGAAGCGCAGCGAGACCTGCTTGCCGGCGTACGCGTCGAGCGGGTACGTCAGCTTCTGGAAGGCGTCGACCGAACCCGTGAGGGCCGGACGGCCGCTGCCGTCGCGCGTGATCGCGGTGCCGTCGGCGAGGGTGCCGTCGAGCGGCGTGTACGTCGCGCCGCCGTCCGTGGAGACCTCGGCGTACAGGTAGTCGAAGTCCTTCTCGATGTCCCACCAGCCGTCGAGGGACAGCGCGGCCGAGGTCTTGCCGGTCAGGTCGACCGCGCGGGTCAGCGTGTTGCGCAGGTCGTTGCCGCTGCCGCTCCACCACTGCGTCGAGCCCTGGGCCGGGGGCACGATCTCGGTCGTGACCTCCTTCTCCGGGAGCTGGACGACGAGGGCCTGCGGGTTCTTCGTGTTGTACTCGGCGACGCCCAGCTTGTGCGTCGACTTGACGCCCGCCTTGGCGACTTCGTAGTCCAGCCAGCCCAGTTGGAGCTTGTCCCAGGCGGTCATGTCGCCGGGCAGGTCACCGATCTCGTTCTTGCCGGTGCCGAGCCAGGAGCCGGACGACATCAACGTCCAGAAGCCGGTGGAGTTCTCGCCGCCGTCGGTGTCGTAGTGGTCGGGCAGGCCGAGGTCGTGGCCGTACTCGTGGGCGTAGACGCCGAGTCCGCCGTTCTCGGGCTGGATGGTGTAGTCGCCGACCCAGACACCGGTGTCGCCGATCTGGGTGCCGCCGAGCTTGTTGTTCGCGGGGCCGGTGACGCCCGAGTCGCTGGAGAAGGCGTACCAGCGGTGCGCCCAGATCGCGTCGGTGCCCTGCGCGCCGCCGCCCGCGGACTCGTCCTCGCCGGCGTGCACGATCTGGAAGTGGTCGATGTAGCCGTCGGGTTCGTTGAAGTCGCCGTCGCCGTCGAAGTCGTAGCGGTCCCACTGGTCGTACTCGGCCAGGGTCGCCTTGATCTCCGCGTCGGTCTTCCCGGCCGCCTTCTGGTCGGCGGTCCAGGCGTTGACTCCGTCCTGCACCGCGTACCAGGCGCCCTGCGGGGCGTCGTTGGAGCCGTAACGGGCCTCGTTGTAGGGGACCTTGACCCAGTCCTGGACGACGCCGTCGACCGAGTAGCGGCCCGAGGACTGCTTCTCGTAGTAGGTCTTGACCGACGCCTCACCGGCGCCGAAGTACAGGTCCTGGAAGTGCTCGCGGTTGTAATCGGCCTTCCAGGCCGTCGAGTTGTCGACCGCGGGGTCCGGCTTCGCTATCCGGTTGTGCAGCGGGCCGGGCGTGCCGCCGTAGCGCGGGTCGACCTGGTCGCCGAACTCGACGAGGATCGTGAAGATCTTGTCGGTCTTCTCGCGGCCCAGTTCGACGTACTTGCCCTCGCCCTTCCTGCTCTTCAGCTGCACGACCTTCGAGCCGTCGCGGTTCCTGACCGCCGCCTCGCCGGATATGACCTGCTTCAGGGCCTCTTCGCGCTGCGCCTCCACCGTCTTGCTCAGCGGGCCGTCGAAGTCGTGTTCGTGGGCCGCGACCGGCTGCGGGTCGTGCCGGTCCACCGCCGGGGCCCCCGCGCTGCCGTGTTCGGCAGCCTGAGCCACGGCGTACGTCGAGAGCGTGGCCGAGGCCGCCGCGAGGGCGACGGCGATGGCCGACGTTCTGAACGTCCAGGATCTGCTGGTCACTTGATGTCCTCCCCTGCACGTACCGGCCCGCGCAAATGGTGACATGGGCATGACATAGGACATGCCGGATCTGCGCACGGGGGATACGCGTGTATAGCCAAGTGCCGTCATTTGACTACCGCATGAGAAGAAAAGACAGACCTTGACTCGACCATGAAACGTGCACTATTAGAAGACGGCGTTCGCATTGCGGACACACGGCGTTCACGTCGCGGGCGCGCGCCCCGGCCTGCCGACCGGCCCCCATGACTCCGTGCGCCCCCTGTGCTCCGGGCCCGTGCGTCAGGTCACGCTTACCGTTCGTTCCACTCGGGCATGCACGCGATTAGAGTCGAGATCTCCCCCGCATCCGAGGACACGATTGCCATGCCTCGTCCGACTGTCGCACAGCTCACGTACGGTACTTGCACCGTCATCCTTTCGACGCTGGCCATGCTGCTGCTGTCAGAGACCAGTTCGGGTCCAGGTGTCGCGGTGATCGCCGTCGCGGCCCTCGCCCTCGGTCTGCTCGTCGCCATGACGGTTCCGGCCAGGGCGTCGCGCGCGGCGCGCTCGGCCTCCCCCGTGGTGGCCCGCTCGACGGCCGACCACCCGGCGAAGGAGCCGGTGGCGCCCTAGAACTCCTTGTACTGCACGGCAGAGGGCCCGGGTTGAGACACCCGGGCCCTCTACTGTGCTGTGCACGCGGCCTGTTGGCCAATTCTTTTGTGCGTCGGCGCAGTTGGCGTCAGACGCTCACCACGACCGTCTTCGCGGCCTTGTCGTGCAGGCCCTGCTTGTAGGGGCGGTCGAAGAAGCTCCAGCCGCCGGAGATCGCGGTCCACAGGCAGGCGCAGCAGAACGCGAACGGGACCCACAGGACCGCCGCCCGCGCGAGCGCCGTCTGGGTCGACGGGTTCGAGCCGTTCTCCAGGTTCGCCACCCGCATCCCGAGCCACCTCTTGCCCAGGGTCTGTCCCGTGCGGGCGGTCAGGACCGTGTCGTACGCGATGTAGAGCACCGCCGCGACCAGTGACTGCCAGAACGACTTGCCGTAGTCGACGTCGTCGCCGCTCATGTCGTACTCGTTGACCCGGAACGCCCAGGTGAGCAGCCCGACCACCACGCCGACCAGGATCATGTCGATGATCCGCGCGAGGGTGCGTTTGCCGCTGGGGGCGAGCGGGGGCATGCCGGCGAGGGGGTCGTTGCCCTGGGGGGCGCCGCCGTAGGGGTCGTTCCCGTAGGGGCCGCCCGGGTAGGCGGGCTGCCCGTAGGACGGGGGCTGGTTCCCGTAGGGGGAGCCGTACGGGGCCCCGGAAGGGGGCTGCTGGTTCCCGTACGGGCTCCCGTAAGGGTCGCCGCCTGCCGGGGGCTGAGTCCCGTAGGAGTCCCCTGAGGGGTTCTGCGAGGGCGGTTGCTGCTTCCTGAACGGGTCGTCTTCCGGTGGCTGTCCGCCGGAGCCGGGGGGCGGTTCGGAGGTCATGGCCCGAGTGCACCGCGAAGTACGCGGATCCGCATCCGGCGGAAGGCCGGACGAGGGACCGAGTCAGATGCGCCGAGTGCGGTACGGGGTCATCCCGCGACGAACGTATGCGCGGCCTTGTCGTGCCAGCACTGGCGCCAGGGCTTGTCGAACAGCCCCCAGACGACCCCTACGACCCCTACGACCAGCAGCCCCGGCAGGCTGTAGACCAGCCAGCGGCGCAGCGCGGCCCCGAAGGACGGCGGCTCACCGCCCTCGATGTCCCGCACCTCCAGGCCGAACAGCTTCTTGCCGAGCGTGCGGCCCCACTTGGCGGTGGGCAGCGCCTCGTACAGGACGCCGAAGACGAGGAGCACGGCGAGGACGATGCCCAGGTAGACGGAGGTCGTACCGTCCAGCAGCCAGACGGTGACCGTCCGGCCGGAGAGCTTCGCCTCGTCGATCTTCGCGTCGACGTGGTCGACCGCCTTGACGCCGAGCGGGACGGCCGCGACGCCGGTGACGGCGGCGAGGAGGAGGGTGTCGACCAGGCGGGCGGCGAAGCGCTTGCCGAGGCCGGCGGGGCGGGCGGACGCCTGACGCCGGGCGGCGGCCTGGAAGACGTCCTCCACCGGGGGGCGCCAGGGGGTCACCGGCTGCTGCTGCTCGTCGGCGGCGAGCTGGTGGACCTGCTGGGCCCAGGAGTGCTGGCCGCCGCCGGGGCCGGGGGCCAGGGGGGCGCCGGGCTGCTGGGGGAAGGCGGGGGTGGGGGCGGGCGCGGCGGGGGTAGCGGAGGCAGCGGGGCCGGAGGCGAAGGGGGCGGAGGTACTAGGGGTACCAGGAGTGCCCGGAGCCGTGGGGGCGCCGGGGAACGCGGGGGCGGCTGGCCTGGCGCCGGGGGTGCCAGGGGTATTACGGGTACTGGGCGCGCCCTCGGCCACGCCGCCGGGACGGGACGTCGCCGCCGCACCCGTACTACCCGTAGTACCCGCGCCGGCCACACCACCTGCGCTGCCCACGCCACCCGAACCGGCCGCCCCGGACGCGCCACCGGCACCGCCGGAACCGACGCCCCCGGCGCCTACGCCCCCCGCACCGGCCCCCGCCTGCTGAGCCGCCGCCCGTGCCGCGGCCGCCTTCCCCGCGCCGAAGCCGGGCTTCGCCGGGGACGCCGTGCCCCCGGCCTGCGCCGCGCCCGCCCCCCGCTGCTCCCCCGTACGCGGGACCGGCGCGCGGAAGGTGACCGTGCCGTGGTCGCCGTCGGAACCGGACTCACGATCGGCGGGTGGCGAGGCGGCGCCGGTGGTACCGGCGGGCTGCGCGGGCACCCGGGGGTCCATGGGCGCGCGGGGGTCGGGGGACTGCGGGGAGCCCCAGGAGACGCGGCGGTCCTGGTCGCCGCCGAAGCCGGACTGGCGGGCGGCGTCGGCGGCCCACGCGGAGGCGGGCTCGGGGTCCTCGTCGAAGAAGTGCGGGCCGGTCTCCTCGACGGCGGCCGGACCCGTAGTACCCGTAGACCCCGTAGGACCTGCGGGGGGCGTGAGCGGGCGGCCGTCGGACGGGGCCGGGCGGCTGGTGCCGGGTACCCAGGCGGCACCGTTCCAGTACCGGACGTATCCGGGGATGGACGGGTCCGGGTAGTAGCCCTCGCGGGGCCTGTCGTCGCCGGGGGCCGGGGTGGGGGCGCTCATGTCCGTCGTCCCGCTATCTGCTCGGTGGTGGGCTGGGGGTGTCCACATCTATCAGACCGGCGCGCGCGGCAGCGCCAGTCCGCCCGTACCGGTCCCATTACGGGCGGGCTCGCACAGCGCCGTCACCCGTTCGGAAAAAACTTCTCCGAACCCGCGTAATGCTCCGCCGGAAAGCCGCTCTCTCCTCGCGCGGGCCCACTCCGGGGCCGCTCAGAGAGGAGTACGGACATGCACCCCACCGTGGTCGAGCGGGAGCTGGAACTCAAGCTGATCCTGTCGCCGGAGCGCAGCATCCCGGTGCCGGCGCGGCTGAGCTACCGCTCGGACGACCCCTTCGCGATCCACGTCACCTTCCACATCAACTCCAGCCAGCCGGTCAACTGGACGTTCGCCCGCGAACTCCTCGTCGAGGGGGTCTTCCGGCCGTGCGGCCACGGCGACGTCCGGGTCTGGCCGACGAAGGTGGACGGCCGCAGCGTCGTCCTGATGGCCCTCAGCTCGCCCGACGGCGACGCCCTGCTCGAAGCCCCCGCCGCCCAGGTCTCCGCCTGGCTGGAGCGCACCCTGAGGGCGGTCCCCCCGGGCTCTGAGGGCGAGCGGCTCGGCCTCGACGACGGCCTCGCCGAGCTGCTCGCGGTCACCCCGGCCGACGACCTGTGGCTGCGCGACCCGTGGCCCTCGGACGAGTCGAAGGACGGCGAGTGAGGAGCGCGGTCACCCGGAGGTACGACGACACCGGACCCGTACGGCGCCCCGCCCCCGGCGGCTGGGGTAGCTCTCAGGAGGTACGCCGGCCTGCCCCCGGCTCGGCGTACCTCTCGGGGCGTACGGGTCTCACGAGGCGTACGGGTCTCACAGGGTGTACGGGTCTCACAGGGGTACGCCCGGCCGCTCCGGCACGGGCCACGCGCCGGGCTGCCGGGTTCCGGACTGTCCGGGTGCCGGGCTGCCGGGTGTCAGGGCCCGGCAGCAGCGCCCACCCGGCGACCCCTGCTCCCCCGCACCCTCAGAACAGCTTCCCCGGGTTGAGGATGCCCAGCGGGTCGAAGACCTCCTTGATCCGGCGCTGCATCTCAAGTCCTACGGGTCCCAGTTCCCGGGCCAGCCACTCCTTCTTGAGGACGCCCACGCCGTGCTCGCCGGTGATGGTGCCGCCGAGTTCGAGGCCGAGGCCCATGATCGCGTCGAAGGACTCGCGGGCCCGGCGGGACTCGTCGGGGTCGCCGGCGTCGAAGCAGACGGTCGGGTGGGTGTTGCCGTCCCCGGCGTGGGCACAGACGCCGATGGTCAGCTTGTGCTCCTCGGCGATGCGCTCGATGCCTTCGAGGAGGTCGCCGAGGCGGGAGCGGGGGACGCAGACGTCGTCGATCATCGTGGTGCCCTTGACCGCCTCCAGCGCGTTGAGGGCCAGTCGGCGTGCCTGGAGGAGGAGTTCGGACTCGGCGGCGTCGTCGGCGGGGACGACCTGCGTCGCCCCGGCGGCCTCGCACAGCGCGCCGACCGCGGCGAGGTCGGCGGCGGGGTCGGCGGTGTCGAAGGCGCACATCAGCAGGGCCTCCGTCGTCTCCGGCAGCCCCATGTTCGCGAGGTCGTTGACGGCCTTGACGGTCGTGCGGTCCATCAGTTCGAGGAGGGAGGGCAGGTGCCCGGCTTCCATGATCGCGCAGATGGCGTCGCAGGCGGCCCGCGCGGAGGCGAACTCGGCGGCGAGGACGAGCTGTTGAGGAGGCTGGGGCTTCAGCGCGAGGGTGGCTCCCACGACGATCCCGAGCGACCCCTCCGAGCCGACGAACAGCCGCGTCAGGTCGTACCCCGCTACCCCCTTGGCGGTACGCCGTCCGGTGGACATCAGACGGCCGTCGGCGAGGACGACGTCGAGGCCGAGGACGTACTCGGCGGTGACCCCGTACTTGACGCAGCACAGCCCGCCGGAGGCCGTGCCGATGTTGCCGCCGATCGTGCACATCTCCCAGCTGGAGGGGTCCGGCGGGTAGTGGAGGCCGTGCTCGTTCACGGCGCGGGAGAGCGTCGCGTTGATGACGCCGGGTTCGACCACGGCGATCCGGTCGACGGGGTTGATCTCCAGGATCCGGTCCATCTTGACGAGGGAGAGCACCACGCATCCCTCGGACGCGTTGGCCCCGCCGGAGAGCCCGGTTCTGGCCCCCTGGGGTACTACGGGTACCCCCAGCTCGGTCGCGACCCGCATGACGTGCTGGACCTGCTCGACGCTCCGGGGCAGGACGACGACGGCCGGCGTGCCCGCCGGGCAGAAGCTCGCCATGTCGTTGGCGTAGGAGGCGGTGACATCGGGGTCGGTGAGGAGCGCTTCGGCCGGGAGGCCGTCGCGGAGTCGGGCGAGAAGACCTTCGGAACGGCTCATGATCACAGCGTCGCACCCGGGGCCATCGGTGTGAACCCCGCCGCACGAGCCATCGGGTGACGTGATGTGTTCGTCGTATGGACGCACAGTGAGCCCATGCACAGCCCACGCGCCTCGACGCCGCCCGGCCCGGACCCGACCGAGCGCCCGGCGCAGCCCCTGCACCCCGTACGACCTGAGCAGGACGCCCACACCCCCTACCCCGGAGCCACCTCCGGGCACCCCCACCCCCGCCACCTGAACCTCCGCCGCCCCCGCCGCCTGAACCCCCGCCTCCTCACAGCCCTCGCCGCCTGCCTCGCCCTCACCGGCGGAGCCCTCCTCTTCCTCCCCGGCGAGTCCCCGGACACCGCCCGCACCACCCCGGCCCCCGCCCCCGGCGCCCAGGCGCACGCGGCCGTCACCACCGGCACGGCCGCCGCCCTTCCGGACCTCGCGGCGCTGATCGGCGAGCGGGAGGCGTTCGTGCGCGGGCACCCCGGCGACGCCCCCGCGTGGGCGGTGCTCGGCGCGGCGTACGTCGAGCGCGGGCGGCGGACGGGCGACGCGGCCGTCTTCTACCCGAAGGCCGAACACGCCCTGCGCACCTCGCTGCGCGCGGCCCGCACCGCCGACGCCCTCACCGGCCTCGCCGCCCTCGCGACCGCCCGCCGGGACTTCCGGGGCGCGAAGGAGTGGGGCGAGGCCGCGGTGAAGGCGGCGCCGAAGAGCTGGCCGGCGTACGGCCCGCTGATCGACGCGTACACCGGGCTCGGCGACTACAAGAAGGCCCGCGCCACCCTGGAGAAGCTCATGGAGCTGCACTCGGGTCCGGCCGTGCAGGCGAAGGCGTCGGCGGTGTACCGGGACCGGGGCTGGCGCGAGGACGCGGCGGCCGTGCTGTACGACGCGAGCGCCAGGGCCAAGTCCCCCGCCGAACAGGCCGCGTTGCTGACCCAGGCCGGGCAACTCTCCTGGGAACGCGGCGACTTGCCGGACGCCCTGCGCCACTTCCAGGAGGCCGTACGCCTCGACCCCGACCAGCGGGCGGCACACGCCGGGCAGGGCAGGACGCTCGCCGCGCTGGGCCGCGCCACGGAGGCGCCGGCCGCGTACAAGTCCGCCCTCGCGGGCCAGCCGCTGCCCGAATACGCCCTGGAACTCGGTGAGTTGTACGAGGCGATGGGCCTCGCGGAACTCGCCCGCGCCGAGTACGAGAGGGTGCGAGCCCGGGTCCGCCAGGACGGCGCGGCCGGCGTCGACCACGCGCTGGTGCTGGGCCGGCTGGAGGCCGACCACGGGGACCCGGAGGCCGCCGTGCGGGTGCTGCGCGCCGAGTGGCGCCGGCAGCCGGGGATCGCGGTCGCGGACGCGCTGGGCTGGGCGCTGTACCGGGCGGGGCAGCCGAAGAAGGCCCTCTGGTACGCGTCGATCGCGACGGACGGCACGAAGGGCGGCGGGGTGCGCAGCGCGCCGTACGTGTTCCACCGGGGCGTGATCGAGCGGGAGTTGGGGAAGCACGGGCCCGCTCGCCGGCATCTGGCGGACGCGCTGCGGATCAACCCGGCCTTCTCGCCGCTGTGGGCTCCACGGGCGCGGGCGGAGCTGGCGGCGGTGGGCGAACCGCCGAACGTGCCCGCGCCCAAGTCCCGTAAGACCAGTAAGCCCCGTAGGGGATAGGAGGGGGTCCCCTCGCCCGGCCTGCTCTCGTCGTCGGCGCCGCAGATGTGCCGGTCACCCCGGGTTCGCAAAGTGCGCAGCAGATCACCCCGCCCGCAGGCAATATGCACAGGGGAGAGCCACCAGGCCACCCCTTCCGCACAGGGCGACCACCGAGGAGGCCGGTTCATGGGGATCGATCAGCTGGACGGGCGGATCATCGTGCTGCTGGCGCGGGAGCCCCGGATCGGGGTCCTGGAGATGTCCCGGCGGCTCGGCGTGGCGCGGGGCACGGTGCAGGCCCGCCTCGACCGGCTTACGTCGAATGGAGTCATCCGCGGATTCGGTCCCGAGGTCGATCCGGCGGCCCTCGGCTACCCGGTGACGGCGTTCGCGACGCTCCAGATCCGGCAGGGCCAAGGGCCCGCGATCCGGGCGCACTTGAGCGAGGTCCCCGAGGTGCTGGAACTGCACACCACGACCGGCAGCGGGGACATGCTGTGCCGGCTGGTGGCGCGGTCGAACGCGGATCTCCAGCGGGTGATCGACCTGGTTGTCGGTTTTGATGGGATCGTCCGGGCCTCCACCGCGATCGTGATGGAGAACCCGGTGCCGCTGCGGATCATCCCGCTGGTGGAGGAGGCGTCGCGCGAGTGAGCTGAGGTGAAGGTGAGTGAGTTTCTGGGAGTACCTGGGCAACCGGCATCAGCAACTCCTGACCGACGCGTTGCAGCACGCGAGCGCCGTCCTGCAGTGCATGCTGCTGGCGACCGCTATCGGGGTGCTGATCGGGGTGCTCACCTACCGCAGTGAGTGGGCGGGCAACCTCGCGACGACCGCGACCTCGACGATCCTGACGATCCCGTCGCTGGCCATGATCGGCCTGCTCGTACCCGTAGTCGGTCTCGGGGTTCCCCCTACGGTCATCGCTCTCACGTTGTACGGGTTGCTGCCGATCGTGCGGAACGCGATCGTCGGGCTGCGCGGGGTCGACCCCTCGCTGGTGGACGCCGCGAAGGGCATCGGGATGTCCCGTCCGGCCCGGCTGGTCAAGGTCGAACTGCCGCTCGCGTGGCCGCCGATCCTGACCGGGATCCGGGTCGCGACGCAGATGCTGATGGGCATCGCCGCGATCGCCGCGTACGCCTCGGGGCCGGGCCTCGGGAACGAGATCTTCCGCGGGGTCGCGTCCCTGGGCAGCAAGAACGCGCTCAACCAAGTGCTCGCCGGGACGCTCGGGATCGTCGTCCTGGCGCTGCTGTTCGACGCCGTGTACGTCCTGATCGGGCGGCTGACGATTCCTAGGGGGATCCGTGTCTGAGACGCCAGAGCCCACCCGGCCCACCGAATCCCTGGGCGCCTCCATCGAGTTGGAGAACCTGAGCAAGCGCTACCCGGGCAACCCCAACCCGTCCGTCGACAACGTGAACATGGAGATCAAGGCAGGCGAGACGGTCATCTTCGTCGGCCCCTCCGGCTGCGGGAAGTCGACGACGCTGAAGATGATCAACCGGCTGATCGAGCCGTCCGGCGGCCGGATCCGGATCGGCGGCGAGGACGTCACCGACATCGACCCGGTGAAGCTGCGCCGCAAGGTCGGGTACGCGATCCAGTCGTCCGGCCTCTTCCCGCACATGACGGTCGCTCAGAACATCGCGCTGGTACCGAAGATGGTGGGCTGGTCCAAGGGCCGGATCAAGGAGCGGGTCGAGGAGATGCTGGACCTCGTCGGGCTCGACCCGGGCGAGTTCCACGGGCGCTATCCACGGCAGTTGTCCGGCGGCCAGCAGCAACGCGTGGGCGTGGCACGGGCGTTGGCGGCGGATCCGCCGGTCCTGCTGATGGACGAGCCGTTCGGCGCCGTCGATCCGATCACGCGCGACCACCTTCAGGACGAACTCATCAGGCTCCAGCACGAGTTGCACAAGACGATCGTGTTCGTCACGCACGACTTCGACGAGGCGATCAAGCTGGGCGACCGGATCGCGGTGCTGCGCGAGCGGTCCCACATCGCGCAGTTCGACACCCCGGAGGCGATCCTCACCAACCCCGCCGACGACTTCGTGTCCGGGTTCGTCGGCGCGGGTGCGGCGTTGAAGCGGCTGAACCTCACGCGGGTGCGGGACGTGCCGATCACCGACTATCCGACGGTGACCGTCGACGATCCGCTCCAGGTCATCTTCAACAAGCTGCGCGAGAGCGGGACCAACGAGATCCTGCTCCTCGACAAGCGCGGCCGGCCCTACAAGTGGCTGCGGCGCGGGGACTTGATGCGTGCGAAGGGTTCGCTGGCGCGCGCCGGGACGCTGGTCAACGACACGGTGACCCGGGACGCGACGCTGCGGGACGCGCTGGAGGCCGTCCTCACCGACAGTTCGGGGCGCACGGCGGTGACCGGGCGGCGCGGGGAGTACACGGGCGTCGTCGACATGGAGACGCTGATGAACTCCGTGCACGAGCTGCTGGAGGCCGACCGGCTCGAAGCGATGGAGCACCAGCACGAGTTGGAGGAGGCGCGGGCGGCGCAGACGCACGCCGAGCAGGAGGGCGACGGCGGGGAGGAGAAGGCGTGAGCACGCGCGAGACGCACTCCCCCGAGGTGAACTCCCCAGGCACGGACGCCGACTTGGACGCCGACGCGCCGGACGAGCCGACGCCGCGGCCCGCTGCCAAGGCCCAACCTCTGCTCAGTTGGCGGAAGTTGACGGTCCTGCCCGCCTTCCTCGTCGTCCTCCTCCTCGGCACCTGGATCTGGTTCCAGCAGGCCGATCTGGACTCGATCTCCGAGAACGCGCTCTCCGGCGGGCAGGTCTCCAAGGCGCTGTGGCAGCACGTCGAACTCACCGCGATCTCCACGTTCTTCGTGCTGATCATCGCGATCCCGCTCGGTGTGCTGCTCACCCGGGGTGCCGTCCGCAGGGCCACGCCGGTCGTCATGGCGATCGCCAACATCGGCCAAGCCACCCCGGCCATCGGCCTGTTGGCGCTGCTCGTGATCTGGCTCGGCATCGGGGAGAAGGCCGCGCTGATCGGGATCATCGCCTACGCCGTCCTGCCGGTGCTGTCCAACACGATCGCGGGGCTGCGCGCGAACGACCCGACGCTCCTGGAGGCGGCGCGGGGCATCGGCATGTCCCCCGTCGGCGTCCTGTCGCGCGTCGAACTCCCCCTGGCCGTACCGCTGATCCTCGCGGGCGTCCGCACGGCGCTCGTCCTCAACGTGGGGACGGCGACGCTGGCGACGTTCGGCGGGGGCGGTGGGCTCGGGGTGCTGATCACGACCGGGATCACCAACCAGCGCATGCCCGTACTGGTGTTGGGCTCGATCCTCACGGTGGCGCTCGCGCTGCTCGTGGACTGGCTGGCGTCGATCGCCGAACTCCTGTTGCGGCCAAGGGGATTGGAGACCGGCCGATGAGACGCTGGATCACCCTGCTCGTCGCCGCGTCCCTGCTGTCCGCGTGCGGTCTGACGTCCGGCTCGCCCATGGTCGACGACGTCGAGCCCGGCACGATCGGGCAGGGCAAGCCGCTCGAGGGGGCCGAACTGACGGTCACCTCCAAGTCGTTCACCGAGAACCTCATCCTCGGCGCCATGATGGGCATCGCCTTCGAGGCGGCCGGCGCGGACGTCCTCGACCGGACCGGCATCCAGGGGTCCATCGGGGCGCGCGAAGCGGTCAAGAAGGGCGACGCGGACGGGATGTACGAGTACACCGGGACCGCCTGGATCACCTACCTCGGCAACAGCCGGCCGGTCACCGATCCGCTGGCCCAGTGGGAGGCCGTCCGCGGGGCCGACGTCCGCAACGGGCTGACCTGGCTGCCGCAGTCCCAGGTCAACAACACGTACGCGCTCGCGATGAACCGCGCGGCCTACGAGAAGTACGGGACGCGGACGCTGTCCCAGGTCGCCGCGCTCGCCAAGTCCGACCCCAGGGCCGTGTCCCTGTGCGTGGAGAGCGAGTTCGCGAACCGGGCGGACGGGTTGCCGGGGATGCAGAAGGCGTACGGGATGAGTGTGCCGTCGTCCCGGATCACCCAGATGGACTCGGGGATCATCTACACCCAGACGCAGAAGGGGCACTGCACGTACGGCGAGGTCTACACGACCGACGGGCGGATCAAGGCGATGGACCTCGTCGTGATGGAGGACGACCGGCACTTCTTCCCCAACTACAACGCGGCGCCCGAGATCAACTCCAAGGCGATGAAGAAGTGGCCCGCGATCGCCGGGGTGTTGAACCCGATCTCCGCTCGGCTCAACAACGCGGTGGCGCAGGAGCTGAACGCGAAGGTGGATGTCGACGGGGAGGATCCGCACCAGGTGGCACTGGACTGGATGAAGGCGCAGGGGTTGGTGAAGTGAGGTGAGGCGAGGTGAGTCAGGGCATCGGCAGAGCTGGAGCGGGTTGCAAAGATTCCGTTGCATAGCTTCCTTTGCAAGGCTATCTTTGTACGCGTGACCGAGCCTCAGCACCCCGAGGTGCGCAAGATCGACGCCCGCTCCCTGCGCGGACTGGCACACCCCCTACGGATCCAGCTGCTGGACGCCCTCCGCTTCGGCGGACCAGCGACGGCCTCCCAACTCGCCGCGAAACTGGGCGAGTCCAGCGGCGCCACGAGCTACCACCTGCGGCAGCTCGCCGAGTACGGCTTCATCGAGGACGACCCCGAGCAGGGCAAGGGCCGCGAACGCTGGTGGAAGGCGACCCACACCGGCCTGGAGTTCGACGACGAACTGCTCACCGACGCCGACCCGGCCGTGCGCGGCGCCGCCGACCTCTACATGCACGAGATCGCGACCAACCACACCAGGGAGCTGTCGACCTGGCTGGGCAACCGCGCCTCATGGCCCGAGGAATGGAGCCGCACCTGGGACATGAGCAGCACGACACTGCGGCTCACCCCCGAACAGGCGCTCGCGTTCATCGAGGACATCCACCGCGTCTACGAGGACTACCGAAGCCGCGCCGCCGCCGAGGACGCCCCCGGAACCCAGCGGATCCGCGCCCACAGCCACGTCTTCCCCATCACCACCACCTGAAGGGACCCCCATGTACCACCCCGACCTCCACCTCCCCCTCCACCACCACCGCGCCGCCGAACTCCAGGCCCAGGCCGCCACCCACCGCCTCGCCCGCACCCCCACCGCACCCTTAAGGGTCCGCGCCGGATGGACGCTCGTGGAGCTCGGCCTCCGGCTGGCCACCCCGCGGCGGCCGGCGATCAGCAGCTAGGCACGTTCCCCTTGCCGCTGTCCAGGGCCTTGAGGGAGGCGACCGTGCTCTTCAGGTCCGTGACCGGAATCAGCCGCAGGCCGGAGGGGAGTTCGGCCTGCGCGTCGGCACACTCGTCCTTGGGGACGAGGAACACCGTCGCCCCGTCCCTGCGCGCCGCCTGCGTCTTGAGCGCGACCCCGCCGACGGCGCCGACGGCCCCGTCCGCGTCGATCGTCCCGGTCCCGGCGATGACGCGACCGCCGGTGAGGTCACCGCCGTCCCCGTCGCCGGCGAGCTTGTCGATGATGCCCAGGGTGAAGAGCAGCCCGGCGCTGGGGCCGCCGACGTCGGCGAGCGTCAGGTCGACCTTGACGTCCTTGGAAGACCGCCCGAGATAGGCGAGCGCGGCCTCGGTCGCGGCGTCCTGCGACTGGGTCATCTGCTCGGTGTTGTGCCGCTCGATCTCCTTGACGGAGTTCCCGCTCGGGTAGACGGAGTCGCGGGGCATCACGGCGGAGTCCGTCCGGAACCAGCCGTCGAGCACATCGCCCAGCGACACCTCGGCGTCGGGCCCGGTCGCCACGATCGTCGTCATCCGCAGTTGTCCGGACGTCTTGCGCACCGGCGCACCGGACACCGTGATCACCGGCGTCCCCTTGTTCTCCCCGAGCACGTCGGCGGTCATCCCCGGCTGGGCGATGGCGAACGGCAGCGGCACGAAGGCGGCCACCCCGAGCAGCGCGACGAGGGGCACGGCGCAGACGGCGACGGCCTGGACACGGGAGAGGCGAGAGAGCACGGAGCAAATCTAACGTGACGCTTGAGCAGAAGGGCATGTGGTCCGGCCCCCGGCATCCAATCCATGGCCCGGCCCCCGGCGTCCGATCCATGGCCCGGCCCATGGCGTCCGCAGTCCGGCCCGGGTATCCGCGATCCGGCCCCAGCATCCGCGATCCGGCCTCCTGAGGCGCACGGGACTACTACCGACCGGCCTCCTGATCCCGCCCCCTAAGGGACCCGGCACTACCGAAGCGCCTCCGCCACCTCCCGTGCCGCGTCCACCACCCGGGGTCCCACCCGTTCCGGCACCGCGTCCGCCAGCATCACCACCCCGACGCTGCCCTCCACCCCGGTGACCCCGAGCAGCGGCGCCGCGGCCCCGCTCGCGCCCGCCTCAAGCTCTCCCTGCATGAGGCAGAACCCCGGATCGCCGACGGCCTTGCGCCGCCCGGCGAGTATCGCGAGCCCGGCGGCCCCCCGCTCCAGCGGATGCCGGAACCCGGCCCGGTAAGCGACGTGATAATCGGTCCACGTGGGCTCCACGACGGCGACGGCCAGCGCCTCGGTGCCATCCACCAGCGTCAGATGGGCCGTGGCCCCGATGTCCTCGGCGAGCGCGCGCAGCGCGGGCAGCGCGGCCTCCCGGACCAGCGGATGCACCTGACGCCCCAGCCGCAGCACCCCGAGCCCCACCCGGGCCCGCCCGCCGAGGTCACGCCGGACCAGCGCGTGCTGCTCCAGCGTGGCGAGCAGCCGGTACACGACGGTCCGGTTGACACCGAGTTTCGTGGACAACTCGGTCACGGTGAGCCCGTGATCCGTGTCGGCCAGCAGCTTGAGAACCCTGAGTCCCCGATCGAGCGTCTGGGAGGTCTCCGCGGTCACGACGCCCACTCCTTACGGTGGTGAGGCACGGCCCCCTCGCGGCTTGTGCGTCTCCGATGTCCCGTCGTCGACGCGCTTCAGAGGCCGCGCTCGGCAGAAGGGCCCGGCGGTGTCCGGGCCCGGTCGCTACACGGCTGCGCTCTGCGGCGACACTGCCACAGGGCGTGTGCGTAGCGGGACAGTAACGGGGAGAGTTCGCTGAGCGGAAGACTCCGTCCAGAATCCGGTCAATGGCCGGTATGGACTACCGACAATTGTCCCGATACGTACGCCCCCGCGTCACCGCATCCGCGTGGCCCACTCCTGCACCTTCGCGATCCGCTGCCGCAACTGCCCCGGGGTCGCCTCGGCGCTGGGCGGCCCGCCGCACACCCGGCGCAGCTCCGTGTGGATCACGCCGTGCGGTTTGCCGCTCTGATGGACGTACGCGCTGACCATCGTGTTGAGCTGTTTACGCAGCTCCATCAGCTCCTTGTGGGAGACGACGGGACGCCGCTCGGCCGGCAGTTCCAGCAGGTCGGCCTCGGAGTCGGGGCGCTTCTTGCTGTGGGCGATCTGCTTGGCCTGGCGCTTCTGGAGCAGCAGTTGCACCTGGTCGGGTTCGAGGAGACCCGGAATACCCAGGTAGTCCTGCTCCTCCTCACTCCCGGGGTGGGCCTGCATGCCGAACTCGGCGCCGTTGTACATGACGCGGTCGAAGACGGCCTCGGACTCCAGCGCCTCGAACTTGAACTCCTCCTGCTCGCCGGTGTCCTCGTCCTGCTGCTTCTCCGCCTCGGCGAGGAGCTTGTCCTCCTCGGCGTACGGGTCCTCCTCGCCACCCTTCTTGGGCTTGTCGAGGGCGTGGTCGCGCTCGACCTCCATCTCGTTGGCGAAGCTCAGCAGGTCAGGGACGGTCGGCAGGAACACGGACGCGGTCTCGCCGCGCCTGCGGGAGCGCACGAAACGTCCGACGGCCTGCGCGAAGAACAGCGGCGTCGAGATCGTCGTCGCGTACACGCCGACCGCGAGGCGGGGGACGTCGACGCCCTCGGACACCATGCGGACGGCGACCATCCAGCGGTCGGTGCTCGCGGCGAAGTCGTCGATGCGTTTGGAGGCGCCGGTGTCGTCGGAGAGGACGACCGTCGCCTTCGTCCCCGTCAGCTCGCGGATCAGCTTCGCGTACGCGCGCGCGGAGTCCTGGTCGGAGGCGATGACCAGGGCGCCGGCGTCCGGGATGGCCTTCCTGACCTCCGTCAGCCGCTGGTCGGCGGCGCGCAGCACGCTCGGCATCCACTCGCCGCGCGGATCCAGCGCCGTGCGCCACGCCTGGCTGACGGCGTCCTTCGTCATCGGTTCGCCCAGGCGCGCGGCGATCTCGTCGCCGGCCTTCGTGCGCCAGCGCATGTTGCCGCTGTACGACAGGAAGATCACCGGGCGGACGACGTGGTCGGCGAGCGCGGAGCCGTAGCCGTAGGTGTAGTCGGCGGACGACCTCCGGATCCCGTCGGCGCCCTCCTCGTAGGTCACGAACGGGATCGGGTTCGTGTCGGACCGGAACGGCGTACCGGTGAGCGCGAGGCGTCTGGTCGCCGGTTCGAACGCCTCCAGGCACGCCTCGCCCCACGACTTCGAGTCGCCGGCGTGGTGGATCTCGTCCAGGATCACCAGCGTCTTGCGCTGCTCGCTGCGGTTGCGGTGCAGCATGGGGCGGACGCCGACGCCCGCGTACGTGACGGCGACGCCGTCGTACTCCTTGTTCAGCGGGCCCGCGCTGTACTCGGGGTCCAGCTTGATGCCGACGCGGGCGGCGGCCTCCGCCCACTGCTTCTTCAGGTGCTCCGTCGGGGCGACGACGGTGACCTGCTGGACGACGTGGTGGTGCAGCAGCCATGACGCCAGCGTCAGCGCGAACGTCGTCTTTCCGGCGCCGGGGGTGGCGACGGCGAGGAAGTCTCTGGGCTGTTCCTGGATGTACTTCTCCATCGCACCCTGCTGCCAGGCCCGCAGCTTGCTGGCGGTGCCCCAGGGGGCGCGGCCCGGGAAGGCGGGGGAGAGGTGGTGCGAGGACGTCGAGGCGGCGGTGGTAGTCACGGTCTCCGGTTCGGGGGTGGGTCTCGGGGTCCGGGTTTGCGGTACTGGGACGGGGCGTCCGGGGGTCCGGGGTCGGGCTCCGGTCTACCGGGGTCCGGCTCCGGGTTTCCGGGGTCCGGCTCCGGTCTACCGGGGTCCGGGCCCGGCCTCCGGGTCCGGGTCGGTGGTTCGGGTCCGGGGTCCAGATCCGGGTCCGGCCTCCGGGGCCGGGGGCCAGATCCAGGTCCGGTCTCCGGGCTCCGTCCCGGTGTCCCGGTCGCGGGCTCAGGGCCCGGTTCCGGGGTCCGGTCTCCGGGTGGTCTCAGGGTCCGGGGTGGGCTCGGTTCCTAGGCGGTCTCGGGGTTCGGGGCCTCGTTCCGGGGTCCGGTCTCCGAGGGGATCTCGGGGCTCGGGGTCCCGGATTCCGGGTGGATCTCAGGGCTCGGGGTCTCGGCTCCGGGTGGGTCTCGGCTACGTATGACAACCGGGCCACCCTACCGGCGGGGGCTCGCGGAGACGGCCCGGACGAGGCCGCGCCACCCCCGGTTGGGACCCACGTCACAACGCCCTCAGGCGTCCCGCGATCACCCCGACGTCGCTCTCCTGCCCCGCCGCCACGTCCACGACCAGCGCATACGCCGCGTCCTGGGCACACTCCGCGAGATCGACCCCGTTCACCCCGAGGAACGTCGCCGCAGCGAGCCACGCCGTGCGCTTGTTCCCGTCGACAAGGGGGTGATTGACGGCGAGCGCATGCAGCAGCGCCGCGGCCTGCTCGTACACGTCCTCGTACGCGGCGGTCCCGAACACCCGCGCACGGGGCCGCTGAACGGCGGACGCGAGCAACCCGGCGTCCCTGGCCTCGGGCGCCCGCCCGCCGAACGCGACACGCGCGATCTCCTCGACCTCGGCGACGGTGAGAAACCTGGCCACCTCTACTCCCCCAACCTCTTCAACAGCCCCGCATGCGCGCCCCCCAACCGCTCCGCAACCCCGAGCACCCTCCCCCGCTCCCCCGCCACATACCGCCGAACGGCCTCCGCGGCGACCTCCTCCGCACTCCGGCCGGTGGCATCGGCGAGGTCTTCCAGAGCCGCACGCAGCTCAGCGGACAAACCGAGATCGTTCATGCCGCCCGAGGCTAACAACCCCTTTCATGAACGCCGTGTGGCAGTCCCATTGCAGCCCCACCAGGAACCTTGAACCCCGCTCCCCTGCCGCCATACGGTCACCTCACCAAGTCCGGGAGAAACCCCGGCAACTTGGCCGTGTGCCCGAGTGGTTCAGGGGCTCGCCTGCAAAGCGAGTTACGTGGGTTCGATTCCCGCCACGGCCTCTCACCAACGCTGAACGGCGTGCCCGAGTGGTTCAGGGGCTCGCCTGCACCGCATCCAATAGCGAGCTCCGCTCGCGGGGAGTTACGCGGGTTCGATTCCCGCCACGGCCTCTGAAGGGTTACGCGTACAGCCCTCCCCCGGCCTCGTCGCCGAAGACCTCGGGCCAGTAGTGCCAGTCGTCGTTCTCGCCGAGCAGGACTGCTGTGGGGTCGACGGCGGCGAGGGTGTGGTTCATGGCCTCGGTGAGGTGGTCGTAGGTGGCGGTGAGGTCGTGGAGGGCGTCGAGGGTGCGTTCGCGGTGGATGAGCCAGAGGGTGAAGGCGAGGGTGGAGATGTCGGCGTTGAGGGGGCGGAGGGTCTGGTCGGGGAAGGTGTAGGAGAAGACGGCGCCGGTGGTGCCGTCCACCACGAGGCTCGTGTCCTCCAGGAGGGAGCCGAGGCGGATCAGGTGGGCGGCGCGGGGCGGGAGGTCGTGGGGGGTGGATTCGTCGGCGCAGTAGTCGGGGAGCGTGCGCAGGGGCGCGTCCGTGTCGAGGGTGAACCAGACGGATTCCTCGGGGAGGCCGACGGCAGCGAGGAAGTGGCGGGTGGGGGCGTGCGTGAGGGCCGGCGGGAAGTCCATCTCCTCGAAGCGGACGATCTCCCCCTGCCCGTACTCGTCGTCGAGGAGGCGCGGCGGGAGGTCGAGCGCGAGGCCCGAGGTCGTGCCGGGCCCGGCCATCAGGGAGAGCGGGCGGATGACGGCGATCGTCTTCCAGTACGGCGCGACCTCCCCGTCGGACTCGCCCTCGTACAGCGCGAGCAGATGCTTCGTCGCCTCGGCGACCGCCTGCGCGCCGAAGCGGCCCGCGTAGGACGCGAACTGCCCGCGCAGCGCCGCGAGTTCGTCTGCGGCCGTGGCGAAGCGGATCAGCTTCTCCAGGGACGGGGCGAGGGGCCGCAGGTCCATGAGGTCGGGGCGGTCGTGGAAGAAGTACGTCGTGGAGACCGCGCCCGTGACGCCGTCGAGGACGACCGACTCGGTCTCCTGCCCCCGCGCGCCGAGCAGCCCGCCGATGACGAGCTGGTCGCGGACGTCCGCCGCGAGCGCCCCCGCGGTGTCCCCCGTCGAGTCCGCCACCGTCCGCAGTCCGTCGCGCCGCAGCGCCTCGAACGTGACCAGTCCGCCCACGCCGGGCAGGCCGGGGCCGGTGAGCCAGCGCCGGGTCGGCGCGTGCGTCACGTACGGGTCGAGCGCGTCCTCGGTGAAGGTGATCGTCGTCGCCGCTGCCGTGCCGTTCATTGCTCCCCCGTGCCTGAACATGGTCGTTCACCAGGCAGGACGCCCCGGCTCACGCCCTGAGCACCCCACTGCTCAGAACACTACGCCGCCCCACTGACAACGCCCCTCCACCGGCCAAGACGTCACCGGACCCTCGCACGTTGCCTCTCGGCGAGGATTTTCTCGACCGTCTCGTCCGGCGTCATCGCGGACGTGTCCAGCCACAGCCCGATCCGCGGCGTCCGCTCCCGCAGCCACGCGTCCAGCTCCCCCACGGACCAGTCCCCGTACCCCGTCTTGCCCCGCCCCGCCTCCCTCGCGGCCACGGCCGAGGCGTCCGGCGCGAGCACCACCACGTACAGCGGGCGCGCCCGCACCAGCCCGGCGTACACGGCGAGGTCGTCCCCGAGGATCACGTCCTGGACGACGGCGGCGAACCCGGCGTCCGCGTACGCGTCGGCGGTCGCGGCGGACAGCCGGTACCGCAACAGCAGTTGCTCCCGCGCCGCCCCCAAGGCCCCGGGCCCGTACTCAACCCGCCCGGAGACGACCATCCGCCGGAACACATCCCCGCGCACGTGCGCCGCACGCGGCAACCGCTCCGCCAACGCCTGCGCGACGGTCGACTTCCCCGACGCCATCACGCCGGTGATCACGAAGACCCCCGAAACCGCCAACTACTGCGTCACCACAGCCGCCTGCGGCCGGATCGGCAGCCGGTTCACCGGCCGCCCCGTAGCCGCCCGCACGGCGGACGCCACCGCCGCCGGCGACGTCACCACGGGCACCGCGCTGGCCGCCTTCGCCCCGAACGGCGCGACGACGTCCCGCTCCTCGACGAGCTTGACGATCCGGATGTCCGGCACGTCCAGGGACGTCGGCAGCGCGTACCCGGTGAGGTCGGGGTGGCGGATCAGCCCGCGCGGGGTGCGCAGGTTCTCGGTGAGGGCGATCCCGACGCCCTGGGTGACGCCGGCCTCGATCCGGGCCGCCAGCTGGGCCGGGTTCAGCACCCGCCCGACGTCCTGGGCGACGGCGAGTTCGACGACCCGCACGGACCCCAGCTCGATGTCGACGTCGACCACCGCGCGCACGGCGCAGAACGCGAGCCCCACGAAGGCGTCGCCCTGGCCCGCGCCGTCGAGCGGTTCGGTGGGGTGCGGGCGGCACTGCGCGGTCGCCCACAGCTCCTTGCCGTGCAGCTCCTCGGCGACGGTGGTGGACAGCACGCCGTCGTACGAGGTGATCTTGCCGTCGGTGATCTGGAGCAGTTCGTGGGACATGCCGAACTTGTGCGCCAGCGGCTGCAGGAGCTGCGTGCGGACCATCTTGGCGGCCCGCTCGACGGCGCCCCCGGAGACCCAGGTGTGGCGCCCCCGGCAGCCGGGGCCCGCGGGCGGCTGGTCGGTGTCGACGGGGGCGACGTGGACCTCGTCGATGCCCAGGGTCTCCTGGACGATCTGGCGCGCGAGCGTGGTGAAGCCCTGGCCGTACTCGACGGCCGCGCACAGGACGGTCGCGACGCCGCCCTGGACCTTCACGGTGGCCGTGGAGACCTCGTCGGCGCCCTCCGCGCCGAGCATGTGGACCATGCCGAGGCCGTAGCCGACGCCCCGGCGGACGGCGCCCGGCTCGCCCGCGCCCTCGGGCCCGCCGGGCAGCAGCCACTCGTCCTCCGGGGTGTCCTTGGGGAGCGCCGGGAGGGGGTGTTCCTGGACGGCCTGGAGGAGTTCCGCGACGGGTGCGGGACAGGTGACGGTCTGGCCGGTCGGCAGGACGTCGCCGGTCGCCATGACGTTGCGCAGGCGCAGCTCGGCGGGGTCGAGGCCGAGCTTCTTGGCGAGCTTGTCCATCTGCGCCTCGTAGGCCGCGCAGACCTGCATCGCGCCCTCTCCGCGCACGTGCCCGGAGGGCGGGTTGTTCGTGCGGACGGCCCAGCCCTCGATGAACGCGTTCGGGACGACGTAGGGGCCGCAGGCGAACGACACGGCCGCCGCGAGCGCTTCGGACGACGTGTCCGCGTACGCGCCCGCGTCGAGCAGGATCTGCGCCTCGACCTTGACGAGCTTGCCCTCGGCGTCGGCGTGGTGGCGGTAGCGCAGGAGCGTCGGGTGGCGGTGGGCGTGCCCGAGGAACGACTCCTCGCGCGTGGCGGTGAGTTTGACCGGGCAGCCGGTCTTCAGCGCGAGCAGGCCGAGCGGCAGTTGGAAGCCCTGGTCCTCGCGGTCGGCGGTGGCCCCGGGGACGCCGGTGACGACGATCTTCACGCGCTCGGGCGGCAGTCCGTAGACGGCGGCGGCGGTGTCGCGGTCGGTGTGCGGGTCGGTGGAGGCGAGGTACAGCTCGACGCCGCCGTCCGGGCGCGGGACGGCGAGTCCGGCCTCGGCGCCGATCGGGGCGGGGTCGGCGCGGCCGATGCGGTACTGGCCCTCGACGACGACCTCGCCGACGGCCTCCGCGTCGCCGTGGCGCAGCGGGATGTGCCGGATCAGGTTGCCGTCGGGGTGCAGCGGTTCGGCCTCGAACGCCAGCTCCGGGTCGGTGACCGGGTCCAGGACCTCGTACTCGACGATGACGGCGGCGGCGGCCATGCGCGCGGTGTCCGGGTGGTCGGCGGCGACGGCCGCCAGGGGCTCGCCGTGGTGGCGCACGTACTCGGAGGCGAAGACGGGACGGTCGACGACGCCCCGGCCGTGCCGGGGGGTGCCGGGGACGTCCTCGTGGGTGATGACGGCGCGGACGCCGGGCATCTCGCGCGCGTGGGAGGTGTCGATGGACACCACGCGCGCGCGGGGGTGCGGGGAGCGCAGGACGGCCGCCCACAGCAGCCCCTCCGCCCACAGGTCGGCGGCGTACGGGAAGGTGCCCTCGGTCTTCGCGCGGGAGTCCGCCGGGTGCAGCGAGGACCCCAGCCCGTGCGGGATCGCCTCGGGCACGGCGACGGCTTCCGGGGCGACGGGCGCGGCGACGGCGTCCTGGCTCACACCGCACCTCCGTCCGGGCCGCACGCGTACGCCCGCGCCCGCGAGACGCGGGGCCGGCCACCTCCGTCGTGCGACGTTCTACGCGCGTACGACGCGCCGTACGGGCTCGACGCCCCGCGTACGGCCGCCGCGCCGTACGGAACCGGCTCGCTCACGCCTGGCCTCCGTCCTGGCCGAACACCTGGCCCTGTCCTCCCAAGGTCCCCGTGTCGAAGACCGACGGGCTCGCCCCGCCGGCCCCCGGGCCCGCCTGATGCGGAATACGTGCCCCGTCGCCGTCCGTCTCAGCCTCGGCGGCGGCAAGGGCCTCGCGCTCCTGGACGACCTCCTGGACGGCGTCCAGGACGCCCCGGTAGCCGGAGCAGCGGCACAGGTTGCCGCACAGCGCCTGGCGCGCCTCCAGCTCGGTCGGCGCCGGGTTGCCCTCCAGCAGGTCGTGCACGGTCATCGCCATGCCGGGGACGCAGAAGCCGCACTGGACGGCGCCGCACCGCGCGAGCGCGCGCTGGACGTCGGACGGCTGCCCGTCCTCGGCAAGGCCCTCGACCGTGCGGACCTCGCTGCCCGCGGTCGTCACGGCGGGCACCAGGCAGGAGGCGACGAGCCGCCCGTCCACCTGGACGTTGCACGCGCCGCACTCGCCCTGCGAGCAGCCGTCCTTGGCGCCCGCGAGGCCGAGGCGTTCGCGCAGGACGTACAGCAGCGACTCGCCGATCCAGGCGTCGGTCACGGGCCGGTCGGCGCCGTTGACGGACAGCGTGTACGAGGCGAGCGGATGTTCCTCGCCGGGCGGCGGCACGGCCTCCTCGGCCTCGTCCGCCCCCGCGTCCTCCTGAGCCTCTTCCAGGCCCTCGGGAGCACCCTGGGCGACCTCGGGGTCACTTTCGGCCCCGAAGGCGCTCTCAGCGGCCTCCACGGGCTCCTGCGGGGCCTCGTACGCCGGTTCGACGGCCGGCTCGACGGCCGCCTCGGCGGAAGCCGCGCCCGGAGCGTCCTCGGCGGCCGGGACCCCATGGCCGTCCGGACCGGCGTCCGACGCCGTGTCCGCCACCGCCTCGGGCTCCGGCTCGGGTTCCGGCGCGAGCCGCTGCCCCGCCCCGGAGGTCAGCCGGCTGATGACGGCGGAGGCGGCGTCGGGCTCGACGAGAGCGGGCGCCCCGGCACCGGCCTCGGAGTCGGCAGGGGCATGACCAACGACCTCACCGGGGCCGACGGCCTCACCGGGAGCGGCAACCTCGCCGAGACCGGCGACCGCACCGGCCGCCCCCTCGTGCGCCCCCGCCTCGCCCCTGTACTCCTCGCGCCCGTACTCCACGCCACCGGCGAGATCGAGCCCCCGCCCGTCGCTGCCGGTCAGATCGAGGCCCCGTCCGTCGGAGTGCCCGAACTCCAGCCCGGCGCCGGTCCCTTCGGCGTGCCCCGTGGGCGCTCCGTCCGCGTGCACCTCGGGGTACCCGACCCCGTGCCCGTCCGACTGCCCGACGTCCGACTGCCCGACGGCCGCGCCGAATTCGGTCCCGCGCCCGTCCGAGTACCCGGAGAGGCCCGGCAGTTCGACCCCGCGTCCGTCGGAGTGCCCGGCGTGTCCCTGCTGGTCCCAGCCGGCCTCGGCCCAGGGCGCGGCGGCCCCGCCGGGCAGCGTGGACGAGGGATCGCCGCCCCACTGCTGTTCGACCAGCGCCGACGCGGTGAACTCCCCCGACTCGTCCGGGAGATCGCCCCCGGCGACGGGGATGGACCACTGCCCGGTCACGTCGTGCGCGGGCGCGGCCGGCGGCGGCTCCTCGTAGGTCCACTGCCCGGTCTGCTGACCGGGGTAGGTGAAGCGGTCGTCGCCGGAACCGGAGACGGTGGGCGCGGGCCACTCGGCGCCGTCCGCGGGCGCGCCCCAGTTCTCGGCGCCCGGCGTGGGCGCTATCGGCGGCGGCACGTAGCCGTGGCCCGGGGCCGCGAGGGGACTGTCGCGCGCGAGGAGCGCGTCGACGCCCCCTTCGGGCAGCTTGACGAAGGCGGTCGCGCCGTCGTCGTAGTCGCCCTGCGGCAGCGGATCCCAGCGGCTGACGCCCTGTGGCGTGCCGTGTTCCTGACTGTGCTGCTCGTCGGTCACGACAGCGCCCTCCCCAGTGCTCGTCGGGCCAGCGCGGCGACGGTGCGCCGCAGGTGCAGTACGGCGGGCGGCAGCGGGACGACGCTGCCGTCGACCTCCGGGACCGGGTCGGGGATGCAGGCGGCGGCGACGTACTCGCCGAACGCGGTCAGCGCCTCGGGCACGAGCCGCCGGTTGTTGTCCCAGTCGATGAGGCGGGCGACCCACGCCTCGGCGTCCAGCGGGCGCAGCGGCATCGGGGCGATGGCGCCGACCGCGCAGCGCACCCCGCGCCGGGCGGGGTCGAGGACGAGGGCGACGGAGGCGACGGCGCGGCCGGGTCCGGTGCGGCCGGTCGCCTTGAGGAAGACCTGGGGGGCGTGCAGCAGGGGCACGCGCACGTAGCCGATGAGTTCGCCGCCGCGCAGCATCTCCATGCCGGCCAGCAGGTGGGAGACGGGGATCTCGCGGCGGGCGCCGCCGGGGCCCGCGATGACGAGGGTGGCCTCCAGGGCGGCGAGCACGGGCAGCGCGTCGCCGGTGGGCGCGGCGGTGGCGATGTTGCCGCCGAGGGTGCCCGCGTTGCGGATCTGCGGGGGACCCGCCGCGCGCGCGGAGGCGGCGAGGGCGGGGATGAGGGCGGCGAAGTCGGGGCGTCCCATGCGCGCGTGCGTGAGGCCCGCGCCGAGGAGGGCGTGGCCGTCCTGGTACTGCCAGCCGCGGATCTCGCTGATGCGGCCGAGGCCGACCAGCGCGGCGGGCCTGAGCTGGCCGGAGTTGACGGCGGCCATGAGGTCGGTGCCGCCCGCGACGGGGACGGCCGTGGGCATCGCCGCGAGGGCCGCGACGGCCTCGTCCAGGGTCGTGGGCAGCGTCACGGACTGCGCCGCCTGCGGTGCGTGCGTGGTCAAAACCGGCTGCCCCTTCCCGCTGCCCCACCTGGTCCCACCTGTTGCGCCGTACGGTACGTGCTGACAGGGCGGACGTGGCAACTCTGGCACATGTTCGCAACGCCCGAGGACAGGGGTCCACTTGGGACTGTTCGCCCACCTCAGACCCGTTTTCCCCGCCCGTCCGCACTCTGCGCGAATTGCCCCTCTTCGGTGACCCTGAGGGGTTTTTCCCTACTTGCCTACAAGGTGCGTATCGACCATGCCGACAAGGTGCGTACCGCCGGCCGCCCGAGCGCACGAAAGCCTCCGGCACGCACCCGCGCGCGTGCCGGAGGCGTCCACGAAGAAGCGTTACTTGCCGCCGTCCCCGTCCTTGTCGTCCCCGGAGCCCATGGACTCGTAGATCTCCTTGCACATGGGACAGACCGGGTACTTCTTGGGGTCGCGGCCGGGCACCCACACCTTGCCGCAGAGCGCGACGACGGGGGTCCCGTCGAGGGCGCTCGCCATGATCTTGTCCTTCTGGACGTAGTGCGCGAACCGCTCGTGGTCACCGTCGCCGTGCGACACCTGCGGCGTCGGCTCGACGAGGGTTCCCGTACCTGTTCCGCGCTCGGGCTCGGGAAGAGTGCTCATGCGCCCAGGGTACTGAAGCTCACACCCCTCAGTTGAGCGAAGGGTCGTCCGGGTACGTGGCCACCATCGCGAGCTGGCTGCGCTGGCGCCGCAGCACCTCGCGCCAGAGTCTTTCGGGCGCCGGCGAGGAGACGTCGCCGGGCTCCGACTCGACGACGTACCAGGCGCCGTCCCCCAGCTCGTCCTCCAGCTGTCCCGGGCCCCAGCCGGAGTACCCGGCGAAGATGCGCAGGGAGCCCAGCGCCTGGGCGAGGAGTTCGGGCGGGGCCTCCAGGTCGACGAGGCCGATCGCGCCGTGCACGCGCCGCCAGCCGAGCGGCGCGCGTTCCGCCGAGCCGCCGCCGGGGATCACCGCGACGCCGAGCGCGGAGTCGAGGGAGACGGGGCCGCCCTGGAAGACGACACCGGGCTCCCCGGCGAGGTCGGCCCAGCCCTCCAGGATGTCGCCCACCCCCACGGGCGTCGGGCGGTTGAGGACGACACCGAGCGAGCCCTCCTCGTCGTGGTCGAGAAGGAGCACCACCGCGCGGTCGAAGTTCGGGTCCGCCAGGGCGGGCGTTGCCACGAGCAGCCGCCCTGTGAGCGAGGACACCTCGGTCATGCCAGACATGATCCCGCATCTTCCCCACGTGTGGGGAGGCAATGCGCGCAGAGAAGTTCGGGCAGCTCCGGGCAGGTGACGACCCTCTACGCGCGCGTGGAGCGTCAGTGACCGCACGTACCCGGCACCACACCGATCGTGTTGTGACACAGCCATGACGGTCCTGTGGACGTCCTGGGCTTACGGGCGGGGGGTGAACGGCGATTACCCTGTCCCTTCTGGCCCTGCCCCACCCCACGGAACGCGAGATTCATGACCGTCAACGGCTCTGACGACGTACTGGTTGTCCACGGCGGAACCCCGCTGGAGGGCGAGATCCGGGTCCGCGGCGCGAAGAACCTCGTGCCGAAGGCCATGGTGGCCGCCCTGCTGGGCAGCGAGCCGAGTCGGCTGCGCAACGTTCCGGACATCCGTGACGTGCGCGTCGTACGCGGACTGCTGCAACTGCACGGGGTGACGGTCCGTCCGGGAGAGGAGCCGGGCGAGCTGGTGATGGACCCGACGTACGTGGAGAGCGCGAACGTCGCCGACATCGACGCGCACGCGGGCTCCAGCCGCATCCCGATCCTGTTCTGCGGCCCGCTGCTGCACCGGCTCGGGCACGCCTTCATACCCGGGCTCGGCGGCTGCGACATCGGCGGTCGGCCGATCGACTTCCACTTCGACGTGCTGCGCCAGTTCGGCGCGACGATCGAGAAGCGGGCGGACGGCCAGTACCTGGAGGCGCCGCAGCGGCTGCGCGGCACGAAGATCCGGCTGCCGTACCCGTCGGTCGGCGCGACCGAGCAGGTGCTGCTGACGGCGGTGCTCGCCGAGGGCGTCACCGAGCTGTCCAACGCGGCGGTCGAGCCGGAGATCGAAGACCTCATCTGCGTCCTGCAGAAGATGGGCGCGATCATCGCCATGGACACCGACCGCACGATCCGCATCACCGGTGTCGACAAGCTCGGCGGCTACACCCACGCGGCCCTCGCGGACCGTCTGGAGGCCGCCTCCTGGGCTTCCGCGGCGCTCGCGACCAACGGGAACATCTACGTCCGCGGCGCCCAGCAGCGCTCGATGATGACGTTCCTGAACACCTACCGGAAGGTCGGCGGGGCCTTCCAGATCGACGACGAGGGCATCCGCTTCTGGCACCCCGGCGGCCAGCTCAAGTCGATCGCCCTGGAGACGGACGTCCACCCCGGTTTCCAGACCGACTGGCAGCAGCCCCTGGTCGTCGCCCTCACGCAGGCCACCGGCCTCTCGATCATCCACGAGACGGTCTACGAGTCCCGGCTCGGCTTCACCTCCGCCCTGAACCAGATGGGCGCCCACATCCAGCTCTACCGCGAATGCCTCGGCGGCTCCGACTGCCGCTTCGGCCAGCGCAACTTCCTGCACTCGGCGGTCGTCTCGGGCCCGACGAAGCTCCAGGGCGCCGACCTGGTCATCCCGGACCTCCGGGGCGGCTTCTCGTACCTGATCGCGGCACTGGCCGCGGAGGGCACGTCCCGGGTCCACGGCATCGACCTGATCAACCGGGGCTACGAGAACTTCATGGAGAAGCTGGTGGAACTCGGCGCGAAGGTCGAACTCCCGGGCAAGACGCTCGGCTGAAAGGCTTTCTGACACAGATACGACGATGGGCGGCCCTCCTTTTCAGGAGGGCCGCCCATCGTTTGTTTCAGCGAGGCGAAGCCGCTGAGCCTTACTTGCCCTTCGCGGCTTCCTTCAGCTTGCTGCCCGCGGAGACCTTGACGGAGTAGCCCGCCGGGATCTGGATGGGGTCGCCGGTCTGCGGGTTGCGCGCGGTGCGAGCGGCACGGTGGGTGCGCTCGAAGGTCAGGAAGCCGGGGATGGTGACCTTCTCGTCGCCCTTGGCGACGATGTCGCCGACGACCTCGGCGAACGCGGCCAGCACGGCGTCGGCGTCCTTGCGGGTCACCTCGGCGCGGTCGGCCAGCGCGGCCACCAGCTCACTGCGGTTCATGTTGTTACTCCCGTGTTCTTCTTGCTGTTGGGGCGTGCCCTGCGGCAAAGCCTCGGGCACAGCGAAGCCGATACGCTCGCGCCCAGGGTCGCATCCTGCCCCTACCTGCGGCGCGAAAGCCAATCCGGCACCCGTAGGGGTCGTGAGAACCCCCGGGGGAGGCACACGAAAGGCGCCTGTTCGGCCGCAACCCTAGAGTCACCGCCGACCAGCCCGGTTCCGCGACGCGCCGGTCACCAAGCGTGGGAAGTCTCACAGACGCGACCCCAAGGCGGTCACGAAGGCGACCGCTTTGGGGCATCGATAAGGTTACGACGCCGACGCGCCGGCCGCCTTCGCCGCCTCCCGCACCGCCCCGGCCACCGCGCCGGCGACCTTGTCGTTGAAGACGCTGGGGATGATGTAGTTCGGGTTCAGCTCGCCCTCGGTCACCACGTCCGCCAGCGCCTTCGCGGCCGCAAGCATCATCTCGGTGTTGACCGTCCGGGACTGCGCGTCGAGGAGACCGCGGAAGACACCCGGGAAGACCAGCACGTTGTTGATCTGGTTGGGGAAGTCGGAGCGCCCGGTGGCGACGACGGCGGCGGTCTGCCGGGCCACGCCCGGGTCGACCTCGGGGTCGGGGTTCGCGAGCGCGAAGACGATCGCGCCCTCGGCCATGGCGGCGACGTCGTCCCCGTCGAGGACGTTCGGGGCGGAGACGCCGATGAACACGTCCGCGCCGCGCACGGCCTCCTTGAGGGTGCCGGTCAGGCCCTCGTGGTTGGTGTTGTCGGCGATCCAGCGCAGCGGCGAGTCCGCGGGCGCGTCGACGAGGTCGGCGCGGGCCGCGTGGACGACGCCGTGGATGTCGGCGACGACGGCGTGCTTGACGCCCGCCGCGAGGAGCAGCTTGAGGATCGCGGTACCGGCCGCGCCCGCGCCGGACATGACGACCCTCACATCGGAGACGTCCTTGCCGACGACCCGCAGCGCGTTGGTGAGCGCGGCGAGGACGACGATGGCGGTGCCGTGCTGGTCGTCGTGGAAGACGGGGATGTCCAGGGCCTCGCGCAGGCGGGCCTCGATCTCGAAGCAGCGCGGCGCGGAGATGTCCTCCAGGTTGATGCCGGCGAAGCCCGGGGCGATGGCCTTGACGATCTCGACGATCGCGTCGGTGTCCTGGGTGTCGAGGCACAGCGGCCAGGCGTCGATGCCGGCGAACCGCTTGAAGAGGGCCGCCTTGCCCTCCATGACCGGCAGCGCGGCCTTGGGGCCGATGTTGCCGAGGCCGAGGACCGCGGAGCCGTCCGTGACGACCGCGACGGAGTTGCGCTTGATGGTGAGGCGGCGGGCGTCCTCGGGGTTCTCGGCGATCGCCATGCAGACGCGGGCGACGCCCGGCGTGTAGATCATGGAGAGGTCGTCACGGTTGCGGATGGGGTGCTTGGACGCCATCTCGATCTTGCCGCCGAGGTGCATCAGGAACGTACGGTCGGAGACCTTGCCGAGCGTGACGCCCTCGATGCCGCGCAGCTTCTCGACGATCTCGTCCGCGTGGGACGTCGAGGTGGCCGCGATGGTGACGTCGATGCGCAGCTTCTCGTGGCCCGACGCGGTCACGTCGAGGCCGGTCACCGAGCCTCCGGAGGACTCCACGGCGGTGGTGAGGGCCGAGACCGCGGTTCCGCTGGCGGGCACCTCCAGCCGGATCGTCATCGAGTAGGAGACGCTGGGCGCCGTTGCCATGGCCGACTTCCTCTTTCACCGTAAGGCTTCGCCGTGAGGCTGAATCTTGCTGTCCGATCGTCGCACCTACCGTCGGGTAGGCGTTAGCCGGGCCTGGATTGCGGTCCTTGTGTTCACGACGGAAAGAGGCCCACGTCACATCGGACGTGGGCCTCTTCGTCAAGCCTGTGACACCGGCCCGCCATGCTCGCCTCGCGGCAAGTGGTCGCTCGAAGCGACTAAGGTTGGGCCCGGGGGCTTGGATCGAGCCGGTGTCACAGCAAGGCTAACAAACCGACGCCCGCGAACCATTCCCGTCCCGGGAGTTCACCGGAAAACTACTCCCGCAGCAGGTCCGGTACCCCCGCCTCGTCCGGTTCGTCGCGCTCTCCGGAGACCACCGTGAGCTGCTGCGTCGCCCGGGTCAGGGCCACGTACAGGACACGCAGGCCCGCCGGGGACTCGTCCGCGATCTCCGCCGGGGAGACGACGACCGTCGCGTCGTACTCCAGGCCCTTCGCCTCCAGGCTGCCCAGGGCCACCGCACGGTCGCCGAGGCCGTCCAGCCAGCGGCGGGCCTCCTCGCGGCGGTTCATGGCGACGACGACGCCGACGGTGCCGTCCACCTGGCCGAGGAGCCGGGCGGTCTCCGCGCGGACGGTCTCGGCGAGGCTCTGCCGGACGGCCGTGAAGCGCGGGACGATCCCGGTCGAGCGCACCGCCCTCGGGGACTCGGCGCCGGGCATCGCCAGGGCCAGCACCTTCGCCGCCAGCTCGGCGATCTCGGCGGGGTTGCGGTAGTTGACCGTGAGGGAGAAGCGACGGCGCGGACGGCTGCCCAGCGCCTCGTCGCGGGCCTCGGCGGCCTCGTCCGGGTCGGACCAGGACGACTGCGCCGGGTCCCCGACGACCGTCCACGTGGCGTGCCTGCCGCGCCGGCCGACCATCCGCCACTGCATCGGCGTGAGGTCCTGCGCCTCGTCCACGATGACGTGCGCGTACTCCACGCGCTCCTGCGCCAGCCGCTCGGCGCGCTCCCGCTGCGTCTCCTCGCGCACGGGCATCAGCTCGTCGAGGCCGGTGAGCTGGTCCAGGGGGTCGAGTTCGCGCTTCTTCTTCGGGCGGGCCGGGGTGCCGAGGATCGCCTGGAGCTCGTCCAGCATCGCGATGTCGTGCACCGAGTAGCCGTCGCGCTTCAGCGAGCGCGCGACCCTGCGGACCTCGCCCGGGTTCAGGATCCGGCGCGCCCAGCGGCCGAGCCGGCGCTCGTCCGCCATCGCCGCGAGGACACCCTTGGGGGTCAGCTCGGGCCACCAGGCGTCCAGGAACTCGATGAACGAGTCCTCCGTCGAGACGTCCTCGTCGAAGGAGAGGCGCAGCTCGGCGGCGAGTTCGGGGTCGGTGTGCCGGGACGCGGCTCCCGAGCGCTCCCAGAGGGCGTCAAGGAGCAGCTTTCGCGCGCGCGGGCGCAGGAGGTTCACCGGGGCTGTGCCGCTGAGCGCCGTGCGGCGCACGTGGTCCAGGGTGTCGGCCTCCAGCTCCAGGCGGCGGTTGAAGGCGACGACGCGCAGGCGGGTGGGGGTACCTGAGGACTCCGTAGTACCCGTAGTACCCGTAGTACCCGTAGTACCCCCGGGGGTCACCTCCAGCGCCCCCCGCGCCGCCTTCCGCAGGACCTTCAGCATGCGGTACGAGCCCTTGGCGCGGGCGACGGCCGGGGAGTCGTGGAGGGTGGCCTCCGCGCCGTCCACGAGGGAGCCGATCGCGCGGATCGCGACCTGGCCCTCCTCGCCCAGGGAGGGCAGGACGCCCTCGGTGTAGGCGACCAGGAGGGGGGTCGGGGAGACGATGAGGATGCCGCCCGCGTATCTGCGTCTGTCCTGGTAGAGGAGGTAGGCCGCGCGGTGCAGGGCCACGGCCGTCTTGCCGGTACCGGGGCCGCCCTCCACGTACGCCACGGACGCGGCGGGCGCGCGGATCACCAGGTCCTGTTCGGCCTGGATGGAGGAGACGATGTCGCGCATCGTGTGGGTGCGGGCCTGGCCGAGGGCGGCCATGAGGGCGCCGTCGCCGATCGCGGGCAGCTTGGCGCCGTCCAGGAACGCCGTCAGCTCGGGGCGCATCAGGTCGTCCTCGACGCCGAGGACGCGGCGGCCCTTGGAGCGGATGACGCGGCGGCGGACGACGCGGCCGGGGTCGACCGGGGTGGAGCGGTAGAACGGCGCGGCGGCGGGCGCGCGCCAGTCGATGACGAGGGGCGCGTACTCCTCGTCGAGGACGCCGATGCGGCCGATGTGCAGCGTCTCGGCGATGTCGGCGGTGTTGTCGTCCCGGATCACGCCCTCGGCGGGTTCGACGGCCGTGTAGGCGCCGTCGGGGCCCTTCTTGCCGTCCTTGCCGAGGAGCAGGTCGATCCGGCCGAAGAGGAAGTCCTCGAACTCGTTGTTGAGCCGGTTGAGGTGGATCCCGGCCCGGAAGACCTGGGCGTCACGCTCGGCGAGTGCGCCCGGCGTGCCGACCTGACCGCGCTGGGACGCGTCGTGGAGCAGGAACTCGGCCTCGTGGATCTTCTCCTCGAGACGCCGGTAGACCCGGTCGAGGTGTTCCTGTTCGACGCTGATCTCGCGGTCGCGTACGGAGTCCTGGACCGAGTCCAGGGCCGTCGCGGACGCTGATCTGAGCGCGGTCTCCTGTTGAGCCTGAGCGGCCACCGGGCCCCCTTCTGACGTGCTGGGCAGCCGTCAACCGTACGCGAAGGGGGCCGGTGCGTGGAAGTCACGCGCGCTCAGGCGTCGATCTGGACCAGCTTCTTCCCGCCCAGGGTGACGACCTCGTAGTGGTCGATCTGGTCGGGCGTCATGGACGTGCCGCCCATGACGTACAGCGGGTTGCGGGCCTGCTCGGTCTGGGCGTCCGGGATGCCGTAGCCCCAGTTCGGGACAGCCCAGGTGGAGACGGTCTCGCGTTCGCCGTTCTTGCCGACGGCGATCAGGACGCACTTCTCCGGGCCGGTGACGTTCTTGAGCTCGATCACGGCCTCGGTGCCCCACGCCTTCTTGGCGTAGGCGACGGTGCCGGTGACCTTGGTGCCCGCGTCGGTCGCGGTCCTCTTGTCGGAGAGCGTGCCGAAGACGTCCTTCGCGGGGTTCGCGGAGGCCACGACGCCGGTCTTGGCGCCGCCGTCGTCCCCTCCCGTCGCCGCCATCACGCCGAGCGGGCCGCCGATGATGAGCGCGGCGGCGGCCGCGACCAGGAAGAACGAGCGGCGGCGCTTGGCCGCGCGGCGGTCGGCGACCTCGTCGACCAGCTTCTCGACGAGGCGCGGGCTGGGCTTGGCGGACAGGGACTCGCCGATCGCGGGGGTGCCGGTGCCCGGCAGGTCCGCGAGGGCGGCGAGCATCGGTTCCATGCCGGCCAGCTCGTCGAGCTGCTGGGCGCACCATTCGCAGCCGGCGAGGTGGGCCTCGAAGGCGGTCGCCTCGGCGTCGTCCAGGATGCCCAGCGCGTAGGCGCCGACGGTCTCGTGCTCGTTGGGAGCGGGGGTTCCCTGCCTGGGGCTCATGGGTCCAGACATACCCGGACCACCCATGCCGAATCCGCCGCCTTGTCCCCCGTACACACTCATCACGCCGTCACCCCCCGCTCCTCCAGAGCCAGCTTCATCGACCGCAGGGCGTAGAACACCCTGGAGCGGACGGTGCCGCTGGGGATGCCCAAGGTCTCCGCCGCCTCATTGACGGTACGCCCCTTGAAGTACGTCTCGACGAGCACCTCCCGGTGGGCCGGGGTCAGGTCGTCGAGCGCGTCCGACAGGGTCATCAGCCACAGCGCCTTGTCGATCTCGTCCTCCGCGGGGATGACCTCCAGCGGTGACGGGTCGACCTCCTGCGGCCGGGCCTGCCGGCTGCGGTGTCCGTCGATGACGATGCGCCGGGCGACCGTCACCAGCCAGGGGCGTACCGATCCGGTGGCTCGATTGAGCTGTCCGGCGTTCTTCCAGGCACGGATAAGAGTCTCTTGTACGACGTCCTCGGCGCGTTGGCGGTCTCCGGCGACCAGGCGCAGGACATATGCGAGGAGAGGTCCGGCGTGCTCCCGGTACAGGGCACGCATCAGCTCCTCATCAGGCTCCGAGGGCTGGGACATGCGATGTCGGGCCCTCGATCCACGTTCATTGGCCACGACGGAATCCTTGCGCACGCCCACCTCCGATGTCCGGGGGTTCCCCCAGTCGGTCGCTCCGCCACGAGTACGGGCGGGGGTGCGGGAGTGTTCAAAGGGGCTCGACAAATTCGTTTCCGACGCCGTGACGAGGTGGACATGGCCGCACATCCCCGCCCAAAGATCTTTACATTTCCGCCACATCGACAAGATCGCGCCACGTGCCCGGGTGACGCGCAAGTGAAACGGAGTGTTGTCGAAATCACTTCAACAAGAGGCGGGACGCGATGCGGAGTTTCGCGGCGAATGGGTCATGTGGGGCGACGCCAAGGCGAGTTGACACCCCTTCACGCGCCGCTTCCGCTCCCCTCTCCGACCTGACTTCCACATCCGGTCCGAGATACGCCATGGCTCTACGCGCGCGGACTCCTCGGCGAGGGCAGTTGCCTCGCGGGTATGCCAACTGACGGACTTTGCAAGCACCTTTGGCTGGGGGCGGCGGGTCGAGGGCGTTGTTCGCCGGCCTGGGTGGGGAGGGTGGATGGGTCGGGGTGGCGGGATATGGGTGTGGTGGGTGCGGGCTGGGGGGCCGGGGGGTGTTCGCGTCCGGCAGGTGCCTCGTCGGGCGGAGCCTCGTCCGGTCGCTGTGCCGGGTGTGTGCGGCCGGTCGGCGGTCGTGGCCGCGCAGGCCGTGGTGGTGGGCCTGCGGCGGGGGCGAGCCCGCTGGCGGCCGGTCCACCACCCGCCCCCTACGGGCAGTTGGCCACCCACACTCACCCCCACCCACCCCAGGGGCGCGGGGCTGTATCGATCTGCGGCTCCGCCGCGGGGCGCGAACAACCACGACGCACCCGCACCCGCCGACGCACGTCACCACCCCACCCGTACCGCGCCGAACCCGCACCCCCAACTCCCGGCCCTCCGCACCCCCTCACGCCCGCGCCAACGCCGCTCGCCTCCGGTGTCGGGCGACCCGCTCCCGGTTTCCGCAGACCTCGCTGGAGCACCAGCGGCGCCGGCGTCCACGGGAGGTGTCGAGGTAGACGATGCCGCAGTTGTCCCCCTCGCACTCGCGCAGGGCGGCGCGGGAGGAGGGGTCGGTGAGGAGGTCGAGGGCGTCGCGGGCGATGGTGGAGAGGAGGGCGGAACAGGTCGCCGGTGTGGCCAACTCGGCGGTGAGCAGGCCCTCTTGGGAGAGGACGGCCCGGGGAGCCGGCGGCGCCGGCAGCGCGGCCTCGTTGAGCTGCGCGAGCGGACGTTCGCAGGAGAATCCCTCGGCGTGCAGACACCCCTGCACCAACCTCCCGACAGCGCCCCGCAGTTCACGGAACCCCACCAGCCACCCCGCGTCGACCCGAACCGGCAGCGCGCCGACGGGAACCACCCCGGACGCCCCGATCCAGGCGGCCAACGACCCGGCGTCGTCGAGGCGTTCATGCGGACGACTGGTCGCGAGGAGATCGAGGCACAACCGCCCGGCGTCGAACCGCAACTCGTACGGACCCGGAACCATTGCCACACGCAGCGCCATGGAGCTGTCACCGCCTAGCGAAGGACAGAGAACGACCGGGGTCCGGGCCACCGGGCCCGGTCCCCCTCCCACAGTGCCTGCCCGCACCCCCACCGAAAACCCCTCCCACCCCGTTTGAGCCGCGGGAGCCACGCACTCCCCCGCTCCCCCGAGCCGCCCAAACCCTCCAACCCTCCCGAACCGAACCTCTCAAACCATCCCCCCACGCGGTGAGACCAACGTTCCCTTCCGGTCACCGCCTGGCACAGCCTGGAAACGCGTGATCCCTACCTTCGGGGACAGCAGCCGTGCCCAGGACCACCGTGGAGGCGTCATGACATCCCCCGGCACACTTCCCGCAGCGCCCAAAAAGGGCCGCTGGATCGAGAACTGGGATCCGGAGGACGAGGCGTTCTGGAACGCGGGCGGTGAACGGATCGCCCGCCGCAACCTGCTGTTCTCCGTCCTGTCGGAGCACATCGGCTTCTCGGTCTGGACCATGTGGTCGGTCCTGGTCCTGTTCATGGGCCCGGAGTACGGCCTGACCCCGGCGGACAAGTTCCTGCTGACGTCGATGGTGACCCTGGTCGGCGCCGTCGTCCGTGTCCCCTACACCTTCGCCGTGGCGGTCTTCGGCGGCCGCAACTGGACGATCGTCTCGGCCGCCCTCCTGCTCCTGCCGACGATCGCCGCGTTCACGGTGATGGAGCCCGGCACGTCGTTCGGGACGTTCCTCCTGGTGGGCCTCCTCGCGGGCATCGGCGGCGGCAACTTCGCCTCGTCGATGACGAACATCAACGCGTTCTTCCCGCTCCGCAAGAAGGGCTGGGCGCTCGGCCTGAACGCCGGCGGCGGCAACATCGGCGTCCCCGTCATCCAGCTGATCGCCCTCGCGGTGATCGGCGCGAGCGGCGGCCCGAGGGTGCTGCTGGGCATCTACATCCCGCTGATCGTCGTCGCCGCCGTCCTCGCCGCGCTGTTCATGGACAACCTGACGTCCGTGAAGAACGACACCGGCGCGGCGGTCGACGCGGCGAAGGACGGCCACACCTGGATCATGTCGTTCCTCTACATCGGCACGTTCGGCTCGTTCATCGGCTACTCGTTCGCGTTCGGCCAGGTCCTGACGAACCAGTTCGGCCGCACCCCGCTCCAGGCGGCGTACCTGACGTTCATCGGCCCCCTGCTGGGCTCGCTGATCCGCCCGGTCGGCGGCTGGCTGGCGGACCGCTACGGCGGCGCGCGCATCACCCTCTACAACTACGTCGGCATGGCCGCGGCGACGGCCGCGCTGATCGTGGCGAGCGTCCAGAAGTCGCTGCCGTTCTTCGTCGCCGTCTTCGTCGTCCTGTTCGTCCTGACGGGCCTCGGCAACGGTTCGACGTACAAGATGATCCCGGGCATCTTCCAGGCGAAGGCGCTGGCCAGGGGGTTGGAGGGCGAGGAGGCCGCGGCGTACGGGCGGCGGCTGTCGGGCGCGTCGATGGGGCTCATCGGGGCGGTCGGCGCGCTGGGCGGCGTCGGTATCAACATGGCGTTCCGCCAGTCGTTCCTGTCGTACGGCTCCGGCACCGGCGCGTTCGTCGCGTTCCTCGCCTTCTACGCCGTCTGCTTCGTGGTGACGTGGGCCGTATACCTTCGCCGCACGACGGGCCGGATCACCGCCTCCGGGGCGGCGTCGGAGGCGAAGCCGCAGCTCAGCTACGCGAAGGTGTGACGTAACACTGCCGACACCGAGCCGAACCGAGCCTGTCACGCGCCGTTGACAGGCTCGTCGGTCATGCGGCCTCTTTGACCGGGACGAGAGTGACTATGTACGACGAACAGCAGCGGCCGGAGCACGGCCCCCTCGCCGGTTTCACCGTCGGCGTGACCGCCGCCCGCCGCGCCGACGAGCTGGGCGCCCTGCTCCAGCGCCGGGGCGCGTCGGTCGTCCACGCCCCCGCGCTGCGGATCGTGCCGCTGGCCGACGACAGCGACCTGCTGGCCGCGACGAAGGACCTCCTCGACCAGGCGCCGGACATCGTGGTGGCGACGACGGCGATCGGTTTCCGCGGCTGGGTCGAGGCTGCGGACGGCTGGGGCCTGGGCGAGCCGCTGCTGGCCAGGCTCGCCTCGGTGGAGGTGCTGGCGCGCGGCCCGAAGGTGAAGGGCGCGATCCGCGCGGCGGGCCTGACGGAGGAGTGGTCGCCGTCGAGCGAGTCGATGGCGGAGGTCCTGGACCGGCTCCTGGAGCAGGGCGTGGACGGCCGCCGCATCGCGGTCCAGCTGCACGGCGAACCGCTGCCCGGCTTCGTGGAGGCGCTGCGGGAGGCGGGCGCGGAGGTGGTGGGCGTCCCGGTCTACCGCTGGATGCCCCCGGAGGACACGGCCCCGCTGGACCGCCTCCTGGACGCCACGGTCTCGCGCGGTCTGGACGCGGTGACGTTCACCAGCGCCCCCGCGGCGGCCTCGCTGCTGTCCCGCGCGGAGGAACGCGGGCTGCTCACCGACCTGTTGACGGCCTTCCATCACGACGTCCTCCCCGCCTGCGTCGGTCCGGTGACCGCGCTTCCCTTGCAGGCGAGGGGAGTTGACACCGTCCAGCCCGAACGCTTCCGTCTGGGCCCGCTGGTTCAGCTGCTCTGCCAGGAACTCCCCTCTCGCGCACGGGCCTTGCCCATCGCCGGGCACCGCGTCGAGATCCGGGGCCACGCGGTCCTGGTCGACGGCGAGTTGAAGCCCGTCCCGCCGGCCGGGATGTCACTGCTGCGGGCCCTGTCCCGGCGTCCGGGGTGGGTGGTGGCGCGGTCGGAGCTGCTGCGCGCGTTGCCGGGGGCGGGGCGGGACGAGCACGCCGTCGAGACGGCTATGGCCAGGCTGCGGACGGCACTTGGGGCACCGAAGTTGATCCAGACGGTGGTGAAGCGGGGGTATCGGCTCGCGTTGGATCCGGCGGCGGATGCGAAGTACTCGGACGTGTAGGGGAGTTGCGCGGACGCCTGAAGGGGGTGCGTGGACGCCTGAGGGATTTATGCGGGCGTCTGAGGGAGTTGCGCGGGCGTCTGAAGGGGGCGAGCGCCTGGCGGAGTTGTCCAGCGGAGTCGCTTGGGGGCGTTGCGAACGTCCGGGGGGTCTCCGGCGTCTCAGTGCCGTGAGGCTGAGCCGCTGGAGGGCCTGTGCTGCGCCGTTCGTTCGTGTTCACGCTTGTCGCCCTGACGGCCGTCGTCTGCGCGGGGAAGCCCGCGCAGACGCTGCGGGAGCGGCCCGAGGACGACCCACGGGCGCGGGCCGAACGCGCCCGGCAGGTGGCTGACGCCTGGAACGGGTCGCGGGCGGCGGCGAGTTGGGGTTCGGGGTACCACCCGATGGGCGAGTGGTCCCAACTCCCTGTCGAGACAGCGACGTTCGCCCTCCGCACGGCGCTGCCCGGGGCGGCTCCCGCCTCCGGCCGGGTCACGTGGTCCGACGGCCGCTCCCTCACCCGCCCGCTCCTGCCGGCGTCCACGGCGTACGAGGCCCTGTCCAGTGTGGGAGGCGTGGGCCCTCAACTGGCGGTGACGTCCATGAAGTTGGGGACGATGACCCTCCCGACCAGCCGGGGTCCTGCGACCGTCCCGGCATGGCTGTTCACCGTGGACGGCTACGCCACCCCGATCAGCCGCGCGGCAGCCGTCCCCTCGAAGTTCCCCGGCAGCCTTCGCGCCTCACCGACGCCGGTCCGCTTCCAGGGGAGCCAGGGTTCCACGGTGACGGTCGTCGTGCCCCACGGTTCGTGCGACGACGGGGTCGCGGTGGACATCTGGGAGACGCCGGGGAGCGTGGTGCTGACGACCCGCGTCGTGAACCCTCAACCGGGGCCGTGCACGGCGGACTTGGCGATGGAGCCGGTGACGGTGCGCCTCACGTCTCCCTTGGGGACCCGCGCGCTCCTGGATGCCGCCACGGGCGTCCCTGTCCCCTATGGCCTCCCCGGTGGCCTGTCCCCGTCGTGGAGTTGAGTGTCGAGTGGGGTGGCGAGCGAAGAGACGGTCGACCGTCTGCTGCGACTGGTCCGTGTCGCGGGGAGGGGCGGCCCCGAGCCTGGAGTTGCGGGAGCCGCCCCTTTCCATGTGACCTCGCGAGTGCGGATCAGACGATGCGCCTCGGCGCGTCGAACTGGTCCACCGGCGCCACGGGGCACGCCGCCGACGGGCCGCCGAGGACGTTCCCGCCCACACCCTCCGCGTTCGGGACCGCGCACCGCAGGTCGACGTTGACCAGCGGCGCCCCGTACGTGTTGAGGATGCCGCTCGCGTCCCCACCGATCGCCGTGTCCCCGTTCCGCGTCGCGAAGTCCGACGCCGTCCCGCTCCCGCTCGCCGTGTCCCCATAGGCGACCCGCGCCGCGTGGTTCATCTCCCCCGCGTTGGTCGCGGTCATGTTCTCCGCACCGACACCGGCGGACGTCGTCGCCGACGCAACCCCGGTAGCAGCCACCGTCGCGGCCGACGCGAGCGCCGCCCCAGCCAGAACCTTCTTGATCACGAATCTCTCCTGTCCGATGAACCGAAACATAACGATCACTATTGATCAGTGAACGCTCACCAAACAGAAAGATTCCGATCACCAGGGGTCACGCCGGTTCACCGTCAAGGGGCACGCACATACCCCCACTCAGCCGAATCACCACCAGAAACCCCAGATCACCCCTCCTCCCTCACGACCGCAAGATAGACCCTGGATTTCTGCAGAGTCACCGAACCGGCCTGAAACTTGATACCAGAATCACCATTCCCCAAAAATACAGAGAAACCTCCCCGGGATCGGGTCGAGACACTGAATTCAGCAGCTTCCTCGGCCCCCCAGCGGTTGACTGAAAAATCCTCCACCTCCAGGAAGAGGAGGAAGAACTCAAGTGTGTTGTAAACCTCGCCATTCCAGCTACCGAGAGGCCGGGACGGCAAATTCTTGGTTTCGAATCCGACAGTTACCGACCTCCCTCTCTCGTCAACATGGACGTAATAGAGAGAGCACTCCTCGGGAGTTGGCACAGAGCCTTCGTACAACCGTCCGAGAACATCGGGCGAACCAATGGCTTCCGGCCATTCAGATGCGCTCATAATAGACCTTCTCACAGGTAGCAGGGAGCGAATCATAGAGATGCGAATCCAGTCTCTTCACATGGATTCGCGGCCCGCCATCCATCCCGTCATCCTGCATCCTGAAGGCACTGAAATGGCCGATGACAACAGAGTCGGAGCAGTCGAAGGAGAGGAATGATTCTTGATTTACGGCATCAACTACGACTTGGATACGCCTACGTTCGAGACAGGAAACGATTTTCACCAGAGCGAAAATCGGAGGATTCCAGCCAGCCATGCGCAAATCACTGACGTCCAAAAATTGCAGCTGACACTGGGCCGTATCCACTCCAGCGTCTTCCCACTCCTGCGGAACCTGATCGGGGAAGTGGGGGAGGTCCACTCTAAGTGTCACCGTGGGGCCGCTCCAGCTGATATTGACGGAACGCAACCTGAGGTTTCCACCGAGTTGAGGAACATACCCATACGCAGAGCTCAGTACTTGCGAATTCACGATGAACTCGTCAACGGTCATAGTAGTAATGCTCCTCAGCCCCGGGAACTTGTCCATTACGCGTGTCATCGAAAGGGCGCACATGAACATGCGCCGGCTGATACCCAGGTTCACCAGGCTTCTGGTGACCAAAATGATGGTCCTGAAAGACGATCAGGTCCCGCCCGTTTGGGTGTGCGTAAACTTCTTCAGTGTAGTAAATGGGTTGATGATTCTCGTCCAGGAGCTGCTTACTCCCCTGCCATTCAGGAGTCGTAGCTCTGACATAGTTATCAACCTCCAGCGGCTCAGCCCCCTCCGGAATTCCGGCGTCCCGCAATGCAACCGCCTTCGCCTCCGCAAGGCCCCTCCCGGCCTTTGAAGGGTATTCGGGAGCCAGCCCGAGTGGATCAGCGGTGAGATACCGGCCGGCCTCAGGGTCATATTGCCGAAAATAATTGTAGTGAAGGCCGGTCTCGGAGTCGCAGTACTGCCCGGGAAAACGTAGCGGCGTGTAAGCCGTACTGCTACTCCCCCATGCCGTAGTACCCCAGAGGGTCGAACGAGTACGCCAAGCAACCCCGCCATCTTCATCCACGAGCTCGGTCGGTGCACCGACGAGATCGGTGACAATCGCGAAGAAACGGGAGTCGATCTCGTTCTGCGAAGCCTCTGCATCAGTGATTCGTTCCGTTTGGGAAACCGGATAAAATCCCCGATGGTCCCAGGTGACAGTCACCGGATTCGTAATCTCTGGGGACACGGTGGTCTGTTCGCAGAGTGTGGAGCCGTCCCACGTAAAGTCGACGCGTTCCACGACCGTCTCGCCGTCCCCGGCCAGTCGGAGTTTCGCTGTACGGCGGCCCAGAGGGTCGTACGTGTAGCGCCAGAGTGTGCCGTCCGGGGTGACGACCGAGGTCAGGCGGTCTTCTGGGTCCCATGTGTAGCGCCAGGTCTCCGGCTTCCGCGAGAGGCGGGCCTTCTTGGCGGAGAGTGACACGGCCGAGGGCGTCGTGTTCGTAGCGGACTTGGCCGGCGCGAGTGATGCGGGTGCCGGTGTAGGTGCGGGGGCCGGTCGACTCGTGGCCGGGGTGGGTCGCGGGCCAGTCCGCGTGGGTCTGGTTGCCCGCCGCGTCGTAGGCGTACGTCTCCGTCCAGTTGGCGGCGTGGACGGCTGTCACGCGGCCCGTCGCGTCGAGGTCGAAGCGGCGGGGGCCCGTCAACTGGTCGTCGATGGCGGTGAGGTTGCCGTCGGCGCGGTAGGTGTAGGTGCGGTGTTGGATCGAGCGGGACGCCGGGCCTGTCACCGACTGGGTTGTCAGGCGGCCCAGTTGGTCGAAGGTGTGGGAGAGGGTGACCGACTCGCCGATATGGCGGGCGAGTTCACGGCCGGCTTCGTCGTAGGTGAAGTCGATAGAGCGGCCGGAGGCGAGCATGTGGGTGCGGCGGCCTACGGCGTCGTAGGACCAGGTGGTGGTGGCGCCGGTGGGAGTGGTGCGGCCGGTGCGGCGGCCGAGGTCGTCGTGGGTGTAGGTGACCGTGCGGCCGTCGACGGTCTCCGAGCGGACTCGGCCGAAGCGGTCGCGGAGGATCGAGAGAGTGGTGCCGTCGGGGCCGGCCGCGAGGGCGAGGTTGTCGGTCAAGTCGTAGGCGTATGTGGTGACTTGGCCTGCGGCGTCCTTGCTGGTCAGCCGGCCCATCTCGTCGCGCTCGAAGGTCGTGGTCTCGCCGAGGGCGTTCGTGCGGGACCGGAGGCGGCCGGCGGGATCGTAGGCGTAGGTGAGGACGCGGTCGTCGAAGTCCGTCTCCGTGGCGAGGTTGCCTGCCGCGTCGTATGCGTAACTCCAGGTCAGGCCCTGGGGGTTGGTGACCTTCGTGAGGCGGAGTTCGGTGTCGTGGTCGAACTCGTAGCGGACGCCGTCGGGGCCGGTGCGGGCGGCGAGGAGGTCGAAGTGGGTGTGCTCGAAGCGGGTGACGCCACCCAACTGGTCCGTCTGGCTGGTGCAGTTGCCCTCACCGTCGTACGTCCACGACTCCGCCGTGCCATCCGCCGCCGTGCGCCGGGTGAGGTAGCCCTCGGTCGTCCACTCCAGGCGGGTCGTCGCACCGGTGGGGTCGGCGATCGCGACCGGGCGGCCGTGGGCATCGCGGGTGTAGTGGGTGGTTGACCCTAGGGGGTCGGTGATGCGGAGGGGGAGACCCGTGCGGTCGGGGAAGATCGTCGTCGTGTGGCCCTCGGGGTCGGTGACGGTGGTGAGGTGGCCTGCGTCGTCGTAGGCGAAGTGGGTGGTGCGGCCCGTAGGGGGTGTGACCGAGGTGCGGTTACCTCTCAGGTCGTACGTCTGGCGGACGATCGTGCCGTCCGGACTCACCGCCTTCACCGGGAGGCCGAGGACGTCGTACTCGGCTCTCGTCTCGCGGCCGTCGGGACGGACGACCGAGGTGAGGTTGCCCTGCTCGTCGTAGGTGAACGACGTGGTGTTCCCCAGGGGGTCCGTGTGGGAGAGCAGGCGGTTGTAGCGGTCACGCCGGTAGCGGGTGACCGCGCCCAACGGGTCGGTCTCCGCCACGACTTGGAGATCCTCGTTGACCAGGAAGCGGCGGGTGTGGCCCTCGCCGGTCGTCGTGGTGGTGACCCTGAGGCCGGTCTCGGGGTCGATGTCGTCGTACGTGACGCGCAGGGCCATGTGCCCCGCCTCGCCGGTCTCTGCGACACAGCGGTCCTGGTCGTCGTACTCGTAGGCGTAGCCACGGCCGTTGGTATCGGTCCAGGAGGTGACGCGGCCCGTCTCGTCGTACGTGAAGCGTAGGGGTAGCCCTGAGGAGTTGACGACCTCGGTGAGGTTGCCGTCCGTATAGCCGTAGTTCTTGAGTACCTCACCCGTGGTAGCCAGGTGGAGGGCCGTGATACGGCCTTCGGCGGTGGTGACGCGGACGTCGTGGCCGGAGCTGGAGACGACGCCCAGGGGGGTGCCCTCGGCGTCGTACGCAAGGGTGACCCAGTTGCCGTTGCGGTCGTCGATCTGTTCCAGGACCGCCAGGTCGGCTCCCCGGTCGCCGAAGTGCCGGACGCGGCCGGTCCGCGGGTCGGTGACGGTGTAGCCGCCGTCCTCGCGGTCCAGCAGCCAGCGAGGGCCGTGGCTGGGGAGGGTGGGAACGCCGGGTGCGGGGTGGGGGTAGGAGAGGAGCAGGCCGTCCTCGGTGACGAAGACGACGCCCTCGGCGTCGACCTCCAGGCGCTGGTCGAAGGTCGAGGACCAGGAGGGCCCGAACCAGCGGCCGAGGTGGTAGCCGGACTCCACGCGCCTCTTGAGTACTACGGGTAGGGGGCCGGGGAGGGTGACGTCCGTCTGCGGCAGGTACATCTTTCCGCTGGCGAAGTCGATGGGGTCCGAGCCCTTGCTCTCGACGCTGTTCTGCTCGCGTGACGTCTTGTGGGGGCCGTCCGAGACGGTTTCCCGTGCGGAAGCCTCGCCCGCGTCCTTCGCCCCGCTGCGTACCGCCGCCCGTTCAGCGGCTCCTTCCGCCCCCTCCCGCGCTACCCGTAGTACCCCCTTCAGCTCTCCCAGCCCCTTGGAGCCGAAGGCGTCGGGGAGGAGACGGCCGATGCCCTCGGAGGGGTCCTTCTTGAAGCCGTCCCACATGGCGTTGAGGGTGCGGCCGGGATGGGCGCTCGCGGAGACGAGGCCGGAGAGGGTGAGGCTGGCGTTCTGGAGGTATTCGGCCGGGTGGGTGAGGTTGTAGGGGTCCGTGGGGTTGAGGCTGCGGGCGAAGTTGACGAGCCCGCCGGTGCCTTTGAGCAACCCGCCTGCCACGTGCAGGAGTTCGGTGTTGGCGGCGAGCATGCCGTCGGAGACGTCGGCCTTGAGGCGGTCCAGGGGCGGGGGCTCCTGGGGGGCGTGGGCGAGGGCCCCGCGTACGCTGCCGGCGGCCGTCGCGCCCGCGGTGTTGCGCTGGCGGCGGGCCTCGGCGAGGACCTCCCGGGCGCGGGTGATCAGAGATGTGCCGGGCGCGGCCCGGGGCCCTGGTCGGCGGCGATCTTCGCGTTGTACGCGTCGGCCTTCTTGTTGTACGCGTCCCTGGCCTGCTCGGACGCCTTCCTGCCCTGCGCGTAGAGGTCGATGGCCTCCTGCGCCTGGCCCTGCGCCCAGGTCACCGTCGCGGCGTAACTCTCCAGAGCCACGGCGGCCTGTTCACAGGCGGCAGCCGCATTCAGCCAGTTCTCGGGGTGACGTACGAACTTCTCGCGGAAGGTGTCGGCGGCCTCGTCCGTCCAGGTGGAGGAGTCCACCTTCTTCAGACCCGAGGCGACCGTGTCGAACGCCTTGTGGAAGTCCCGTAGGTGCTTCGCCGAGGCGGTGATCGCCTTCGGGTTGCCGTGGACCAGCTCGTTCGCCTGGTCGGTCTCGCCGAGATTCTGCTCGCCCGGCGTAGCTCCCAGGTCGGAGGCGATGCTGTCGCCCAGGTCCTCGACCTTGTCGGCGAGGCCGTCCGCGCCGATCTTCTCCAGGCCGTCACCGACGAGTTCGCTGCCCTTGTCGATGCCCTCGCCGAGCAGCTTCTTGCCCGCGTTCCAGCCGTCCTCCAGCTTGCCCAGACCGGAGTTGACCAGGTCGTCGAGCCCCATCAGCCCGTCTGCCCTTCCTGCTGCCGGGCCCGTTCCTCGGGTGAGGGGCCGAAAGTGTGGTCCAGCATCTGCTCGTAGTCGCCCTCACCGATCCCGGCCGCGCGGCGCAAGCCCTCCGGGGTCGGGCCGAGCGGCCCGAGCGGGCCCATCGTCTCGGACGTCATGACGTCCCGGCCCGCGTCCTTCCAGCCCTGCTTCGCGGCCTCCACCGCCTTGTCCAGGGACTCTTTGCTGTAGTCGGGGTTGCTGAGGGCGTCGTACTGGCTGAACGCGATGTCGCGCCAGCTCTTGCCCTGCACCTCCTCCTCGGTGGCGTAAGGGCTGCCTCCCACAACGGAGTTGGCGAGCACCTTCACCGAGCCGCTGACGTATTGGTCCGTCTCGTGCAGCAACCCCGCGGCCAGGCCCACGGATTGGGCGAACGCGTTCGCCTGGAACACCAGGGAGCGCACGCCCCAGTCCCAGCGCTCGCAGAACGAGGAGAACTCCGAGCGGAGTTCGTCGTGGCCCAACTCAAGTCCGGTCAGGGCAAGTTCGGAAAAGCCTCGGCCCGCGCCCGCGAGGCTGTCGACGCCGATCTCCCGGAGTTCGTCCAGGGTCTGCGTGATGCCCTGGGCGACCTGCGCCATACCGGCGGTCTCCAGGTCCTTGCCCGCGGCCACCGCCGGCTTGTTCTCCACCGCGTCGGCGCTCACCGTCGCTCCTCCCCGTCCATCTCCGTGTCCACGGCCGCCTCGTCCGGCACGATCCCCGCGACCGGCGGGAACAGCACCCCTTCGCCCTCGCTGCCAACGTCCAGCGCGACACCGCACGGCACGCCAGCGACCACCGTTCCGACGTCCAGCAGCCTCGCCCCGAACACCTTCCGGTACGGCCACTCGCGCCGCGCCTCGCCCCTTGCGACCGCGAACCTGGCGAGCGCTTCCTCGTTCGAGAAGGCGTAGATCCAGCGGATCCCGCCGAGGTCGGCGACCAGCGGGGCGTCGTCCTCGACGAGGGGGAGGAGGACGGGCGTGCGACGGAACTCGCCGAGCAGAGCGGCGAGTTCGCTTCGGCGACGGGCGATCTCGACGGGCTCGGACGCATTGTCCGGTTGCCAGGGCGGGAGTTCGGCCGTCTCTGCGGGGGCCGGTGCGGGCGCTGTACCGAACTCCGGTGCGGGCAGTGGTGGTTCAGGTGTGGCGAGCGGCGAGTCCGGTGCAGTCGGCAACGCCTCGGCCGACGGCGGTTCCTGGGCTGCGGACGACGGGGCCGGTACGGCGGGCGGCGGGTCCAGGTAGTCGCGCAGCCGTGACGGACGCGGCTGCCCCGCCGTCTCCTCGCCCCCGTTTCCCACCATGCCCGGGATCATCACACCCGCGTATCGCGAACCGCAACGCGGGTTTCCGGCGGGCGCCCGTGGGGCCCCGAGAGTGGCCCGCCGGACGGTGCAGGCGGGCCCGCCGGGCTCAGGGAAACCCCCCTACCCCTCACGTACTACGGGCTGCCCCGCCTCGCCCCTCCTCGTCCCGCCCCGTTTCCGGGCACCCTTCGTTCGGCCGTTCGGCCACAGGGTTGGGTGTCGGCCCGCTGCCAGGTCCTCCGCCCAGCCGAAGCAGAGGACGCACAGTGCGGTGAGGAGCCAGGTCAGGGGGAGGGCGGGCCAGGGGGAGGTGAGGAGGCCGGGGGCGTGGAGTTCGAGGGCGTGGATGCTCCAGGCGTGGTCCCAGAGGGGTTCGGCGACGGCGATGCAGAGGTTGTGCCAGAGGTAGATCGTGACGGCGCGGGAGTTGAGGAGGGTGATGAGGCCGTCCCAGCGGCGCAGGACCGGCGGCCAGGTGGGCCAACGCGGGCTGAGGTGGAGCAGGAGCAGAACCGCCGCGAAGGACCAGAGGGACTGGGCGAAGGGCATGTCGTCGAGGTCGTGGTTCTGGTGGAGGTCGTGCGTGAGGGCGTACCAGAGAGCTACGGCGCCGACGGCCGGGGCCAGGGAGGGGATGGCGTAGCGGGGGAGCCTGCTCAGGGTGCCCTGCTGGTGGGCCATACCCAGGAGCCAGCAGGAGCCGAAGGTCGCGAAGTCGGTGAGCGTGGCGTCGAGGCGCCAGCTCGCGGTGGTGGCCGAGGTGAACTCCAGGGCCCCCGAAAGTACTAGGGGGGCCAGGATCGTCGGCCAGGGAGCCGAGCGCAGGGCCCGGCGCAGGAGCGGGGAGAGGAGGACGAACCAGAGGTAGGCCCTGAGATACCAGAGAGGTACGCCGAGGGCGGTGGGCCAGTCGTCCGCGAGCAGACCCGCGACACCGTGCGAGACGTCGGCGTACGGGGGGTCGCTGAGCGGGAGGATCCAGTACCCGAGGTGGAGCCACCACCAGGCCGGGTGCCCCTCCTCGTCGGGGCGCCAGCCGGCGACGAGCATACCGGTCACCCCGATCACTCCCAGGAGCCACAGGGGCGGGAGCAGGCGCCGCAGCCGGCCCCGGATCACCTCCGGCGCCGGGCGCCTGGCGAGGGAGCGGGACATCAGGTTGCCCGCGAGGGCGAACATCACACCCATCGAGGGGAAGACGATCGGGAGCCAGGCCCAGCCCATGAGGTGGTAGAGGACGACCCGGAAGAGGGCGACCGCCCGCAGCAGGTCGAAGTACCGGTCCCGGCCGCCCGTTTGAGGGGGCGAGGCCGCCTCGACGGCGTCCGGTGGCTTCGCCGCGTACGACGCCGGCTCCGGTATCCCGGCGGTGCTCGTCATCCCCGTCCCCCGCTCTCCGACGCCAACTGGCCCGGAGGCGCCGCGACTTGGCCTTTGCGCCGGAGCTTCTGCCAGCGCAGCCGGCCGCCCGTGAGCGCCGTGATCCAGGACTGGAGCAGGACGATATACATCAACTGGCGGTAGAGGATCTGCTGGAGCGGCAGGGAGATCAGCGGGGTCAGACGCTCGCGGTCGAGGGCGAACGCGTAGGCGGCGCAGGCCCCTTGGATCGCGAGGACACCGAACCAGGCCGCGATGGTCTTGCCCGTCGGGCCGAAGATCAGCCCGTAGACGAGGAACAGGTCGATCAGCGGGGCCAGCAGCGGCGCGACGACCATGAAGAGCGACACGAGCGGCAGCCCGACCCGCCCGAAGCGGCCCGACGCGCCCCGCTCGATGACCGCGCGGCGGTGCTTCCAGATCGCCTGCATCGTGCCGTAGCACCAGCGGTAGCGCTGCGACCAGAGTTGCTGCACCGACTCCGGCGCCTCGGTCCAGGCACGCGCGTTCTCCGCGTAGACGACACGCCATCCGTCGCGGTGCATCGCCATCGTGATGTCGGTGTCCTCGGCGAGCGTGTCGTCGCTCATCCCGCCGACCCGCTCCAGCGCGCTGCGCCGAAACGCCCCTACGGCACCGGGAATTGTGGGCATGCAGCGCAGCACGTCGTACATCCGGCGGTCCAGGTTGAACCCCATGACGTACTCGATGTGCTGCCAGGCCCCGATGAGGGTGTCCTTGTTGCCGACCTTGGCGTTCCCGGCGACGGCCCCGACGCGCGGATCGGCGAAGGGCTGCACCAACTCCCTTACCGTGGACGGCTCGAAGACCGTGTCGCCGTCCATCATGACGATGATGTCGTGCGCCGCGTTGGCGAGTCCCCGGTTGAGCGCGGCCGGTTTGCCCGCGTTGAGCTGACGGATCACGCGTACGCCGGGCAGGGCGAGTTCTTCGACGATGCGGGCGGTGCCGTCGCTGGAGCCGTCGTCGATGACCAGGATTTCTATGGGGTGTTCGCTCCGGACGAGTGAACGCACCGTGTTCTCGATGCACTTGGCCTCGTTGTACGCCGGAACGAGCACCGTCACGGGTTCGGTGACCGGCGCGTCCGGACCCCATCTGAAGCCCCGGCGCCGGGTGCGGCGGGTGTGCGCGGCGGAGAGCAGCAGCATCAGGCCGAACCGCGCGAAGACCAGGAACCCGACGACCGCGAGGCCGACCACGAGGACGCCGGTGAGTTTGTCGGACGCCGTGACGAGTGCCGTCCACGCCTTGCCCTTCCACAACTCGGCGCCGGTGACCGGGATATGGGCGCTCGGGGCGTTCAGCGCCTCGGTGAGGTTCTGGAACTCGTAGCCCTGGCGCTGGAGTTGGGGAAGGTAGCGGTCGAGTGCCTGGACCGTCTCGTGGCGGTCGCCGCCCGAGTCGTGCATCAGGACAATGCCGCCCTTCCCCTTGGGGGGCGTGGAGTTGGCGATGATCCGGGCCACCCCGGGCCTCTGCCAGTCCTCGCTGTCGACGCTCGTGAGGACCGTGAGGTAACCCCGGCTCCCCACGTACCGCACGACCGGCCACGAGTTGTCGTCCAGCGCCTGTGCCGTCGACGAGTACGGCGGCCTGAACAGCGAGGTGCGGATCCCGGCCGCGCCCGCCAACGCCAGCTGGTTCTGGGTGAGTTCCCAGTCGACGCGGGACGTCGACTGGTAGGAGAGGTCGGGGTGGTTGAAGGTGTGCAGGCCGATCTCGTGGCCCTCGTCGGCCATCCTGCGGACCAGGTCGGGGTGGCGGGACGCCATGGTGCCGGTGATGAAGAAGACCGCGTGCGCGCGGTGCTTCTCCAGGACGTCCAGGACCTTTGGGGTCCAGCGCGGGTCGGGGCCGTCGTCGAAGGTGAGGACGATCCTGCGGTCGGGGATGTTCATGCTGGCCACCTGGCCGCCCCGGGTGTCGACGACCGGACCGCCGTTCAGGATCTCCTCCGGCACCTTGTCCGCCGACGCCTCCGGCCGCACGCGGTAGTCCGCGAGGATCTCGCTGTGCACGTAGCCCCGCAGCATCAGCATCGCCATCACCGCGCAGAGCAGGAGGAGCGGGAGCAGGTGCCGCATGGGGAGGAAGCGGCGACGGGGACCGGCCGAGGGCGGGGCGGGGGGCGGGGGTGACGGAGTTGACGGGGGTGACGCCGTTGGCGGTAGTCCGTCGGCGGAGGGCGGGGCGGTCGGCTCACCCGTAGTACCCCTAGTACCCCGGCCACCCGTAGTACCCGAGCTTCCCGTAGTACCCGTAGCTCCCAAGTCCCCCCGCCTCCGGCGCGTGATACCCCTACGCCCTGAGGACGACCCCTGAGACCGGTGCGAGGGTAGGGCTGAGGAACCGGCCGACCCCTGTGCGGATCGCCGGTTTGCGCGTGATGCCATCAGGAGTCGCCCTCCGCGGAGGTGAGCGGCGCGATGGCGGCGAGCGCCTTGCGCGCCACCAGCACCCCGGCCCCGGGTTCCCCGGCACCGGACGCCGGACCCGTAGTACCTCCGGGGGACGTGCCACCGGAGGTCCCCCCGGAGGCGGGCGCCGACACCGGCACGACCGCGCCTGCCGAAGTCGGCGGCGACGGACTCCCCGCGTCCGTGTCACCGCCTCCCGAGGCCCCCGGCCCCGACGCCTGCCGCTTCTCCGTCACCCCCTGCGAGGCCGACGCGTCCGGCGAGGGATCCGGTGAGGGCGCGGGCGAGGAGGGCGACGGCGACGACACCGCCGGGCTGCTGCCCGCCGGCGAGGGACTGCCGCTGCCACTCCCGGGCCCGGGTCCCGTCCCCGGCCCGGTCGCGTCGGCGCTCGGCGAGGGCGCGGACGAGGCGGACGGCCGGGGCGAGGCCGCTGCGGTGCCCGAGGCGGAGGGCCCCGGGGTCGCGCCGGGGGCCCTGGTCGTCGTGCCGGAGGCGGTGGCCGACGCGGTGCCGCCGGGCACGCCGACGTCGTACGGCGCCGATGGCTCCGAAGTACTAGGGGTACGGGTCGCCTCGACCTGGCTCGCGGGCTTGCCCTCGTCGCCGGGGCCGGGCAGCGGGAGCCAGGGGGCACCCGCGTTGCCGGAGAGGAGGGTGCCGACGATGACGGCCGCGTAGGCGCCGCACGCCACTCCGACCGCGAGTCCGAGGCGCCGGAAGGTACGGCTGCGACGACCCGACTCGTCGACGAACACGGGCCGTTCGGACGCCTCGCCCTCGGCCTGCCCCCCGCCGTGCAGCGGATCGAGTTGGACGGTCACCTCGGCGGGGTCGTGCTCCTCGTCGCCCGCCCCGGAACCCGGCGCCCCGGCCGGCGACTTCCCGCCCGCCTCGCCAAGTCCGCCGGCTCCACCAGGTCCGCCAAGCCCATCGAACCCGCCGGGTCCGCCGAGCCCACCCGCTCCGCTCCGGCCACCCGGTCCGCCCTCGGCGTCCGCTCCCACCGCATCGCGTCCCGCTCCGTCCCGTACCCCTGAAGAGCCACCCCCCAGAGCAGCCGCCCCCTCCGCACCGGCCCGCCGACCCCGAGGAACCGCAGGCCAGCCACCCCCACTCCCCCTGCCCTCGCCACCACCCGACGCCGACCCCCTACGACTTCCGGCCGACACCTCGGACGACCCATCCACCCCGTAAGACCCGTACGACCCGTGAGCCCCGTCCGCCGCACGCCCGCCACCGACTCCCCCGGCCCCGTACGACCCCGACACCCCCTCAGTCCCCTCCCCCCAGGGATCCCGCCCCACCGGCACAACCCCCCGCACCTCATCCACCAGCCCCACCGAATCCGGCACCCGCGTCGAGGGATCCGGCGCCCGCCGCGCACTCGCGACGGCATCGTCCGGGAACCCCTCCCATCCGGCCGCACCGGACTCCCACCCGGCCGCACCCGGCTCCCTCCCGCTCCCACCGGACACCGACGCGCCCCCGCCGGACCGACTCTCTTCAGCCAACCCCCCGGATATCTCCCGCCGCTCCCCGGCGGACGACGCGCCCGTCTCGGGAAACTCCTGGGTCCCACCGATCGCCGCGACCCCTTGGGTCGGCGACGCCGGCTCGGGCCACTCGGGTTGGGTGTCTTCTGGCCATTTCTTCACGTGCGCACTTCCCCCCACGGGAGCACTCCGGGATCACCCCGGGTCCGTCCCGGGAACAGTTCTGGGCGCGTGTTCGAACGCCGAGCACATGTCGCACAACCAGGCCCCCACCCGGTTCACGCGCCCCCGATGTCTCTCCGTGCTCGGGGCGCCGAATCTAGCGCAGCGGATGTGCGCCGCGTGTGCGATGTGTCATTTGTGTGCGGATGCCATGCCCATGTCGATGGCTGGAATCCATCCATCGGCGGGCGACTCCAGCCACGATTCCTCGACCGCGAGTTCGAGCGCAGATTGTCGCAGTACAGCCAAGATCGGATGGAACAGCCCCTTTCGCCACACGAGTGACACCGGGGACAGAGGGACGGGCTCGACGAGCGGCCGCTGGACCGTCCCAGGCATGGCCGGAAACCCCACTACGGTGAGCACCGGCCACCTGGACCGGGCCATGACACGCCCGAACTCCGCCTCCCCCACGGCCATCGGCACCGGCGGCGCGACCCGTATCCCCCGCCCCTCGAACAACAGCCGCGCCAGATCGGTCCATTCGGGGGTGCGCGGATTCCCGGCCCCCGCGTAGACCTCCTCCCCCGCGAGTTCACCCACCGGCACCGCGTCCCACGAGGCGAGCCGGTGATCCGAGGGGAGGACGACGGACATGGGCTCGTACCGGACGAGTTGATGATCGAGCCGCGCGCGCAGCGAGGGGTCGAGTCCCGCGTACCGCCCGAACGACGCGTCCAGCCGCCCCGCGATCATCTCGGCGGCGGCCCAGGTCAGCCCGCTCTCGAAACGGGCCATCAGCTCGTGCTCCGGCGCGAGCCGCCGCGCCCGTTCCAGCACGAGTGAACCGGTGCCGAGACCCGGCGAGTTGAGGTCGACGAGCAACGGACGGGCCTGCCCGAAGGCGGCACGCAGCTCCTCCTGCGCGTCCAACACCCGCCGGGCGTACGGCAGAAGACGTTCACCGTCCGACGTAAGAGCCACCTGCCGCGTCGTCCGGACGAACAGCTCGACCCCCAACTCCCGCTCCAGCCGCCGCACATCACGGCTCAACGCCTGCTGCGCGACGAACAGCCGCGCGGCGGCCCGCGTGAAGTGCAGTTCCTCGGCGACGGCGAGGAAGACCCGGAGCAACCGGGGATCAAGATCTCGATGCATCCGGCGAAGCTAACAAGGATTCACAACACAGGCGCGTGAATAAGCACGCAGCGGGTGTTGGACCGGACGATCATCGCCGTACGACCGTTGCGGCATGCCCCACGCCCACCACGGAACCCCACCCGAAACCCTCTACACGACGACCGGCGACTCCCTGATCGCCGTCGACCTCAGCCCCCGCACCTCCCCGAACCCCAACCCCTACCGCCACCTCCTAGCCCTCCCCGGCGCCCGCGCCTTCACCGCCGGGAACCTCGTCGCCCGCCTTCCCTCAGGCATGTTCGGCGTCAGCGCGGTGATGATGATCGCCGGACAGCGGGGCTCATACGCGCTGGCCGGCGCCGTCACCGCAACGGGCCTCGCGGCAACGGCGGTTGTCGCGCCGCACATCGCCCGCCTCGTCGACCGCCGCGGCCAGGTTCAAGTGGCCGTCCCCGCAGCCCTGTTCGCGGCACTCGGCGCCATCACCCTGGTCCTGTGCGTCCGTCACGACGCCCCGACGTGGACGCTGTTCGCCGCGTACGCCGCCACGGCGACCGCCCCCAACACCGGCGGCATGTCCCGCGCCCGCTGGGCCCACCTCCTGGCCGGCGACGAGAAAGCCCTGCACACCGCGAACTCCTTCGAGCAGGCGGCGGACGAACTCTGCTTCCTGCTGGGCCCGTTGCTAGCCGCACTGCTGTGCGCGAACGCCTTCCCCGAGGCCGGCACCCTCGTCGCGGCGGCCCTCCTGGTCACCGGCATCCTCCTCTTCGCCGCCCAGCGCGCGACCGAGCCGCCCCCGCACCGCCGCCCGTCCGCCACCTCCCCGCTCACAGCCCCCGGCATGCCGCCGCTCCTCGCCGTGTGCCTGTGCCTGGGCGCGGTGTTCGGAGCGACGGAGGTGACGACGGTCGCCTTCGCGGACGAGGCGGGCCACAAGGCCCTCGCAGGGCTGGTGTTGGGCCTCCAGGCGGCCGGATCAGCCGTGGCGGGGCTGGTGTTCGGAGCAAAGAACACCCCCCGAAACGCCACCACTCCCGCCGCTCCCGCCACCACCCCCGCAAAAGACCCCGCCAACTCCACCCCCCACCCCCGCCGTTACCCCCTGTGCATAGCCGCGATGACCACCCTCCTCACCCTCCCCCTCCTCACCACCACCCTCACCAACTCCCTCCCCCTCCTCGCCCTCTCCCTCCTCCTCGCCGGCGCCGCCACCGCCCCCACGATGATCACCGGCATGACCCTGATCCAGCAGCACACCCCCGAGGGCCGCCTCAACGAGGGCATGACCCTAGCGGTGACCGCCCTCCTGGCCGGCATAGCCGCCGGCAGCGCGAGCGGAGGATGGACGGCGGAACACGTCTCCCCCACGGCGGGCTACGTCATCCCGGTCACGGCCGCCGGCACGGCACTCCTCGTTTCACTCCTGCGCCACACACGACACCCCTGATCTGCGGCTCTCTGTCGAATCGCTTCCGCCATTCCCAGCCACCCCATTGACGCGCCTCCAGCCACCCAATAACTTCCTCCGTCGAAGCGCTTCGACGTCACGCATCGAATCGATTCGACGGACACCGCGTGGCGCCGACCCAGCCCGGACACCCATCCGACTCCCTTGGAGAGCAAGGATGTTGACGGCAAAACGGCGGACCCTGACGACAGCGGCGGCACTGAGCACGGCACTTCTCCTCGCGTCCTGCGGGGGCAGCGGCGACGGAGGATCCGACGACGGATCCACCCTGCGCCTGTGGCACTACGAGGCCCCCAACAGCGCGATGGGCGTGGCCTGGACGGAGGCGATCAAGGAGTTCGAGGCACAACACCCGGGTGTGAAGGTCAAGTTCGAGGAGAAGAGCTTCGAGCAGATCCAGAAGACGGCCCCGATGGTCCTCAACTCCTCGGACGCGCCCGACCTGATGGAGTACAACAAGGGCAACGCGACGACGGGCCTCCTCTCGAAGCAGGGCCTGCTGACCGACCTCACGCCCGAGGTGACCAAGCGCGGCTGGGACAAGCTCCTGAGCCCCGGCGTCAGCACCACGAGCCGGTACGGCACCAACGGCGTGATGGGATCGGGCAGTTGGTACGGCGTCCCGAACTACGCCGAGTACACGACGCTCTACCTGAACAAGGACCTGTTCCGCGAACACGGCGTGCAGATCCCGACAACGTTCTCCCAACTCACAGCGGCGCTCCAGAAGTTCACGGACCAGGGCGTGACGCCGCTGGCCAACGCGGGTGCGGAGTACATGGCCCACCAGTACCTCTACCAGCTCGCCCTCTCCAGGGCCGACCGCTCCTGGGTCGACTCCTACGAGCTCTTCAAGGGCAAGACGGACTTCCACGACGCGGCGTGGAAATACGGCGCCGAGACGTTCGCGGACTGGGTGGAGAAGGGCTACCTGGCGAAGAGTTCGAGCGGGGCGACGGCCGAGCAGGCGGGCGTCTCCTTCCTCCAGGGCAAGGCGCCGATCCTGTTCTCGGGCAGCTGGTGGTACGGCCGTTTCCAGTCGGAGGCGCGGTTCGACTGGGGCACCACCCTGTGGCCGGAGTCGAAGCTCACGCTCGGCTCGGGCGGCAACCTCTGGGTGGTGCCGAAGAGTTCGAAGAACAAGCAACTCGCCTACGACTTCATCGACATCACCATGTCGAAGAAGATCCAGAACCTGCTCGGCAACAAGGGCGGCGTCCCGGTCGCGGCGGACACGAACGCGATCACCGACCCGAAGTCGAAGCAACTCATCACGGATTTCAACACGTTGAGCAGCCGTGACGGCCTCGCCTTCTACCCGGACTGGCCCGTCCCCGGCTTCTACGACGTCCTGGTCTCCGAGACGCAGAAGCTCATCACCGGCAGCGAGAAGCCGGACGCCTACCTCGACGCGGTGGAGAAGGCGTACGACAAGGGCGTCCCCGCCTCATGACGGCCCCCCGCCGCCGCGCCGTCGCCTCCTCCTACGCCCCCTTCCTCCTGCCCGGCGTCCTCGCCTTCCTCGCGGTCGTCATCGTCCCGTTCCTGATGAACACCGGTCTGAGCTTCACCCGTTGGCAGGGCGTCGGCACCCCGGAGTGGGCGGGGCTCGCCAACTACCGCGAGCTGATGGACGATTCGGCGTTCTGGGCGTCGTTCCGGCACAGCCTGTTCATGGTCGTGGCGATGGCGGCGCTGCCCACGGCCGTCGGACTCGTGCTGGCCGCCGCCCTGTTCGACTACGTCGGCAAGCACTTCGGCAGCAGGGTCACCACGGTCCTCCGGGCCTGCTTCTATCTCCCGCAGGTGCTGCCGATCGCGGTCGCCGGCATCGTGTGGAGCTGGATCCTCGCCCCGGAGAACGGCTCGCTCAACGAACTCCTCAAAGCCGTCGGCCTGTCGGGCTGGCAGCAGGACTGGCTGGGTGACCCGGACTTCGCGCTCTACAGCGTCATGGGCGTCATGGTGTGGGTCCAACTCGGCTTCCCGCTCGTGGTGTTCATGGCCGGCCTGGAACGCGTCGACCCGCAGCTGTACGAGGCGGCCGAGCTGGACGGCGCCGGCTGGTGGCGCCGGTTCTGGCACATCACGCTGCCGCAGATCCGCCCCGAGATCTCCGTGGTGCTGACCTGGTGCACGATCGCCGCGCTGAAGGTGTTCGGCGCGGTGTACGTCCTGACGAAGGGCGGTCCGGGCGGGGCGACGGACGTGCCGTCGTACTTCTCGTTCACCACGTTCTTCGAGAAGACGCAGGTCGGGTACGGGTCGGCGATCTCGACGGTGCTGACGGTGCTGATCCTGGCGCTCTCCCTGATCGCGCTGCGGCTCCAGAACAGGCAGGAGGAGAAGCCGAGTTGAGGAAACTTAGCCGTTACCCGGTGCTGGTCGCCCTCTGTCTGGCCGCCCTCTTCATGGTCACCCCGTTCCTCATCGTCACCCTCAACGCCCTCAAGTCCCCCGCGGAGTACGCCCAGAGCGGCCCTCTGAGTCTCCCGGACGGCCTGTACTTCGACGGCCTGAAGGACTTCTGGACCCGCGTCGACTACACCCAGAAACTCGTCAACTCCACCCTGATCAGCGGCTCGGTGGCGATCCTGGCCGTCGTCCTCTCCCTCCTGAACGCCTACGCGATCGGCGTCGGCCGGGTGAAGGGCCGCCCCTGGATCCTCGCCTTCTTCGTCCTCGCCAACGTGGTCCCGCAGGAGGCGCTGGTCTACCCCGTCTACTACCTGAGCAAGCAACTCGGCCTGTACGACACGAGGTTGAGCGTGATCATCGTGTTCACGGTGATCCAGGCGGCGTTCGGCACGTACCTCCTGTCGGCCGTCCTCGGCAGGTTCCCGCGCGAGGTGATCGAGGCGGCCCACGTCGACGGCGCGAACAAGTGGCAGGTGCTGTGGCGGATCGTCGTCCCGATGAGCCGCCCGACCCTCGGTGTCCTGCTCGTCTTCTTCTTCGTCTGGACGTGGAACGAGTTCCTGCTGCCGCTGGTGATGCTGATCTCCAACGACAACCAGACGGTGTCCGTCGCGCTCGGTGTCCTCCAGGGCCAGCGGCTGATGGACGCCACGATGACCAACGCGGCCGCTCTGCTCGGGGTGTTGCCCGCCCTGGTGTTCTTCCTCGTCTTCCAGCGCACGCTCACCCGCGGGATCGCCGTGGGTGCCGTCAAGTAAGGACCATCCCGTCAAGTAAGGACCCTCCACGTGAAGTTCACCGATGGTTACTGGCTGCTGCGCGACGGCATCACCGCGGCCCACCCGGCCGAAGTCCTGGACGTCACCGCCGCGGCCGGCGCCCTGGAGATCCACGCGCCGACGCAGCCCATCCGCCACCGCGGCGACCTGCTGAAGGGACCGGTCGTGACGATCAGCGCGCACACCCCCATGCCCGACGTCATCGGCGTCACCTTCGCCCACTTCCGGGGCGACCCCCCGCACAGCCCGCAATTCGACCTGGCAGCCTCGGAGTTCACCCCGAAGCTCACCCACGACGAGAGCCACGCGACCCTGACCTCCGGCGAGCTGTCCCTGCGGGTCACCCGCACCGGCCCCTGGCACCTCGACTTCCGCGCCCACGGCCGCTCACTGACCTCCAGTGGCCCCAAGGGCATGGGCATCATGAGCGACGCCCGCACCGGCGCCCACTACCTGCGCGAACAACTCGGCCTGAAGGTCGGCACATCGGTGTACGGACTCGGCGAGCGTTTCGGACCCCTCGTCAAGAACGGGCAGGCGGTGGACATCTGGAACGCCGACGGCGGTACCGCCACCGAACAGGCGTACAAGAACGCGCCGTTCTACCTGACCGACGCCGGGTACGGCGTCTTCGTCGACCACCCGGGCAAGGTGTCCTTCGAGGTCGGCTCCGAAGCGGTCTCGCGGGTCCAGTTCAGCGTCGAGGCACAGGAGTTGACGTACTACGTCATCTACGGCCCGACCCCGAAGGAGATCCTGCGCAAGTACACGGCGCTCACCGGCCGCCCCGCGCTCCCGCCCGCCTGGTCGTTCGGGCTGTGGCTGTCGACGTCGTTCACCACCGCGTACGACGAGGAGACCGTCACCTCGTTCATCGAGGGCATGCGTGAGCGTCAACTCCCGCTGTCCGTCTTCCACTTCGACTGCTTCTGGATGCGTGAGCTGAACTGGTGCGACTTCGAGTGGGACCCGCGTGTCTTCCCCGACCCGGAGGGCATGCTGGCCCGGCTGAAGGCGAAGGGGCTGCACATCTGCGTGTGGATCAACCCCTACATCGCGCAGCGCTCCCCGCTGTTCGCGGAGGGCAAGGAGCTGGGCCACCTCCTGAAGCGGCCGGACGGCAGCGTCTGGCAGTGGGACCTGTGGCAACCCGGCATGGCCCTGGTCGACTTCACCAGCCCCGCCGCCCGCGACTGGTACGCGGCGAAGCTGGAGGCGCTGCTCGCCCAGGGCGTCGACTGCTTCAAGACCGACTTCGGCGAGCGCGTCCCGACGGACGTCGCCTGGTCGGACGGCTCCGACCCGGAGCGCATGCACAACTACTACGCCTACCTCTACAACCAGACGGTCTTCGACGTCCTGCGCAAGCACCGCGGCGAGGGCGAGGCGGTCGTCTTCGCCCGCTCGGCCACAACGGGCAGCCAGAAGTACCCCGTTCACTGGGGCGGCGACTGCGAGTCGACGTACGAGGCGATGGCGGAGTCCCTGCGCGGCGGCCTGTCGCTCGGCCTGTCCGGGTTCGGTTTCTGGAGCCACGACATCGGCGGCTTCGAGGGCACCCCGTCCCCGGCCCTGTTCAAACGCTGGCTCGCCTTCGGCCTGTTGTCCTCGCACAGCCGGCTGCACGGCAGCTCCTCGTACCGCGTGCCGTGGCTCTTCGACGACGAAGCCGTGGACGTACTGCGGCTGTTCACCCGTCTCAAGCTGCGCCTCATGCCCTACCTGTACGAGACGGCGCGCGTCGCGCACGAGGAGGGGCTGCCGGTGATGCGCGCGATGGCCCTGGAGTTCCCGGACGACCCCGGCTGCGCGCATCTGGAGCGCCAGTACATGCTGGGCCCCGACCTGTTGGTCGCGCCGGTCTTCAACGACGAGGGAGACGTGCGGTATTACGTCCCCGAGGGCGAGTGGACGCACTTCGTGACCGGGCGCACGGTCACCGGGCCGCGCTGGGTGAGCGAGACGCACGGGTTCTCCAGCATCCCCCTGCTGGTGCGGCCCGGCGCGGTGATCCCGGTGGGCGCGCACGCCGACCGGCCCGACTACCGGCACGCCGACGGGGTCACGCTGCGCGCGTACGGACTTGAGCGGGGCGCCCAAGTCACCGTGCGCGTCGGGGAGGTGAGTTACACCGTCGTCCGCGAGGGGCACACGCTGCGCGCGTCCGCGAGCGATCCGTCGTTGCCCTGGGGGCTGGCCGCCGGGGACCGGGTGGCGCGGGCGGAGGCCGGATGCGGGTTCCTCACGGTGGAGTTGGGCTGATGGTCAAGATCACCGATGTGGCGCGGCTGGCGGGTGTCTCCCCGAGCACGGTGTCCTACGCGCTGAGCGGCAAGCGGCCGATCTCGGAGCAGACCCGGCGCCGGGTGCAGGACGCCATCCGCGACCTCGGCTACCGGCCGCACGCCGGGGCCCGCGCGCTGGCCACCAGCCGCTCCAACGTCCTCGCCCTCGTCGTCCCCTTACGCGCCGGCATGCACGTGCCGGTCGTCATGCAGTTCGTGGTGTCGGTGGTGACGGCCGCGCGGCGCTACGACCACGACGTGCTGCTGCTGACGCAGGAGGAGGGCGACGACGGGCTGCGCCGGGTCGCGGACACGGCGCTGGTGGACGGGCAGGTCGTCATGGACGTCCAACTCCACGACCCCCGGCTGCCGTTGCTGCGCAATCTGGAGCGGCCGACGGTGGTGATCGGCTTCCCGAGCAGTCCGCAGGGGCTCACCTGTATCGACCTCGACTTCCGCGCGGCGGGCGAGGTGTGCGTGGACCATCTCGCCGGGCTGGGGCACCGGGCGGTCGCGCTGGTGGGGTCGCCGCCCGAGGTGTACGTCCGTCAGACGGCCTTCGCGCAGCGCGTCGTCCAGGGGTTCACCGGCGCCGCCGACCGCGCCGGGCTGCAGTCCGCCGTCCACCCCTGCGAGGCGACGCCGCTCGGTGCGCGCCGGGTCGCCGAGCAACTGCTGCGTGAGCAACCGGCGTTGACCGGGGTCGTCGTCCACAACGAGGCGGTGCTGGAACCGTTGATCGACGCGTTCCGCCGGCTCGGGCTGAGTGTGCCCGGGGATCTGTCGGTCACGGCGATCTGTCCCGACGATCTCGCGGCGCACCTGGGGGTCAGTGCCGTCGCCCTGCCGTCCGGTGAAGTCGGCGCCCAGGCCGTGGAGTTGCTGATGGACAAGCTCGCCGGGGAGCCGGTGCCGGAGGCGACGCTGCTGCGGCCGACGCTGACGAGACGGGCGAGCACGGCGCTGCGCGACGCGTGAGCGCCGGCGGCGTGCCGGGAGAAGCCGGAGGCGGAAAAGCCAGAGGCCCCGCTGCTCGAAAGCAACGGGGCCTCTGCCCACATGGGATGAGTGGAGATGGCGGGAATCGAACCCGCGTCCAACGGTGCGGAACCAGGGCTTCTCCGTGTGCAGTTCGCTGTGATTTTCTCGGCCCCGGCGATCACGCGAACAAGTCGCCGACGGGCCCAGTCACTGTTTGATTTCCCTCTTCACCCCGTGACCGGGATCAAGGTTTAGTCCCCTAGCTGATGCCAGGATCCGGGTCGGGAACAGCCCCGGGCTGACACTCCCTTAAGTAAGGGGCAGTTGCCTAGCTACCTGATCAGGCAGCGAGGGCGAACTGCGTCGCCTTGGGAGAATCGCTCTTAACAGTGGCGATTATTTTTTTCGGCCTGTGGTTTACGAGATCATGGCCGCTTCCTCGACACGCTTCCCCTGCTTCGACATCCGCTGTCGAAACCGATCATCCCCATGTTGATTTTTCAATGTGCCACCGGACTCGGCCGGTGCTGATGCCATCGTACGTGACCAACGCGCACGCATGCCACCGTATTCCCCGGCGGTGCCCCAGCGGCGCCTCAGCCCCGCTGCCGCCGCTTCGCCGCCGCGATCGCCCGGTCCGTCTCGCGCCGGTCCTGCTGCTCGCGCAGGGTCTGCCGCTTGTCGTACTCCTTCTTGCCGCGCGCGAGGGCGATCTCGGCCTTCGCGCGGCCGTCCTTGAAGTACAGGGCGAGCGGCACGATCGTGTGGCCGGTCTCCTCCGCCTTGACCGCGAGCTTGTCGATCTCCTCGCGGTGCAGCAGCAGCTTGCGCTTGCGGCGCGCGGAGTGGTTGGTCCAACTGCCCTGGTGGTACTCCGGGATGTGGGCGTTGTGCAGCCACGCCTCGCCGCGGTCGATCTGGACGAACCCGTCCGTCAGCGACGTCCGCCCCTCGCGCAGCGACTTGACCTCGGTGCCGGTCAGCACGAGGCCCGCCTCGTACGTGTCGATGATCGCGTAGTCGTGCCGCGCCTTCTTGTTCTGGGCGACGATCTTCTTCTTGCCCCCCTTCTCCCCGTCCCGCGCCTTACCGCCCCCGCCGCCCTGCTTGGGCTGGGACTCCTTCGGTACGTACATTCCCTTGCTCATAGTCCCGCCATTTTCGCACCAGCGAGGCCGTCGAGGGAAAGCCGTTTCCCGAGCCCTGCGCCGGGGAAGCCGACGGCGACGACGAGCCCACGTCCCTACGGCATCCGCCCCAACCCGCTCAGCACCCGCTCCGCCCGCCCCAGCACCCCGTCCGCCACCTCAAGATCCGGCACGATCCCCACCCCGTCGACCGCGTGCCCGGACGGCGTGCGGTAGTGCCCCACGGTCAGCTCGGCGACCGAGCCGTCCGGCAGGCGCGTCGGCATCTGGACGGAGCCCTTGCCGAAGGTGCGGGTGCCGACGACGACCGCGCGGCCCCGGTCCTGGAGGGCCCCGGTCAGCAGCTCGGCGGCGCTCATGGTGCCGCCGTCGACGAGGACGACGAGGGGGCGGGTGGTGTCGCCGCCCGCGTCCGCGTGCAGGGCGCGCTGTGCGCCGTCCATGTCGTACGTGGCGACCAGGCCGCCGTCCAGGAAGACCGAAGCGACGGCGACCGCCTCGGTGACCAGGCCGCCGGAGTTCCCCCGCAGGTCCAGCACGACACCTCCCGACGCCTCTCGCGCGGCGGCCCGCACCGCCTCGCCCACTCCCTTGGTGAACGCGGCGACTCGAACAAGAGTTCCCCCGCCCCGGATCTTCTCGGCGGTCACCGGCTGCGTGGACAGCGTGGCGCGCCGCAGGGTCTCGGCCCACGCGCGCGTACCGCGTTCGAGGCCGACCCGGACGGCCGTCCCCGCGCGCGCGTCGGTCGCGTCGCCGCGGAGTAAGGAGAGGACGTCGGTGACGGGAAGGCCGTCCACCGCGCGCCCGTCGACGCTGCGCAGCCTGTCCCCCGCGCGGATGCCGGCCGCGGCGGCGGGCGAGTCGCCGCGGACCTTGCTGACGGCGATCCGGCCGTCCGACTCGCGCCGCGCCCACAGGCCGACGCCGGTGTACTCGCCGTCGAGCGCCTGTGCGAACTCCTCGTACTCGCCCTCGGAGTAGACGGCCGCCCAGCGGTCCCCGCTGCGACTCACGGCGCGCTCGGCGGCCTCCAGGGGCGAGGTGCCCTGGGCCATCGCCTCGGCCGCGGCCTGCGCCACCTGCCGTCGCCCGTCGGGGACGACGGACCGCGCGGCCCCCGTCCCCTCGTCCCCCTGGGGCAGCGATCCCGTCGCCGCCCCGGCCACCAGCACGCTCGCGAACACCAAGGTCAGGGCGGCCCCGCGGCCGAGGCGGCGGGGCTGGGAAAACAGGTCGGGACCTGACATGGCCGCGAGTCTAGGGGAAGCGAAAGGGCCGTACGGGCAGTTGTCCGTACGGCCCTCTTGGCATGTGTCACACCTTCAGGTACTTGCGCAACGCGAAGAACGCGGCAAGGGCGGGCATCAGCAGGCTCGCCGCGAGGATCAGCGGGAGCTTGGTCAGCAGGGCGTCCCAGCCGATGAAGTTGATGAGGCTCAGCTTCTGCGACAGGGCCATGCCGTGGTCGATCGTGAAGTACCGGCCGAGGGTGAGGCCGACGCAGGCGAGCACCCCGCCGATGAACCCGGCGACGGCCGCCTCCGCGATGAACGGCGCCTGGATGTAGAACCCGGAGGCGCCGACCAGCCGCATGATCCCCGTCTCACGCCGACGGCTGAAGGCCGAGACGCGCACCGTGTTGACGATCAGCATCAGCGCGACGACCAGCATCAGCGCCATCACGCCGAGCGCCGCCCGGTTCAGCAGGTTCAGCAGCTCGAAGAGGTTGTCCAGGATGCCCTTCTGGTCCTGCACGGACTGCACGCCGTCGCGCCCGTTGAACGCGGTCGCGATGACCTGGTACTTCTCCGGGTCCTTCAGCTTGATCCGGTACGACTCCTGCATCTGGTCGGGCGTGAGGGAGGCGGCCAGCGGCGAGTCGCCGAACTGCTCCTTGTAGTGCTTGTACGCCTCGTCCTGCGATTCGTACGTCACTGTCTGGACGACCGACATCTTCTCCAGGTCGGTCTTGATCTGCTTCTTCTGGTCCTCGGTGATCGCGCCCTTGGCGCAGTTGGGGTCCGACTCGGCGTCGCTCTTGTTGCAGAGGAAGATCGAGACGTTGACCTTGTCGTACCAGTAGCCCTTCATGGTGCTGACCTGGTCGCTCATCAGCAGCGAACCGCCGAAGAGACCCAGCGAGAGGGCCACGGAGACGATGACCGCGAAGGTCATCGTCAGATTGCGGCGGAGACCGACACCGATCTCCGAGAGGACGAACTGGGCGCGCATGGCGTCTGCTTCAAGCCTTTCCGTGGGACCTGGGGGCGGTCAGTGCTGGTAGCCGTAGACGCCGCGGGCCTGGTCGCGGACGAGGCGGCCCTTCTCCAGCTCGATGACGCGCTTGCGCATCTGGTCGACGATGTTCTGGTCGTGCGTCGCCATGATGACCGTCGTACCGGTCCGGTTGATGCGGTCCAGGAGTTTCATGATGCCGACGGAGGTCTGCGGGTCGAGGTTGCCGGTCGGCTCGTCCGCGATCAGCAGTTTGGGACGGTTGACGAACGCGCGCGCGATGGCGACGCGCTGCTGCTCACCGCCGGACAGCTCGCCGGGGCGGCGGTCCTCCTTGCCGCCGAGGCCGACCAGGTCGAGCACCTGGGGCACCGACTTGCGGATCTCGCCCTTCGACTTGCCGATGACCTCCTGGGCGAAGGCGACGTTCTCCGCGACCGTCTTGTTGGGCAGCAGGCGGAAGTCCTGGAAGACCGTCCCGAGCTGGCGGCGCATCTGCGGCACCTTCCAGTTGGACAGCCGCGCGAGGTCTTTGCCGAGGACGTGCACCTGGCCGTGGCTGCACCGCTCCTCGCGGAGGATGAGCCGCAGGAAGGTGGACTTCCCGGAGCCGGAGGAGCCGACGAGGAAGACGAACTCGCCCTTCTCCACCTCCAGGGACACGTCCCTGAGCGCGGGGTGGGTCTGCTTGGGGTAGACCTTGGAGACGTTGTCGAATCGGATCACGGGTGCACCACGGGTCGCCGGGGGTAGATGAGCGTGACCATACGCGAACCGGGTAAGGGAGCGCAGGCGCCCGTCACTGTTGGGTGTGGCTTGTGGGTATTTGCGCGCGGGCGGTGAAGGGGTGCGTGCCCTCGTACGGGGCGATCCGGCGCGGGTCCTGGCGGAACCTGGCACAGTAGGAGGGAAGGGCGCGGCGGGAGGGCGGGGAACGGATCCGATTCGCCGGGCGTTGTAGGGAGCAGAACCGGTGCGAAGGAGGGCGAGCGCATGACGTACGACCGGCTGGTGTGCGCTAACTGCGCGGCGCCCGTGAGCGAGGGCCGGTGCCCGGTGTGCCGGGCGAACCGCGAACGGCTGCAGCAGGAGAACTGGCTGGGCGGGCTGAGCCCCGCAGCGCTGGTCGCCGCACTCGTCGTCCTCATCGCGGCGGTGGCCCTGCTGGCCCACCAGACCGCGTAGCGGGCGGGCCGGAGAGCGGGCGCGAGCCGAAGCGAAGAGGCCCGGAGCTGTGGCTCCGGGCCTCGTTCACTGCTACGTGGGGTGACGGCCGCCGCCCGTGCGGGGACGGCCGTCCGCGCGGGGTCAGGCCGCCGCGCCGCCCCGGCCCTCGACGAGGCGCGGGAGCACCCGGAAGCCGATGCCGCCGGCGATCATCGTCGCCGCGCCGATCACCAGGAACATCGTCTGCCCGGCACCGGTCTCGGCCAGCTCCTCGTTGCCGCCCTGCGCGGTGGCCTCGGAGGAGGACGACCCGCTGGAGCCGGAGCCCGCGGTCGAGGAGGTGTCGGTCAGCGCGGAGCTGCCCTCTTCCTGGGTGGAGGGGCCGGTGGTGGAACCGCTGGAGGAGCCGCCGGTGGACTCGGTGCCGAGGCTGGAGCCGCCGTCGGTGGAGCCGCCCGTGGTGGCGCCGACGGAGGCGCTGCCGCCGTTGCCGGAACCGCCGCCGTTGTTGCCGGAACCGCCGTTGTTGCCCGAGCCGCCGGACGTGGTCGAACCACCGGTGGTGGACGAGCCGCCCGTGCTGGAGGAGCCGCCGGACGTGGTGGAGCCACCGGTGGACGACGAACCGCCCGTGGTGGTGGAACCGCCGGTCGTGGTGGTGGAGCCACCGGTCGACGACGAACCGCCGATGGAGGACGAGCCACCGATCGTCGTGGTGGAACCACCGGTCGTCGTGGTGGAGCCGCCCGTGGAGGACGAGCCACCGGTCGTCGCCGGGTCACCCGAGGTGGAACCGCTGGTGGAGGGGTCGCCCGAGGTCGAGCCGCCGGTCGTCGACGGGTCGCCGGAGGTGGAACCGGTCGTCGCCGGGTCACCCGAGGTGGAACCGCTCGTGGAAGGGTCGCCCGAGGTCGAGCCACCGCCGGTCGTACCGCCGGTGGTCGGCGGGTCCGTGCAGATGACGATCGTGCAGTCGTCGCCCGGCGGCGGCGGGTCGCCCGGGTCGGCGGAGGCGATGCCGGCCACCGTCAGGGACGCGCCGGCCGCGATGACGGAGCCGGCGGCTATACGCGCGATACGGACGCGCGTCTTCTTGGTCATATGGCTGCTACCCCCAGTAGCTGTTCGTCGAGGAGGGACAGCGTCGTCGTGGCGGTGATCGACGGGGGACGGCTGAGTCGAGCCACGCCCCCCGGTTCACATACGCCTCGCGTACAACGCGTGCCAGATTGCACCCTCCCGATTTTTCACAGCACCGTCAAGGCCGTTGCGTACGCAATGTCCAGGTGCGCGCGCTATGCCGGGTGTCGGAATCTGTGAGTGTGACGTAAAACCCAGACACCAGGGCAGACAAAAGGCAATCGCCCCTGATTCAGGGGCGATTGCCTTGTCGACAAAACTACGAACCTACTTCTCCTGCTGCTTGCGCCAGCGAATCCCGGCCTCCAGGAACCCGTCGATCTCGCCGTTGAAGACGGCCTCCGGGTTGCCGACCTCGAACTCGGTCCGCAGGTCCTTGACCATCTGGTACGGGTGCAGGACGTACGAACGCATCTGGTTGCCCCAGGAGTTGCCGCCGTCGCCCTTGAGCGCGTCCATCTTGGCCTGCTCCTCCTGGCGGCGGCGCTCGAGGAGCTTCGCCTGGAGGACGTTCATCGCGGTCGCCTTGTTCTGGATCTGCGAGCGCTCGTTCTGGCAGGAGACGACGATGCCGGTGGGCAGGTGGGTGAGGCGCACCGCGGAGTCCGTGGTGTTGACGCCCTGCCCGCCGGGCCCGGAGGACCGGTAGACGTCGACCCGCAGCTCGGACTCGTCGATCTCGACGTGGTCCGTCTGCTCGACGACCGGCAGCACCTCGACGCCCGCGAACGACGTCTGACGGCGCCCCTGGTTGTCGAAGGGCGAGATCCGCACGAGCCGGTGCGTGCCCTGCTCGACGGAGAGCTGGCCGTACGCGTACGGGACGTGCACCGCGAACGTCGTCGACTTGATGCCGGCCTCTTCGGCGTACGACGTCTCGATCAGCTCGGTCTTGTAGCCCTTCTGCTCCGCCCACCGCAGGTACATCCGCTGGAGCTTCTCCGCGAAGTCGGCGGCGTCCACGCCACCGGCCTCCGCGCGGATGTTGACCAGCGCCTCACGGGAGTCGTACTCGCCGCTGAGGAGCGTACGGACCTCCATCTCGTCCAGCGCCTTGCGCACGGACGCCAGCTCGGACTCGGCCTCCGCGCGCGTGTCCGGGTCGTCCTCCTCCTCGGCCATCTCGAAGAGGACGGCGAGGTCGTCGATCCGACCGCGCAGGGTGTCCGCCTTCCTGACCTCGGCCTGGAGGTGGGACAGCTTGCTGGTGATCTTCTGCGCCTCGTCCGGGTTGTCCCACAGGGACGGTGCCGCCGCCTGCTCCTCGAGCACGGCGATGTCTGCCCTCATCCTGTCGAGGTCCAGGACGGCCTCGATCGACTCCATGGTCGAGGAGAGGGACTTCAGCTCTTCGGATACATCGACGACTGCCACACCCCCAGCCTAACGGCAACCACTGACAGCGGTGCCGCTGCCGCCGGACGAAGGGCCTCAGGGCGACGCGGGCGACGAGTTCCCGGTCTCCTGCGCGGGGGATCCGCCGTCCGACGTCACGAACCAGGCGCCCACTCCGACGGCGGCGGCGACGGCGGCCCCGGCCACGCTGATGACGACCCGGCGGCGCCGGGCGGAGGGCCGGTTGCGCGCGGACCCCGGCCGGGGCGCCCCGGCGGTGCGGGGCACGCGCGCGGTGCCGTGCGCGCCGCCCGCCAGCTCGTCCGCCGCGGGCACGCGCATGGACGTGTGGGTGTCCCGGTTGGAGTCCGGTTTGGCGCCCGGCACGAGCGGCACCGCGCCCCTGCGGACGGCGCCCTTGGGGGCGGCGTCGGCCTCCTGGTCGTCCGGCACGGCCTCGGCGGGCTCCGTCTCGGGCTCGTCGACGTCCAGGGGCGGCATCCCGGCCAGGGACGGCAGCAGCTCGCGCAGGCGCGCGGCCAGCTCGGAGGCGCGCAGGCGCGAGGCGGGCGCCTTGGCGAGGCACTGGACGAGGAGCTGCCACAGCTCGTCGGGGATGCCCGGCAGGGGCGCGACGGACTCGGTGACGTGCCGGCGCAGGACGGCCCCGGGGTGGCCGCCGCCGAACGGGGTGAAGCCCGCGAGGAGTTCGTACAGGACGGTCGCGAGGGCGTAGATGTCGACGGACGCGCGCGGGGGCAGCCCTTCGACGATCTCGGGGGCCAGGTAGTCCGGCGTGCCGATGATCTTGGTGGCCTTGGTCCGCTTCGGGGTGTCGATCAGCTTGGCGACGCCGAAGTCCGTCAGGAGCGCCCGGTGGGACCCGCCGGGCCCGAGGGGGCCCTGCATGTCCAGGAGGACGTTCTCGGGCTTCACGTCGCGGTGCACGACCCCTGCCGCGTGCGCGGCGGCGAGCCCTTCGGCGACGTCCGCGACGATCGCGACGGCCGCCTCGGGCGCGAGCCGCCGGTCGCGGTCCAGGCGCGTGCGGACGTCCGTGCCCCGGACCAGGTCCATGACCAGCGCGAGGTCGTTGCCGTCGACGACCAGGTCCCGTACGGAGACGACGTTCGGGTGGGAGAGCCCGAGCAGCGCCGTGCGCTCCTGCACGAACCTGCCGACCAGCTCCTCGTCCGACGACAGGTCCTCGCGCAGCAGCTTGATCGCGACGGGCCCCTCGGGGCCCTCGCCGAGCCACACCGTGCCGGCGCTGCCCCGCCCCAGGATCTGGTGGGCGGTGTACCGGCTGCCGATCTTCCGTGCCAAGACTGCTCCTACCGACGCGTGTTGCGGTCAAACGTACGCGTCCGGAGAGCCAACCTTCGCAGCGGAGACGGAAATCACCCGTCGGATGTCGACAAATCCCCAAACTCGGCGATCAGTTGCCCGCCACGGAGTCGAACCATCCGGTGACCGAGCTGAACCAGTCGGTGAGCTGGTCCCAGTAGCCCTTGCCGCTGCCGATCCAGTCCTGGAGGGGCGAGAACTCCCAGATCAGCCAGCTCGCGACGAACAGGATGAGGATCGTGAACAGGCACCCCTTGAGGCAGCCGAGCCCGGGGATGCGCATCGGGTTGGCGCTGCGGCGGCGCGACTCACGGGGTTCGCGCTCGCGCGGCTCCGGGGCGGGCCGCTGCTGGGGACGGCGCTCCGGCGCGGGCGCGGGTGCGTACCGCTGCTGCTGGGGCGGGGGCTGCTGCGGGGCGTACTGCTGCTGCGGGGGCGCGTACTGCTGTTGCTGCTGGTAGCCGTACGCCTGAACGGAGGGGCCGCCCTGCCGGCCGCCCTGGGGCGGGCGTCCCTGGCCCTGCGGCGGGCCCTGCGGAGGCTGCTGGGGGTGTTGCTGAGGCTGCTGGTGGGGGCGCGCGACCTGCCGCTGGGGGCGGCGGCGCAGCGGGTCCTCGCCGGGGTCGAGGTACTGGACCTGCGTCTGCTCGTTGCGGTCGCGGGCGGCGCGCAGCTGGCTCTGCCAGGGGTGCGGCTCCTGCGGGCCGGGTCCCTGCTGCTGGCCCGGCGGGACCGGCGGAAGGACCGCCGTGGGGTCCGCGGCTCCGGTCTGGGGGAGCACGGCGGTGGGGTCGGCGGCGCCCGCGGGCTGGGGCGCGCCGGTGTGCGGGAGCACGCTGGTGGCGGCGTTCGGGTCGTACGCGCCCCCGGGCGCGCTGTGCGGCAGCACCTGGGTCGGGTCGGCGGAGCCGTCGGCGCCCGGGACGGCCGCGGGGGCCGGGTCGGGTGTGAGGACGTGGCCCACGCCCTCGGCGGCGGCGATCTGCGTCGAGTTCGCGTGCACGCCGATGCCCTCGGCGACGATCCGCAGCGCGCGGGCGAGGCTCTGCGCGCCGGGGCGCTCGGCGGGGTTCTTGCGCAGGCAGCGCTCGATGACCGTCCACAGGGGCTCCGGGACGGTGGAGGGGCGGCGCGGTTCGGCGCTCAGATGCTGGTGGAGGACTTCGAGGGCGGAGCCCCCGGAGAACGGCGGGCGTCCGGTGACCAGCTCGTACAGCAGGATGCCCGCGCCGTAGACGTCCACGGCGGACGTCTGCGGGCGGCCCTCGGCGGACTCGGGCGCCACGTACGCGGGCGTGCCGACGAACTCGCTGGTGCGGGTCAGGCCCGGGGAGTCGGCGAGGCGGGCGATGCCGAAGTCGGTCAGCAGGGGGTGCATCTGGCCGCCGTGCTGGCGCAGCAGGACGTTGGCGGGCTTCAGGTCGCGGTGGACCACCCCGTCCGCGTGGCTCGCCGCGAGCGCGTCGGCGACCTGGGCGGTCAGCAGGGCCGCCGCGACCGGGCTGAAGGGGCCGTTCTCGCGCAGGTAGCGGTGCAGGTCGGGGCCCTCGACGAGGTCCATGACCAGGGCCAGCAGGTCGCCCTCGACGACCAGGTCGCGGACCCGGACGATGTTCGGGTGCGTCAGGCGCAGCAGGACCGAGCGCTCGCGCAGGAACCGCATCACGACGTCCGGGTCGCTCGCCAGCTCCTCCTTGAGGACCTTGATGGCGACGGTCTCACCGGGCTGTCCGGGCACGGCGGCCTCGGCGCCGGCGGCCTCCCGCTGGCGGGCACGCCAGACGGTGCCCGTGGCGCCGCGTCCTAGCGGCTCCTCAAGCAAGTACTTGCTGCCGACTGGCCGCACGTCACGCGCTCCCTGGTGATTGCCGATATGCCTGCTTGTGTTCCGACCCACTGTAGTGCTGTGGCCCCGGGAGGGGACTGTCCTCCGGCTATGGGTACGAGCGTCCTCCCGCGCGCGTTCGGAGGGGCCTGTCAACGCCCTGACAGTGAATGACCGGGTGGGACCGGGAAGTCCTCCGGTTTCACCGGGAAGACGCGTTCTCCGGTCCGTTGGTTGCCAGGCCCGAAACGTGACGGATCTCAAGTGATCAGCGGCGGACCGTCCGTCCGGCACTTTTGCGGGCAGAGCCGACCAATCAAGATCACTCGGCCGCCGGTGGCGTCCGCGTTGTCGGTGACAGGTGCGAGGATGCCCCCAGTACTGGCCGACGTGCTCGTGTGGGGTGGGGGGAAGACCGCCCGGGGCAGAAGGGACCGCTGACGGCGATGCAGATCCGGCTGACCGTCGTAGACCCGCAGGCCCCGGCCTCCGAGACCCGGGGTCAGGCAGCGAGCTGCGACGTGCTGGTGACGGCACCCGCGGGGACGGCGCTCTCGGCGGTCGCCGCCGCGCTGTCGTCCGCCGTGACGGGCGAGGCTCCCGGAAGCGGGGCGGTCGTCCTGTACGCGGGCGAGCAGCGGCTGGACACGACGCGCACGACGCTCGGCGAGCCGCCCCTGATCGACGGCGCGGTCCTCTCCCTCGGCGTCCCCGCCGCCCCCGAGGCCCACCCCGAGATCGACGACGCCCCGGCCCGCCTGCACGTCGTCGCGGGCCCCGACGCGGGCGGGGTGCACCTGCTGCACGGCGGCCAGATCCGCGTCGGCCGCTCCACCGACGCGGACGTGCCCCTGGACGATCCGGACGTCTCCCGCGTCCACTGCGCGGTCACCCTCGCTCCCGACGGGCGCGTCACCGTCACCGACCTCGGCTCCACCAACGGCACCACCCTCGACGGCGTCCGCGTCACCGACCGCCCGGCCCTCTTCCCGCCGGGCGCGCTCCTGCGCCTCGGCGAGTCCGCCCTGCGCCTCGCGCCCACCGGGGACGCCACGGCCCGCGTGACGACGACCCCGGACGGCGAGGGACACGTACGCGTCGCGCCCGTGCGCGTGGGGGGCGAGAACGGTGCGACCGGACACGCCCACGGCACGCTGGCCCCGGAGTGGGGGTCACGCGCGGGCGGGCCGACGGGCTCCGGCGAAGGCTGGCAGACGGGCACTGGCGACGGCCGGCCGACGGGCTCCGGCGACGGCTCTGGTGCCGGGGCGCGGGGCTCCCGCACCGACGGCAGACCTGCGGGCTCGGGCGATGGCTCTGGTGCCGGGGCTTGGGGCTCGCACGCGGGCGGCAGATCTGCGGAGGCGGGCGACGGCTCTGACGCCGGGGCGCGGGGTTCCCGTGCCGGCGGGGGGCTGTCGGTGCCGGGGCAGGGGGGTGCGCCGCGCATCGAGAACCGTGCGGGAGGTGAGGCGCGCGCGGGGGCGGAGAGCCACGCGGGCGCCGAAGACCCGGCGGGGGCGGACGGCCGCAGCGGGACCAGGCACGCGGAGGCGGACGGTCACGCGGCTTCTGAGACGCGGACCGGGGCGGAACGTCGCGCCGGGGGCGCGGGTCCCGGCTGGTCGGGGCGCCACGCGGAGTCCGGGGCTCAGGGCTCACCGACGGCCCCTCAGGGCGGGGCGGCGAACCGCGCGGGCCTCGACGGCTATGCCGGGCCCTCCGGGGCCCAGGGGTACGCCGGGACCCAGGGCTCCGGGCACCAGGGGTACGCCGGGGCTCAAGGACATGCCGGGGGCGACGACCGGGCCGAGGCTGACAGCCGCGCCGGGGCCGACGGGCGCGCCTCGGGTGACGGCCGCGCCCGGTTCGACGGCACGCTGCCCAGGGGCGCCCGTCCCCTCGGCGGGCGTCTCTCCGGTGCCGGCTCGCTCTCTGGCCCCGGCTCACCCTCCGGTGCCGGCCCTGCCGCCGGCGCCGGTTCCTCCTTCGGCCCCGGTTCCCCTGCCGGTGCCGGTGCCCCCAGCGGCGGTTCCGCCGTGGCCTCCCCCAGCTCCCCCAACTCCTCCGGCGACACCCACGGTGGCCGCTCCGGCATCGGCTCCCCCGTGACGGCCCCGGCCGACGGCGTCGACCGCCCCGCACAGAACGCCTCGCGTATGCGCGCCGGGGACGGTGTGCACGGGGATGTGCCGCAGGGCGGCCGTAAGCGTGGGGGCCTGTCCGCGTGGGCGCGGCGGCTGACCGGGAACCGGAACGCGCAGGAGGCGAGCGGGCCGCAAGGGTACGACGCCGGGGAGCGCGTGTCCGCCGGGGCGCCGCCGGTCGTCGCCTCGCCCGGTCCGGAGATCTGGCCCGACCCGGCCGCGCTGCTGCTGACCGCGCTGGGTCCGGGCCCGCGCCTGTGGGAGCGGGCCCCCGGGCACCCGGAGTTCCTGACGGTCCGGCTCGCCACGGCCGACCGCCCGACGGCCGACGGCGCCGTCCTGCCCGTCGTCCCGGTCACGGCGGCGCTGCGCGAGGCGGGTGCGCTGGGCCTGGCCGGTCCGCGTCCCCGGCTGTCGGGGCTGGCCCGCGCGGTCCTCGCGCAGTTCGCGGCGCTGCACTCGCCGGACACCCTGGAGATCGTCCTCCTCACGACCGACCGCGCCCGCCCGCCGGCCGAGCGCACCGCCGAGTGGTCCTGGCTCGGCTGGCTCCCGCACGTCCGCCCCGCGCACTCCCAGGAGTGCCGTCTCCTCCTGGCCCACGACCACGACCAGGCGACGGCCCGCGTGGCGGAGCTGCTGCACAGGCTGGACGGCCGGGAGGCCCCGCGCGCGGGAGGCGCCACCGAGCACCCGGCGACGCCCGGCGATCGGCCCCGCGCGAGCGCCCCGGCGCACGCCGCCTCCGCGACGTCCGACGCCCACGCGGCCGGCGTCCCCCTCCCGGCCCAGTCCCGCCGCCCGCACCCCGACGAACCCCACCGCCACGCCCCCACGGACGCCCCCGAGGGCACCGGCCACCCCTACGGCGCCGAGGAGCCCGCCCGCCGTCCTTCCTGGGCGAAGCCCGGGAGCGCGCCGGTGTTCCCGGGCCCGTACACGGTCGTGGTCGTCGACGGCGATCCCGGCACGCCCGCGCTGCGCGAGGCGCTGGTCCGGCTGGTCCGGCGGGGCCCCGAGGCCGGGATCCATGTGCTGGTGCTGTCGGAGACGGACCCGGGGTCGCTGGCGCTGCCCGTGGCGGGCGCGTACGAGGCGGCCTGCGCGGTCGTGCCGCTGTTCCGGGAGTGCGGGGCCGTCGGGCTGCTCGGCGGGGACGTGGCGACGGTGCTGCGGCTCGCGCGCGTCGCGCCGGGCGGCGGTCCGGTGGGTGAGGGGACCGCGGGCGCGGTGGACGCGGTGTCCGCCGCGTGGGCCGAGCGGTTCGCGCGTGCGCTGGCCCCGCTGCGGCCGGACGCGACGGCGGGCGACCGGCACGCGCGCGTGGCGGTCCCGTTGCCGCAGTCGGCCCGTCTGCTGGACGAGCTAGGGCTGGCGCGGGCCACTCCGGCGTCGCTGATGGCCCGCTGGGCGGACGCGGCCGACGACGCGGACGCGGTCGGCGGGCGTGCGCTGGCCGTCCTCGGCGCGGGCGCGCGCGGGCCGGTCGCCGCCGATCTCGTCGCCGACGGCCCGCACCTGCTGATCGAGGGGCCGGCCGGCAGCGGGCGCACCGAGCTGCTGCGGGCGGTCGTCGCGTCGCTGGCGGCGGCCGAGCGTCCGGACCGGCTGAGCGTCGTCCTGATGGACGGCCGCGACAGCATCGGCCGCTCGGGCGAGGGTCTGCGCGTGTGCACGGACCTGCCGCACGTCACGACGCACCTGACCGCCAACGACCCGGTCGTCATGCGGGAGTTCGCGCAGTCGCTGACGTCCGAGCTGAAGCGCCGCGCCGAACTCGTCGGCCGCACCGACTTCACGGACTGGCACACCCACCGCTCCCTGTCGGGCCGTCTCGTGAACCAGCGCACGACGACGCTCCAGGGCGCCTCCGCGCGCCAGTCGCAGGCCACCTCCGCGCAAGGCGCCTCCGCGCGCCAGCCGCAGCCCGCCACGGCGCAGGGCGCCCCCGGCCACGCCGTCCCCGCCCAGGGCGCGCCCCAGGGCGCGACCGATCTGGAGGCCCCGCCGAGCACCACCCTGCGCCTGCGCCCCGGCGCCGCGAAGTCCCGCCGGGACGCGGACGTCGCGCCGCCGCTCCCCCGCCTGATCGTCGTCGTCGACGACCTGGACGCGCTGGTCTCCCCGGCGCTCGGCTCCCCCGGGCGCCCGTCGGCGGGGTCGGTCACGCGCGCGTTGGAGGCCGTCGCGCGCGAGGGCGCGCGGCTCGGCGTGCACCTGGTGGCCGCGACCGGGCCGGGCGGGCGGACGGCCGAGTCGGAGCCCGCGCGCCGGGCGACGCTGAGGATCGCCCTGGAGGCGCCCGGGACGGCCCCGGACGAGCCCGCGGCGGGCCGGGGCCGCCTGGCCACGCCGGACGGCCGTACGGCGCTGTTCCAGGGCGGCCGGGTCACCGGGCGCATCCCCCGTACGGCGACGCTGCGGCCGACCGTCACGCCCCTGGAGTGGCACCGGATGGGCGATCCGCCGGCCCGGCGCACGGTGCGCGAGCTGGGCAACGGCCCCACCGACCTCGCGCTCCTGGCCAGCGCGCTGGAGCGGGCGGCCAGGGAGGTCTCGGCGGCGGAGGTGCCCTCGCTGCTGGCGACCTGAGGGGGCCTCAGGGACGTCCGGGCGGGCACCCTCCGTCATCACGACGCCGTCACAATCACCCGCTTGACACCGTATGCGCTCTTGCCGACCCCACCCGCCCGGCGTAGACCCGTAGGACCGAAGTCGTAGACCCGTACAACCGAAGTCCATCAGCCAGTGAACCCACGGGACAACGCTCGACGTTCGACGACGAACGAAGAACGGGGCAGTGATGCGCAGCAGCACCAGCAGAACCGTGAAGACAGCCGCGGCGACCTTTCTCGCGGGAGCCCTGACGCTCTCGCTCACCTCGTGCGGCAGCGACGACGACAGCCCGAGCGGCGGCGAGAGCAGCAGCAAGGGAACGGAGACGACGACGGGGAGCGGGCTCACGCTTCCCAAGCTGAACGGCACCACGCTGGAGGTCGCCGCCGTCTGGTCGGGCGGCGAGCAGGCGAACTTCAAGAAGGTGCTGGCGGAGTTCGAGAAGCGGACCGGGGCGAAGGTGACGTTCGTCCCGGCGCAGGACCCGATCATCAACTTCCTGGGATCGAAGATCGCGGGCGGCAAACCGCCGGACATCGCGCTGCTGCCGCAGCCCGGCGCGATCAAGCAGGCGGTCGACCGGGGCTGGGCCAAGCCCGTGACGGGCGACGCGTTGAAGGAGGTCCAGAAGAACTACTCGCAGGGCTGGCAGGACATCGGCAAGGTGGGCGGCAAGCAGTACGGCGTCTACTACAAGGCCGCCAACAAGTCGCTGGTCTGGTACAACGCGAAGGTCTTCGAGAACGCGGGCGCGACCGAGCCGAAGACGTGGAGCGAACTCCTCGCCACCGCGCAGACGGTCTACGACTCCGGAGTGACGCCGTTCTCCGTACCGGGCGCGGACGGCTGGCCGCTCACCGACTGGTTCGAGAACGTGTACCTCTCGCAGGCGGGCCCCGAGAAGTACGACCAGTTGACCAGGCACGAGATCAAGTGGACGGACCCGTCGGTCGCCACGGCGCTGAAGACGCTCGCCCAAGTCTGGGGGAAACAGGACTACTTGGCGGGCGGCGCGAACGGTTCGCTGCAACTCCAGTTCCCCAACGCGGTGACGCAGACGTTCACCGGCGGCGACCAGCCGAAGTCGGCGATGGTCTACGAGGGCGACTTCGCGCAGGTCAACATCGGGCAGACGAAGTCGGAGATCGGCACCGACGCGAAGGTGTTCCCGTTCCCGAAGGTCGGCGACACGGTGCCGGTCGTCTCGGGCGGTGACGCGGCGGTGCTCTTCAAGGACTCGCCGGGCGCGCAGGCGCTGGCGGCGTTCCTGGCCTCGCCTGACGCGGCAACCGTCCATGCGGGGCTGGGCGGTTACCTCTCGCCGAACAAGAACGTCGACTTCTCGGCGTACCCGAACGACGTGCAGCGCACCATCGCCGAGGCGTTGATCAAGGCGGGCGACGACTTCCGCTTCGACATGTCGGACCAGGCGCCGCAGGCGTTCGGCGGGACACCGGGCAAGGGTGAGTGGAAGGACCTCCAGGACTTCCTGAAGAACCCGTCCGACGTCGCCGGCGCGCAGGCGAAGCTGGAAGCCAACGCCGCCGCCGCGTACGGGAACTGATTCGATGTCAGCTCATTCGGCCACGTCGAGGAGGAGCGTGACCGGCACCAGGCGGACGGTCGCGGCACTGTTCCTGCTGCCCGCCCTGGTGCTGCTCGGCGCGCTCGTGGTGTACCCGATCGGGTACTCGGTCGTCAGGAGTCTCTACGACCAGTCGGGCGACACCTTCGCCGGATTCGACAACTACCAGTCGCTCTTCACGGACGACGGCATCCGAACGGCCCTGAAGAACAACGTCATCTGGGTGGTGTTCGCGCCGGCCCTGACCACCGCGCTCGGTCTGATCTTCGCGGTGCTGACCGAACGGGTGCGCTGGGGAACGGCGTTCAAGCTGGTCGTCTTCATGCCGATGGCCATCTCGATGCTCGCGGCCGGGATCATCTTCCGGCTGGTGTACGACCAGGACCCGGACAAGGGGGTCGCGAACGCGGTCTGGGTGGGCGTGCACGACACGTTCGCCCAGTCCTCGGCGTTCCCGAAGGCGCACCCGGGACGCCAGTCGCCGCTGGTCGCGGACGGGGGCGGTTTCATCACCAAGTCGCCGGTGAGCGTGGGCGATCCGGTCACCCTGCCGCTGGTCGGCGTCGCCCCCGACCAGATGCCGGACGACGCGAAGCGCGCCGCGCTCAGGGCGCCGGAGCCGGGCAAGGTCACCGGCGTCGCCTGGCAGGACTTCACGCGCGGCAAGGGCGTCGGACGCCTCGGGCAGCCGGACGCCGAGGAGTTGGGGTACGCCGGGATGCGCGTCGAGGCGGTGAAGGACGGCAAGGTCGTCGCGTCCACGACGGCGCGCGGCGACGGCTCGTTCACGCTGCCCGACTCCGCGGACGGTGCTCAACTGCGGTTGCCCGCGAGCAACTTCAGCGAGCCGTACAACGGACTCGACTGGCTGGGCCCGTCGTTGGTGACACCGGCGATCATCGGCTCGTACGTCTGGATGTGGGCCGGGTTCGCGATGGTGCTCATCGCGGCCGGACTGGCCAGCGTGCCACGGGAGTTGATGGAGGCCGCGCGGGTGGACGGGGCGAACGAGTGGCAGGTGTTCCGGCGCGTCACCGTCCCGATGCTCGCGCCGGTCCTCGCCGTCGTCACCGTCACGCTGATGATCAACGTGCTCAAGGTGTTCGACCTGGTGTTCATCATCGCGCCGGGTTCCTCGCAGGACGACGCGAACGTCCTCGCCCTCGAGCTGTACCGCAAGGGTTTCTCGGAGGACCAGCCCGGGGTCGCGAGCGCCATCGCGGTGTTCCTGCTGCTGCTCGTCATCCCGGTGATGTGGTTCAACGTCCGGCGGCTGCGGCGGGAGGTGCGGCGGTGATCGCGAAACTGGTCGAGAAGGTCAACAGCGGCGCCGTCCGCGTCGTCCTGGTCGTCGTCGGGGTGTTCTGGCTGGTGCCGACGATCGGGCTGCTGCTGTCGTCGCTGCGGACGCCGGAGGAGATGAACGCGAGCGGCTGGTGGAAGGTGTTCGCCGAGCCGTCCCAACTCACCTTCGGGGCCTACGAGAAGCTGCTGGAGAACAGCGACATCACGGACTCGATCCTCAACACGGTGCTGATCACGGTGCCGGCGACGGTGCTGGTCGTCGTCATCGGGGCGCTCGCCGGATACGCGTTCGCGTGGATGGAGTTCCCGGGGCGGGACTGGTGGTTCCTGGGCGTGGTGGGCCTGTTGGTGGTGCCGGTGCAGGTGGCGCTGATCCCGATCGCCGAACTCTTCGGGAAACTGGGGCTGTTCGGCTCGGTGTTCGGGGTGATCCTGTTCCACACGGGGTTCGGGCTGCCGTTCGCGGTGTTCCTGCTGCGCAACTTCTTCGCGGAGATCCCGCGTGAACTCCTGGAGGCCGCGCGGCTCGACGGGGCGGGTGAACTCCGGCTGTTCGCACGGGTGGTGCTGCCGCTGGGCGGTCCGGCGATCGCGAGCCTGGGCATCTTCCAGTTCCTGTGGGTGTGGAACGACATGCTGATCGCGCTGGTGTTCACGGACGCCGACAGCCAGCCGATCACGGTCGCGCTCCAGACGCAGGTCAGGCAGTTCGGCAACAACATCGACATCCTGGCGCCGGGCGCGTTCATCTCGATGGTCATCCCGCTGGCCGTGTTCTTCGCGTTCCAGCGGCAGTTCGTGTCGGGGGTGATGGCGGGAGCCGTGAAGTAGACGGCTGTACGGCATCCGGGTGGCGTGCGCGTCCCCCGGATGCCGTAACCCTGCGTAACCAACGCACGTGGGAGCGCGTTGCCGGGCAGAACGCCCGCGCCGACCCATGGATGTCCCCCTTGCCCAGGTTCAGTGTCATCGTCCCCGCGTACCAGGTCCAGGCGTATCTGCACGAATGCCTCGATTCCGTGCTGTCGCAGTCGTACGGCGACTTCGAACTCATCGCCGTGGACGACGGATCGCCGGACGCCTGCGGCGAGATCATCGACGAGTACGCGGCCCGCGACGCCCGCGTGGTCGCCCTGCGCCTGCCGCAGAACGCCGGTCTGGGCGCGGCCCGCAACGCCGGGATCGCGCGGGCCCGCGGCGACTACCTGGTCTTTCTCGACGGCGACGACACCCTCGTCCCGGACGCGCTGCGGGCGATCGCCGACCGGCTGAAGGAGACGGGCGAGCCGGAGGTCCTGGTCTACGACCACGCGAACGTCCACTGGAGCGGCGAGCGCACCCGTGCCGCGTTCGCGGGGCAGCTCACCGAGCAGGGTCCGGCCCCGTTCCGGCTGGAGGACCGGCCGGGGCTGCTGCGGGTTTTGATGGTCGCCTGGAACAAGGCCGTCCGCCGTGACTTCGCCGCCCGCGCGGGCCTCGTCTTCCCTCCGGGGTACTACGAGGACACTCCCTGGAGTTACCCCGCGCTGATGGCCGCCGAGTCGATCGCGACGCTGGACCGCGCGTGCGTCCACTACCGTCAGCGCCGCCAGGGCAACATCCTCTCCACCACGAGCCGCAAGCACTTCGACGTCTTCGACCAGTACGACCGCGTCTTCGCGTACGTCGAGCAGCGTCCCGAACTCGCCCGCTGGAAGCCGGTGTTGTTCCGCCGCATGGTCGACCACCTCTCGACGGTGTTCACCCGGCCGGGCCGCCTGCCCCGGGAGGACCGCGCCGAGTTCCTGCGCAACGCCCGCGCCCACTACCGCCGTTACCGGGTCCCCGGCGCCAGGGTCCCGCTGCGCTCCCGGCTGCGCCACTCCCTCGTCCACTTCGGCATGCACCGCACCTACCGGGTAGTGCAGGCGGCGATGGCGCTGCGCGAGCGGACCGGACGGCTGTGCGCGAAGGCCCTGCGCGCGCTGCGGGCCGCGCTCCTCCAACTCCACTACCGCGTCCAGCTGAAGCTCCCCCTGCGCACCGACTCGGCGGTTTTCTCGGCGTATTGGGGGCGCGGGTACGGCTGCAACCCGGGCGCGTTGGAGTCGGCGTTCCGGGTGTTCGCGCCGCACGTGCGCACGGCGTGGATCGCCAACTCCCGTTACCAGCACACGATTCCGCCGGGCCCGCGCCGCATCGCGCCCGGCACGGCCGCGTACTGGACGGCGCTGGCCCGCTCCAAGTACCTGGTGAACAACGTCAACTTCGACCGCAGGCTGGTGAAGCGGCCCGGCCAGGTCTTCGTGCAGACCCAGCACGGCACCCCGCTCAAGCACATGGGCCTCGACCTCCAGGACCACCCGGCGGCCGGCCGTGACATCGACTTCGCGGAGCTGCTGCGGGGCGTCGACAAGTGGGACTACGTCGTCTCCGCGAACCGGCACACCACCCTCACCTGGCAGCGGGTCTACCCCGGCGGCTACGAGACCCTGGAGACCGGCTACCCCCGCAACGACCTTCTGTTGCAGGCGACTTCGGACGACGTCGCGCGCATCCGTGCCTCCCTGGGCATCCCGCACGACACGGTCGCCCTCCTGTATGCCCCCACCCACCGCGACTACCGGCGCTCTCAGCGCGTCTCCCTCGACCTGGAGCGGGTCCTCGCCCGGCTCGGCGACGGGTTCACGATCCTGGCCCGCGCGCACTACTGGCAGCCGGACGTCCTGCCGCGCGGCGGCCGGGTCATCGACGTCACGGACCATCCGAGCGTCGAGTCTTTGTGCCTCGCGGCGGACGCGCTCGTCACCGACTACTCGTCGATCATGTTCGACTACGCGGTCCTGGACCGGCCGATCGTCGTCCACGCGGACGACTGGGAGGCGTACGAGGCGGCCCGGGGAACCTACTTCGACCTGCGTGCCTTCCCGCCCGGCGCGGTCGCGCGCAGCGAGGACGAGCTGATCGACATCTTCGCCACCGGCCACTGGCGCGGCTCCCGCTCCGCCGAGCTGCGCGCCGCGTTCCGCGACCGCTTCTGCCCCTACGACGACGGCCGCGCCGCCGAACGCGTCGTGCGGCGCGTGGTGTTGGGCGAGGACCCGGCGACGCTGCCGCCGGTCGTGCCGCTGACCGGGCGCAGTGCCGCGGCGCCGGCGCGGGCGGGGATCCCCCGGCCGGTGGAGGGCAACTCGGTGCCGGTGCGGGGGCGTTGAGGTGGCGGACGCGTGCCCGCCCCGGTTCAGCGTCGTCGTCCCGTCCCACGGTGTCGCGGGCCGGCTCTCCCTCGCGCTGGACTCCGTCCTCGCCCAGCGTTTCCGGGACGTCGAGGTGGTCGTGGTGTGCGACGGCCCCGGCTGCCCGGCCGCGACCGTGGTGGCCGGGTACGCCGAGCGGGACGCCCGGCTCTGCCTGGTCCACTCCCCGCCGTCCGCCGGGCTGTCCGGGGCCCGCAACACCGGTCTCCGCACGGCGCGCGGGGCGTATGTGCTGTTCCTCGACGGGGACGACCGTCTGGCGCCGGACGCCCTCGCCGCCGTGGCCGCGCGGCTGGCGGAGACCGGCGAGGTGGACGTCCTGCACGCCGAGCACGAGCGCCTGCCCTGGTGGGAGGGCGAGCCGTCCAACCCGACGGCCAAACTCCGGGCGCCGAAGGGGGTGTTCGCCCCGGCGCAGGCCCCGCATCTCACCGGGGTGGAGCAGCCGGCGTGGAGCGCGGTATACCGGCGGGAGTTTCTGATCGCGCATCAGATCACGTTCCCCGACGGTCACTTCACCGACATCGGTTTCGGGGGGCTGGCCGCTCTGCACGCCGAGCGGGTCGCGTTGCTGCGCGAGGTGGTCGTACGGCATCTGCTGCGCCGGCAGGGCGGGCGGCTGAACCTGCCGGGCGAGCACCACCTCCAGCTCCTGGACCAGGCCGAGCTGGTGCTGTGGCGGGCGGTCGAACTCCGGCTGCCCGCCGAGCGGTTGAGGCCGCTGTTCGGGCAGCTCTTCGCCACCGTCCTCAAGACGGCCGCGCATCCGGACCGGTTGACGGGGTGGCGGCGCCGGGCGTTCTTCCGGCGGGCGGGACGGATGTACCGGCGCTACCTGCCCGCCGGTTTCCGCAGGCCGGGCGGGAGCCTCGGGGTGCAGCACGTGCTGCTGCGGTTCGGCGCGTTCGCCCTGTTCCGGGCGATGCGGCGAACGCACCACAAGGTGTCGGCGATCAAGCCGCCCCGCCTCCCGCTCCCGAAGCGCACACCCCAACCGCCTCCGCTGGACCCCCACTTGGCGGTGTACTGCGCCTACTGGGGCCGGGGCTACGCCTGCAACCCGGCCGCGATCCACGCCAAGGCCGTCCAACTCGCCCCGCACATCAGGTCGGTGTTCCTGGTCGAGCCGGGCCGCGAGAGCGCCGTCCCCGAGGGCGTCGAGCACGCGACACTCGGCAGCCGCCGCGCCGGGGAGCTGCTGGCCCGCGCGACGTACCTGGTGAACAACGCCAACTTCGCGGCGAGCGTGGTGAAACGCGAGGGCGCGGTCCACCTCCAGACGCAGCACGGCACGCCCCTGAAGACGATGGGCGTCGACCAGGCGACGTACCCGGTGGTCGCCTCGGTCACCGGCAGCTACACCCACCTGATGCGCAAGGTGGACCGCTGGGACTTCAACCTGTCGGCCAACTCCCACTCCACCCAGGTCTGGGAGCGCGCCTTCCCCGGCTCGTACGAGCACCTGGAGTACGGCTATCCGCGCAACGACGTCTTCTACACCGCGACCGCTGACCAAGTCGCCGCGCTCCGGCGGGCGTTGGGCGTCCCGGACGGCAAGACGGCCGTCCTGTACGCCCCGACGCACCGCGACTACCACGCCGGTTTCGAACCCGGCCTGGATCTCGGGGAGTTCTGCGAGGCGGCCGGCGAGGACGTCGTCGTCCTGCTGCGGGCGCACTACTACTACGACCGGGGCGTGCGGCTCGGTGCCGGGCGGGTCGTCGACGTCACCGGGCATCCGTCGGCGGAGGAAGTCTGCCTGGCCGCCGACGTGTTGGTGACGGACTACTCCTCGATCATGTTCGACTACGCCAACCTGGACCGGCCGATCGTGGTGTACGCGCCCGACTGGGAGGTGTACGCCGAGACGCGGGGCGTGTACCTGGACCTGCCGGCGCAGCCACCGGGCCCGGTGGCGCGGACGCCGGAGGAACTGGCGCGGGTGTTCGCCGAGAAGGCGTACGCGTCCGGGGAGTCGGCGGCGCTGCGGGCCGAATTCCGGGCCAGGTTCTGCGAGTTCGACGACGGACGCGCCGCCGAGCGGGTCGTGCGGCGGGTGTTGCTCGGTGAGCCCCCGGAGGCGCTGCCGCCCGTGATCCCGCTCGCCGAGCGGACCCCCGCCCCGTCGGTCAGGAGCTGACAGCATGCCCCGGTTCAGCGTCATCGTGCCCTGTTTCAACGTCCAGAGCTTCCTGCGCGAGTGCCTGGACTCGCTGCTGGCCCAGTCGTTCGGGGACTTCGAGGTGATCGCCGTCGACGACTGCTCGCCGGACGGCAGCGGCGCGATCCTCGACGCGTACGCGGCGCGCGACGAGCGGGTGCGGGTGCTGCACCTGGCGCAGAACGTGGGCCTGGGCCGCGCCCGCAACGCGGGGGCCCAACTCGCCGTCGGGGACTACCTGTTCTTCCTCGACAGCGACGACACCCTCACCCCCGGCGCCCTCGCCGCGATCGCCGACCGGCTGGCGGAGTGCGGCGATCCGGACGTCCTGGTCTTCGACTACGCGCGCGCCTACTGGTGGGGCGGTGTCCGCAGGAACGTCCTCGCGCACCTCCTGAGGGCGACCGACGGGGTGTTCACGGCGGCTCGACTCCCGCAGGTGCTCGACCTGATGATGGTCGCGTGGAACAAGGTGCAGCGCCGTGACTTCGTCGAGCGGCACGGCTTCGCGTTCCCGCCGGGCTACTACGAGGACACGCCCTGGACCTTCCCGGTGATGTTCAGCGCCGAGCGGATCGCGCTGCTCGACCGGATCTGCGTCCTGTACCGCCAGCGCCGCCAGGGCAGCATCCTCTCCACGACCTCCGCCAAGCACTTCGACGTCCATGAGCAGTACGGCCGCGTCTTCGCGTTCCTCGACTCCCGCCCGGAGCTTGCGAGTTGGCGTCCGTTCCTGCACCGCAAGATGGGCGAGCACTGCCTCGACATCCTGGGCAAGCCGAACCGGCTGCCGCCCGCCGACAAGCCTGAGTTCTTCCGCCGTTCGGCGGAGCTGTTCCGCGCGCACCGGCCGGACGAGGAATCGATTCCGCCGGAACTGCGGGTGCTGTACGGGAGTTGGGCCGCCTACCTGGCCCGGCAGCGCGCGGCGGCCCTGCGCCGGCGGCTGCGTGCGGCGGCCGAGAAGCGCGCCCGCCGCACGGTCGCCAGGGCCCGGCTGAACCGGCGCCTCGATCCCAACCTCGTGCTGTACTCGGCGTTTTCACACCGGGGTGTCCTCGGCGACCCCGCCGCGATCTACCACAAGGCCCGCGAGATCGCTCCGCATCTGCGCGGCGTGTGGGTCGTCCGGGACGACGCGGCCGGGGTGCCCGACGGGGTGGAGCGCGTCGCGCCGGACTCCCGCGCGTACCGCCAACTGGCTGCCAGAGCCGCGTACTTCGTCAACAACGTCCCCTGGCCCGGCGCGCTCGTGAAGCGGCCCGGCAGCGTCCACATCCACACCCATCTGGGCACCCCGCTCAAGTACATGGCCGCCGACCTCCTCGCCAAGCCCGGCGCCCGCTACGGCCTCGACGTGCCGCGCATGCTGCGCCAGGCCGACCGGTGGGACCACAGCCTGGTCGCCAACCTGCACTCGGAGCTGGTGTGGGAGCGGGCGTACCCGTGCCACTTCGCGTCGGCCCGCACCGGCAGCCCGCGCAACGACGTCCTCGTAACGGCCTCGCCGGACCGGGGAGTTGCCGTCCGGGACCGGCTCGGCATCCCGGCCGGTAACACCGTCGTCCTGTACGCCCCGACCCGCCGCGACCACGTCCGGGGCGGGTACGCCGAGCGCGTCGACCTCGCCCGGTTCGCCGCCGACCTGGGCGAGGGCCACACCCTCGTCGTCCGGCTGCATCCCTCGCTCGCGGCGGGCCCGGTACGGGGGTTGGGACTCGCGGAGCTGCACCGGCGCGGGGTGCTGGTCGACGCGACGGACGAACTCCACGTGGAGGAGGTCATGTTGGCGTCGGACGTCCTCGTCACCGACTACTCGGCCCTGATGTTCGACTACGCCAACCTGGACCGCCCGATCGTGGTCCACGCCGACGACCTCGCCACGTACACCGCCGCGCGGGGCCTGTACTTCGACGTCACCGCCGAGCCGCCCGGTCATGTCACGCGTGATTACGGGGAGTTGGCGGAGCTGTTCGCGTCCGGCCGCTGGCGGGACGAGGAATCGGCCCTGGCGCGCAAGGAGTTCCGCGCGCGGTTCTGCGCGTTCGACGACGGTCACGCCGCCGAGCGCGTCGTCCGGACCCTGTTGCAGGGCGAGCCGGGGTGACGACGCGTGCGTGGGTGCTGGTGCTGGCGGCGCTGTTCGCCGTGTGCCAACTCGCCCATGTGGACGGGCGGGACACGCCCGACTCGAAGAACTACCTGTCGTACGCGCTGTCGTTGAGCGGCTACGGGAAGCGGGAGGCAGCGGCGGCCACGATCGGCTACGTGTGCGCGGGCCGGGGTGCGACGGCCGCGCGGCGGCAGGGCGTCGACGTCACGCGGTTCCGGGAGCCCTCGCCGGGGGCGCGGGTCGCCGCCGCGTGCCGGGCGAAGGAGTGGCGGGCGGTCGAGGCGCGGCTGCGGGCCGGTCAAGTCGGCGGCCACACCGTGCCGTTCGCGTCCGAGCGGTTCATGCGGATCTTCGAGGCGCGGCCTGGGTATCCGGCGTATCTCGTGCCGTTCACCGGGCTGTTGGGGGTGAGGTGGGGCGTGTGGGCGGCGAGCGTGACCGTCGCCGTGCTCGGCGGGCTGCTGGTCTTCCTGGTCCTGCGGACGCTGCGCGCCCCGCCGTACGCCTGCCTGACCGGCCAGGCCCTGTACTACCTCCTGCCGGTCGGCACGACCGCGATGCGCCCGATGACCGAGGGCCTGATGCTGGCGCTCACCCTGACGGCCCTGTGGGGGTGCGCGCTCGCCCTGGACGGCCGGGTCCGCGCGGGCGCGTGCCTGATCGCCGCCGCGCTGGCCGCGCTGTTCACCGTCAAGCACTCCCAGGCGCTGTTCCTCGGGCTGTGCCTGGGCGGCGCGGCGGCCGTCTCCTGGTGCCTGCGGCGCGGGCGCGGGCTCGCCGCGATCGCGGCCGTGGGGCTGTGCGGGGTCGTGGGGACGCTGCTGCTGGCCCGGCTGCTGCGCTTCCCGTCGGCCTCGGAGAGCGTGCAGGACCTGCTGACGGGGCATTTCGCCCAGCCCGACCGGGAGCGGCCGTGGAGCGAGCTGGTGCGGCTCGAGGCGCGGTTCTGGGTGGAGTGGGGGCGGCGGCAGCTGTGGGAGCCGCTGCTGCTGGTCTCCGTCGTGGCCGGGGTGGTGGGGGTACTGCGGCGGCGGGCGTTCGGGGTGTGCGCGGTCGCGACCGGGTGCACGGGGGTGCTGACGCAGGCGGGGCATCCGGACATCGGCATCTGGGGCGGGCGGTTGATCGTGCTGGTGTGGGTGGTGCCGGTGGTGGGGGTGCCGCTGCTGCTGGAGAGGTGTGATGTTCGGGGTGCCGGGGAAGCGGACGGTGTTCGTGTGATCGCCCGACAGGGTGACCGGCGGCTAAAGCCGCTCGCCCCGCCGGGAAAGTAAGCGGAATGCTGCTTTCCTCCCCGTTTCCGTCCGCCCGGTGAGCGCCGGTGCCCTGACCCGTCGTCCCACGCGCGGGGCGACGGCGTTGCGCGGCGGCCGGGTGTGGCGGCCGACCCCCTACCAGGTGGCCGGGTTCGTGTTCTTCCTGGTGATGACGCTGGCGTGCTGGCGGGTGCCGCCGTGCTGCGACGCCGGGCAGCACGCGGCGGTGATCGAACGGCTCAGGGCGAACCTCCTGGAGCCGCGTCACCCGACGGCCGACCTGCCGGGCGCGGGCAGCCCCTACTACTCGCCGTACGCGCTCACGCAGGCGGTGTTCGCGCGGCTGACCGGGCTGACGGGCTGGGAGGTGCTGCGGCTCGCCGCGCCGGTGAACCTGCTGGTGCTGCTCACCGGGATCGGCCGCCTCGTGCGGGTGCTGACGGCGCGCCCGTGGGCGCCGGTTCTCGCGCTGGCCGCGCTGACGCTCCTGTGGGGCACCGAGCGCGCCTGGTGGAGCGGCTACCTGGGCCTGATGTCGATGACCGGGACGCTGCCCTACCCGTCCGCGTTCGCCGCCGGCCTCACCTTCTGGGCGTGGGCGCTGACCGGGGCACGCGCGCGTGACGTGCGCCGGGTGCGGTTCGTCGGGCCGCGCGGGACGCGCGGGTTCACCGGGTACGCCGTCCTGGGGGCGCTGTACGGGGTGATCCTCCTGGTGCACCCGATCACGGCCGTGGCCGCGTTCCTCGGGGGCGCGGCGTTCGTCCTCGGGTGGGAGCGGGGCCCGCTGGCGGGGGCGCTCGCGCGCTGGGCGACGGCTCTTTGCGCGGCGGTCGCCGTCGCGGCCGTCTGGCCCTACTTCGACGTGTTCGCGCTGGCCGGGGACACCGGCGTCGACGGCATGCACAAGCGGCTGTACCGCGATCTGTGGGGCCACTTCTGGCTCGCGCTGCTCGGGCTTCCGGCGCTGTGGGCGCGGGCGCGGCGCTCCGCCCGGGATCCGCTGGTGCTGCTGTTCGTCCTGGAGTGCGCGGTGGTGGCGTACGGGTGGGTCAGCGGGCACTACACGTACGGGCGCGTGCTCGGGCTCACGCTGGTCCCGCTCCAGTTCGCGCTCGCGGTCGCGCTGGCGGCGCCCCGGCCGTGGGGAGCCGGACGCCGGGTGCTCGCGGGGTGCGCCGCCGTCGCGGCCTGCCTGGGCCTGTGGACCGTCCAGGCAGGTGCGGTCGTCCCGCGCGCGCTGGACCCCGTCGGTTTCGCCCAGCCGCCCGACTGGCCCTCCTACGACTGGGCCGCCCGGCACATCCGTCCCGGCGAGGTCGTCATCACCGACGGCTACCACGCCGTGCACGCCATCGCCGGGTACGGGGCGAACCTGGCGGCGCCGGCCTGGCCGGACGCGGCGCTGGATGCGCGTGCGCGTGAGGCGCGCCTCGCGGACGTCCGCGCGTACCTCGCGCCCTCGTCCGGCCTCGCCGAGCGGGCCGCGCTGGGGCGGCGGTACCGCGTGCGGTGGCTGCTGCTGACGCGGTGGCATCCGGTGCCGGAGGAGGCGGTGGTGGTGGCGTGGAGCAGGCGGACGGGGGAAGTGCTGGCGCGGGTTCGGTACTGAGCGGGTGGGGCCGCGCGGGTTCGGTTGCTGGCGGGGTGACGCGACACGCCGAAGGCCCCTCCGGCTGCCTGGAAGGCCGTTCCGTCCAGCCGGGGGATAGTGGACGGAACGGCCCACCGGGCGGTCTGAGGGGCCGCTGGGGGCGTTCTCGGGGGCGTTGCGGCCCTCGCCGGGGCGGGTTCGGTGACCCGCCCCGGGGGAGAAACGATTACTCGATGACGAGGTCGACCTCGACGTTGCCGCGGGTGGCGTTGGAGTACGGGCAGACCTGGTGGGCGGTCTCGACGAGCTTGCGGCCGGTGGCCTCGTCGACCGTGTCGGGAAGCTCGACGCGGAGGGTGACCTTGAGGCCGAAGCCCTCGCCCTGCTTGCCGATGCCGACCTCGGCGGTCACGGCGGCGTCACTGACGTCGACCTTGGCGTTGCGGCCGACGAGGCCGAGCGCGCTGCCGAAACAGGCGGCGTAACCGGCGGCGAAAAGCTGCTCCGGGTTGGTGCCCTGGCCGTTGCCGCCCATCTCCACGGGGATCGAGAGGGGGAGGTCGATCTTGCCGTCGGAGGAGACGGCGCGTCCCTCGCGCCCGTGGGTGGCGGTGGCGACGGCGGTGTAGAGCGCGTCCATGGTTGAAACCATCCCTCTTGGAGAGTCGTGACGGGGGTGGCCGGCCCTTTCGCGTCTCCGCTTCGGGACCGCCTCACGGAGATAAGTAGAGCACACAATTAAGTTGTGCACAACTGAATGGCCCGCAAGCGCTACCCTGGTGGCATGAGCCCGACGACGCCGACGCCCGCCGCAGCCGAAGAGAGCTGGCTGCACCTGGACCGCCAGATCTGCTTCTCGCTGCACGCCGCCTCGCGCGCGTTCAACGGGGTCTACCGAGTGATCCTCAAGGACCTCGGCCTGACCTACCCCCAGTACCTCGTGATGCTGGTCCTCTGGGAGGAGGGCGCCCTGCCGGTCAAGAAGCTCGGCGAGCACCTGCGCCTCGACTCCGGCACCCTCTCGCCCCTCCTCAAGCGCCTGGAGACGGCCGGCCTGGTCCGCCGCGAACGCAGCGCGCGCGACGAGCGCTCCGTCGAGGTCCAGCTCACCGAGGAGGGCACCGCCCTGCGCGCGCAGGCGCTCCAGGTGCCCCGCCGCATCCTCTCCGCGACGAGCTTCGACCACGAGCAGATCCGCGTCCTGAAGAGCCAGCTCGACACCCTGACCGAGGCCCTGGACGAGGCGGCGCTGTCGGAGGCGCGCGCCGGGGAGCGAGGCCGCGCCTAGGCGCCCGTCGCGCCCCGGTCCTTGCGGACGTACAGCCGGATCACCGTGCCGCGCAGGACGGCGACCTGGCGGGGCACCGCCGCGACGAAGTCGTCCTTGACGAGGGCCAGCTTGGTCTTCTCGACGGGCTCCTCGGGCGCCCACCGGCTGCCGCGCCACAGGGCGTGCGACTGGGAGACCACCCAGAGCCGGTCGACGCCCGCGAGCTTCGCCCGCACCTCGGCCGGGGAGAGTTCCGTCCCGTAGAGCGTCCCGGAGGCGGGGCCCGGGACGTCCAGCGTCATGTCGCGGGTGCCCCGGAAGTCCGCCGGGTAGGCCAGCGCCGACCGCCGCGAGATCGCCGGCAGGTACAGCACGGCGTCCCCGGGCCGCATCAGGCGCGCGGCGGCGGCGCCGACCTCGGCGAGGTCGTCCCCGCGCGAGGCCGTCGTCCGCTCGAACCGCTGCTCCGGGAGCTGGAACGCGAAGGACCCGGCGATCGCCAGGGCCCCCGCGAGGGCGACAGCCCCCCGCAGCGCCATACGGACGCGCGGGCGCCCAGGCGGGTTCCCGGTGGACGGCCCGTCGGCCGACGACTCCGACGGGCGCGTCTGCGGGACGACGGCCAGGCCGCGCCCGTCGGAATCGTCGGCCCGCGCGGGCGCGCCCGCCGGAACGGGGTCGAGCCTCAGGGCCAGGGTCGGGGCGTCGACGCGCGCGGGCGGGACCTCGGCGGCGTCTCCCGCGCGCGGGGCGACCCTGCGGGCCAGGAGGGACAGGCCCCGCAGCACCCGGTCGGCCCCGGCGGCGGCCAGCAGCGGCGCGCCCGCGAGCGCGTACAGCACGTACCGGTCGTCGTACATGGGCCGTTCCTGGGAGACCAGGAGCAGCGCGGCGGGCGGGACGACCAGGAGGGGGGCCGCGACCGTCGCGACGGACAGGCGGCGCCGGCTCGGCAGGGCGACGACGGCGAGCAGCAGGCAGGTCCAGTAGACGGCGCCGTACATGCCGATGAACATGTGCGCCAGCCGCTCGACGCGCTCCATGTCGGGTCTGGTCAGCCAGGACACCTGCGCGGACTGCCCGTTGGAGATGTACGCGAGGGGCGCGAGGACCAGGACGACGGCCGCCGCGGAAGCCAGCCAGCGCGTCCACGCGCGCCGGGCCGCCCCGCACAGCACGAGGGTGACGCCGTGGGCGAGCAGGACCAGCACGGCGAACTCGTGCAGCAGGCAGGTGACGGCGAGGGTGAGGCCGTAGGGCCACCAGGGGCCGCCGTCCAGGGCTCGCAGGAGCAGGTAGGTCGCGCCGATCGCGCCGGCCGCGACGAGGGCGTACGAGCGGCCTTCCTGGGCGTAGTGGGAGACCATCGGGGTGCACGCGAACAGCAGGCCCGCCCACAGGCCCACGCGCGGGCGGGCGAGGCGGGTGCCGATGGCGGCGACCAGTCCGGCGGCGACGGCGGCGCCGACGACGGAGGGCAGCCGCAGGGTGACCTCGCTGGCGTGGACGGTCAGCACGCCGTGCATGAGCAGGTAGTACAGGCCGTGGACGGCGTCGACCTCGTGCAGCAGGTGCCAGATCTGGGGCAGCGAGCGCTGCCCGACCTCGTAGGTCACCGCCTCGTCGCGCCACATCCCGCCGCGGTCGATCCGCCACATTCCGAGGGCGAGCATGACCGCGACGGGGACCGCTATGGCAGCGGTGGCGGTTAGACGTGTGCGCGCGAGGCGAGTGGTCGTCACGGGGCGATTCTGCGGCATCTGGGCCATAGGAGGGGTCTTACCGGGGATTCACTGTCTTCTAGGTGTCCATTGGCGCAGCAAACGGATACGTCCCGCTTACGATCCGGCAAATGACCACCCCTTCCACCCGCCTTCGGAGCGGTGTGAAGAAACGTCACCGCCTGCTCGCTCTCGGCGCCGGCTGGCTCGTCACGCGCGCGTCGATGCTCTGGCTGCTCACCCACAGCGGCTCCCCCTGGCTCGGCCGGAGCGGCGTCGGCAGTGAGGTGTGGCGGCTCTACCACGACTGGTACCTCGTCCTCGTCCACGGCACGTTCCCCACCCACGACACCCTGTGGCAGTACCCGCCCGGCGCCGGAGCCGTGATGCTCTCGCCCGCGCTGCTGCCGTTCCTGACGTACTTCCAGGCGTTCGTCGTCCTCACCCTCCTGTCCGACGCGGTGACGACGGCCGTCCTCGCGCGCGCGGGCCTCGCCCCAGGGCGTTCGCTGGCGGGCGCCGCCCTGTGGGTGTGCGGTCTGCCGCTCCTGCTGCACATCCCGCTGGCCCGCTACGACGTGCAGGTCACCGCCCTGGCCGTGGTCTCCCTGGTGGCCATGGCGCGCCGCCCGCGCGTGGGGGGCGTTTTCGCCGCGCTGGGGGCGCTGGTGAAGGTGTGGCCGGCGCTGCTGCTCCTGGGGGCGCCGAAGGGGCGTCCCACGCGCGCGGCGTGGGCGGGGGCGGCCGTCACGGCGGTCACCGTTCTCGCGCTCCTGACGGCCGCCTTCGACCACCCGTTCTCGTTCCTGCGGGAACAGGGCGGCCGGGGTGTGCAGATCGAGTCGCTGGGCGGCACGGTCCTGCTGTTCGCCACGCACGCGGGCTGGCCGGGGGTGGTCCGCTACCAGTACGGCGCCATAGAGTTCGTCGGCCCGCACGTCGGCGCGGTCGCCGACGCCTGTCTGGCGCTGACCGCCGTCGCCTTCGGTCTGCTCCTGCTGTGGCGTCTGCGCGCCCGCCGGTTCACGTCGGCCACGCCGTTCGACGCCGCCCTGTGCGCCGTCCTGCTGTTCACGGTCACCAGCAGGGTCATCAGCCCGCAGTACATGATCTGGCTGGTCGGGCTCTCGGCGGTGTGCCTGACCTCGCGGCACACCGTGCAGCGGCCCGTCACCGCGCTGGTGCTGGCGGCGACGGCGGTCAGCGCGGTCGTGTACCCGGGGATGTACTCCACGCTCGTCTCCTGCTCCTGGACCGGCTGCTTCCTGATGCTGCTGCGCAACGGCCTGCTGCTGTCGGCCGCGGTGTGGTCCTTCGTCCGCCTGTGGCGCGCGACCACGGGCCGCGGCGAGAGCGGCACGGAGAGTTATCCACAGGCTCGGCGCCGGGAGCCGGCGCCTGCTTGACTGGGGTGAGCAAGCCGGTACGTGGAGGGGAAGGGCCGTACATGACGTGGCTGATCACAGGGGGCGCCGGGTACATCGGGGCGCACGTCGTCCGGGCGATGACCGAGGCGGGCGAGCGGACGGTGGTGTACGACGACCTGTCGTCGGGCATCGCCGGGCGGCTCCCGGCCGACGTCCCGCTGGTGGAGGGGTCGGTGCTGGACGCCGGGCGGCTGGCGGACGTGCTCGCGGGGCACGGTGTGACGGGCGTGGTGCACCTGGCGGCGAAGAAGCAGGTCGGCGAGTCGGTGGAGCGCCCGCTGCACTACTACCGGGAGAACGTGGAGGGGCTGCGCGTCCTGCTGGAGCAGGTGACGAAGGCGGGCGTCGCGTCCTTCGTCTTCTCCTCCTCGGCGGCCGTCTACGGCATGCCCGACGTCGATCTGGTCACCGAGGAGACGCCCTGCCTGCCGATGTCGCCCTACGGGGAGACGAAGCTGGCGGGCGAGTGGCTGGTGAACGCGACCGCGCGGGCGACGGGCCTGTCGACGGCCTGCCTGCGCTACTTCAACGTCGCGGGCGCGGCCGAGCCCGCCCTCGCCGACACCGGCGTGTTCAACCTGGTGCCCATGGTCTTCGAACGCCTCACCGTCGGTGAGCCCCCGCGCGTCTTCGGCGCCGACTACCCCACGCCGGACGGCACGTGCGTGCGCGACTACATCCACGTCGTCGACCTCGCGGACGCCCACGTCGCGACGGCCCGCGCCCTCCAGGCGTCCCCCGGGCGCACCCTGACCCTCAACATCGGCCGCGGCGAGGGCGTCTCCGTCCGCGAGATGATCGACCGCATCTCCGCCGTCACCGGCCACCACCTGCCCCCCACCGTCCTCCCCCGCCGGGCCGGCGACCCCCCGAGCGTCGTCGCCTCCGCCGAACGCGTCTGCGCCGAACTGGGCTGGCAGGCCAAGCACGACGTCCAGGAGATGATCACGTCCGCCTGGGAGGGCTGGGTGCGCCTGCACCCGGAGACGGCACGGCAGTAAGCCCCCTGCCGGACCGGGCGGGGACAGAACGGCGGGAAGAACGGGGGGACATGATGCCGGCACCGGACACGACGGCGGGCTCCAGCACGCCCTACCGCCTCTCCCGCGCCACCGGCGCCGTCCTCGGCTCGGCCGTCGGCGACGCCCTGGGCGCCCCCTTCGAGTTCGGCCCGGAGGGAGCCTTCTCCGCGCGCTTCCCGCCGGGCGTCCGGGCCGTGGAGATGTGCGGCGGCGGGGGCTGGGACCCGGGTGAGGCCACCGACGACACGCAGATGGCCGTCCTTGTCGGGGAGTCGCTGCTGGAGTGCGACGGGTTCGACCCCGCGGACGTGTTCCGGCGGTTCCGGCGGTGGGCGGCGGGCGACCCCAAGGACATCGGCCTCCAGACGGAGGCGGTCCTGACCGGCGGGGACCCGTGGGACACCGCTGCCGCGCTGCACTTCCAGGTCAGTCAGCGGGCCGCCGGGAACGGTGCGCTGATGCGGGCGGCGACCTCGGCGGTGTACTTCGCCGGCCGGGGCCGGGCGGCCACCCTCGACGTCGGACGCGGGCTCGCCGCGCTGACTCACGGGGACCGCGCGGCCGAGGAGGGCACCGCCGCCCTGCACGAGCTGATCCGGGTCGCCCTCACCGGGCACGACCCCCTGGCCGCCGTGCCGGAGACCGTCGCGCTCCTGGACGCCGGTCACCGCGCGCGGTACGCCGTCGTCCTGGACCCCGGCTGGCACCCCGACCTGGCGACCGAGTTCAACGGCGCCGTCTGGCCCTGCCTCGGCTCCGCCGTGTGGGCGCTGCGGACCACCGGTTCGTTCGAGGACGCCCTGCGGGCCGCGATCGACCTGGGCGGCGACACGGACACCGTGGCGGCCGTCACCGGCGCGCTCGCGGGCGCCGTGTACGGGGTGGCGGGGATACCGGAGCGGTGGGTGCGCGCGCTGCACGTGCCGTTGCCGGGATTCGGGGGGCGGGTGCTGAGGGCGGGTGAACTCGTGGAGCTGGCGGGGCGGTTGGCGGCGCGAGGGCTTCAGGAGGGGGCGGTGTGAAGGGGCGTGCGGGAACTTCGTGCGGGGGTGGAGGGCCCGTGTGCCGTCGTGAGAGGGCATCTCTGCGGCGTGGGTGGCCTTCCCTGCGGAGTGGGCCTTCTCGGCGTCGTCGGGGGTCTCCTCGCCGTCCCGGGGGCCCGCCCGTCGCCCTGGCGCGTGGCCCCGCCGACGGTCCCGCTCCGTGCCCGCGTTCCCGCCGAGCCCTACGAGATCGCGCGCAGGCGCCTCTCCGGTTGCTGCCCGGCCTTGTGGAGCAGATCCGCCAGGGCGCGTTCCGTCGGCTCGTCCGCCGGGAGGAAGACGACCAGTTGCTGGGCGTCGTCGGGGAGTTCGAGGGTCTGGCGGGTGAGGCGGAGGGTGGGGCCGGAGGGGTGGGCGAGGTGGAGGGGGCCTCGGTGGGGGACGACGTGGCGGTCGAGGCGGCCGGCCAGGGCCTCGCCGGCGTCGGGGACGAGGGTCTCGGTGGACCAGGCGAAGGCCGAGGCGGAGGGGCCGAGCCAGAGGTCGAACGCCTGCTCGTCGGCGACGTCGTCCCAGTCGGGGAAGAGGGCACGCGCGCGGGGGTCGGTGAAGACGTAGCGGGTGAGGTTGGGGGCGTCGGCGTCCAGGAGGCCGGTTCCGGCGGTCAGGGCGGCGAAGGCGGGCGTGTGCGCGAGGACGTCGCCCAGGCGGTTGGTGACCATCGCGACGCCGGGCTCCAGGAGGCGCAGGGTCGCGAGGACGGCCGGGCGGACCTCGCGGGGCGCGGGGGCGGGCTGCGGGTGCGAGGGGCACGTGCCGGCGGTGATCTTCGTCAGGTAGCGCAGGTGAGCGCGTTCCGCGCGGTCGAGGCGGAGGGCGTCCGCGAGGGCGTTCACCACGGCGGGCGACGGGTTGCGGTCGCGGCCCTGCTCAAGGCGGGTCAGGTACTCGACGCTGACGCCGGCCCGCGCGGCGAGGTCCGAGCGGCGCAGCCCCGGCGAGCGGCGCCTGCCCCGCTCCGGCAGCCCCAGCTCGCCCGGCTGGACGGCGTCCCTCCTGGCCCTGACGAAGTCCCCCAGCGGTGTCCCCATGCCGCGAGGATACGACCGCCCCGGCGCCCTCAGCGTGGCCCTGCGGGGGCCAGCCTCAAGCCGGTCTGGCAGGCAGGCGCCCGCGCGCCGAGGGTGGGCGGCATGGACAACACCAAGCCCAGGCTCGTCATCGTCGTCGGCAGCGTCCGGGAGGGCCGGTTCGGTCCCGTCGTCGCCTCCTGGACGGCGCGGCAGGCCCGTCTGCACGGCGGGTTCGACGTCAAGGTCGTCGATCTCGCCGACGTGGACCTCCCGCTGGAGCTGCCGGCCGCGTCCCCGAAGCACGCCGGGGACGACTACCCCCGGCCCGCCGGGATGGCCGCACTGACCGCCGCGCTCGACCGCGCGGACGCGTTCGCCGTCGTCACCCCCGAGTACAACCACAGCTACCCGGCCGCCCTGAAGGCCGCGATCGACTGGCACTTCACGCAGTGGGCGGCCAAGCCGGTCGCCTTCGTCAGCTACGGCGGCGCGGCGGGCGGGCGGCACGCCGTGCTGCACCTGGAGAACGTCCTGACCGAGCTGCACGCGGTGACCGTTCGCGACGGCCTGGCGTTCCCGAACTACTTCACCGCGTGGGCGGACGGCAGCCCCGCCGACCCCCAGGCGGGCGGGTACGCGAAGGTCCTGCTCGACCAGTTGGCGTGGTGGGCGCGGGCGCTGCGGACGGCTCGGGCGGCGGCGCCCTACCCGGGATGAACGCGGGGAGGCACGCGGGCGCGGGCGCGCGAGCAGAGGCTCATCGCGCCTGCGCGCCCCCGCCGGCCCCTCACGCGTTGTTCAGATACGCCAGCACCGCGAGCACCCTCCGGTGCCCGCTGTCGCTCGGCGGCAGTCCCAGCTTCAGGAACACGTTCCCGATGTGCTTGCTGACCGCCCGCTCGGTGACGACCTCCGGGTCGAGCGCGGTGCCCCCGGCGGCGACGCGCTCCAGGGCGTCCAGGAACTCGTCGACACGGCCCACCCGGTCCTTCAGCAGGTAGCCGACGCCGCTCGCGCCGCCGCCCAGGAGCTCGGCGGCGTACGACTCCTCGACGTACTGCGAGAGCACCAGGACCGGCAGCCCGGGGATCTCCTCGCGCGCCCGCAGCGCGGCCACCAGGCCTCGTCACGGAAGTCCGGCGGCATCCGCACGTCCAGGACGGCGACGTCGGGACGGTGCTCCAGGAGAGCCGGAACGATCTCCGGGCCGCTCCCGGCGACGGCCGCCACCTCGTGGCCCGCGGACGTCAGCAGCAGGACCATGCCCTCCTCAGCAGGGCGTTGTCCTCCGCGATCACGACCCGCACGGCCGTCACAACGCCTTGAGCGCCGCGGCGGTCGCCCGCGCGAGCCGCGCCGGATAGGTCTTGTCGACGCCCTGGCGCACCACCAGCGCGCGCCAGTACGTCGGCCCGGAGACCAGGTCGAGCGCCAGCTCGTCGTCGAAGTCCTTGCCGATCTCGCCGCGCCGCATCGCCGCCAGCAGGATCTTGTTCGCGACGCCCTCCTGGCCGTCCCGCAGCGCCTTCTGCACGGCCTCGGCCATCTCCGCGTTGCGGGCCGCCTCCGCCTGGAGGTCGGGGATGATCTGCGAGGCCACGGGGTGGCGCAGCGCGCGCGACATGAACTCGTACAGCAGCCTGAGGTCGCCCTCCAGGCTCCCCGTGTCCGGCACGGGCAGGCCCTGTACCGCGACGGCCGAGACGATCTCCAGGACCAGGTGCAGCTTCGACTTCCAGCGCCGGTACACGGCCGTCTTGCCGACCCCGGCCCGGCGCGCGATGCCCTCGATCGACATCCGGCCGTAGCCGACGGACGCCAGCTCCTCGAAGACGGCCGCCCTGATGGCCTCCGTCACATCCTCACGGAGCACCGCTGCCCCGGCCGGCGCCCTACGGCGCGTCCGCGCTCCGGCACCCTCGGCGTTCGTCGTCATGCGCCCCAGCATAGAACGTCGCGACGAAACGGTCCCGTCCTTACGCAAATCGCCACGCGAACCGCCACGCAACCCACCACACCGCGACCGCCGCCCCACGACCGTCACGACGATACGGTCCCGCCACCCCCCGGACGACACGACGAAACGGCCCCGTCCCCGCGCCGCTACCGTCCCGTCCCGACGCCCCCCACTCCCCCTCCACCCACCCCCACGCCACGACGATACGGTTGCGTTCCAACGCCCCCTCGGCCTACGCTCGCGTTGCGACGATACGGTGCCGTCCCGTCGTAAGAGAACTCCAAAAGAACCGTAAGAAAACACCGGCCCCCTGCGGTTCCCCCAACAGCGACGGCGACAGTGAACGAACCGACGCCCTGAACAAGGCCGCGCACCCCCACCCCCGAAAGAAAGCAGCGGATGTGAGCCAGGCACTCGACACACCGCCCCGAACCACCCCCACACCCCCCGTGGACCTCGCGGCGCTCGCCAAGCGCCACGGCCTCTCGGTGAGCGGGGCGCGCCCGTCGCTGCCGCAGTACGTCCGTGACCTGTGGGCGCGCCGGCACTTCATCACCGCGTTCGCCACGGCGAAGCTGACGGCGCAGTACAGCCAGGCCAAGCTGGGCCAGGTCTGGCAGGTCATGACGCCGCTGCTGAACGCGGCCGTGTACTACCTGATCTTCGGCGTGCTGCTGGGCACGAAGAAGGGCGTCCCGGACTACGTCCCGTTCCTGGTCACGGGCGTGTTCGTGTGGACGTTCACGCAGAGCTCGATCCTGGCGGGCACCCGCGCGATCTCCGGCAACCTCGGCCTGGTGCGGGCGCTGCACTTCCCGCGCGCGGCGCTGCCGATCTCGTTCTGCCTCCAGCAGCTCCAGCAGTTGCTGTTCTCGATGGCGGCGCTGGTGGTGATCCTGCTGGTGATGGGGGTGCCGCCGGCGGTGTCGTGGGTACTCGTCCTCCCGGCGCTGACCCTTCAGTTCGTGTTCAACGCGGGCGTCTCGATGATCATGGCGAGGCTCGGCGCGAAGACGCCGGACATCGCGCAGCTCATGCCGTTCGTGCTGCGGACGTGGATGTACGTCTCAGGGGTGATGTGGAGCATCGACCAGCTGGTCAGGAAGCACCACGACTGGCCCTCCTGGGTCGGCCACCTGCTCCAGGCCAACCCGGCCTCGGTCTACATCGACCTGATGCGCTACGCCCTGATCGACAGCTTCCACGCGCACCAGCTCCCGCCGCACGTCTGGCCGCTGGCCATCGGCTGGGCGCTCCTCGCGGGCGTCGGCGGCTTCATCTACTTCTGGAAGGCTGAGGAGACGTACGGCCGTGGCTGAAACCTCCATCACCCACACGGATGACCCCGTCCCCACCGTCGTGGCTGACGGCGTCGACATCGTCTACCGCGTCAACGGCACCGGCAGCCGAGGCTCCGCCACCGCCGCCCTGAACCGCATGCTGCGCCGCAAGAACGCGGAGAAGGCGGCCGGCACCCGCCTCGTGCACGCCGTCAGGAACGTCTCGTTCGTCGCGTACAAGGGCGAGGCGATCGGCCTGATCGGCACGAACGGCTCGGGCAAGTCGACGCTGCTCAAGGCGGTCGCCGGCCTCCTCCCCGTGGAGAACGGCAAGATCTACACCGACGGCCAGCCCTCCCTCCTCGGCGTCAACGCGGCCCTCATGGGCGACCTGACCGGCGAGCGCAACGTCTACCTCGGCGGCCTCGCGATGGGCATGTCCCGCGAGCAGATCAAGGACCGCTACCAGGACATCGTCGACTTCTCCGGCATCAACGAGAAGGGCGACTTCATCTCGCTCCCGATGCGCACGTACTCCTCCGGCATGGGCTCCCGCCTGCGCTTCTCCATCGCCGCCGCCAAGGACCACGACGTCCTGCTGATCGACGAGGCCCTGGCGACCGGCGACGCGAAGTTCCAGCGCCGCTCCGAGGAACGCATCCGCGAGATGCGCCGCCACGCCGGCACGGTGTTCCTCGTCAGCCACAACAACAAGTCCATCCGGGACACCTGCGAGCGCGTCCTGTGGCTGGAGCGCGGCGAACTCCGCATGGACGGCCCCACCGAGGAGGTCATGAAGGAGTACGAGGAGTTCACGAGCGGCAAGAAGAAAGCGGCCTGAGCGGCCCTCTCCTCATAAGCCGAACACATGCCGATGGGGGCACCCGAGGGTGCCCCCATCGCCGTGTCACCCCTTACGAATGCGTACGCAGCATCGTCCGCATCGTCCGCATGGCCACCGACAGATTCGCCAGGTCGAACGAGTCCGACCCCTGGATCTCCTCCAGCGTCACCCGCGCCCGCCCGAGAATCGCCGCGTTCTTCGACTCCCAGACCTTGAACCGCTGCTCAGGCGTGGACGTCCCGTTGCCCACGGCGAGCACATCAGCCGTCAGAGCCGCATGAGCCGCGTACAGGTCCTCCCGGATCGACGCGCGGGCCATGGACTGCCACCGGTCCGCGCGCGGCAGCTCGATGATCCGGTCCATGAGCTGCGTGATCCGCAGCCGGTCCGCGAGGTCGTAGTACACGTCGGCGACGTCCAGCGGGTCCTTCCCCATCCGGTCCGCCACGGACACGATGTCCAGCGTCGGGAAGGCGGAGGAGAACCCGGCGACCCGCGTGGCGACCTCGTCCGGCACCCCCGCGCCGGTCAGCTCGTCGTGGATCCGCTGGTACCACTCCAGGTCGGCCCCCCGCAGCAGCTTGGGCAGCTGCGACCACACCAGCTCGACCCGCTCGGCGAAGAACGACACGGTCTCGGCGAGCTGGAGCGGCTGCGGCCGGTTGTTGAGCAGCCAGCGCGTCCCCCGCTCGACGAGCCGCCGCGAGTGCAGCCGGATCCGGGTGAGGACGTCGGCCCTGACCCGGTTGTCGAGCGCTTCGACGGCGTCCCAGACCCCGGCGGAGCGGAAGACGGCCCGCGCGGCGGTCTGCGCGCGCACGATCTCCTCCAGCGAGGCGCCGGTCTCCTCGCGCAGCCGGTGCAGGTAGGTCGTCCCGCCGGTGTTGACGGTGTCGTTGACCAGCACGGTCGTGGTGATCTCGCGGCGCAGCGGGTGCGCGTCGATCTGCTCGGCGAACCGCTCGCGCAGGGCGCTCGGGAAGTAGGCGTGGAGCAGTCCGGCGAGGTAGGGGTCGTCGGGGAGCGTGGTGTGCAGCAGCTCGTCCGAGACGGTGATCTTCGTGTAGGCGAGGAGGACGGCCGTCTCGGGGCCGGTGAGCCCCTGTCCCGCCGCCAGCCGCTCGCGGATCTGCCGGTCGGCCGGCAGGAACTCGAGGGCCCGGTCGAGGTGCCCCTCGCGCACGAGGTGCTTCATGAACCGCTGCTGCGCGTGGAGCATGTCGCCGGACTGGGTGAGGGCGTTGGCCAGCGCGGTGTTCTGCGCGTAGTTGTTGCGCAGGACGAGCCGGCCGACCTCGTCGGTCATCTCGGCGAGGAGCTTGTTGCGCTGCTTGACGGTCATGTCGCCCTCGGTGACGAGCCCGTTGAGCAGGATCTTGATGTTGACCTCGTGGTCGGAGGTGTCGACGCCGGCGCTGTTGTCGATGGCGTCGGTGTTGATCTTCCCGCCGGCCAGCGCGAACTCGATCCGCCCGAGCTGGGTGAGCCCGAGGTTGCCGCCCTCGCCGACGACCTTGACGCGCAGGTCGGCGCCGTCGACGCGGATGGCGTCGTTGCCCTTGTCGCCGACGTCGGCCTGGGTCTCGGTGGACGCCTTGACGTACGTGCCGATGCCGCCGTTCCACAGCAGGTCGACCGGCGCCTTGAGGATGGCCTTCATCAGGTCGGCCGGGGTGACCTTGGCGACGCCGGGCTCGATGCCCAGGGCCTCGCGGATGTGCCCGTTGAGCTGGATGGCCTTGGCGCTGCGCGGGAAGATCCCGCCGCCCGCCGACAGCAGGTCGACGTTGTAGTCGCCCCAGGAGCTGCGGGGCAGCTCGAACAGCCGCCGCCGCTCGGCGTACCCGACGGCCGCGTCCGGGTTCGGGTCGATGAAGATGTGCCGGTGGTCGAAGGCGGCGACGAGCCGGATGTGCTCGGACAGCAGCATCCCGTTGCCGAACACGTCCCCGGACATGTCCCCGATGCCGACGACGGTGAAGTCCTCGGTCTGCGTGTCGACGCCCAGCTCCCTGAAGTGCCGTTTCACCGACTCCCAGGCACCGCGCGCGGTGATCCCCATGCCCTTGTGGTCGTACCCGGCCGACCCGCCGGACGCGAACGCGTCCCCGAGCCAGAAGTCGTACGACTCGGCGACGGCGTTGGCGATGTCGGAGAACGTCGCGGTGCCCTTGTCGGCCGCGACGACGAGGTAGGTGTCGTCCTCGTCGTGGCGCACCACATCACGCGGGGGCACGACCTCCCCGCCGGCCAGGTTGTCCGTGATGTCGAGGAGCGCCGAGATGAACGTCCGGTAGCTGGCGACGCCCTCCGCGAGCCACGCGTCCCGGTCGACGTTCGGGTCGGGGAGCTGCTTGGCGACGAACCCGCCCTTCGCGCCGACCGGCACGATCACGGTGTTCTTGACCATCTGCGCCTTGACCAGGCCCAGGATCTCGGTGCGGAAGTCCTCGCGCCGGTCGGACCAGCGCAGCCCGCCGCGCGCGACCTTGCCGAACCGCAGGTGGACGCCCTCGACGCGCGGCGAGTACACCCAGATCTCGAACGCCGGGCGCGGCGCGGGCAGGTCGGGGATGGCCTGCGGGTCGAACTTCATCGACACGTACGCGTGCGGCTCGCCGTCGGCCGACTTCTGGAAGAAGTTGGTGCGCAGGGTCGCCTTGATGACGGTGAGGAACGACCGGAGGATGCGGTCCTCGTCGAGCGAGGCGACCTGGTCGAGCGCGGCGTCCAGCTCTTCGAGGAGGGCGTCGACGATCTCGCGTCCGGCGCTCTGCCGCTCGGGCGCCATGCGCGCCTCGAAGAGGGAGACCAGGAGCCGGGTGGTGTGGACGTTCGTGCGGAGGGTGTCCTCCATGTAGTCCTGGCTGAACGTGGACCCGGCCTGGCGCAGGTACTTGGCGTACGCGCGCAGCACCATCGCCTGCCGCCAGGTCAGCCCGGCGCCGAGCACGAGCGCGTTGAAGCCGTCGTTCTCGGCGCGACCGGTCCAGGTCGCGGCGAACGCCTCCTGGAACCGCTCGCGCCCGTCGTCGCCCAACTGGTCGCCGCTGCCGAGGAGTTGCGGGATGCGCAGGCCGAAGTCGTAGATCCAGGCGGACGACGCCCGGTCCGCGGCGCGCAGTTCGTAGGGGCGTTCGTCGACGACCTCGACGCCGAGCCGGCTGAGCACCGGCAGGACGGCCGACAGGGAGACCGACTCGCCCTTGCGGTAGATCTTGAACCGGCGTTCGTCGGGCGCGGCGCCCACCGGCTCGTACAGGCTGAGCGCGAAGTCCTCGCGCTCACCGAGCCGTTCGAGGTGGACGAGGTCGGCGACGGCGGCGCGCGGGGTGTGGTCGGCCTTGTAGCCCTCGGGGAACGCGGTGCCGTAGCGGCGCGCGAGTTCGGCGGCGCGCTCCTCGCCGCACTCGGCGTTCAGCGCCTCCGCGAACGCGTCGGCCCAGGACCGGGCGGCCTCGACGAGCCGGGCCTCGATCCGGTCCCGGTCCGCGTCGGAGAGCTGCGGGAGTTCGGTGCCCTGCGGGACGCGGACGACGAAGTGCAGCCGGGACAGGATGGATTCGGTGTTCCAGGCGGTGAAGTCGACGTTGGTGCCGCCCAGTTCCTCGCGCAGGATGTCGATGATCCGCAGCCGTACGCCCGTTGTGTACCGGTCGCGGGGCAGGTAGACCAGCGCCGAGTAGTAGCGCCCGTACTCGTCCTGGCGCAGGTACAGCCGCAGCCGCCGCCGCTCCTGCAGGTAGAGCACGCTGGTGACGATGGAGCGCAGCTCGTCGACCGGGATCTGGAACAGCTCGTCGCGCGGGTAGGTCTCCATGATCTGGAGGAGGTCACGCCCGTCGTGGCTGTTGCGGGAGAACCCGGCGCCGGTCAGCACCGCGTCGACCTTGCGGCGGATGACGGGGACCCGCAGCACCGACTCCGTGTAGGCGGCCGAGGAGAACAGCCCGAGGAAACGCCGCTCGCCGACGACGTTGCCGTCCCCGTCGAACTTCTTGACGCCGACGTAGTCCAGGTACGAGGGCCGGTGGACCGTGGCGCGGCTGTTCGCCTTGGTCAGGACGAGGAGTTTGTGCTCGCGGGCCTTGGCGCGGGCGTCCGCCGGGAGCCGTTCGAAGGAGGGGCTGACGGGGTGCGACTCGTCGGTGTCGTGGTGCGGGTCGGAGCGCAGGATGCCGAGGCCGGTGCCGGGGACGGCGGCCAGCGAGTCGTCGTCGCGCAGCTCGTACTCGCGGAAGCCGAGGAACGTGAAGTGGTCGTCGGCCAGCCAGCGCAGCAGCTCACGGGCCTCCACGACCTCCGGCGAGGGCAGGTCGCCGGGGACGGACTCGGCGGGCAGCTCGTCGGCGATCCTCAGGGCCGCCTCGCGCATCTTCTCCCAGTCCTCGACGGCCTCCCGGACGTCCGACAGGACGCGCAGCAGGTCCGCGGTGATCTGCTTGAGGTCGGCGCGGTCGCTCTCGCGGTCGATCTCGACGTGGATCCACGACTCGACGTGCGCGTCGTGCGGCAGCTCCCCGGGGCCGGGCGCGCCCAGCACCTCGATGAGCTTGCCGGTGACGTCCCTGCGTACGACGAACTGGGGATGGACGACGAGGTGGATGCCCCGGGTCTGGCGGGACAGTTCGTTGGTGACCGAGTCCACCAGGAACGGCATGTCGTCCGTGACGACCTCGACGATCGAGTGGCTGCACTGCCAGCCGTTCTCCTCGACGGTCGGGGTGTGCACGCGGACGTTCGCCGTGCCCTGGGGGCGGTTCTCGGCCAGCCGGTAGTGGGAGTGGGCGGCGCCGAAGACGTCGACCGGGTCGCGGTCGTCCAGGTCCTCCGGGGCCGTGTGGAGGTAGTACCGCTGCAGGAAGGTGAGGACGGTGTCGTGGTCCGGGGGCGCGACGGCCGATCCGGGGGTGCTTGGATCGCCTGCGGTGTCCTCCGCGGTCGTCCCGGTCGGTAGGTGCCCCCCGGCCGGGCTGATCTCAGCGACCCGGGCGGCCCTTTCGAGCAGTTCGGCCTTGGCTTCGTCCAGCTTGGTCTGCATTGTCCTCTGGCTCCTGTCGCGCGCCGTTGCGTGACGTTGAAGGAAGTCGGTTCTCTTCCCCCGGCACGGGACGCCTCGACGCGGGGTGTCCGGTCTGCTTCGACGCTATGCCGCGGGGGGAGATGAGCGAGGGCGTATCGGCCGTTCCCGACGCCCCTCGAAGGTGTGACGCCGCTCTCGGCGCCGCTGTCCGAGGTGTGTACGGCGTCCTTGCGGCCGCCGGTTTCCCGCCTCGCCCGCGAAGACCAGCGACCGCCGCCCGGTGCCGGAGTTGTTCCGTGCCGACCGGGCGCAGGGCAGGGGAAAACGCACCCCCGCGAGATATCGCGCTGATCACGGGACCAGGCTATCGCCCCGCACCGGGGGCCCGTCATGAGCCGTATGTGTATAAAACGGAGCACCGCTCTTGGCCACCCTGCACACCCCGCGCACGAAACACCCCCCCACCTTCCCCCTGTCCGCCCCCTTGCGCCCACCACACCGGGCCACCCAACCCCTTTACCGCCGGGGGCGTTTCCTACCTACCTCTCACCTCGGGGGCGGACCGCTGACGGCACGAGGAGGAGGGGCGGTGCGGGGTGAGGCACGGGGAGGGCGGGGCTCGGAGGCGGAATCCGGACGCGGGACAGCGGGGCGCCGATGCCGCGCGCAACACACGCCGCGACTGGACGAGCAGTCCCACACGCACCGCCGCCCCTGCGCCTCCCCCTTCATGGCCGCGACCGCACCAGCCGGCCGAACCTGCCCAGTCACGGACTCCGGGCTGCCGCACCACTCGGCGGAGCACCACCGCCAACTCCCCAGGCCCCGCGTCAACACCCCCGCACAGACCCTGCGGCACCCCTCCACGCAGGGCCCCGCGTCGCCCTACGCCGCCAGTTCCTCCGCCAACCGCACCGCTTCCGCGAGGGAGTCCACCACCGGGACGCCGGCGGCCTCCAGGCTGGTGCGGCTGTGGGAGCCGCCGGTGTAGAGGACCGCGCGGGCGCCCACGTGCCGGGCGGCGAGCGCGTCGTCCGAGGCGTCGCCTATGACGACCGTGCGCTGGGGGTCGACGCCGGTGAGGGAGGTGAGGTGGCGGACCATGTGCTCGGCCTTGCTGCCGCCCGAGGGCCCGATCCGGCCCTCGACCCGGACGAAGTGCGCCTCGATCCCGAACCCCCGGACGAGCGGGACCAGTTCCTCGTGCTCGTACAGGCTCAGGATCGACTGGCTGTGCCCCGCCGACCGCCACCGCCCCAGCAGCTCCCCCACCCCTTCGGTGAGCGAACAGGCCGCGCTGTGCTGCGCGTAGTACCGATGGAAGAGGACGTCCATGACCTCCCACTCCTCATCGGTGGGCAGCCTCCCCATCAACCGCTCGTAGAACTTCGGCACCGGAACCGTGTAGAGCTCCCGGTACCGCTCCATCGTGATCGGCGCGAGCCCCACCTCCGCGAACGCCGCGTTGGTCGCCCCGATCACCGCCTCGTTGTCGTGGAACAAGGTTCCGTTCCAGTCCCAGACGATGTGCGCCCCGCCGTGCTTCCCCATACCCCCCAACGTACCCGCCCCCACTGACAACCACGTCCCACAGGGACTGCCACGCAGGTCAGAGGGGGCCTACCCCCCTACTCCCCCAGCCCCACCAACCCCGGAATCTCCTGCGTCGCGAACCACAACAACTCGTGATCCTCCGCCCCGTCCACCACGAACTGCGCGTCGTCGTCCCCGGCATCCGCCGCCGCGAGGGCATCAGCCGCAGCGGTGACGTCCGCATCCGCGTCGGACGCGTCGACGTGGACGGCGGCGGCCTTGCCCAGCCGGACATCACCGGTGACGCGCACCTCGCCGAGGGCCGCGGGGTCGAGCCCGCGATCGGGGTCGGCGACGGCACGCCCGTCGGGGACGTCGAGGGCGACGACCACCCGGCGCCGGGGTGCCTGCGGATCGGCGGCGAGCTGCCGCAGCGACGCGAGCGCGGCACGGCTCAGCGCCGCGTACTCCAGCTCCTCGATGTCGTCCGACAGGTACCACTCACGCAGCGCGGGCGTCACGGCGTACGCGACCAGCGCCCCGCCGCTTCCCAGCTCACCCGTCTTGTACGCCTCGGCGAGCCCGGGAAGGGTCAGGGGAACGTAGACACGCATGGACGGCCGCTTTCCTGCTCGATGACTCCGTTTGACTCCACCCCGAGGATACGTGCGGCGGTCCCCTTTCGAGTCCCCCCGCACCTCCGAAAACCCGTCAACCCCACGAAACAACCAGCTCATCGCACCCCCACCTGACCAGCACGTTCCCCTCCCGCCTCACCCATAACGGTTGACTTTCCCGCCCTCACACCCCGAATTCCGGCCCTCTTGCGAACCGTCCATCACTCCCCGTACAAGATCCACAACAGAAAGTTACCGCCCGGTACGACTCCGGGCCCACATCGAACGGGGAGCACCGCCATGCACAAGGTCATGACGAGGACCCAGAACCGCCGCACCACCGCCCCCGGCACCCCGGGCACCCCCGGAGGCCGCCCGCCCGGCACAGCGGGCCGCACCCTCACCGCCGCACCCCCCAGCGGCCGTCCCCCGGCCGCCCGCCCCACCTCCCGCACCCGCCCCACGGACAACCGCCCCGCCTCCCGCGTCCCCGCCCAGACCCCCCGCAGGCCCGTCGCCCCGCCCCAGCCCCACCCCGCCGACCTCTTCGCGGACCGCCTCCTCGCCGTCCTGAGCGGCCGCCACCCGGTCCACTCGATGCTGCGCCACACGGTCGGCCGGGCCTACGACGACCTCGCCCGGCTCGCCGAACACGGCCCCCTGAGCACCGTCCGGGGCACCACCCCCGTCCTGAGGGACATCGGCTACGAGATCCCCCGCCCCGGCGCCCTGGAGGTCTTCGCCCGCTTCACCACCGGCCCCCGCCTGCGCGCCATGGCCTTCCGCCTGGAACTGAGCCCCGACCGGCGCTGGCGCTGCACAGCGGTAGAACTGGACGGCCCGACCGGCAGGCCCCCGAGGACCCCCTGAGCGCCCTCCGCAACGCGAAGGGCCGGACACCAAGTGCCCGGCCCTACCACTGACCCCGCCTCAGCGGAGCGCTAGCTCACCCGTGCCTCACTTCCGGCGCCGGCGAGCCCCCTTCGCCTGCTTGCGGCGCTCCGCGCGCGTGAGGCCGTCGGCCTCCGACCGCACCGGCTCGTCGTCCGCGTCGAACTCGCCCTCGATCGTGCCGCCCTCGCCGTCGACGGTCGGCGCGGAGAAGTGGAGCGCGCGGCGCTGGGGCGCGTCGAGCCCCTTCGCCCGGATCTCGGGGCGCGAACCGGCCTGCGCGGGAACGGCGTCCTGCTTCTCCAGGCTCGGCGTCTCGTCGGAGACGGGCACCTCCTCGACCTGCTGCTCGACCTGGACCTCCAGGTTGAACAGGTAGCCGACGGACTCCTCCTTGATGCCGTCCATCATGGCCGTGAACATGTCGAAGCCCTCGCGCTGGTACTCGACCAGCGGGTCCTTCTGGGCCATCGCGCGCAGCCCGATGCCCTCCTGGAGGTAGTCCATCTCGTACAGGTGCTCACGCCACTTGCGGTCGAGGACCGACAGGACGACCCGGCGCTCCAGCTCCCGCATGATCTCGGAGCCGAGCTGCGTCTCCCGCTCCTCGTACTGCGCGTGGATGTCGTCCTTGATGGACTCGGCCAGGAACTCGGCGGTCAGCCCGGCCCGGTCCCCGGCGGCGTCCTCCAGCTCCTCCACGGTGATCTTCACCGGGTAGAGCTGCTTGAACGCGCCCCACAGCCGGTCGAGGTCCCAGTCCTCGGCGAACCCCTCGGCGGTCTCGGCGGAGACGTACGCGTCGATGGTGTCGTCCATGAAGTGGATGATCTGCTCCTGAAGGTCCTCGCCCTCCAGGACCCGGCGCCGCTCGCCGTAGATGACCTCGCGCTGCCGGTTGAGCACCTCGTCGTACTTGAGGACGTTCTTACGCGTCTCGAAGTTCTGCTGCTCGACCTGCGACTGCGCGGACGCGATCGCGCGGGTGACCATCTTGTTCTCGATCGGCACGTCGTCCGGCACGTTCGCCATGGACATCACGCGCTCGACCATCTGGGCCTTGAACAGCCGCATCAGGTCGTCGCCGAGGGAGAGGTAGAAGCGCGACTCGCCGGGGTCGCCCTGACGGCCGGAACGACCGCGGAGCTGGTTGTCGATACGCCGCGACTCGTGCCGTTCCGTGCCCAGCACGTACAGTCCGCCGCTCGCCTCGACCTCCTCCTTCTCCGCCTTGACGGCCAGCTCGGCCTTCTCCAGGGCGGCGGGCAGCGCCTGCGCCCACTCCTCGATGTGCTCCTCGGGGTCGAGGCCGCGCTGGCGCAGCTCCGCCTCGGCCAGGTCCTCGGGGTTGCCGCCGAGCTTGATGTCGGTACCGCGGCCGGCCATGTTCGTCGCGACCGTGACGGCGCCCTTGCGGCCCGCCTGGGCGACGATCGACGCCTCGCGCTCGTGGTGCTTCGCGTTCAGCACCTCGTGCTGGATGCCGCGCTTGGAGAGCTGCTGCGACAGGTACTCGGACTTCTCGACGGAGGTGGTGCCGACGAGGATCGGCTGCCCCTTCTCGTGCTTCTCCGCGATGTCGTCGACGACCGCCTCGAACTTGGCGACCTCGGTGCGGTAGATCAGGTCCGACTGGTCCTTGCGGATCATCGGCTTGTTCGTGGGGATCGGGACGACGCCGAGCTTGTAGATCTGGTGGAACTCGGCGGCCTCGGTCATCGCCGTACCGGTCATCCCGGACAGGCCCGGGACCTCCTTACCCGCGTGGTCGGCGCGCTTGTAGAGGCGGAAGAAGTTCTGCAGGGTGATCGTGGCGAGCGTCTGGTTCTCGTCCTTGATGTCCACCCCCTCCTTCGCCTCGATCGCCTGGTGCATGCCCTCGTTGTAGCGGCGGCCGGCGAGGATACGGCCGGTGTGCTCGTCGACGATCATGACTTCGCCGTCCATGACGACGTAGTCCTTGTCCTTCTTGAAGAGCTCCTTCGCCTTGATGGCGTTGTTCAGGTAGCCCACCAGAGGGGTGTTCACCGACTCGTAGAGGTTGTCGATGCCCAGCCAGTCCTCGACCTTGGAGACCCCGGACTCGTGGATCGCGACCGTGCGCTTCTTCTCGTCGACCTCGTAGTCGCCGGTCTCCTCGATGCCCTTGAGCGGGTTGCCGGCCTCGCCCCGCTTCAGACGGGTGACGAGCTTGGCGAAGTCGCCGTACCACTTCGTCGCCTGGTCGGCCGGGCCGGAGATGATCAGCGGGGTACGGGCCTCGTCGACCAGGATCGAGTCGACCTCGTCGACGATGGCGAAGTTGTGGCCGCGCTGGACGAGCTCGTCCTTGGACCACGCCATGTTGTCGCGCAGGTAGTCGAAGCCGAACTCGTTGTTCGTGCCGTACGTGATGTCGCAGGCGTACTGCTCGCGGCGCTGCGCCGGCGTCATGTTCGCCAGGATGCAGCCGACCTCGAGGCCGAGGAAGCGGTGCACCCGGCCCATCAGCTCCGAGTCGCGCTCGGCGAGGTAGTCGTTCACCGTGATCAGGTGGACGCCCTTGCCGGACAGCGCGTTCAGGTACGCGGGCAGCGTGCCGACCAGGGTCTTGCCCTCGCCGGTCTTCATCTCGGCCACGTATCCCATGTGCAGCGCGGCGCCGCCCATGATCTGCACGTCGTAGTGCCGCTGGCCGAGGACGCGCTTGGCGGCCTCGCGGACGGTGGCGAACGCCTCGGGCAGCAGGTCGTCCAGGCTCTCGCCGTCGGCGTAGCGCTGCTTGTACTCCTCGGTGAGGGCGCGCAGCTCGGCGTCGGAGAGGTCGACGAAGTCCTCTTCGATGGAGTTGACCTGGTCCGCGATGCGGTGCAGCTTGCGCAGGATCTTGCCTTCGCCTGCACGCATGAGCTTCGAGAGGACGGACACGGGGGTTGGTCTCCTTGCCGGTCGGGCCTGGGACGGGTTCCTTCTGACTTGTCGAGCAACGGCCATCGTATGCGAGGACCCCGGCACCCCGGGAGGCCCGCCGTACCCCGGACCGCAACTCCCTACTCCCCGCACAACGTCCACGCCCCACCGATAGTGCCGCCCCCACCCCCCAAATTGCACGAATCGTGACCCCACCCCCGGCTTCGACACCACACACGGAACGACTACGCGACGGGGGCGTACGCCGGGGCAGCACGCACGACGGGGCGACGGGGCGACGGGGCGACGGGGCGACGGGGCGACGGGGCGACGGGGCGACGCATACACCGAGGCGACACGTGCGACGGGACGGCACGCACAGCGGGACGGCACGCACGCCACCTGCCAGCCCCTCCCCTTCCCCACTGCCCCCACCGACCTCAGCCCCTCCCAGCCCGTCCGGCGCTTGAGGGCAAGGCCCGTCAGGGCCACCCCCACCCCGACCCGCACCGCCCGCCTCACCCCAACCCCAGCCGGCCCATCCACCACCTGAGAACAAGGCCCGTCAGAGTCACCCCCACCCACAACCACCCCCACTCCCGCCCGCCTCACAGCCCACGCCTCCCACACACGCAGACCACCCACCCCTGCTCGCTCCCTCCCCCATCCCCGAACCCGCCCCAACCCACCTCCTCCCCACCCCACACAGCCCCACCCACCCACAGACCACTCACCCCACCTCCCCACCCACCCACAAGCCACTCGCCCACGCCTCCCCGCCCACCCCCGAACTCCCCCTCACCCCACCCACCCGGGGTCCAGGGGCGGAGCCCCTGGTGGGGTTGAAGGGGCGAAGCCCCTTCAGGATGGGACGGGTAGGGGCGGCGGGGGCGAGGAAAACCCCAGGTCAACCCCCACTGTCAGACCCACCCCCTATCGTGCGAAGGCATGACGCCCCTCCCGCCCCCCACCACCACCCTCACCGCGGACGAAGCCCGCAGAATCGCCCTACGAGCCCAGGGCCTCCTGGGCACCCCGGACCGCAAGGCGGGCCCCCGAGGCACCCTCCGCCACCTGGGCGCGATCCAACTGGACACCATCTCCGTCCTGGCCCGCTCCCACGAACTCATCCCGTACGCCCGCCTCGGCGCCCTCCCCCGCAAGGAGGTGGAATCCGCCTACTGGACCCCCGACTCCCCCACCGGCCCCCACGCCTTCGAGTACTGGTCCCACGCGGCCTGCGTCCTCCCCATCGAGGAATGGCCCCACTTCGCCTTCCGCCGCCGCGCCTACCGCAACCGCCCCCACTGGAACCACCCCCTCCCGGACGGCGTGTACGACCAGGTCGTGAAGCAACTCCGCGCGGAAGGCCCCCTCACCGCCACCGACCTGGGCGGCGCGAAGAAGACCAGCGAATGGTGGGACTGGTCCGGCACCAAGGTCGCGGTGGAACGGGCCCTGATGTACGGCGAGGTCGTCTGCGTGGAACGCAGAGGCTGGAAACGCGTCTACGACCTGGCGGAACGAGCCATCCCCGCCCACCTCCTGCACGACGACCTGGACGACAGGGAGTGCGTCCGCAGACTCGTGGCCCTGGCCGGCAAGGCCCTGGGCGTAGGCACCCGCGCGGACATCGCGGACTACCACCGCCTCCGAGCCGACCAGTTCGACGACGTCGTCGAGGACTCCGGCCTGGTCCCGGTGACGGTGGAGGGCTGGGGCAAACCGGCCTGGGCGGACCCACAGGCCCTGGAGACGCCCCCGAGGGGCAGACACCGCACGACGCTCCTGTCCCCCTTCGACTCCCTGATCTGGGAACGCGCGCGGACGGAACGCATCTTCGGCTTCACCCACCGCCTGGAGGCATACGTCCCGAAGCCCAAACGCGTCCACGGCTACTTCGCGATGCCGGTCCTGTCGGGCGGCCGCCTGGTCGGCAGAGTGGACCCGGCCCGCGAGAACGGCACCCTGGTCGCGAAACAGGTCTCCCTGGACGGCGCGAAGGCGGTCCCGGCAGTGGCCCAGGCCCTGGTGGAAGCGGCGAGCTGGGTCGGCTACAGGGACATCAGGATCGAACGGGTGGACCCCCCGGAACTCCACGAGGCCCTGACGACCGAGACGAGACGAGCCCTGTTCACAGCCCTGCGCTGACCGCCCCCGAAGCCGAGCGCGAAGCCGGGCGCGGAGCCGGACACGGCTCACCGGATCTCAAGGATCTTCTCCCGCATCGCATAGACCACGGCCTCCATCCTGGAGTGCAGCTGAAGCTTCTCCAGGATGTTGCGGACATGGTTCTTCACCGTGTTCTCGGAGATGAACAGCTCCTTGGCGATGTCCCGGTTGTTCATCCCGGTCGCCACGAGTTTCAGCACTTCGAGTTCCCGGTCGGTGAGCCGCGGCGCCGGCACGAGCCGCCGCTCATCCGTCCGCTGGATCATCGATTTGAACTCGGTGAGCAGTTTCGACGCCATGGACGGACTGATCTGCGACTGCCCGTCGGCCACCGCCCGAATCGCGGTGGCCACCTCGTCCGTCGAGATCTCCTTGAGGAGATATCCCGTCGCCCCCGCCTTGATCGCGTCGTAGAGGTCGGCCTCTTCGTCGCTTATGGTCAGCATGATGATCTTCGCGCTGGGCGCGACCTCCTTGATGGAGGTGCACGCCTCGATGCCACCCCGCTTCGGCATCCGGACGTCCATCAGCACGATGTCGGGCAGCAGATCGGCCGCCTTGTCGACGGCCTCGGCCCCGTCCCCCGCCTCCCCGACGACCTGGATGTCCTCCTCGGCCGCCAGCACGATCTCCAGCCCGCGGCGGAACAGTGCGTGATCGTCCACGACGAGGACCCTGATCGGCTCCCGCGAGGTGCCCGCGTCCGGGCCCATGCCGACGACGCCGTCGCGCGCGTCCTCGTCCCGCATCGGTCCGAAGCTGTCCGCCATCGTTCCTCCCCCTGAGGCTGGGGCCGTTGGTCCTGTGCCATCGCCAACCCGAGGCAACGGCCCACCTGTTGAGCCGCCCTGGCCATGATTCCATGCCCTGGCGACAACGAGGTGACGGAGCAGGGCGTGAAGTGGTCGCACACGGGTGCCCCTGGGGGCGCACACGCGCTCCAGGGGCACCCGCCGGGTCGCCGTCGGCGCGGTCAGCCGCCGAGCGTGCCGCCGGACTCCGCGGCGTGCGCCGGGGCGGCGACCATCGTGTCGGTCTGGAGGTGGATCACGCCGTAGTCGTAGGCGTGGCGCCGGTAGACGACGCTGGGCTCCTTGGTCTCGGAGTCGACGAAGAGGTAGAAGTCGTGTCCGACCAGTTCCATCTCGTAGAGCGCCTGGTCGAGGGTCATCGGGGCCGCGACGTGGGTCTTCTCCCTGACGACGAGGGGGCCGTCGCCCTGCACTTCGAGGGAGCCCATCTTCTTGGTGGGCACGCCGTCGGCCCGGCCGGAGGGAACCGGCTCGCCGTCGCTGCCGTTGAGGGTCGCGACGCCCGGGACGTGGTCAGCGACCTCGGCCGCCGTCAGCCGGCGCGAGCCGCGCCGCGTGTAGCGCTTGTCGTGCTGCTTGCGCAGCTGTGCGTCGAGCTTCTCCGCCGCCAGGTCGAGTGCCGCGTACGGGTCACTGGCCGCCGCTTCCGCCCGGATCACCGGGCCGCGGGAACGCAGCGTGATCTCCACCCGGTCGCACCGGTCGGCCTGTCGGGGGTTCGGCTCCTTGGACACCTCGACGTCCAGGCTGATCACCTTGCCGTCGAGCTTCTGGATCTTCTCCAGGTTCAGCTTCTCGGCCACGTGCTTGCGGAACCGCTCGGCCACTTCGGTCTTGCGGCCCTTGACGACGATGTCCACGCAGAACTCCGTTCCCGGATCGCTCCGCTCCGTCGCGGAGCCTCTCCGTTTCGCACCAGATTCCGGTGAGCCCCGGAACCTTCTGACTCGGTGACGTCCACCTCCTCCCCCAAAGGCGAGATCCACATCCTGCATACCGTGGGGGGATTTCGTCGAACCGCAGCACGGCATTCGGATTCGAGAGGTGTGGCCTGCGGCTTTCTCTCTGAACCGAACATATCTCGCCCGGACGGATGTCGTCACCCTCTCGCTCGGCGTACCTCCGTTCAGGTGAATTGCGCCTCTCACCAGCTGCAACGAAGCACGTTCTCGATCAGTTCCGGTTTATTTCAAAAGAATCCGGTGACCCCGCGACCACGGCCGCGCACAGCACCCCGCGCCGCCTCCTCTCCACCCGGTCCGGCCCTGCCTGGGCGATATCACCGGACACTTCTTCACCTCCCCCCTCACACGCCTCTCCAACCACCCGCGCCGCCTCCGCGAGCGAAGCCCCGGTGGTGACGACGTCGTCGACGAGCACGACGGCCCGCCCGCGCAGCACCCGCGCCCCCGCCCCGCCCACCCGCAGCGCCCCGGCAAGGTTCTCCCGCCGCTCCCGGGGCCCGAGCCCCGCCTGATCGCGCACCCCCGCCCGCTGCCGCAGCACCGCCGCGACCCGCACATCCACCCCACCCCGCCTGAGCACCCCCGCGGCCACCAACGCCACCCGCCGCACCGGATCATGCCCCCGAGCCCGAACAGCCCACCGAGCAGACGGCACCGGCACGATCAACACCCCACCGCCCCCGGCCGGCTCTCTCCCCAAGGCCCCGCCCGGCACCCCCAGCCCCTCTCCCCACACCCCACCACCCCCGGCCGACACCCCCGGCCCTTCCGCCCGCACCCCACCGGCCCGCGCCGGCCTCTCTCCCACCCCGCGCGCTCCCCTCACCGCATCCCCTTCCGCCTCCGCGTCCAGCACCCCACCGACCCCCACCCGAACCGCCTGAGCGAGCCCCGCTCCCAATGCCCCCACCAACCCCAACGCCCCCCGTTCCTTGTGCGCCAGCAGCACCTCCCGCACCGCCCCCGCGTACGGCCCCGCCGCACACACCGGCGGCAACCCGGCCGTCGCGGCCACCGGCCGCACCCACCTGGCCGACCTCCCGCTCAACTCCTCCCTGCACTCCGCGCAGAGCACCGTGCGAGCCCGCCCGCACCCCGCGCACTCCCCCGGCAACACCAGGTCACCGAGATCCCGCCAGCACCGCCGTACACCGTTCACACACTCCACTGTGCCCAGCCGGCCGCCCCACCGCCACCCCTGTGGAAAACTCCCGACATGTCCCCGACAGCAAGGCGAAAACCCGCCGAAACCCACCACTCGACCACCCACACCACCCAGCCCTCGAACACACCCCGGCCGCCGGCCCCGATCAGCCCGGCGGCCCCCTCAGTTCACCCCGGGTAGAACGCCACCGAAGCGGTCGGCTTCAACGTCCGCCACCCACTCCCCCCGGGCAGCCACAGCAACCCGTCCTTGGACGTGGCGAACAGCGGCGCCTCGCTGTCCTCCGACGCGGCGATGCTCTGCACCTCGGTGAGCCCCGGCAGCGCACTGGTCTCGGGCAACGACCCGTCACACTGCACGTACTGCACCTGCTCCACGCCCCCCGTCTCCTTGCCGACGACCACGAGCCGACTGTCGGAGGCCCAGGAGACGGCGGTGACCTGCTCCAACTCGGGCGTGGCGGACCGCAGTTCCTGAACGGCCACGACCGGCCGCCCGTCATCGCCCTGGTCCCGCTCGACCCGCCCGACGTACAGCGACTGCTGCCCCTCCGACTCGACGACGAGCGCGATCCGCACCCCGTCGGCGGCCACCCGCACCGTGTTGATGCGCCCGCTCAGCCCGGGAGTGCTGACCACGACGGGCGTGTCGTCGCCCTTGGCGATCAGGTGGAGCCGGGGCGCGAGGGGGTTGCGGTCGGCCACCCAGAGGTCGCCCTGCGCGTCCCAACTGGGCGTGGTGAGCCGGTCCTTCTCGGTGGCGCCCGCGCTGGTGAGCAGCGGGTTGCCGAGCGGCCCACCGGACAGCAGCGAGGTCACGTACAGCTGCTTGCCGTCGAGGGTGACCCCCGCGGCCTCCTGCTCGTCCCGGGAGACGCCGACCGACCGCAGCGCCTTGCCCCCGTCCCCGAAGGCGCCGGGCGCCGACTCGGGCGAGGTGTTGCCGCGGACGTCCATCCGCTGGAGACGGTGCTCGCCGTCGATGAAGTACAGGTGCGCGGGGTGCTCGGCGGAGCCCCGCGCGGCGATCGTCTCGGCGCGGCTCTCGCTCAGGGAGCACAACCGGCGCCCGTCGGCCCGCAGTTCGACCTCGTCGACGCCCGGCGTGAGGCTCTGCATGGTGAACAGCAACTGCGCGGCCATCGCGTCGCACGTGTCCTGCCCGACGCCCGCCGCCTTGCCGTTCAGCGGCACGGTGAGCTTGTTCTGGTCGTTCGGGGTGAGCGGCCCCTCGTCGTCCTCCAGGGCCGTGCCCGTGGGAAAGCTCGACCGGACGACGGGCCGCAGCCAGCTGGTGGGCCCGGCGAGCAGGGAGCGGACCATCTGGGTCGTCGGGTCGACGCGCTTGCGCACGTACACGGGGTCCGCGACGGCGGCGGGCGTGCTCCCCACGCGCGCGTGGGAGGCGAAGTAGTACTTGTTGACGGACATGTAGTTGCGGGCGAAGTCGGACTGCCCCATGACGACGCCCTGGGGCAGTTCGTCGATCCGCCACTGGTCCTTGTCGTCCTGCACGAGGTGCAGGGTCGTCTGGTACTTGCCCACCACGGGCGTGTACGACTGCTGGTCGTCCACGGTGGCGACGCTCCGGCCGTCCAGGGTGAACGACACGTCGGAGCCGCCCTCCCGCCCTCCGGGACGCTCCTGCGTCGGCTGGGGGCCCGCGTCGAGGACCGTCGTCGAGCTGTCCGGGTCCCAGGTCTTCGCGGCCTTGCCGATGAGGTACTTGCGGGCCGTCGAGAAGGTCGGGTCGTCGCTGGTCAGCGCTTCGAGGAAGCCCTGGACGATCTCCATGGGCAGCGCCCCCTCCTGCGGCGGCATCGCGAACACCCGCACCTGGGTGTCCTGCCGAGGCGTGGACTCCACCCCGCGCAGGTCCCCGTGGTCGGGCATCGAGGCGCACCCGCCGAGCAGGACGGCCCCGCAGACCCCGTACGCCACCGCGCGCGCCGGCCTGCGCCGGACGCCCCCCTCACCGCCCACGAGCGGCCTCCCCTTCCTCGTCGGGCACGCCGTCGGCGCCGTCCCGTCGTACGTCCGTCGCGACCGGCGCGCCCGCGCGGGGCACCACCCGGGCTCCGCTGCCCGGCAGGGCCGTCGGGTCGGCCGTGGCCGCGACGGCGCCCACGCGCGGGAGCGGGTCGGCGGTCTGCTGCGCGGGGACGGTGGCGCTCTTCTCGCGCGCGCGAGAGGCGCCGTCCGGGCCGCGGTTGCGGCGCGAGTCCTTCGGTTCCAGCGGTATCGGCGAGCCCCGCAGCGGCTCGTCGGCGGTCCTGGGCAGCGTCAGCCGGAACTGCGAGCCACCGCCGGGCTCGCCCCACGCCTGGAGCCAGCCGCCGTGCAGGCGCGCGTCCTCCAGGGCGATCGACAGCCCGAGCCCCGTCCCGCCGGTCGTCCGCGCGCGCGCCGGATCGGCCCGCCAGAACCGGCTGAACACCCGCGTGGCCTCCCCCGGCTTCAGCCCGACCCCGTAGTCGCGCACGGCGACGGCGACGGCACCCCCGGCGGCGGCCAGCCTGACGACGACGTCCTTGCCCTCGCCGTGCTCCACGGCGTTGACGACGAGGTTGCGCAGCACCCGCTCCACGCGCCGCGCGTCCGCCTCGGCGACGACGGGCTGCTGGTCGCCGACGACGCGCACGGTCGTCCCCTTGCGCTCAGCGAGCGGCGCGGCCCCGCCGACGACCCGCCGCACGACCTCCCGGAGGTCTATCGGCTCGGCCTCCAGGGCCGCCGCGCCCGCGTCGAACCGGCTGATCTCCAGCAGGTCCGCGAGCAGCGTCTCGAACCGGTCGAGCTGGTCGGCGAGCAGTTCGGCCGACCGCGCGGTCATCGGATCGAAGTCCTCGCGCGCGTCGTGGATGACGTCGGCGGCCATCCGGACGGTCGTCAGGGGCGTCCGCAGCTCGTGCGACACATCGGACACGAACCGGCGCTGCATCCGTGACAGGTCCTCCAGCTGCTGGATCTTCAGCTGGAGGTTCTGCGCCATCTTGTTGAACGCCTCGCCCAGGCGCGCGATGTCGTCCTCACCGGTGACCTTCATCCGCTCCTGCAGCCGCCCGGCCGACAGCCGCTCGGCGATCCCGGCCGCCATACGCACGGGCGTGACGACCTGCCGCACGACGAGCCAGGCGATCGCCCCGAGGAGGACGACGACGAAGAGCCCGGCGGTCGCCAGGGTGCCCTTGACGAGGCTGAGGGACTTCTCCTCCTGGGTGAGCGGGAAGAGGTAGTACAGCTCGTAGGCATCGCCGTTGGGGTCGTTGAGGCGCTTGCCGATGACCAGCGCGGGCTGCGACTCCTTGCCGCTGTCGTAGCGGATCCGGGTGTAGCTCTGGGCGGCGGAGGTGCTGTTGTCGACACGCGTGCGCAGGGCTTCCGGCACGCTCGCGGTGGGGCTCACTCCCCCGGAGGCGCGCGGCCCGGGCCCGCGCTCGTTGCCGCCGGTGGGCAGGGTGACGACGTCGAAGGCGCCCTGGCCGCCGCTGGAGAGCGACGACACGAGGGCGCTGAGCCAGGGGCTGACGTTCTGCGGGGATCGGTCGTCCGTGGCGGCCGGCACGTCGCTGTCGGCGGCCTCCGCGTCGGCCTGCTGCTTGGCGACCGCGAACCCGCCGGTCGCCTGGCTCTGCGAGGCCCGCACCTTGGCGTCCAGGAGCCCGTTGCGCACCTGCCCGATGACGACGAACCCGAGCAGCAGGACGACGCCCAGGGACATGAGCAGGGTGGTGACGACGACCTTGAGCTGGATGTTGCGCCGCCACAGCCGTATGACGGGCAGCAGGGGCCGGCGCACCCAGCGCAGCACCAGCCGAAGCACTGGGCTGCCCTGTACGCCGCCCTGGAGCAGCCCGCCCTCCAGGAGTCGCCCGAGGCGTTTTCCGGGCGTCCTGCGGCCCTTCAGGGCCTTCTGGGGCCCCTGTGTCTTCCGGGCCTCCGGGCCGACAGGCCGCTCCGGCCGGGCCCCGGACCGGCCGGGCGCCGGTGCGGCGCTGTCCCCGGACATGTCAGCTCGGTCCGGCCTTGTAACCGACACCGCGGACGGTCACGACGATCTCCGGCCGCTCCGGGTCCTTCTCGACCTTGGAGCGCAGCCGCTGCACGTGCACGTTGACCAGGCGAGTGTCGGCGGCGTGCCGGTAGCCCCACACCTGTTCGAGCAGCACCTCACGGGTGAACACCTGCCACGGCTTGCGCGCGAGCGCCACCAGCAGGTCGAACTCCAGCGGGGTCAGCGCGATCGACTGCCCGTCGCGCTTCACCGAGTGCCCGGCCACGTCGATGACCAGGTCGCCTATGGTCAGCTGCTCCGGCGCCGGCTCCTCCGAACGCCGCAGGCGCGCGCGGATCCGCGCGACCAGCTCCTTCGGCTTGAACGGCTTGACGATGTAGTCGTCCGCGCCCGACTCCAGGCCCACCACGACGTCCACCGTGTCGCTCTTCGCCGTGAGCATCACGATCGGCACCCCGGACTCCGCCCGGATCAGCCGGCACACCTCGATGCCGTCCCGGCCCGGCAGCATCAGATCCAGCAGCACCAGATCCGGCTTGGCCTCCCGAAAAGCAGCCAGCGCCTTGTCACCGTCGGCTACGAAAGACGGCTCAAAACCCTCACCACGCAGCACGATGCCGAGCATCTCGGCCAGTGCGGTGTCGTCGTCGACGACAAGGACTCGTCCCTTCATAAACGACATCATCCCATTCTCATAACGGTGCCCGGAGCGCAGGTGAGGCAGGTCACTGACCCGTGACCATAGCCGCACGAGGCGGTCACTGTCTGCCCTGGCCCCCGGCACCCACGCACGCGCACCCGCCGCCGGGTCAGATCGTCACCCGGCGTGACCTCGCGCACAGCTCCGCGAGCGCCCCCGCGGTCACCGGCGAGACGGCGCCCTCCTCGGTGACGACGGCCGTCACCAGTTCCGGCGGCGTCACGTCGAAGGCGGGGTTGTACGCCTGCGTGCCGAGCGGCGCCACGGGGATCCCGCCCCCCGCCCCGGTCACCGGCGCCTGCGGGGCGACGGCCTCGGTCACCTCGTACCCGGGCCGCTGCTCGACCTCGATCGACGCCCCGTCGGGCGTCTCCAGGTCGATCGTCGTCACCGGCGCGACCACGACGAACGGCACGTGGTGGTAGCGCGCGAGGACCGCCAGCGGATAGCTCCCGATCTTGTTCGCGACCGACCCGTCAGCCGTGATCCGGTCCGCCCCGATCAGCACCGCATCCACCTCCCCGGCCGCGAACAGCGACCCCGCCGCGTTGTCGGTGAGCAGCGTGTACGCCATCCCGCTGCGCGCCGCCTCGTACGCCGTCAGCCGCGCCCCCTGCAGCAGCGGACGCGTCTCGTCGACCCACAGCCTGCGCAGCCGCCCCGCGCGGTGCGCGGCCAGCGCCACCGCGAACGCCGTCCCCTCCCCGCCCGACACCAGCGACCCGGTGTTGCAGTGGGTCAGGATCCGGTGCCCGCCGCCCGGCAGCAGCTCGTCCAGGAGCGCGAGCCCGTGCCCGGCCATCCGGGCGCTCGCCTCGGCGTCCTCCTGGTGCAGCCGCCGCGCCGCCGCCAGCGCCGCCTGCGCGGCCCGCCGGGTGTCCCCGTCCCGGCCGAGCGAGGCCCGGTGCGCCTCCAGGGCCCGCGTCACACCGACGGAGAGGTTCACGGCGGTCGGGCGCGCGCCCGCGAGGGCCGTCGCGGCGTCCTCGGCGTCGAACCCGCGCGCGGCGGCGAGCGCGACCCCGTAGGCGCCAGCAATGCCGAGCAGGGGCGCCCCGCGCACGGCCAGCGATCTGATCGCCTCCACCAGCACGGACGCGTCCGTGCACACCAGCTCGACCTCCTCCGCGGGCAGCCGTGTCTGGTCGAGGAGGACCACGACGGGGCCCTCCGGTGGCTCCTCCCACCGGATCGCGGGTGTCCCGGTGGCTCGGTCGTCTTCTCCGGATCGCGTGTTCGGATCAACCATGCGGTGAGTCTGCCCAGGATCCGCCGGACCATGGAAGGTCCGTGGTCCCTACCGCGCCCGGACCCCTTGTCGGTGCCCCATGACACGATGGCACCCAACCTGCCGCCGCGACCGCGGACGGGCACCGTGAAGGAGCGACGATGAACGACACTCCGGGCTGGGCATCGCCCGGATCGGCCCCGTCCGAGGGCCCCGAAGGACAGGAGTCCACCCCGCCCTCGGACCAGCGAGACGGCCGGCCGTCCGACTCCGGCGTCCAGTGGTCCAAGGATCAGCCGCCCGCCGGCCAGTGGACCGCGCCCACGCGCCAGTCCCCCGGCCAGACGCCCCCACCGCCCCCGCCGGGCCCCGGCGCACCCGGCCCCACCGGCTGGAACGCCCCGACGACCCACCCCGGCGGCTACCCGGGCCCCGGCGGCTGGGGCACCGGCTGGGGAGGCCCCCCGCCCGCCGCCAAGCCCGGCATCATCCCGCTGCGCCCCCTCGGCGTGGGCGAGATCCTGGACGGCGCCGTCTCCACCATGCGCACGCACTGGCGCACGGTGCTGGGCATCTCCCTGGCCGTCGCCGTCGTCGTGGAGATCATCACCGTCGTCGTCCAGGGCCTCCTCCTGAACGACGCGAGCACCGACGCCATCGGCGACCCGAACGCCAGCTTCGACGAGGTCAGCCGCGCCCTGGGCGACTCGATGACCGCCTCGGCGGCCGTCTACGCGATCTCCGTGCTCGGCACCGTCATCGCGACCGCCCTGCTCACCACCGTCACCAGCCGCGCGATCCTCGGCACGTCCGTCACCCCGGGCGAGGCATGGCGCGACGCCCGCCCGCAGCTCCTGCGCCTGTTCGGGCTGATCCTCCTGCTGACGCTGATCCTGGTCGGCATCGTCGTCGGCGGCGTCCTGCCCGGCGTCGCGGTGGCCGCCTCGGGCGGCGGTTCGGCGGCGGGCGTGGGCCTCACGCTCCTCGGCTTCCTCGGCGCGGGCGTCGTCGCCGTCTGGCTGGCCGTGCGCTTCTCCCTCGCGCCGCCCGCGCTGATGCTGGAGAAGCAGGGCATCAAGAAGTCCATGGGCCGCTCCGTGAAGCTGGTGCGCGGCTCCTGGTGGCGCGTCTTCGGCATCCAGCTGCTCGGGATGATCATCTCCAGCATCCTCTCGATGATCGTCGTCGTCCCGTTCGCCCTCATCGGCGCGGCCGTCGGGGACGGCGGCATGAGCGGCTTCCTCACGGACCCCGCTGTCGCCTACGACTGGACGTACCTGATCATCACCGGCGTCGGCGCCGTCATCGGCTACATGATCACGTTCCCGATCACCGCCGGCGTCTCCGTGCTCCTCTACGTCGACCAGCGCATCCGGCGCGAAGCCCTCGACCTCGAACTCGCCCGCGCCGCAGGTCTCCAGGACTACGGCACCTCCGGCACCACCCCCGGGAGCTGACGGCGTGCTGTCGACGGGGGGAGCATTCAGGGCCGCGCTGGCGGCGGCCGGCGCGGACGACGCGCCGCCGCTGACCACACCGCGCGACCCCGCGCGGGAGGCGGCCCGCCGCGAGCTGTCCAAGCGGATGTACCACGAGAACGACCCGAACCTCTTCCAGCGCGCGCTGGACGCCTTCTGGAAGTGGCTCGGCGACCTCTTCGACACCGCCTCGGGCGCCACCCCCGGCGGCACGCTCGGCCTCGTCGTCATCGCCCTGGCCGTCGTCGCCGTCGCCGCCGCCCTGTGGTGGCGTCTGGGCACCCCCCGCCGTACACCCGTCTCCGCCCCGGCCCTCTTCGGCGACCGCGCCCGCAGCGCCGCCGAACACCGCGCGGCCGCCGAGGAACACGCCGCCCAGGGCCACTGGAACCAGGCCGTCCAGGAACGCATGCGCGCCATCGTCCGCGCCTTGGAGGAACGCGCCCTCCTCGACACCCGCCCCGGCCGCACCGCCGACGAGGCCGCCGCCGAAGCCGGCCGCACCCTCCCCGACCACGCCGATGGCCTGCACGCCGCCGCCCGCGACTTCGACGACGTCACATACGGCGGCCGCAGCGCGGGCGAGCAGACGTACCGGCGCATCGCCGACCTCGACCAGACCCTCGACCGCGCGAAACCCCGGCTGACGGCCCACCAGGGGGCCGCCGGATGACCACCTCGGCCTCGCCCACCGCCCGCCACCTGTGGACCCGCGCGCGGGGCGTCGTACTCGCCCTCGCCGTCCTCCTGGCCGCCGCCGTCGCCGTCGCCGCGCTCCAGTCCGACACCCACCACGGCGAACTCGACCCGCGCTCCGCCGACCCCTACGGCAGCCGCGCGATAGCCGAACTCCTCGCCGACCGGGGCGTCACCACGCGCGTGGTCACCACCCTCGACGAGGCCCGCGCGGCGACCGGCCCCGACAACACCCTCCTGGTCGCCGTCCCCGACCTGCTGACCAAGCGCCAGCAGAGCGACCTGCGCGCGACGACCGCCGACTCCGACGGCCGCACCGTCCTCGTCGCCCCCGGCGACTGGTCCGTCCAGACCCTCGCCCCCGGCGTCGTCGCCGACCCGGCCACCAGCCGCGACACCACCCTCGCGCCCGCCTGCGTCCTCCCCGAGGCCCACCGCGCGGGCGCCGCCGACACCGGCGGCCACCGCTACACCGTCACCCGCCAGGGCATCGACGAGTGCTACCCGAGCCGCCGCCTGCCCACCCTCCTGCGCGTGCCGGCCGAGACAGGGGACGGCGACACCGTCGTCCTCGGCGCGCCCGACATCCTCCTCAACAACCGCCTCGGCGAGCAGGGCAACGCCTCCCTCGCCCTCCAACTCCTCGGCTCGCGCCCGCATCTGGTCTGGTACCTCCCCTCGCTCTCCGACTCCACCGCCGGCCCCGAGGAGGAGAAGGGCCTCTTCGACCTCCTCCCCTCCGGCTGGCTGTGGGGCACCCTGCAACTCTTCGTCGCCGCCGCGCTCGCCGCCCTGTGGCGCGCCCGCCGGTTCGGGCCGCTCGTCCCCGAACGCCTCCCGGTCGCGATCCGCGCCTCCGAGACCGTCGAGGGCCGCGCCCGCCTCTACCGCAAGGCCGACGCCCGCGACCGCGCGGCCGACGCCCTGCGCTCCGCCACCCGCATCCGCCTCGCCCCTCTCCTCGGCATCCCCGCCTCCCGCGCCCACGCGCCCGAGGCCCTGCTCCCCGCCCTGTCCGACCGCCTCCACACCGACGGACAGACCCTGCACACCCTCCTCTTCGGCCCGCCCCCAGGCGACGACGCGGCCCTGACCGCCCTCGCCGACCGACTCGACGCCCTCGAAAGTGAGGTACGCCGTCCATGATGGACCCGACCACTGACAACGCCGGGAACACCGGGGACCCGAGCGCCGCCCGCGCCTCCCTGGAGGCCCTGCGCGCCGAGATCGCCAAGGCCGTGGTCGGCCAGGACCCCGCCGTCACCGGCGTCGTCGTCGCCCTCCTGTGCCGCGGTCACGTCCTCCTCGAAGGCGTCCCCGGCGTCGCCAAGACCCTCCTGGTCCGCGCCCTCGCCGCCGCCCTCGACCTCGACACCAAGCGCGTCCAGTTCACCCCCGACCTCATGCCGAGCGACGTGACGGGCTCCCTCGTCTACGACACCCGCTCCGCCGAGTTCTCCTTCCAGCCCGGCCCGGTCTTCACCAACCTCCTCCTGGCCGACGAGATCAACCGCACCCCGCCGAAGACCCAGTCGTCCCTCCTGGAGGCCATGGAGGAGCGCCAGGTCACCGTCGACGGCACTCCGCGCGCGCTCCCCGACCCGTTCCTGGTCGCCGCGACACAGAACCCCGTCGAGTACGAGGGCACCTATCCCCTCCCCGAGGCCCAGCTCGACCGCTTCCTCCTCAAACTGACGATCCCCCTGCCTTCCCGCCAGGACGAGATCGACGTCCTCACCCGCCACGCCGAGGGCTTCGACCCCCGCGACCTCAAGGCCGCAGGCGTACGCGCGGTAGCGACCGCCGCCGACCTGGAAGCCGCCCGCGCGGCCGTCGCGAAGACCGCCGTCTCCCCCGAGATCACCGCGTACGTCGTCGACATCTGCCGCGCCACCCGCGAATCGCCCTCCCTCACGCTCGGCGTCTCCCCGCGCGGTGCAACCGCCCTACTGGCCGCCTCGCGCGCGTGGGCGTGGCTCACGGGCCGCGACTACGTCATCCCGGACGACGTGAAGGCGCTCGCCCTGCCCACGCTCCGCCACCGCGTCCAGCTCCGCCCCGAGGCCGAGATGGAGGGCGTGACGGCCGACTCGGTCATCACCTCCGTCCTCGCCCACGTCCCCGTCCCCCGCTGATGGCACTCACCGGCCGCGCCGCCCTCATCGCCGCCCTAGGCTCCCTCCCCGTCGGCCTCTGGGACCCCAGTTGGACCGGCATCCTGGCCGTCAACGCCCCACTGGCCCTCGCGTGCGCGTGCGACGCCGCCCTAGCGGCCCCGGTACGCCGCCTGACCCTGACCCGTTCAGGTGAAACATCCGCCCGCCTGGGCGAATCGGCGGACGTCACCTTGACGGTCACCAACCCGTCCCACCGCCCCCTCAAGGCCGACCTCCGCGACGCCTGGCCCCCCAGCACGACCCCGGAAACCGACCGGCACCCCCTGACGGTGCCCCCGGGCGAACGCCGCCGCGTCACGACCCGCCTGCGCCCGACCCGCCGCGGCGACCACCAGGCCGACTGCGTCACCATCCGCTCGTACGGCCCCCTACGCCTCTTCACCCGCCAGGGCACCCACAAGGTCCCCTGGACAATCCGCGCGTTTCCCCCGTTCACGAGCCGCAAACACCTCCCCGCCAAACTGGCCCGCCTACGCGAACTCGACGGCCGCACGAGCGTCCTCACGCGCGGCGAGGGCACCGAGTTCGACAGCCTCCGCGAGTACGTCCCCGGCGACGACACCCGCTCCATCGACTGGCGCGCCACCGCCCGCCAGACCAGCGTCGCCCTGCGCACCTGGCGCCCCGAACGCGACCGCCACATCCTCCTGGTCCTCGACACCGGCCGCACCTCCGCCGGCCGCGTGGACGACGCCCCACGCCTCGACGCCGCCATGGACGCCGCGCTCCTCCTCGCCGCCCTCGCCTCCCGCGCGGGCGACCGCGTCGACCTCCTGGCCTACGACCGCCGCACCCGCGCCCTCGTCCAGGGCCGCTCCGCCCGCGACGTCCTGCCGTCCCTGGTCAACGCGATGGCCGGGCTCGACCCCGAACTCGTCGAGACCGACGCCCGCGGCCTGGCCTCCACGATCCTCCGCACAACCCCTCGCCGCTCACTCCTCGTCCTCCTGACGACCCTCGACGCGGCCCCCATGGAGGAAGGGCTCCTCCCCGTCCTCCCACAGCTCACCCAGCGCCACACCGTCCTGGTCGCCTCCGTCGCCGACCCACACATCGCCCGCATGTCCACCTCCCGGGGGACCGTCGACGCCGTCTACGACGCCGCAGCAGCCGCCCAGGCTCAAGCAGAACGCCACCGCACCGCCGAGCAGCTTCGCCGTCACGGGGTCACCGTCGTCGACGCGACACCGGACCAGCTGGCACCGGCATTGGCGGACGCATACTTGGCCCTCAAATCCGCAGGACGCCTATAAAAATTGGGCCTCTCTGGAGAAGAGGGGCCCAATTCAATTGGCCTGTAAACGCAGAAAACCCCCGCACCATAAGGTGCGGGGGTCCCCCACAAAGATTGTTCGGCGGCGTCCTACTCTCCCACAGGGTCCCCCCTGCAGTACCATCGGCGCTGTGAGGCTTAGCTTCCGGGTTCGGAATGTAACCGGGCGTTTCCCTCACGCTATAACCACCGAAACACTATGAAACAATCAACCGCACCACGCTCTGTGGGAACGTGGGGTTGTTCGTGGTTTCAGAACCAACACAGTGGACGCGAGCAACTGAGGACAAGCCCTCGGCCTATTAGTACCAGTCACCTCCACCCCTTACAGGGCTTCCAGATCTGGCCTATCAACCCAGTCGTCTACTGGGAGCCTTACCCTCTCAAGGAGGTGGGAACACTCATCTCGAAGCAGGCTTCCCGCTTAGATGCTTTCAGCGGTTATCCCTCCCGAACGTAGCCAACCAGCCATGCCCTTGGCAGAACAACTGGCACACCAGAGGTTCGTCCGTCCCGGTCCTCTCGTACTAGGGACAGCCCTTCTCAATATTCCTACGCGCACAGCGGATAGGGACCGAACTGTCTCACGACGTTCTAAACCCAGCTCGCGTACCGCTTTAATGGGCGAACAGCCCAACCCTTGGGACCGACTCCAGCCCCAGGATGCGACGAGCCGACATCGAGGTGCCAAACCATCCCGTCGATATGGACTCTTGGGGAAGATCAGCCTGTTATCCCCGGGGTACCTTTTATCCGTTGAGCGACGGCGCTTCCACAAGCCACCGCCGGATCACTAGTCCCGACTTTCGTCCCTGCTCGACCCGTCGGTCTCACAGTCAAGCTCCCTTGTGCACTTACACTCAACACCTGATTACCAACCAGGCTGAGGGAACCTTTGGGCGCCTCCGTTACCCTTTAGGAGGCAACCGCCCCAGTTAAACTACCCATCAGACACTGTCCCTGATCCGGATCACGGACCCAGGTTAGACATCCAGCACGACCAGACTGGTATTTCAACGACGACTCCACAAGTACTGGCGTACCTGCTTCACAGTCTCCCAGCTATCCTACACAAGCCGAACCGAACACCAATATCAAACTGTAGTAAAGGTCCCGGGGTCTTTCCGTCCTGCTGCGCGAAACGAGCATCTTTACTCGTAGTGCAATTTCACCGGGCCTATGGTTGAGACAGTCGAGAAGTCGTTACGCCATTCGTGCAGGTCGGAACTTACCCGACAAGGAATTTCGCTACCTTAGGATGGTTATAGTTACCACCGCCGTTTACTGGCGCTTAAGTTCTCAGCTTCGCCAAGACGAATCTTGACTAACCGGTCCCCTTAACGTTCCAGCACCGGGCAGGCGTCAGTCCGTATACATCGCCTTACGGCTTCGCACGGACCTGTGTTTTTAGTAAACAGTCGCTTCTCGCTGGTCTCTGCGGCCACCCCCAGCTCACCGAGTAAATCGGATCACCAGGAATGGCCCCCCTTCTCCCGAAGTTACGGGGGCATTTTGCCGAGTTCCTTAACCATAGTTCACCCGAACGCCTCGGTATTCTCTACCTGACCACCTGAGTCGGTTTAGGGTACGGGCCGCCATGAAACTCGCTAGAGGCTTTTCTCGACAGCATAGGATCATCCACTTCACCACAATCGGCTCGGCATCAGGTCTCAGACTACGTGCAGGGCGGATTTGCCTACCCTGCGTCCTACACCCTTACCCCGGGACAACCACCGCCCGGGCTGGACTACCTTCCTGCGTCACCCCATCACTCACCTACTGCAAGTCTGGTCCGTCGGCTCCACCACTCCCCTTTGCCCGAAGGCTCCGGGGCGGCTTCACGGACTTAGCATCGCCTGGTTCGATGTTTGACGCTTCACAGCGGGTACCGGAATATCAACCGGTTATCCATCGACTACGCCTGTCGGCCTCGCCTTAGGTCCCGACTTACCCTGGGCAGATCAGCTTGACCCAGGAACCCTTAGTCAATCGGCGCAAACGTTTCTCACGTTTGTATCGCTACTCATGCCTGCATTCTCACTCGTGAACCGTCCACCACTGCCTTCCGGCGCGGCTTCACCCGGCACACGACGCTCCCCTACCCATCACAGCAGGCGTTGGCCCTCATGCTGCAATGACACGACTTCGGCGGTACGCTTGAGCCCCGCTACATTGTCGGCGCGGAATCACTAGACCAGTGAGCTATTACGCACTCTTTCAAGGGTGGCTGCTTCTAAGCCAACCTCCTGGTTGTCTCTGCGACTCCACATCCTTTCCCACTTAGCGTACGCTTAGGGGCCTTAGTCGATGCTCTGGGCTGTTTCCCTCTCGACCATGGAGCTTATCCCCCACAGTCTCACTGCCGCGCTCTCACTTACCGGCATTCGGAGTTTGGCTAAGGTCAGTAACCCGGTAGGGCCCATCGCCTATCCAGTGCTCTACCTCCGGCAAGAAACACACGACGCTGCACCTAAATGCATTTCGGGGAGAACCAGCTATCACGGAGTTTGATTGGCCTTTCACCCCTAACCACAGGTCATCCCCCAGGTTTTCAACCCTGGTGGGTTCGGTCCTCCACGAAGTCTTACCTCCGCTTCAACCTGCCCATGGCTAGATCACTCCGCTTCGGGTCTTGAGCGTGCTACTAGAAACGCCCTATTCGGACTCGCTTTCGCTACGGCTACCCCACCCGGGTTAACCTCGCAACACACCGCAAACTCGCAGGCTCATTCTTCAAAAGGCACGCAGTCACGAGACAAGGACAAGTCCTCGTCCGACGCTCCCACGGCTTGTAGGCACACGGTTTCAGGTACTATTTCACTCCCCTCCCGGGGTACTTTTCACCATTCCCTCACGGTACTATCCGCTATCGGTCACCAGGGAATATTTAGGCTTAGCGGGTGGTCCCGCCAGATTCACACGGGATTTCTCGGGCCCCGTGCTACTTGGGTGTCTCTCAAACGAGCCGCTGACGTTTCGACTACGGGGGTCTTACCCTCTACGCCGGACCTTTCGCATGTCCTTCGCCTACATCAACGGTTTCTGACTCGTCTCACAGCCGGCAGACTGTGAAAGAGAGATCCCACAACCCCCACGACGCAACCCCTGCCGGG